>NZ_JBVHPV010000005.1:194014-479335 GCF_055567715.1 Streptomyces sp. NPDC026377
GGTGCGGGTGCGGGAAGCAGGTCGTGGATGCGTCTGCGGACCGTCTGTGGCTGATCGCGCAGTTCCCCGCGCCCCTGGCCACCTGAGGGGCGCGGGGGGCTGCCGAGTGCGGGGTGCGCGGACGCGGGTGCGGGTGCGGGAAGCAGGTCGTGGATGCGTCTGCGGACCGTCTGTGGCTGATCGCGCAGTTCCCCGCGCCCCTGGCCACCTGAGGGGCGCGGGGAACTGCGCGAGCAACCCACCACGACCCGCGGACGAAACAGCCCCTCACCCCAGCCGCACTCCGAGACGCTGCCGGTCCACCTGAGGGGCGCGGGGAACTGCGCGAGCAACCCCCACCGGGCGCGCAGGCGAAAGACAACCCTTGAGGGCCAGCAACCCACCACGACCCGCAGAGAAAGCCCGAGCCGCCAACGGGCCCCGGGCGCACCTCAGCGCGGGGACAACGGCAAGACCCCAACCCCGGCGCGCCGAACCGCCACAGACCCGTAATCCGTACGAAGACGCAACCACGGCCCCGCCCCCAGCAGAGCCACCTCACCGCCGGACCCGGCCGCACCGGACCCGGCCGCCCCGGCCCGCAGAAACCCCAGGGACTGCGCCGCATGCACCACCCGCAACGGCACCCCCGTCTCCCCCAGCGTCCGCGACCAGATCTCCCGCCCGATCCGCTCCCGCTCGGCCCGCGTACGCGACTCCTGCGGCAGCGCCTCGTCCCGCACCCGGAACTCCGCCACCGCCGCCCCGACCGCGCGCCGCATCTCCTCGACCGAGGGCAGCCCGGGCAGCCGTCGCCAGCCGCCGCGCGGCGGCAGTACGCCCGCCCACGGCGGCCCGGTCACGGCGGCCGGAACGACCACCGCCGACGCGGGCTCGTCGAGCGCTTCGAGGAGCTCCCCCGCCGACACGGTGACATCGAGCTCCACCATCGCGTCCAGCCGCACCGTACGAATCGCCAGCACCTCGAACGCCGGCGGGCGCCCGAACACCGCCAGCGCTCCGCCCCCGGCCTGCAGCCGCACGGCCGCCGCCCGGTCATAGTGGATCAGCCGGGCCAGGAAGGCGGCGAGATCCGCCACCTCCCCGGCGTCGGCGAAGCCCAGCTTCACGGTCATGCCGCGGCCCGCTCCGGCCCCGCGGACTTCCCCGCGCCGCCGCCCGCGCGGGCCGGCTCCTCGACGTACTCCTGGAGGAACGCCTTCTCCTCCGCGGAGATCCGCCGCGGCCGCCCCGCCGCCAGGTCGTACGGCACCACGACCGTGGACGCCCGCACATACACCTGCTCGGGGTCCTTGATCTCGTACGCGATCGTCAGCGACGCCGCGCCGATCTTCGTGACCCACGACTCGACGGTCACCGGCTCGTGGCGGTGCACCAGCGGCCGTACGTAGTCGATCTCGTGCCGGGCCACCACGGACCCGCCCGAGAACGACGGCGAGCCGTCCCCCGGCGCCAGCCGGAACATGAAGTCGATCCGGGCCTCCTCCAGATAGCGGAGGAAGACCACGTTGTTGACGTGCCCGAAGGCGTCCATGTCCGACCAGCGGAGCGGGCAGCTGTAGATGTGGCGAGCCAAGAAGATCAGCCCCGGGTGAGCTTCTTGTAGGTGGCGCGGTGCGGACGCGCCGCGTCGGCCCCGAGCCGCTCGATCTTGTTCTTCTCGTACGACTCGAAGTTGCCCTCGAACCAGTACCACTTCGAGTCGCCCTCGTACGCCAGGATGTGCGTCGCCACCCGGTCCAGGAACCAGCGGTCGTGGGAGATCACGACAGCGGCACCCGGGAACTCCAGGAGCGCGTTCTCCAGCGAGGAGAGCGTCTCGACGTCGAGGTCGTTGGTGGGCTCGTCGAGGAGCAGCAGGTTGCCGCCCTCCTTGAGCGTCAGCGCCAGGTTGAGGCGGTTGCGCTCACCGCCGGAGAGCACCCCGGCCGGCTTCTGCTGGTCCGGGCCCTTGAAGCCGAACGCGCTGACGTACGCGCGCGAGGGCATCTCGACCTGGCCGACGTTGATGTAGTCGAGCTCGTCCGACACCACGGCCCAGAGGGTCTTCTTGGGGTCGATGTTGGCGCGGCTCTGGTCGACGTACGAGATCTTGACCGTCTCGCCGACCCGGATGGAGCCCGTGTCGGGGGTCTCCAGGCCCTGGAGCATCTTGAACAGCGTGGTCTTGCCCGCGCCGTTCGGACCGATGACGCCCACGATGCCGTTGCGCGGCAGCGTGAAGGACAGGTCGTCGATGAGGACCTTGTCGCCGAAGGCCTTGGAGAGGTTCTCCACCTCGACGACGATCGAGCCCAGACGCGGGCCCGGCGGGATCTGGATCTCCTCGAAGTCCAGCTTCCGCATCTTGTCGGCCTCGGCCGCCATCTCCTCGTAACGGGCGAGGCGCGCCTTGGACTTGGTCTGCCGGCCCTTGGCGTTGGAGCGGACCCACTCCAGCTCTTCCTTGAGCCGCTTGGCGCGCTTCTCGTCCTTGCGGCCCTCGACCTTGAGGCGGGCCGCCTTCTTGTCCAGGTACGTGGAGTAGTTGCCCTCGTACGGGATCGCGCGGCCGCGGTCCAGCTCCAGGATCCACTCGGCGACGTTGTTCAGGAAGTACCGGTCGTGGGTGACGGCGACCACGGCGCCCGCGTACTTCGAGAGGTGCTGCTCCAGCCAGTTCACCGACTCGGCGTCGAGGTGGTTGGTGGGCTCGTCGAGGAGGAGCAGGTCGGGCGCCTCGATCAGCAGCTTGCAGAGCGCCACCCGGCGCTTCTCGCCACCGGAGAGGTTGACCACGGGCCAGTCGCCGGGCGGGCAGCCCAGCGCGTCCATGGCCTGCTCCAGCTGGGCGTCGAGGTCCCAGGCGTTGGCGTGGTCGAGGTCCTCCTGGAGCTTGCCCATCTCCTCGAGGAGCGCGTCCGAGTAGTCGGTCGCCATGAGCTCGGCGACCTCGTTGAAGCGCTTGAGCTTGCCCATGATCTCGGCGGCGCCGTCCTGCACGTTCTCCAGGACCGTCTTCGACTCGTCCAGCTGCGGCTCCTGCATGAGGATGCCGACGCTGTAGCCCGGCGACAGGAACGCGTCGCCGTTGGAGGGCTGCTCAAGGCCCGCCATGATCTTGAGAACGGTGGACTTACCGGCACCGTTGGGACCGACCACACCGATCTTCGCGCCGGGCAGGAAGCTCAGCGTGACGTCGTCAAGGATCACCTTGTCGCCGTGCGCCTTGCGCGTCTTGCGCATGGTGTAGATGTACTCAGCCAAGAGAAACCGTCCGGCAGTGTGAATCGGGCTGTGGGCAGATACACCCCATCTTGCCGTACCGCCACCCCCTGGCGGAAACGGGTACTTCTCCAGGGACGCCAGTGGCCCCGGTGCGCCTGCGCTCACCGGGGCCACTGTCACGAGGTGGTCACTCCGAGTCCACGGGTCCGTGGCTCGGAGCCGCTGGGTCAGTGCCCGGCGGTCCCGGCCTTCTTGCGGCGGAGGAAGAACACCGCGCCGCCGCCTATGACGACCAGGGCGACAGCGACGCCCGCGATCATCGGCGTGGAGCTGGAGGAGCCCGTCTCGGCGAGGTCACCACCGGTGGTGGAGCCGCCGGAGGAGGAGCCCCCCGACGAGGTGCCGCCCGCGGAGGCGGGGCTGGGCTGCGACGACGGCTTGGTGGGGCTCGGGGTGCCGGCGGTCTTGCAGTCCAGGACGCCCTTGAACTCCTGCTTGAAGCCGTTCGGCCCGGTGATCACGAAGTCGTAGGCCTGGTCCTCGGCGACCGGCACCGTGATGGTCTTCGACTTGCCGGCCTCGATCGTGTACGACATGCCGGCGAGCTTGAAGGTGAACGCCTCGTCGCCCTTGTTGGTCGCCGTGACGTCCACGCCGCCCTTGGCGCAGTTCTTCGCGGCCGTCAGGGCCGGAATGGCGCCCTGCTTGGCCCAGGTCGCCTTGGCGACGGCGGTCACCGTGGAGACGCTGGAGCCGGCGAGGATCTGCGTCTGGCTCTTGGACTCACTGGCGAACGCGCGGCCGACCGGCACCTGGGTGGTGGCCTGGACGGTCAGCGAGCCGGAGCCCGGCTGGGCGCCCACGGGCACGTCGAAGTAGAGCTGGGTGCCGTTCTTGGCGACCGCGGCGGCCTTGCCGCCCTTGTCGAGGACCTTGACGCCCGCGGCCTTGAGCTCCTCGGACGGGGTCACCGTGACCTTGTCGGCGTTGGTGTGGACGGTCACCGGGCCGATCTTGGAGCCCGCCTTGCCGGAGACGGCCGCGTTGTCGAGCGTCAGGGACGCCTTGGGCTCGGCGACGTTCTTCGCGGACTTGGTCAGCCAGTCCGCCAGCTCCTTGGCCTGCGGGTCCACCGCGTCGACCTTGGCGTGGTCGGAGTAGCGCCAGATGGCGACCTGCGTCGCCGCGGCGGCCGTGCCATTGGTGAGCTGACCCTTGAGGCCGGCCGACTTGGCGAGCGCCGTCAGGTCGTTCACCTGCGGGTACGAGTGCTCGAGGATCCAGCGGATCTTGCCCGCGTCGGGGTTGCCGCTCAGCGAGGTGCCGCTCCAGGGGGTCTCCTGGTACTTCGCGGCGGGCTGGGTCGGGTTGTGGATGTCGATGCAGTACGTACGCAGGGTGCCGCCGCCGTCGACGACCATCTGGAAGAGGCCGGCCGAGACCGGGCGGTCATCGCCCTGCTGGTGGATGACGGCCTTGCCGGAGGCGTCCGGGTCCAGGCCCTTGATGGTGGCGACCGCGCCGCCCTGGTGCTGCTGACCGGGCGTGTCGGCGACCGCCGTGCCCGCCCCGGTTATGGCGCCGCCGGCGACCAGACCCGAGACGGTGACGGCGGCAGCGAGGCGTGCCAGGCCGCGCTTGCGTACAGGCTTGGGTACAGAAAGCCCGTGAACGACTGAAAACACAGAATTCCCCTTCGGGCGAGGAGCTTTCGCGTACGTGCGCGTGGGGGAAGTCCCTCGCCTGCTGACTCAAGTGCCCCGTGAGTAACGGAAATCCTATGGAGATCAGGCCGCCTGATCCCCTGTCATGCGATCAGATAACCATTCCGAATCGGAATCGTTATCGCCGCTACCCGTCCCCACCTGGGGTTATCGACAAATCTCCTGTGCGGAAACGGACTTTCAGGGCGCCGCGACGGCCGCCCCGGAAGACTTCACGGAACCCTTCCCACGCCTCCCACCTGGGCTTTCCCCACCCGCCCCGGCGTTCACCCCCTCCACCCCGTCACCCCCAGCGACCACTTCCGCACCGCCCGTTCCCGTCCAGGCCGGAGAGGCCGTGGAAACCGGTTGCGGACCCGGTTTCCATGTCCGCACGCCCCCCGAACCGGCTTCCCCCGCAGGGTCCTTGGGCGGCTCGGTCAGCGCCGGGTCCGCTTTCACCACGCGCCGGAAGGCGGATGTCCCGCGCGTCAGATCGTGGCCCACCGCGACCGCCTCGACATCCGCCGAGAACCGGCGCTGACCGTCCAGATCCTCGTCACGCACCCGCAACCTGCCGTGCACCACCAGCGGTTCGCCCACAGCGACCGAACTCGCCAGATTCAGGCCCAGCGTCCGCCAGGCCCAGACCGTGTAGAAGCTGGAGTGCCCGTCCACCCAGGCGTTCTTCTGCCGGTCGAACCGGCGCGGGGTCACCGCGAGCCGGAACCGGGCCACCCCGCCCGTCGCCGTCTCCCGGTACTCCACCCGCGTCGCGGCGTTTCCCACCAGTGTCACCAGCGTGTCGTTCATCCCCACCACTCCCCCGTGCTGCCTGCCGTGCGCGCCCATCACGCACACGGCGTCCCCGCCGCGACTCCGTCCGGCCCAGCCGGCCGATCGAACCCTTGCGCTGTCGATGACCATGCTGGACCGGACGGAGGACCTTGTGCCGGGGGCTGTGGACAACCCGGCGATTGTGGAAAACGTCGTCACTCGTACGGGGGTTGTGCGGGGCGCGGTCGTCAGGTCGCCCCCGTCAGGTCCCCCACTCGGTCCTCCCGTCCGGGCCACCCGTCAGTCACGACACCCCCACCCGCACTCCCGCCCCGGCCCCGGTCCCCCCGCGAACCGCCACGTACTGCTCGCGCACCTCGCGGTAACGCATCAGCTCCGCCGCGATCGGGTCCAGTACCTTCGCCCGGCCGCACCCGGCCGCCGCCTCCCGCAACCGCCGCTCGGCCTCCTGCCCGTAGCGCCGTCCCGGTCCGCGTGCCGCGACCCCGCAGGCCCACTCGACCAGCGGGCCCCCGACGATCCCGGACAGCATCACCAGCGCGGGCACCAGCAACCCCGGGGGGAACACCCCCACGATCTGCCCCGCGAGCCACAGGCCGCCCACGATCTGCACCAGCGTCATGGCCGCCTGCACCACGACCGCCGCGGGCCACCACGGGGGCCTGGGCGAGGTGCCGCGTTCCAGCTCCGCCCGTACCGCCAACTCGTCCAGTGCCTCCGGCAGGCCCTCGGCGCCGCGCACCGCAGCCTCCCGTACTGCCTGGGCCCAGGGGGTGGGCAGGCCGGTGGCCGCCTCCTCCGCGACGAGGCGTACGGCCTGCTCGACCCGCTGGCGGGCCGTCACCTCCTCCTCCGGAGGAGGAGCGGGCTGCGGGGACTCCCTGCCGGGGACGCGCATCCTCTCGTACCAGCGCCAGAGCCGCAGCCAGGGAGTGCCGCAGGCGCGGCCCGCGTTGCGCCGCCACTCCCGTTCGGCGGCCTCCCCCGCGGCGGCGGCGCCCACGGCCGCCGCGAGGCGGTCGGTGAACGCCTCGCGGGCCCGCTCGTCGAGCCCCGTACGGCCGTCCGCGACGTACACCGGACGCAGTTCGGCGGCGGCGGCGTCCAGGTCGGCCGAGACCCGGCGTTCCGGGGCGCCGCGTTCCTGCACGAAACGGCTGAGCAGGTCGCGCAGTTCACCGACCCCCTGGCCGGTGAGGGCGGAGAGGGAGATGACGGTGGCGCCGGGTTCGCCGTGCTCGCCGAGTGCCATGCCGTCCTCGTCGAGGAGGCGGCGCAGATCGTCGAGCACCTGGTCGGCGGCGTCGCCGGGGAGCCGGTCGACCTGGTTCAGTACGACGAAGGTCACCTCGGCGTGCCCGGCCAGGGGCCGTAGGTACCGCTCGTGGAGGACGGCGTCCGCGTACTTCTCCGGGTCCACGACCCAGACGACGGCGTCGACGAGCGCAAGGACGCGGTCGGCCTGGCGGCGGTGTTCGACGACCGCCGAGTCGAGGTCGGGCAGATCGACGAGGACCAGTCCCTGGAGGGCCTCGGCGTGCGGGTCGGTGGGCAGCGGTCGGCGCCGCAGCCTGCCCGGCAGACCGAGCCGGTCCAGCAGGCCGGCCGCGCCGTCGGTCCAACTGCACGCGATGGGCGCGGCGGTGGTGGGGCGGCGCAGCCCGGTCTCGGAGATGTGCGTACCGGCGAGGGCGTTGAACAGGGTCGACTTGCCACTGCCGGTGGCTCCGGCGATGGCGACGACCGTGTGCCGCGCGGACAGCCGCTGCCGTGCGGCGGCCTCGTCGAGTACGCGGCCCGCCTCGGCCAGCGTCTTCCCGTCGAGCCGCGTGCGCGAGAGCCCCACGAGCTCCCGCAGGGCCTCCAGCCGTCCGCGCAGCTCGGCTCCGTAGGGCCCGCCGATGGGCACGTACGCCTCGACCGGCTCGGGTTCCTCGACGGGAACCTCGTCCTCGGCCGCTTCGTTGACCCGTCGAGCGATCAGCCCGTCGTCCCAGCCGAGCTCGGCCTCGGCGGCGAGGGCGGCCTGTGCCGCGTGAGCGGCCTGCGTGGAGTCGGCGCGGGCGCGGCGGTACGGGAGGCGACTCGGCCGGGGCGGTACGGCCGCGGGCGCGGGTGAGGTCGCCGCACGGCCGGCGGCCGGGGTCGCGGTCTTCGGGGGGGATGCGGGACGCGGGGGTGTCTTGACGCGGGAGCTTGGGGCCTCTCGGGTGAGGCGG
Organism: Streptomyces sp. NPDC026377; assembly: GCF_055567715.1. NCBI lineage: Bacteria > Bacillati > Actinomycetota > Actinomycetes > Kitasatosporales > Streptomycetaceae > Streptomyces > Streptomyces sp. NPDC026377. Next base: position 201,942 of record NZ_JBVHPV010000005.1, read on the forward strand.
CGGCTCCGGGAGGCGGCGGCGGGTGGGGTCTTGGGGGTGCTGGCGGTGGTGGCGGTGATGGCTGTACCGGCGGTGCTGGCTGTCGACATGTCGACTTCTGTCGTTTTGGGCCCGGGCGTGTCGGATTTGGGGGTGGCGGGCTTGAAAGTGAGGGACTTGAACATGACGGGCCTGGACACGATCGGCGGGGAGGTGACCGGGCGGGACGTGGCTGACCTGGGCTTCTGAGGCTCGGGCGCGAGGGGCTTGGGCGCCTCGGGCTTCGCCTCGACGGGCCTGGAGGCCTCCGACTTGGAGGTGCTCGGCTTGGAGGTGCTCGGCTTGGAGGTGCTCGGCTTGGAGGTGCTCGGCTTGGAGGCGTCGGGACGGGGCGGGGCGGGCTTGGCCGCGTCCGGCCTGGCACCAACCGGCTTGGGATGACCGGGTCGGGGCCTGACCGGTTCGGGCGTGTCCTGCTTGGGCTGGCCCCGCTCGGGCGCGACGGGCCCGGACTTGTCAGGCTTGGCGGCGCCCGACTTGGACGCATCGGGCCCGGCGGCGCCCGGCTTGGGCAGTTCGGTTTGGGGCGTGACCGACTTGGGCTGGTCCTGCTCGGGCGAGCCCGGCTCGGACTTGTCGGGCTTGATCCCGACCGGATGGGAAGCCCCAGACTGGGGCGCGCCCGGCTCGGACGGGTCCTGCTTGAGCTGGTCCTGCTCGGGCAAGACCGGCTCGGGCTTGTCCAGCTTGGCGGCGCCCAGCTTGGGAGCCTCAAGTTGGGGCGTGACCGGCCTGGGCGGGTCCTGTTTGAGCTGGTCCTGCTCGGGCGAGCCCGGCTCGGGCTTGTCGGCGCCCGGCTTGGACACCTCGGGCTTGGCACCAGCCCGCTTGGACGCCTCCGGCTGGGGCGTGCCCGACTTGGGTTGATCCTGCTTGGGCGCCCCCTGCTCGGGCTCGTCGGACTTGGCCACGCCCACCTTGTCCGCATCGGGCCGGGCCGCGCCCAGCCTTGAAGCCGCGGGCTTGGCCGTGACCGGCTCGGCGGTCTCCTTCTTGGCCGCGACTCGCCTGAACTTGTCCGTCACGGACCCGCCCGACTCGGACTTGTCCGTCGCGGACCCGCCCGACTCGGACGTGTTGGTCACGGACCCGCCCGGCTCGGGCCTGTCGGCATCGGGGTCGGCCGGCTTGGGGCTGTCGGGCCCAGGAGTGCCCGGCTTCGCCGCGTCGCCCTTGGGTCCAGCGCCGCCGGACGCGGCACCTCCGGATGTGTCTGCCTCGGGCGTGCCGGCTTCGTCGGAGACGAGCTTCTGCCCCGGCGCCACGGCAGGAGCCCCCTTGGCCGCCGTGCTCCCATCCGGCTCCGACCTGCGGGAAGGCGGTCGTTCGGCCCACGGACGGTCGAAGCCGAGCCACCCGGAGGTGGGCCGGACGGTCTCCAGTCCGCCGCTCGGCGACCTTCCGGGGATCCGTACCTCCACCGTCACGGACGGAACCGGCGCCACGGGGGCAGGCCCCTCCCCGGAACCGTCGGCGGACGGCCGCTCACCCTCCTTCGCACATGCTGAAGATGCCGCAGATCCGTCTGACCCCTCCGCCCCCTCAGAGTCCGCAGAAGCCACAGAGTCCACCGAAGCGGAAGCCCCGGCACCCGTCCCCGCCTCGCCCCCACCTCGCAGCTCCTCCGAATCCGGCCTCGGATCCGGCCCCGAATCCGGCCTCGGATCCGGCCCCCCGGACTCGGGCTTGTCGCCCCCCGGGCGGTCCGTCAGAGCGGTCACCCCGCTCACCTCTCCTTCTGCAGTAGGGACAGCGCGGCGATCAGCCCGGCCTGGGGCTCCGGGGTCACCCGGAGCGCGTCCAGCGGGGCGAGCCTGCGGTCGCGTTCGGCGTTCAGGACGCGGTCGATGTACGAGGTGACGAGCTTTCCGCCCTGGTCGCGCAGGCGCAGCGCGCGCTTGGCGCCGATGCGTTCGGCCAGCCGTTCCCCGGCCCTGCGGGCACGGCGTCCACCGAGGAGCGAGGCCGCCAGCAGGGCCGCCACGGCCTCGGCGGAGGGGGCGACGGCCCGGTCCATCTCCCGTACCTCCTCCTCGGCCAGCTCCTCCAGGACCCGCCGCCAGCGCCGTACGGCGAGCCCGATGCGGTCGGCGGCCTCCCGGTCCCGTACGCCCCGGGCCAGCTCGGCGGCGGCCGGTTCGCGGCCCCATGCCTCGCGCACCCGTTCGTCGGCGGCGGCGGCCGCGCAGCCGAGCAGTTCGGTGAGGCTCTCGCAGAGCGCTTCGAGGAGCTCGACGGAGGTGGCGTCCCGGGGGTACGCGCGCCAGCGGGTCAGCGCGTCTCCGGCGAGCACGCCCCCCGCCTGGAGCCTGCGCCGCACCCGCGCCCCTTCCCGCTCGTACGCCTCCTCCACCGCGCTCGTCATCCGTACGGCGGCGGCGTACTGGGCGGCGACGGCGGAGGCGAGTTCGGGCATACGGGCGTTGAGCGAGTCGATGACCCCGACGGCGGTACGGAAGACGGCCTGCTGGCGGGCGGCCGGGTCCTGGGCCCGGTGGGCGAGCCACTGACCGAGCGGGGCGACGGCGGTGGCCGGCAGCAATCCGCTTCCGCCCCCGGCCGATTCGGGCAGCTCGGGAATGGTGAAGCGGGGCACGTCACCGAGCCCCGCCTTGGTCAGAAGCGCCGCGTACTGCCGGGACACCTCGCCGATGACCTGGTGCGGCACCCGGTCGAGGACGGTGATCAGCATGGCGTCGTACTCCTTGGCCGTCCGCAGCAGGTGCCACGGCACGGCGTCCGCGTACCGCGAGGCGGTCGTGACCATCACCCAGATGTCGGCGGCGCAGATCAGCTGGGCGGCGAGCAGACGGTTGCTGACGATCAGTGAGTCGATGTCGGGCGCGTCGAGCAGGGCGAGCCCGACGGGCAGGTTCCGCGAGGTCTCGATACGGAGCGAGTTCTCCGCGTCGTTGCCCCCGATGCCCTCGTCGATGTCCGCCTCGTCGTTCTGCTGGGGCAGCCAGACACGGGTGAGCTGGGGCAGGACGCGGATCTCGGTGAACCAGTGGTGGTCGTCGGGGTGGCAGACGAGTACGGGGGTGCGGGTCGTCGGCCGCAGCACACCGGCCTCGCTGACCCGTCGCCCCACAAGGGAGTTGACGAGGGTGGACTTTCCGGCGCCGGTGGAGCCGCCGACTACGGCGAGCAGCGGCGCCTCGGGATCTCTGAGCCGGGGCAGCAGATAGTCGTCGAGCTGTGCCAGCAGTTCGCCCCGGGTCTGCCGTGCGCGCGCCGCCGCCGGAAGAGGCAGCGGAAGACGCACGGCGGCGACCCTGTCGCGCAGGGCGGAGAGTGCGTCGATCAGCTGAGGCCGTACGTCCAAGGTCACCACATGCGAAGAATGCCCAATTTTGGCGGCTTTTTGAAGCGTATGGAAGCTTTCGCGCGCCGATCGGACACATGGGACAGACGGGAGGAGTGGGACGCAGGCATAACGAGTGCACAACACCCGGCCCCGCGAGCGTCAAAACCGCTGCATGTTCCGCGCTCGCCTGCGATTATCGGTTCGCTTCACCGAACCTCCACATCGTGCCACGCAGGTGAAGCAACCGGGGCGAGGCGAGAGGAGCCCTATCCTTGTCCCCGGCAAGGTCACGGCCCGGAGCCGAGCTCCGGATCGCAGCCTTGTCCGCCCGGGGGCTCCAGGCCATCCGGCCCCCGTAGCTCAGTGGATAGAGCAGGCGCCTTCTAAGCGCTTGGCCGCAGGTTCGAGTCCTGCCGGGGGCGCCACCGCCCGTGCCGCGTCCGGCCCTCCCCTTCGGGAGGGCCTTTTTGCTGGTCAGGGGGACCATAGCGAGTCGGCCGTAGCGAGCGTGTAAAACGTCTCCCCGCGCGTCCGGCGCAGCGGGGCCAAGCGCTGTTCCGTCCCGGCCCCCAAGGGCGCGGGAGGGCCCGGCGAGTACGCCGTGAGGGGTGAATTCTCCCGTTCGCGTAACCCGTCCGGGTCCTTCCGTTCGGCCATCCGCGCGGGCGGGCCGCTTCGTGGGGCCGGCCGGAGGGCGGGTGACAGGGGGGCGGGCGCCGGCGCGGCGGCGGGCGTCAGTGGGCCGCAAGGGCCCCGCCCCGACCCCACCCCCGGCCCCCGCCCCCGGCCCTCACCGTCACCCCCGCCCCCTACGACACGATGTCCTTCTTCTCGAACCCCCGGAACGCCAGTGCCACCAGCACCAGGGCGTACCCCACCGACACGCCCGCGCCCTGGGCCATGCCGCTCCACTCCAGGTGGGGCTGGAGGGCGTCCGCCCAGGCGAACTGCCAATGGGCCGGGAGGGCCTTGCGCCAGTCGCCCAGGGCCGTGATCGCGTCCAGGACGTTGCCCACGATCGTCAGGCCCACCGCGCCGCCGACCGCGCCCAGCGGCGCGTCCGTCTTGGTGGAGAGCCAGAACGCGAGCCCGGCCGTGACCAGTTGGGAGACGAAGACGAACGCCACGGCGATGGCCAGGCGCGGTAGCGCCTCGCCCGCGCCGAGCGAGCCGCCGGTGGGGATCTCCAGCGGGCCCCAGCCGTACGCCGCCGTGCCCACCGCCAGGGCCACCAGCGGCAGCAGGACGATCGCCGCCGCGCTCAGGCCGAGCGCCACCGCCAGCTTGCTCCACAGCAGCCGCGCCCGGGGCACGGGCGCGGCCAGCAGATAGCGCAGCGACGACCAGCCGGCCTCCGAGGCGACCGTGTCCCCGCAGAACAGGGCGACGGGCACCACGAGCAGGAAGCCCGCCGAGACGAACAGGGCGGTCGCCGCGAAGTTCGCCCCGGACGCCGTCGCCGTGTCGATCAGGGTGATCCGGCCGTCCCGCCCGGACGGGGTGCCGCCGATGGCGAACGCCGTGACCAGGATGAACGGCAGCGCGGCGAGGATGCCGGCCATCACCAGGGTGCGCCTGCGGCGCAGTTGGCGCGCCGCCTCCACCCGCAGGGGCAGGGTGCGGCGCGGGCGGTAGCCGGGGGCGGTGGCCCTCAGCTCGGGCGCCGGGCCCGCGCCGGGGTGCGTGGGCGCACTCATGCCGGTCCTCCGATCAGGGTCAGGAAGGCGTCCTCCAGACGGCGGTGCGGGCCGACGCCCGTCAACGGCACGTCGAGGCGGACCAGTTCGGCGATCAGCTCCGTGGCCGAGGCGCCCTCCAGGCGCACCAGCATGCCCTCCTCGGTGGGCGTGGCCGCGCCGACGCCGGGCAGCGCGGCCACCTTGTCGGCCAGCACCTCGGTGACCGGGCCGTCGACGGTGACCAGGAGCGTGTCGCTGCCGCCGGTGATCTCGGCGACCGGGCCCGCCTGGACGAGCCGGCCCCGGTCCATGACCACCAGATGCGTACAGGACTGCTCGACCTCGGAGAGCAGATGGCTGGAGACGATGACCGTGCGGCCGCCCCGGGCGTACCGGATCATCACGTCCCGCATCTCGCGGATCTGCGGCGGGTCGAGGCCGTTGGTCGGCTCGTCGAGGATCAGCAGGTCCGGCAGGCCGAGCATGGCCTGGGCGATGGCGAGGCGCTGGCGCATGCCCTGCGAGTACGTCCGCACGGCGCGCTGGAGCGCGTCGCCGAGCCCGGCGATCTCCAGCGCCTCCTCCATGTGGGAGTCCTCGGCGGGGCGGCCGGTGGCCTGCCAGTACAGCTCCAGGTTGGCGCGGCCGGACAGGTGCGGCAGGAAGCCCGCGCCCTCGACGAAGGCGCCGACCCGGGAGAGCACGGGGGCGCCCGGGCGGATGGCGTGGCCGAAGACGCGGATCTCGCCGCTGTCGGGGCGGATGAGGCCCATCAGCATGCGCAGGGTGGTGGTCTTGCCCGCGCCGTTGGGCCCGAGCAGGCCGAGCACCTGGCCCTTCTCGACGCGGAAGGAGAGGTCGCGGACCGCGTACCGGTCGGTCGACTTCGCGTACTTCTTCGTCAGACCGGTGATCTGGAGCGGTACCTCGGCCAGCTCCGGGTCGGGGGCCGGCGCGGTGGCGCGGCGGGTGGCCAGCAGTCCGAGCGCGACGACCGCGCCCGCGAGCGGCAGCCCCCAGGCCCACCAGGGCACCCCGGCGGGCCCGGTCTTCACCCCGGGCGCCGTGGGCACCTTCAGCGAGCCGTCCACCAGCGCGACCTTGTACGTACCGGGCGCGGCCGGGGAGGCGTAGCCCAGGTCGGTCGCGGCGACCACCAGGCGCAGCCGGTGGCCCGCCTCCACGTTGTGGTCGACCGCGGGCAGGCGGACCTCGATCTCCTTGCCTTCCTTGGCGCCCTCCACCCGGACCGGCGTCACCAGTTGGGCGGGGAGCACCTGCCGCTTGCCGTCGGGGCTCACGTCGTACACCTTCGCGAAGAGCACCGCGTCGTCGGCGCCGGAGGTGACCTTGAGCCGGACCGTGGGCGAGCCGGTGACGCGCAGACCGGGCCTGAGCGGCTCGGAGTCGAAGCGGGCGTACTGCCCGGGGAAGTCGATGGACAGGCCGCCCACGCCGAGGGAGGACAGGCCCGCCAGGCCCCCGCCGACGCCGGGCACGGCGGAGATGGCGGGCGGGGCGGCGCCCGCCGGGTTCTCGAAGGTCTGCTCGCGGCCGGTGAGCTTCACCGCGCGCGTGCCGTCCGCCAGGCCCGGGTAGCTGCCGCTGGTGGCGCCGCGCAGCTGGGCGGCGCCGTCGGTGGAGCTGATGCCACCGGTCCTGGTGACCCGGAAGGCGGGGCCGGTGGAGGCGCCTTCGTCGTCCTTGAGGTAGCGGTCGAACCAGGAGGTGATCCGGGCCGTGATCCGCCCGGACTCGCGGTCGCCGCCGTCGTGGCCGCCGGTGATCCAGTCGACCGCGACAGGGGCGCCGTTGGCGCGGATCCGCCGGGCCATGGCGTCGGCCTGGCCGAGAGGGAAGAGGGAGTCGTTCTGCCCCTGGACGATCAGCGCGGGCACCTTGACGCGGTCGCCGACTGCGGACGGGGAGCGGGCCGCGAGCAGGTCGCGCGCCTGCGCGTCCGGCCTGCCGCTGACCGCGACCCTCTGGTACATCTCGCAGAGCTGCTTCTCGAAGGTCTTGCAGCCGCCGCCGGTGGAGAAGAAGACCCCGGCCCACAGCTTCTTGAAGACGCCGTCGGGGAAGAGCGCGTCCGCCAGGTTCCAGTAGGTGATCTGGGGGGCGATCGCGTCGATCCGCTTGTCGTACCCGGCGGCCAGGAGGGAAATCGCGCCTCCGTAGGACGCGCCGGTGACGCCGACGCGCGGGTCGCCCGCCGCGTCGAGCCGCACCTCCGGGCGCTTCGCCAGCCAGTCGACGAGCCGGGAGACGTCCTTCACCTCGAACGCCGGGTCGTTGAGGCCGATCTCGCCGGTGGAGTCGCCGAAGCCGCGCGCGGACCAGGTCAGGACCGCGTAGCCCTCGCGGGCGAGGTCGCGCGCCTGGCCACGGACGTCGTCCTTGCTGCCGCCGAAGCCGTGGCCCAGCAGGACGGCGGGGCGCTTGTCCTTGGCGTCGCCCGCCGTGAAGTACGACGTGTCGATCTTCGCTCCGGGCATCTCCATCACCCGGTCCTCCTGGTGCACCGCGGGCGCGCCGCCGGCGCCGGTGGCCGTCCACACGCCGGCTCCGGCGAGCACCACGAGGGCGGCGGCCACCCCGGCCGCCGCCCTCCCACGAGGTCTGCGCAGTCTCATGCCTCCACCGTAAGCGCCGGGTCCGACAACCGGACCTGCCGCCAGGTGGAGGCCGGGGTGTACTCGCGGCGTACGGGCGGCCGTTCCCGTACCGCGACGGGAGTACGGGAACGGGCGCCCGAGACGGCCCGGCGGCGGCCCTGCGGGCGGTCAGCCGAAGGAGGCCCGCTCCAGCCAGAAGTCCAGGAGCTCGGCGTGGCCGAGGACCTCGACCCGGGGGCTGTCGGCGGGCAGCCTCCGGTAGAAGACGCTCAGGATGTCGGTGAGCGGGCCGCGCAGGGCCACCGTGGCCTTCTCGTGGGCGCGCCGCCAGCTCACCCCGTCCTCGCCCAGTTCGATCAGCCACTCGGCGCCGGGGGCGTCCGTGGCGTGCAGGTGGAGGGTGCGGCCGGGGCCGCGCAGTTCGGCGGCGGCCGGGGCCAGTTTGGCGGCCTGGACGTAGGTGACGATCTCCAGCCACTCGTCGATCGTGTCCGCGGCGACCTCCGGCGCGAGGACGTACTCCGCGTCCACCGCGAGGGCCGCGTCCAGGCGGTGGACGACCGTCTCGTGGGTCATCCGGCGCGCCCAGAACCCGGCGGTGGCCTCGCCCGTCCAGGACCAGGTCGCCTGGTCGGCCCCGGCCGTGCGCAGGGTGTCCGCGCACAGGGCCGCGCCCTCGGCCAACCAGGCGTCCAGCGCCTCCGGTTCGTCCTTCTCGGGGCCGTCGGACGCGGGCACGTCCTCCTGGGGGACGGCGGCGGTGGCCTTCGTACGGACGATCTCGGCGACCCAGCGGTGGGAGCCGCCGACGTGGACGGCGAGCTGCCTCACCGTCCAGTCGGGGCAGGTCGGTACGGTGGCGGAGAGGTCGGCGCCGGTCAGGTGGGACCGCAACGCGTCGGTCTGGCGAAGGATTTCGGCGCAGTAGAAGTCGTGGTCGAGAGGTATGGGTGCGGCATTCATACCCCAAACCCTAGGCGGAGCAAGCCCGTTGCGTCCCGTGGAACGACCACCGGATCCGGACAGGCTCCGCCTTCGGGCGGCGTCAGGCCTGCTCGTCCTCCGGGATGCTCACCAGCCACCGCGTCTCGCGGCGCGGGCGCAGGTAGAGCGCCCAGTAGAGGGTGGCGACGGCGGTGATGCCCCCGGTCCACAGCAGGTAGCGCGTCTCCTGCTGGGTGAGGATGTACGCGAGGACGGCGATCAGGACCACGGGGACCGCGGGCCACAGCGGCATCCGCCAGGCGGCGGTCTCGCGGTGCCCGCCGCGGCGGCTGAGCAGGGCGGCGACGGCGACCAGCAGGTACATGCCGGTGACCGAGACGCCGGTGACGCCGTACAGGGTGTCGAGGTTGACGAAGCACAGGGCGGCGCCGGGGACGCCGACCAGGAGGGTGGCCACCCACGGGGAGCCGAAGCGGCCGAGGCGGGACAGGGCGCGGTTGACCGGCTCGGGCCAGGCCTTGTCGCGGGCGGAGGCGAACAGGACGCGGGAGTTCTGGATGACCATCACGATGCCCGCGTTGACGATGGCGAGGGCCACGCAGAGGCTGACGAAGGTGCCGACGGCCGAGTTTGACCAGGCGGTGACCATCCCGCTGATGTCGCCGGAGGCGAGGGCCGCGAGGTCGGGGGCGCCCACGGTGATGGCGACGACGGGGACGAGGATGACGGCGGTCGAGATGGCGAGGGTGGCGAGCACGGTGCGGGCCACGTTGCGGCGCGGGTGCTCCAGCTCCTCGGAGAGGTAGACGGCGGTCGAGAAGCCCTGGGTGATGAAGAGGGCGATGGCGAGGCCGGAGACGACCATCATCGCGGTGACCGTGGAGTGGCCGCCGCCGTCCCCGGCGACCGTGCCGTGGACGAGGGAGGAGGCGCCGCGCTCGCCGTGGGCGAAGCCGAGGACGGCGACCAGGGCCGCGGCCACCACTTCGAGGACCAGGAAGATACCGGTGATCCAGGCGTTGGCCCGCAGGTCGAGCAGCCCCGCGAGGGTGGCGAGCAGCATCACGCCGCCGCCGGCGACGGGGGCGGGGATGTGGACGAGCGGGGCCAGGTAGTCGGCCGTTCCCATGGCGATGACCGGGGGAACGATCATCACGACGAGCAGCGAGAGGACGAAGACCAGCCAGCCCGCGAGCCGTCCGGCGAGCGTGGAGACCATCGCGTACTCGCCGCCCGCGCTGGGGATGAGGGTGCCCAGCTCCGAGTAGCAGAAGGCGACGCCGATACAGAGCAGCGAGCCGATGGCGATGGTGAGCGCGGTGTAGGTGCCGAGGCTGGAGAAGAGGTCGGGCACGACCACGAAGAGGGTGGAGGCGGGCGTCACGCAGGAGAGCGTCAGCAGGGTGCCGCCCACGACGCCGATGGAACGCTTGAGCTTCTTGGGGGCTTCGCCCGTGGCCGGGGAGAGGACGTGGGGCGGGCTGAGCGTTTCGGTCATCGAGGTGCGTCCGATCGGCGGGGTGGGGTGTGAGCGGGGAGCGCTATCGACCTCCGGGTGGTGCTCCGGGGCCCGTCCGGCCCCGGTGGTGAGTGGTGGGTCGCTCCCGGGGCGCCATTTCAATCTCCACTCGATCCGCAGGTCAATAGCTGTTCACCTACGGAATTCGTCGTTCCGGCACACCTGGGGCACTGATACGGCGTTAAGAGCGCAACAAAGGCGCAATGTTCGACCGGTACGGGAACCGCAGCCTCCGCGCCGAAAAATTTTGCCCGATCCCGTATACCGGAACACCCCTGGCACCCCGTGCCGCCCCTGTGGTTACCCCCGGTCACCAGCTCGCGTCAGCCGGTGTGCCCGGCCCGCGTCCGGGGGCTCGCCGTGCGCGGCGGCGCCGGGCATGGCAGCGGCCCGCACGGTGGGGGAACCGTACGGGCCGCTTCGGGGGCCGGGCCTGGGTGGGGCCGGGCCGTGGATCAGGGGTCGCGGATCAGTGGTTGCGCGGGAAGCCCAGGTCGACGCCGGCGGGGGCGTCGGAGGGGTCCGGCCAGCGGGTGGTGACGACCTTGCCGCGGGTGTAGAAGTGCGTGCCGTCGTTGCCGTAGATGTGGTGGTCGCCGAAGAGCGAGTCCTTCCAGCCGCCGAAGGAGTGGTAGCCCACCGGCACCGGGATCGGCACGTTGACGCCGACCATCCCGGCCTCGACCTCCAGCTGGAAGCGACGGGCCGCGCCGCCGTCGCGGGTGAAGATCGCGGTGCCGTTGCCGAACGGCGAGGCGTTGATGAGCGCCAGGCCCTCCTCGTACGACTCCACGCGCAGCACGCACAGCACCGGGCCGAAGATCTCGTCCCGGTAGGCGTCGGCGGACGTGGGCACCTTGTCGAGCAGCGAGAGGCCGATCCAGTGGCCGTTCTCGTAGCCCTCCACCGTGTGCCCGGTGCCGTCGAGGACGACCTCGCACCCCTGGGCCGCGGCGCCGGTGACGTAGGAGGCGACCTTGTCGCGGTGGGCGGCGGTGATCAGCGGGCCCATCTCGGACGCCGGGTCGGTGCCGGGACCGATCCTGATCTTCTCGGCGCGCTCGCGGATCTTCGCCACCAGCTCGTCGCCGATGGCGCCGACCGCCACGACCGCCGAGATGGCCATGCAGCGCTCCCCCGCCGAGCCGTACGCGGCCGAGACGGCGGCGTCGGCCGCCGCGTCCAGATCGGCGTCCGGCAGGACCAGCATGTGGTTCTTGGCGCCGCCGAGTGCCTGGACGCGCTTGCCGTGAGCGGCCGCCGTGGTGTGGATGTGGCGGGCGATCGGGGTGGAGCCGACGAAGGAGACGGCGGCCACGTCCGGGTGCTCCAGGAGGCGGTCCACGGCGGCCTTGTCGCCGTGCACGACGTTGAAGACGCCGTCGGGCAGCCCGGCCTCGCTCAGCAGCTCCGCGATCTTCATCGAGGCCGAGGGGTCCTTCTCGGACGGCTTGAGGACGAAGGTGTTGCCGCAGGCGATGGCGAGCGGGAACATCCACATCGGCACCATGGCCGGGAAGTTGAACGGCGTGATGCCCGCGACGACGCCCAGCGGCTGGCGGATCGAGGCCACGTCCACCCGGCTGGCGACCTGCGTGGAGAGCTCGCCCTTGAGCTGGACGCTGATGCCGCACGCCAGGTCCACGATCTCCAGGCCGCGCGCGACCTCGCCGAGCGCGTCGGAGTGCACCTTGCCGTGCTCGGCGGTGATCAGCGCCGCGATCGCGTCGCGGTTGGCGTCCAGCAGAGCGCGGAACTTGAAGAGCACCGCCGTACGTTGAGCCAGCGAAGACTGGCCCCAGGTGGTGTACGCCTCGCGGGCGGCCGCGACCGCCGCGTCCACCTCCTCGACGCTCGCGAAGGCGACCCGCGTGGTCACGGCCCCGGTCGCGGGGTCGGTGACCTGGCCGTACGAACCGGAGGCGCCCGCAGCCCTCTCGACGGGCTTACCACCGATCCAGTGGTTGACGGTCTTCGTCATGGCAGGAAACTCCTTCAGAGATGGCGGCGTCGGGCTGCGACTTGCCGGTCGTACTCCTCGCGCGCCTCGACCGCCGACGAGCGGGTCGCGGTCTCGGCCACGGGAACATCCCACCACGCCTGCGCCGGGGGCGGGCCCGACACTGTGTCTGCCGTTTCGGTCTCGACGTAGACACATGTGGGGCGGTCCGCCGCGCGGGCGCTCGCGAGAGCTTCGCGCAGGTCACGAATGGTCTTGGGGCGCAGCACGGCCATGCCGAGGGAGGCCGCGTTGGCCGCCAGGTCGACCGGCAGCGGCTCGCCCGTGAAGCTTCCGTCGGGCGCCCTGAAGCGGTAGGCGGTGCCGTAGCGCTCGCCGCCCACCGACTCCGAGAGGCCGCCGATCGAGGCGTACCCGTGGTTCTGGAGGATCACCACCTTCAGGGGGAGGTTCTCCTGCACCGCCGTGACGATCTCGGTGGGGTTCATCAGATACGTCCCGTCGCCGACCAGCGCCCACACCGGCCGGCCGGGCGCGGCGAGGGCCACGCCGATCGCCGCCGGGATCTCGTATCCCATGCAGGAGTAGCCGTACTCGACGTGGTACTGGTCGCGCGAGCGGGTGCGCCAGAGCTTGTGCAGATCGCCCGGGAGCGAGCCCGCCGCGTTGATCAGGATGTCGTCGCCGGTGACCAACGTGTCCAGGACACCGAGGACTTGGGCCTGGGTGGGGCGGGCGTCCTCGTCCCCGGGGGTGTACGCGGCGGTGACCCGCTCCTCCCAGGCCGCCTTGGCCTCGCCGTAGGCGGCCGGGTAGGCGGGCGCGACGCGGTGCCCTTCGAGGGCCCGCGTCAGGGCTTCGAGGCCCGCGCGGGCGTCCGCGACGAGCTGGAGCGCGCCCAGCTTGTGGGCGTCGGCGCCGTTCACATTGAGCCCGACGAACCGGACCGAGGGGTTCTGGAAGAGGGTCGAGGAGGCGGTGGTGAAGTCGGTCCAGCGGGTGCCGACACCGAGGACGACATCGGCCTCACGGGCCAGCGCGTCGGCCGTGGCGGTGCCGGTGTGACCGATGCCGCCCACGTCGCACGGGTGGTCGTGGGGCAGCGAGCCCTTGCCCGCCTGGGTGGACGCGACCGGGATGCCGGTCCGCTCGGCGAAGCGGCGCAGCGCCTCCTCGGCGCGGGCGTGGTGGACGCCGCCACCCGCGACGACCAGCGGCCGGCGAGCGGCGCGCAGCAGACCGACGGCCGCGTCCAGCTCGCAGGGGTCCGGCTCCTGGGCCCGTACGTGCCACACCCGCCGCCGGAAGAACTCCTCGGGCCAGTCGTACGCCTGCGCCTGTACGTCCTGCGGCAGGGCCAGGGTGACCGTGCCGGTCCTCGCGGGGTCGGTGAGCACGCTCATCGCGGCGAGCGCGGCCGGGATCAGCGCCTCGGGACGGGTGATCCGGTCGAAGTAGCGCGAGACGGGCCGCAGGCAGTCGTTGACCGACACATCGCCCGCGTACGGGACTTCGAGCTGCTGGAGGACCGGATCGGCCGGGCGGGCGGCGAACACGTCGCCGGGCAGCAGCAGCACGGGCAGGTGGTTGACGGTCGCCAGGGCCGCGCCGGTGACGAGGTTGGTGGCGCCCGGCCCGATCGAGGTGGTCACCGCGTGCGCCGAGAGCCGCCCGCACTGGCGGGCGTAGCCGACGGCCGCGTGCACCATGGCCTGTTCGTTGCGGCCCTGGTGGTAGGGCATGTCGCTGCCGGGCTCCAGGAGCGCCTGACCGATCCCGGCGACGTTGCCGTGGCCGAAGATGCCCCAGGCGGCGGTGATCAGACGCTGCTCGGTCCCGGCACGGGAGGTGTACTGGCGGGCGAGGAAGGCGAGCAGCGCCTGCGCGGTGGTCAGACGCCTGGTCGTACCGCTCATCGGTAAACCCCTGTGTGGTCGGTGTGGTCGGGGTGAAAGCTGATGCGCCACTCGCGTTCCGCGCCCGGGCCCGCCATCACGTTCAGGTAGTACATGGGGTGTCCGGGCGCGGCGATCGAGGGCCCGTGCCAGCCGTCGGGGACGAGGACGGCGTCGCCGGTGCGGACCTCGGCGAGCACCTCGGCGCCGCCCGGGCGCGAGGGCGACACGCGCTGGTAGCCGAAGCCGTTCGGGGCGGCGAACTCGAAGTAGTAGATCTCCTCCAGCACCGACTCCCGCCCGGGCACGTGCTCGTCGTGCTTGTGCGGCGGATAGGAGGACCAGTTGCCGCCCGGGGTGATCACCTCGACGGCGATGAGCCGGTCGCAGGCGAAGGCGTCGGCGGCGGCGAACCCCCGGATCTCGCGGGCGCTGACGCCCGAGCCGCGCTGTTCCAGGGGTACCTCCGGCGCGGGGCCGCAGCGAGCGGGGAGTCGGCGCTCGCACCTCGCTCCTGCCAGGGCGAAACGGCCTCCCGCGCCGGAGGCGATCTGTGCGTGGGCGTCACGCGGGAGGTACGCGAAGTCGGTGACTCCGGCGAACACGCTCTCCCTGCCCCGCAGTTCCAGGGGCCGGTCCTCGGTGCGGCCCTCGGTCCGGCTTTCTACATGTACGGTACAGCCACCCTGGAGGGGCAGCAGGATCCACTCGCTGTCGCCGGTCGCGAAGTCATGCTCCCCGCCCGGTGCCAGCTCCAGGATCCGCAGCGCCGAGTACCCCCAGCCGGCCCGCTCGGGGCCGATGTCCAGGGCGTACGCCCCCGTGGAGGCGGATCCGGCCCGTACGAACAGCTCGTCCTTGTGCGCGTCCATGCCCGATCCCTACCCCTTCAGCAGCCCGGCGGCGATGTCGACCGCGCCCGCCACGTCCCCGTCGGCCGGATAGAGCAGGGTGCGCCCCGCCACCAGCCCCTGCACGGTGGGCAGGCGCAGCGCGCCGCGCCACTTCTCGTACGCCGCCTCCTGTTCCCCCGGCGTGCTGCCGGTGTCCCCGCCGAGCAGCACGGCGGGCAGGGTGGTGGTCGCCATCACCCGGGCCATGTCGTCGGGGTCCTCGGTGACGGGCACCTTCAGCCAGGTGTACGCCGAGGTGCCGCCCAGACCGGAGGCGATGGCGAGCGAGCGCGTCACGGCGTCCGCGCCCAGATCGTTGCGCAACCGTCCGTCGCGCCGGTGACAGATGAACGGCTCCACGAAGACGGGCAGCCGACGTTCCGCCATCGCGTCGATCGCGCGGGCAGCCGAATGCAGCGTGTCGAGCGAGCCGGGGTCCTCGTAGTCGAGCCGCAGCAGCAGCTTGCCCGCGTCGAAGCCGAGCCGGGCGAGGTCCTGGGCGCGGTGGCCGGTGAAGCGGTCGTCCAGTTCGAAGGCGGACCCGGCGAGGCCGCCCCGGTTCATCGACCCCATGACGACCTTGTCCTCCAGAGCCCCCAGGAGCAGCAGGTCCTCCAGGATGTCGGCGCTGGCGAGCACCCCGTCGACCCCGGGCCGCGACAGCGCCAGGCAGAGCCGCTCCAGCAGGACGGACCGGTCGGCCATGGCGAAGGCGTCGTCGCCGACGGCGAGCGCGCCCCGGGCCGGGTGGTCGGCCGCGACGATCAGCAGCCGCCCGGAGCCCCGGACCAGCGGGCGCCGGGCGCGCCGGGCCGCCGCCTCGGCGACGGCCTCGGGGTGGCGGGTGCGGACCCGGGCGAGCTCGCCGGGGCTGACGCGGACGCTCACGGCGCTCCCCCCGCCAGGACGCGTTCGACCTCGGCCGGGTACGGCATCGCGGAGGAGCAGGCGAGGCGGGCGGCGACGATCGCCCCGGCGGCGTTGGCGTACCGCATCAGCCGTCCGGTGTCCCAGCCGGACAGCAGACCGTGGCAGAGCGCCCCGCCGAACGCGTCCCCGGCGCCCAGCCCGTTGACCACCTCGACGGGGACGGGCGGCACCTCGGCGGCGCCGCCGTCCCGGTGGAGGGCGAGCACCCCCTCGGGCCCTCGTTTGACCACCGCGAGCTCGGCCCCGGCCGCGAGCAGTGCCCGGGCGGCGGCGTGCGGCTCGCGTTCGCCGGTGGCCACCGCGCACTCCTGGAGGTTGCCGACGGCGACGGTCGCGTGGCGCAGGGCCTCGCGGTAGTACGGGCGCGCCTCCTCGGGGTCCCCCCAGAACATGGGCCGCCAGTCGAGGTCGAAGACCGTGGTGCCCACACGCGCCCGGGCCGCGAGCGCCGCCAGCGTGGTGGACCGGCTCGGCTCGGCGCTCAGGCCGGTGCCGGTGACCCAGAAGATCCGCGCCGCGCGGATCGCGTCCAGGTCGAGGTCGGCCTCGTACAGCTCCAGGTCGGGTGCCTTGGGGGCGCGGTAGAAGTACAGCGGGAAGTCGTCGGGCGGGAAGATCTCGCAGAAGGTGAGCGGGGTCGCCAGGCCCGGCACGCTCTTCACCCAGCGGGCGTCGACCCCGAACGCGCCCAGCTCCTCGCGCAGATACGCCCCGAAGGGGTCCTCGCCGGTGCCGGTGACCACGGCCGTGCGGCGCCCGAGCCGGGCCGCCGCGACCGCCACGTTGGACGGCGAGCCGCCGAGGAACTTGCCGAACGACGTCACCTTCGCGAGCGGCACGCCGGTCTGGAGGGGATAGAGGTCCACCCCGATCCGCCCCATGGTGATCACGTCGTACGGAACCGCCTCCATGCACGCCCCCTTCATCGGTGACCCTCGGCCGTCCCAGGTCTAGCGGCCCCGGACCGGCCCTGTCAATCTTTTGTCCTGACATTCGGACGTAGCCTTGACACCGTTCCGGCGCCCCCGGAAGGCTGCTCCCATGACGACGGCCAAGACTCGTATCCGGATCGGCTCGGCCCCCGACTCCTGGGGCGTCTGGTTTCCCGACGACCCCCGCCAGGTCCCCTGGACCCGCTTCCTCGACGAGGTCGCGGAGGCCGGCTATGGGTGGATCGAACTCGGACCGTACGGCTACCTCCCCACCGACCCGGCGCGCCTCGCCGACGAGACCGCGCGCCGGAACCTGCGTGTCTCGGCCGGGACCGTCTTCACCGGGCTCCACCACGGCCCCGCCGTGTGGGACACCACCTGGGAGCACGTGGCGGACGTGGCGGAGCTGACCCGGGCCACCGGCGCCGGCCACCTCGTCGTCATCCCCGCGTTCTGGCGGGACGACAGGACGGGCGAGGTGCTGGAGAGCTCCACGCTCAGCGCCGCGCAGTGGCGCGACCTCGCCGAGCAGACCGAGCGGCTCGCCCGGGAGGTGCGCGAGCGCTACGGGCTGCGGATCGTGGTGCACCCGCACGCCGACACCCACATCGACAGCGAGGAGAACGTGGCCCGCTTCCTCGACGCCACCGACCCCGATCTGGTGAGCCTCTGCCTGGACACCGGGCACTACGCCTACTGCGGCGGCGACAGCGTCGAGCTGATCGAGACCTACGGGGAGCGGATCGGCTACCTCCACCTCAAGCAGGTGGACCCGGACGTCCTGGCCCGGGTGCACGCCGAACGGCTGCCGTTCGGGCCCGCCGTCGCCCGGGGGGTGATGTGCGAGCCGCCCGCCGGGGTGCCCGCCCTCGAACCGGTCCTCGCCGCCGCCCAGGCGCTCGACGTGGACCTGTTCGCGATCGTGGAACAGGACATGTACCCGTGCGACCCGGACCGCCCGCTGCCGATCGCCACACGCACGCGCGCGTTCCTGCGCTCCTGCGGGGCGTGACGCGATGGCCTCCGCACCGCTCGGGATCGCCGTCATCGGCACCGGGAAGATGGGCGCCGACCATGTGCGCCGCCTCACCACCGTGACCGGCGGGGCCCGGGTCGCCGCCGTCGCGGACATCGACGGCGAGCGCGCCAGGGAGGTGGCGGGCCCGGTCGAGGGCTGCACCGCCCACACCGACCCGGCCGCCGCGATGGCCGCACCGGGCGTGGACGCGGTCCTGATCGCCTCCTCGGGGCCCGCCCACGAGAGCGCGCTCCTGGAGGCGTTCCGGCGCGGGCTGCCCGTGCTGTGCGAGAAGCCGCTCACGCCGGACCCGGAGGGAGCCCTGCGGGTCCTGGAGGCCGAGACCCGGCTGGGACGGCGCCTGGTGCAGGTGGGGTTCATGCGGCGCTACGACGCGGAGTTCACCCGCTTGAAGGCGCTGCTCGACGAGGGCGGGCTCGGTCGCCCGCTGTTCCTGCACTGCCGCCACCGCAACGCCTCCTCCCCCTCGTTCTTCACCACCGAGATGCTGATCCGCGACTCCGTGGTCCACGAGGCCGACGCGGCACGCTGGCTGCTCGGCCAGGAGCTCACCGCCGTCCAGGTGCTGCGCCCGCGCCCCTCCTCGTACGTCCCCGAGGGCCTGGGCGACCCGCAGCTGGTGCTCTTCGAGACGGCCGGGGGCGCGGTCGTCGACGTCGAGATCTTCGTCAACTGCGGCTTCGGGTACGAGGTGCGCTGCGAGGCGGTCTGCGAGCGCGGGGCCGCCTCCGTCGGCGCCGGGACGGGCCCGGTCGTCCGCGCGGGCGGGCGCTGGGGCGGCGAGCTCCCGCAGGACTTCACGGCCCGCTTCGCCGACGCGTACGACCGCGAGGTGCGGGCGTGGGTCGACGCCACCCGCCGGGGCCGCGTCGAGGGCCCGAGCACCTGGGACGGCTACATGGCGGCCGTGGTCTGCGAGGCGGGCGTACGGGCCCAGCGCTCGGGCGGGCGGGAGCGCGTGGAACCGGCACGGGAGATGCCGGGGCTGTACGCGTAGCGGGCGGGACCCAGGGGCGGGCCGGGGCACTCCCCCGGCCCGCCCCATTCGTCACCCCTGTCACAACCATCCCTTTCCTGTCACACATGTCTCCATTACGCGGGTCTTGCGTCACAGAGGGTCGACAGCCGCACCCCAGCCTTCACTCTCCGTCGTTCAACGGGCACAGGCTGAGTGATCGTCAACTGTCCGCGCCCAGCTCCCCCGACGGCCGCCAGACCGCCGCTGCGGCGCACGCAGGGAGGTGTCCACCATGACCGACCGACGACTGTGGTCGTACAAGGAGATCGCCGCGCACATCCGGGTCCAGCCGGACACGGTCCGCTCGTACCGCAAACACGGGCTGCTGCCCGCCCCCGACCTCGTCGAGAACGGCAAGCCCTTCTGGTACGCCGACACCATCCGCACCTGGGTCGCCCGCCGCCCCGGGAACCGGGGCCGCCGGGGCAACGACTGACTGAGGAGTCCGCACGGACCGGTAGTGGATTAATACCCCCCAGGGGTATATCGTGGAGCCTGTCAGCGGGTCCCGGCCTTCTCGTGACCCCCTGGTGCACCATGGAATCCGTACCCCCGAAGAGGAGAAGTCCATGACCGCCGAGACCGAAGCCGCCGCCAGCACGACCGGCTCCTGCTGCTCGCCCGCCGGCTCCTGCCACAGCGAGGGCCCGGCCGACGTCCAGGTCGGCTCCGTCACCACCGTCTACAAGGTCTCCGGGATGACCTGCGGGCACTGCGAGGGCGCCGTGTCGGGTGAGATCGGCGAGATCGCCGGCGTCGGCTCGGTGAAGGCCGTCGCCGCCACCGGCGAGGTGACCGTCGTCTCGGCGGCGCCGCTGGACGACGAAGCCGTGCGCGCGGCGGTCGACGAGGCCGGCTTCGAGCTGGTCGGCCGGGCCTGAGCGGCCCGATCTTCCTCTTCCGGGCCGTACGACCAGCGCATCCGCGCCGTGCGGCCCGGTCTCTTTTTCAGGAGTCCACGTGGAAACGAACACGGTCGAGCTGACCATCGGCGGTATGACCTGCGCCTCGTGCGCGGCCCGTATCGAGAAGAAGCTGAACCGGCTGGACGGGGTCGAGGCCAGCGTCAACTACGCGACCGAGAAGGCGAAGGTCGCCTTCACCGACGGCGTCGAGGTGGCGGGCCTCGTCGCGACGGTGACCAAGATGGGGTACACCGCCGAGTCACTCGCGCCGCCCCCGCCGGAGCCCCCGCCACCCACCTCGGCCACACCGCGGGCGCGGGCCGGGACACAGGCGCGGGAGCAGGAGCAGCCGCCCGCGCCCCGCACCGACGCACGGGCCGACGCACGGGCCGAGGCAGTGGGCGCCGCCGAGAGCCGCGCCGCGCGGGCGCTCGCCGCACTGCGCCGACGGCTCCAGGTCTCGGCCCTGCTCGCCGCGCCCGTGGTGCTGCTGGCCATGGTGCCCTCGCTCCAGTTCGACAACTGGCAGTGGCTGAGCCTCACCCTGGCCGCGCCCGTCGTGGTCTGGGGCGCGCTGCCCTTCCACCGGGCCGCCTGGACCAATCTGCGCCACGGCTCGGCCACCATGGACACCCTCGTCTCGGTGGGCACCCTCGCCGCCTTCCTCTGGTCGCTGTGGGCGCTGTTCTTCGGTGACGCGGGGATGCCCGCGATGCGCCACGGCTTCGACGCCACCGTCAGCCGCGCGGACGGCGCGTCCACCATCTACCTGGAGGTCGCCGCCGGAGTCGTCACCTTCATCCTGCTCGGCCGCTACCTGGAGGCCCGCTCCAAGCGCAAGGCGGGCGCGGCCCTGCGGGCGCTGCTCGAACTCGGCGCCAAGGACGTGGCCGTACTGCGGGAGGGGCGCGAAGTGCGCCTTCCCATCGCGGAGTTGCGGGTCGGGGACCGGTTCGTGGTGCGGCCCGGTGAGACGGTCGCCACCGACGGCACGGTCGTGGAGGGCGCGTCCGCCGTGGACACGTCCATGCTGACCGGCGAGTCCGTCCCGGTCGACGTGAGCGCGGGCGACGGCGTCACGGGCGCCACCGTCAACGTCGGCGGCCGCCTCGTCGTCGAGGCGACCCGGATCGGCGCCGACACCCAGCTGGCCCGTATGGCACGCCTGGTGGAGGACGCGCAGAACGGCAAGGCCGAGGTCCAGCGCCTGGCCGACCGCATCTCCGGCGTCTTCGTGCCGATCGTGCTGCTCGTCTCGCTCGGCACGCTGGCGGGCTGGCTGCTGGCCACCGACGACATCACCGCCTCCTTCACGGCCGCCGTCGCGGTCCTGATCATCGCCTGCCCGTGCGCCCTGGGGCTCGCGACCCCGACCGCGCTGATGGTCGGCACCGGCAGGGGCGCCCAGCTCGGCATCCTCATCAAGGGCCCCGAGGTGCTGGAGTCCACCCGCCGCGTCGACACCGTCGTCCTGGACAAGACCGGCACGGTCACCACGGGCCGGATGAGCCTGTACGACGTGTACGCGGCCGAGGGCGCCGACGACAAGGAGCTCCTGCGGTACGCGGGCGCCCTGGAGCACGCCTCCGAGCACCCCATCGCCCGCGCGATCGCGGAGGGCGCCGTCGAGCGGGCGGGAGAGCTGCCCGTCCCCGAGTCCTTCCGCAACCTGCCCGGGCGCGGGGTCGAGGGCGTGGTCGAGGGGCACACGGTCTTCGTGGGACGGGGCGTCGAGCTGCCCGCCCCGCTCGCCGCCGCCAAGGCGGCCGCCGAGGCCGAGGGGCGTACGGCGGTCGTGGTGGCCTGGGACGGGGCCGCCCGGGGCGTGCTGACCGTCGCCGACACGGTGAAGGAGACCAGTGCCGAGGCGGTGGCCATGCTGCGCGGCCTCGGGCTGCGGCCGGTGCTGCTGACCGGGGACAACCGGGCGGTGGCCGAGGCGGTGGCGGCCCGGGTCGGGATCGCCGCCGAGGACGTCCACGCGGAGGTGCTGCCCGAGGAGAAGGTCGACGTGATCAAGCGCCTCCAGGCGCAGGGCCGTTCGGTGGCGATGGTGGGCGACGGCGTCAACGACGCGGCGGCACTGGCCACCGCGGATCTGGGGCTCGCCATGGGCACCGGGACCGACGCGGCGATAGAGGCGTCCGACCTGACCCTCGTTCGGGGGGATCTGCGGGTGGCGGCCGACGCGATCCGGCTCTCCCGCAGGACCCTGTCGACCATCAAGGGCAACCTGTTCTGGGCCTTCGGCTACAACGTGGCCGCGGTTCCGCTCGCCGCGGCGGGCCTGCTGAACCCTATGATCGCGGGCGCGGCTATGGCGTTCTCCTCGGTCTTCGTGGTAACCAACAGCCTACGGTTGCGCTCCTTCACCTGATCTCCACAAAGAGAGCTAGATCACAGAGATTATGAGGTAACCATCGGACCGGTTCGGGAGTCTAAGTGGGCGATGCCGAGGATGTCTTGGGGGACGTCCATGGAATGTCTTGGGGGACGTTCCAGGCAGCGCGTTGGCCGGGGCACGTACCACGGGGAGCTTTGAGCGGCCCACCCGTGACGTACGTACCCCGGCAGACCGCCGGGCTCCCGGCCGGATCCCGTGGGGGGAATCCGCACCGGGTATAGGGGAAGCGCCCCGCCCGCCAACCCGTGGGGGGATTGGTGGGCGGGGCGCTTCTGTAAGTTTTTGAGGCTCGGTTCGCCTCCCGGGCGGGGGCACCCCCCAAGGGGCGCGGGGAACTGCGCGACCGGCCACGGCGGAGCCACGGCCGGACCACCGCACCCCGGCGAAGCGCCTAGCGGGCCTCGACCGGCACGAAGTCGCGCAGGACCTCACCCGTGTAGATCTGGCGCGGGCGGCCGATGCGGGAGCCGGGCTCCTTGATCATCTCGTGCCACTGGGCGATCCACCCCGGCAGGCGGCCGAGCGCGAACAGCACCGTGAACATCTCGGTCGGGAAGCCCATCGCGCGGTAGATCAGACCCGTGTAGAAGTCCACGTTCGGGTACAGGTTGCGCGAGACGAAGTAGTCGTCGGAGAGCGCGTGCTCCTCCAGCTTCAGCGCGATGTCCAGCAGCTCGTCGGACTTGCCGAGGGCCGACAGGACGTCGTGCGCGGCAGCCTTGATGATCTTCGCGCGCGGGTCGAAGCTCTTGTAGACCCGGTGGCCGAAGCCCATGAGCCGGACGCCGTCCTCCTTGTTCTTCACCTTGCGGATGAAGGAGTCGACGTCGCCGCCGTTGGCCTGGATGCCTTCCAGCATCTCCAGGACCGACTGGTTGGCGCCACCGTGCAGGGGGCCCCACAGGGCGCTGATGCCGGCGGAGATCGAGGCGAACATGTTCGCCTGCGAGGAGCCGACCAGGCGCACGGTGGAGGTCGAGCAGTTCTGCTCGTGGTCCGCGTGCAGGATGAGCAGCTTGTCCAGCGCCGAGACGACGACCGGGTCAAGCTCGTACTCCTGCGCCGGGACCGAGAACGTCATCCGCAGGAAGTTCTCGACGTAGCCGAGGTCGTTGCGCGGGTAGACGAACGGGTGACCGATCGACTTCTTGTACGCGTACGCCGCGATCGTCGGAAGCTTGGCGAGCAGCCGGATCGTCGAGAGATGGCGCTGCTTCTCGTCGAACGGGTTGTGGCTGTCCTGGTAGAAGGTGGACAGCGCCGAGACGACCGAGGACAGCATGGCCATCGGGTGGGCGTCACGCGGGAAGCCGTCGAAGAAGCGCTTGACGTCCTCGTGCAGCAGCGTGTGCTGGGTGATCTCGCTCTTGAACGTCGACTGCTGGTCGACCGTCGGCAGCTCGCCGTTGATGAGGAGGTACGCGACCTCCAGGAAGGTCGAGCGCTCGGCGAGCTGCTCGATCGGGTATCCGCGGTAGCGCAGAATGCCCTGCTCGCCGTCGAGGTAGGTAATGGCGGATTTATAGGCGGCAGTGTTGCCGTATCCGCTGTCCAGGGTCACGAGACCGGTCTGGGCCCGGAGCTTCCCGATGTCGAAGCCCTTGTCGCCGACGGTGCTGTCGATCACCGGGTAGGTGTACTCGCCATCGCCGAACCGCAGTACTACAGCGTTGTTAGCGTTCTCGCTCACGTCATCCCTCACCGACGTAGTGCCTCTTCTTCGAGGTGCCCTGACTGTCTCTACCATCCCCCATTTGGCTCAGCAGAGTGCACTCGGGGTCGCCCATTGGGCTTATTAGCGGCACTCAGTGCCGTCAACCTGCTCATCCTGCCCCCTTCGCCCCGGTTCTGGAAGCCCTAGGTGATGTTTCCCACCAAGGGCCCTCCTGACAGCCGATGAGCGAGTGCGGTAAAGCGTCTGCCTGCGGAAACCGTACGCACTGCCTGGCCGATCGCCTTGCGGGACCCCACCAGGACGACGAGTTTTCTGGCGCGGGTCACCGCCGTGTAGAGCAGGTTCCGCTGGAGCATCATCCACGCGCCGGTGGTGACCGGGATCACCACCGCCGGATACTCGCTGCCCTGCGAGCGGTGGATCGTGACCGCGTAGGCATGGGCCAGCTCGTCCAGTTCGTCGAAGTCGTAACCCACCTCCTCGTCCTCGTCCGTCAGCACGGTCAGCCGCTGTTCGTCCAGGTCGAGCGCGGTCACCACGCCCACGGTGCCGTTGAAGACACCGTTCTCGCCCTTCTCGTAATTGTTCCGGATCTGGGTGACCTTGTCGCCCACCCGGAACACCCTTCCGCCGAACCGCTTCTCGGGCAGGTCGGGGCGGGCGGGGGTGATGGCCTGCTGGAGGAGGCCGTTGAGGGTGCCCGCGCCCGCCGGGCCGCGGTGCATCGGGGCGAGCACCTGCACATCGCGCCGGGGGTCGAGCCCGAACTTGGCGGGGATGCGGCGCGCGGCCACGTCCACCGCGAGCCGCCCGGCGTCCTCGGTCTCCTCCTCCACGAAGTGGAAGAAGTCGCTGAGGCCCTGGGTGAGCGGGGGGACCCCCGAATTGATGCGGTGGGCGTTGGTGACCACGCCGGACTGCTGGGCCTGGCGGAAGATCCTGGTCAGCCGCACCCGTGGCACCGGGCCGCCCTCGGCGAGCAGATCCCGCAGCACCTCGCCCGCACCGACCGAGGGCAGCTGGTCCACGTCCCCGACCATCAGCAGGTGCGCGCCCGGGGCGACCGCCTTCACCAGCTTGTTGGCGAGCAGCAGGTCGAGCATCGAGGCCTCGTCGATCACCACCAGGTCGGCGTCGAGTGGGCGGTCCTTGTCGTACGCCGCGTCACCGCCCGGCTTCAGCTCCAGCAGGCGGTGGACGGTGGAGGCTTCGGCTCCGGTGAGCTCGGCGAGCCGCTTGGCGGCGCGGCCGGTGGGTGCGGCGAGCACCACCTTGGCCTTCTTGGCGCGGGCCAGCTCCACGACCGAGCGCACGGTGAAGGACTTGCCGCAGCCGGGGCCGCCGGTGAGCACCGCGACCTTGCTGGTGAGGGCGAGCCGCACGGCCTCCTGCTGCTCGGGGGCGAGCTCGGCGCCGGTGCGGTGGGCGAGCCAGGACAGGGCCCGCTCCCAGTCCACGTCCTGGAAGCCGGGCATCCGGTCCTCGCCGGTGCGCAGCAGCCGGACGACCTGGGCGGCCAGGGAGAGCTCGGCGCGGTGGAAGGGGACCAGATAGACGGCGTTGACCCGCTCGGCCCCGCCCTGCGGCCCGGGCACCGCCTCGCGGACGACGCCCTCCTCGGCGACCAGCTCGCCCAGGCAGTCGATCACCAGGCCGGTGTCGACCTGGAGGAGCTTGACCGAGTCCGCGATCAACTGCTCCTCGGGCAGGAAGCAGTGGCCCTGGTCGGTGGACTGGGACAGGGCGTACTGCAGGCCGGCCTTGACGCGCTCCGGGCTGTCGTGCGGGATGCCGACCGCCTGGGCGATGCGGTCGGCGGTGAGGAAGCCGATGCCCCAGACGTCGGCGGCCAGCCGGTAGGGCTGGTTCCTCACCACGGAGATCGAGGCGTCCTCGTACTTCTTGTAGATGCGCACGGCGATGGAGGTGGAGACGCCGACGCCCTGGAGGAAGACCATCACTTCCTTGATGGCCTTCTGTTCCTCCCAGGCGGCCCCGATCAGCTTGGTGCGCTTGGGGCCGAGGCCGGGCACCTCCACCAGGCGACCCGGCTGCTGCTCGATGACGTCGAGCGTGTCCGTGCCGAAGTGCTCCACGATGCGGTCGGCGATGCGGGGGCCGATGCCCTTGATGAGGCCTGAGCCGAGGTAGCGCCGGATGCCCTGGATGGTGGCGGGCAGGACCGTCGTGTAGTTCTCCACCGTGAACTGCTTGCCGTACTGCGGGTGGGAGCCCCAGCGGCCCTCCATCCGCAGGGATTCGCCCGGCTGTGCGCCCAGCAGCGAGCCCACCACCGTCAGGAGGTCGCCACCGCCGCGCCCGGTGTCGACCCGGGCGACCGTGTAGCCGTTCTCCTCGTTGGCATAGGTGATCCGCTCCAGGACCCCTTCGAGCACCGCGAGATTGGACATGATCCGACGCTACCCGGGGCCTCGGACACCGCGGAGCGCCTGTGGACAACTTTCCCGGGCGGCCCGGGCGTTCGGCGGGTCCGGGACGCGCACGGGCCCGCGCGCGGGACATTCAAGGGGGCCCGGTCCGTATGACCGGGCCCCTCGATTCCCTCCCCATTCCCTCCCCTGCCGGCGTCCCCTCGGACCCCCCCGGATCCCTCCCCGGAACACCGACGCCAACTAAGACACCCGTCACGCCAGAAGGGTTGTACAACTGCGGGCAGTTATTTTTCCGGAATCTTCAGATACCGACAAAGGGGGCAGTCGGGTCTTTCCGCCGCCGTCCGGTCTCACGCCGCCTTGAGATAGCCCCCGTCCACCACGAGGTCCACCCCCGTCGTGCTGCCCGACCTCGGCGAGACCAGCAGGGCGACCGCGTCGGCCACCTCCTGCGGGGTCACCAGGCGGCCGGTCACCATGTTCATCATCTGCGGCGCCAGGGTGTCCATCACCGTGTCGCGGTCCGAGCCCGCCAGGGCCGCGATCACATCGGCCGCGCCGCCCTCCTCGGTCCACCACGCGGTCCGTACCGCCCCGGGCGAGACGGTGTTGAAGCGGACGCCCTGCGGGGCGTACTCCTCCGACAGGACCTTGGTGAGGTTGGTCAGGGCCGCCTTGGCCGATCCGTACTCGGCGTTGCCGACGGCGGGCTGGCGGGCCAGGGCCGTGGAGACGGTGACGACCGAGCCGCCGCCGTCGGCGAGCAGGTGCGGCAGGGCGGCGCGGACCGTCCGTACCGCCGAGAACAGGTTGAACTCGAAGATCGCGGACCAGTCCGGGTCGTCCGCGTCCAGGAACGAGGTGCGCGGCAGGGACACGCCGGGCGGCGGGCCGCCCGCGTTGTTGACCAGGACGTCCAGCCCACCGAACTCCTCGACCGTACGGGCCACCACGCGCGCGGGGGCCGCGGGATCCATGAGGTCGGCGGATACGTGGACCAGGCCGGGCCGGGCCAGCTTCTCCAGCTCCGGGCTGGTGCGGCGGGAGACCGCGACCACGCGCGCGCCCTCGTCCAGCAGGGTGCTCACCACGGCGAGGCCGATGCCCTTCGATGCGCCCGTGACGAGCGCGGTGCGGCCGGAAAGGTGCAGGTCCATGGGGTGTCTCCCTTGGTGGCGGCCTTGCCCCCGAAGGGGGCGAACCGGAGGCCGTGCCCACGATCCTGCTCGGCCGCGCCCCCATCGGCTGGCGGGAATCCGTCAGCGAACTCCGCCCCGGCCGCACCCCCGAAAAGCCCCCTCCGGCTGCCGCCACGCGCGCGCGTACGCGCGTGCCGCCTTGGGGAGAACCACTCGCCCCGTCACCGCCCCCGCTACGCGCGCGTGCGTCCCGTCGAGCCCCGGACCATCAGCTCCGCGTGCACCGTGGCGATCCCGCCCGGCGGCACCGGCTCCTTGCCCATCGCGAGCCGGCCCGCCCGCGCCCCCGCCTCGTACAGCGGCAGCCGTACGGTCGTCAGGGCCGGGACCGCGTCCGCGCTGAACGGGAGGTCGTCGAAGCCCGCCACCGACACGCCGTCCGGGACGGACAGCCCCCGGTCCCGCAGGGCCGCGCAGACGCCGAGCGCGACCGTGTCGTTGGCGGCCACGACGGCCGTCAACGACGGGTCCCGGCGCAGGAGTTCATTGGTGGCGTCATAGCCGGAGCGGCGGTCGTACGAGCCGTGCACGAGCGGGCCCGGCGCCACGTCCGCGTCCGCGAGCGCCGCGAGGTGGCCCTCGACGCGGTGCCGGGTCGTGGTGCGCTCCTCGGGGCCCGCCACATAGCCGATGCGGCGGTGGCCCAGGCCGAGCAGATGCTCCGTCAGGCGGCGGCTGCCGCCCCGGTTGTCGAAGGTGAGCGTCGCCGTGGCCGGTCCGGCGCTCCGCGCCTCGCCGCCGGGCCCGGTGAGGGCCAGCGGGGGCCGTCCGCACAGGACGATCCGCGCCCCCGCCTCCGCGAGCCGCCCCAGCTTGGCCGCGACCGCCGCCGCGTGCGCGGGGTCCTCCAGGGCGCCGCCGGTGAGGATGACGGCCGCCGCGCGCTGGCGCTGGAGCAGAGTGAGATAGGTGAGTTCGCGCTCGGGCGAACCGCCGGTGTTGCAGACCACCGCCAGCTTCTCGCGGGGCCCGGGGCTGCCGCCGATCTCGGACTGGGCGGCGCCCGCCATGATCCCGAAGAAGGGGTCGGCGATGTCGTTGACGAGTATGCCGACCAGGTCGGAGGTGGCGGCGGCGAGGGAGCTCGCGGGCCCGTTCAGGACGTAGTCCAGCTCGTCCACGGCCCGCAGGACGCGTTCGCGGGTGGCCGCGGCGACCGGGTAGTTGCCGTTGAGCACCCGCGAGACGGTCGCCGGGGACACCCGGGCGCGCGCCGCCACATCCGCCAGGGTCGCTGTCATCTCTGCCTCCGGGCACGTCTCGTGGGCACGTGGAGTGGTCCGCCGCGCGCCTCTTGTCGGCGGCGCTGTGCGCAGGCTAGCGTCCCCCTCGATAGAAAGCGCTTGCTACGCCGGTTACCAGTGAATCGCCGCTCGATCACCGCCACCCCCGGCGCCCCTGAACGAAGGGGGCCGATGGGACGAAGGGGACTTCAGATGACACCGACGTCTGCCCATCCGACGCCACCGGCATCCGCCCACCCGACGCCACCGATGCCCGCGAGCCCGACGCCCCCGGCGTCCCCGGCGTCCGCGCGCCGGACCGTGCGGATCGCCATGAACGGCGTCACCGGCCGGATGGGCTACCGCCAGCACCTCGTACGCTCCCTGCTCGCCCTGCGCGACCAGGGCGGCCTCGACCTCGGCGACGGCACGGTGCTGTGGCCCGAGCCGGTCCTGGTGGGCCGCCGGGAGTCCGCGCTGCGGGACATCGCCGGACGCCACGGGCTCGCCCACTGGTCCACGGACCTGGACGCGGTGCTCGCGGACGACTCCGTGGAGATCTACTTCGACGCCCAGGTCACCTCCGCCCGCGAGGAGGCCCTGGCCAGGGCGATCACCGCGGGCAAGCACGTCTACACCGAGAAGCCCACCTCGACGGGCCTGTCCGGTGCCCTGGAGCTGGCCAGGCTCGCCCGGGATGCCCAGGTCAAGCACGGCGTCGTCCAGGACAAGCTCTTCCTGCCGGGCCTGCTGAAGCTGAAGCGGCTCATCGACGGCGGCTTCTTCGGGCGGATCCTGTCGGTGCGCGGCGAGTTCGGCTACTGGGTCTTCGAGGGCGACTGGCAGGAGGCCCAGCGCCCTTCGTGGAACTACCGCGCCCAGGACGGCGGCGGCATCGTCGTCGACATGTTCCCGCACTGGGAGTACGTCCTGCACGAGCTCTTCGGCCGCGTCACCTCCGTACAGGCGCTGGCGACCACGCACATCCCGCAGCGCTGGGACGAGAGCGGCAAGCCCTACGACGCGACGGCCGACGACGCCGCCTACGGGATCTTCCAGCTGGAGGGCGGCGCGGTCGCCCAGATCAACTCCTCCTGGGCGGTCCGGGTGCACCGGGACGAGCTGGTCGAGTTCCAGGTGGACGGCACCGAGGGCTCGGCGGTGGCGGGGCTGCGCACCTGCCGCGTCCAGCACCGGGCCGCCACCCCCAAGCCGGTGTGGAACCCGGACCTGCCCGCGACCGAGGAGTTCCGCGCGCAGTGGCAGCGGGTGCCGGACAACGCCGGGTTCGACAACGGCTTCAAGGCGCAGTGGGAGCTGTTCCTGCGCCATGTGGCACTCGGCACCCCCTACCGCTGGGACCTGCTGGCGGGCGCGCGCGGGGTGCAGCTGGCCGAGCTGGGGCTGCGGTCCTCCGCCGAGGGCCGCCGCCTCGCGGTGCCGGAGATCGTGCTGTGAGCCTGCTGCTGCCGCGCGCGGACGGCACGCTCCTGCGGTACGAGCCGCGCCCGGACCCGGTCGCCGTCGCCCCGGGCGGCCCGCCGCTGTCCCGTACGGTCTTCTCCGCCGCGCACGTCGTCGCCGACCCGTACGCCGAGACCGCGCCCGGGGGCCCGGCCGCCCTCGACTGGGAGAGCACGCTCGCCTTCCGCCGCCATCTGTGGTCGCACGGGCTGGCGGTGGCGGAGGCCATGGACACCGCCCAGCGCGGGATGGGTCTGGACTGGCCCACGGCCGCCGAGCTGATCCGGCGCTCGGCCGCCGAGGCCCGCGCGGTCGGCGGGCGGATCGCCTGTGGAGCGGGCACCGACCAGCTGGCGGGGGCGGCCTCACTGGACGAGGTGCGGGCCGCGTACGAGGAGCAGCTCGCCGTCGTCGAGGGCGCCGGCGCCCAGGCGGTCCTGATGGCCTCGCGCGCGCTGGCGGCGGTGGCCCGCGGCCCGGAGGACTACCGGGCGGTGTACGGACGGCTGCTGGAGCAGACCGGGCGGCCGGTGATCCTGCACTGGCTCGGCCCGATGTTCGACCCGGCGCTGGCGGGCTACTGGGGCTCGGCCGACCTCGACGCGGCCACCGAGACGTTCCTGGCGATCGTCGCCGCCCACGCGGGGAGGATCGACGGGGTGAAGGTGTCGCTCCTGGACGCCGGCCGCGAGGTGGAGCTGCGGCGTCGGCTGCCGGACGGGGTGAAGTGCTACACCGGGGACGACTTCCACTACCCCGAGCTGATCGAGGGCGACGATGAGGGCTTCAGCCACGCCCTGCTGGGGATCTTCGATCCGCTGGGCCCGCTCGCGACGGACGCGGTACGGGCGCTGGACGCGGCCGATCCGGCGGGCTTCCGCAAGCGCCTGGACCCGACGGTCGGCCTCGCCCGCCACCTCTTCGGGGCGCCGACCCGCTTCTACAAGACCGGGGTGGTCCTGCTCGCGTGGCTCGCGGGCCACCAGGACCACTTCACCATGGTCGGCGGCCTCCAGTCGGCCCGCTCACTGCCGCATCTGGCGCGGGCCTACGAACTGGCCGACGGCCTCGGCCTGTTCCCGGACCCGGAGGCGGCCGCCTCCCGGATGCGCGCCCTGCTCACGGTCCACGGAGTCACCTCATGAGCCACGCCCCCCTGTCCCGCCTCAGCATCAACCAGATGACCGTGAAGCAGCTCCCGCTGCCCGACCTGGTCCGCGCCTGCGCCGAGGCGGGCGTTGCGGGTGTGGGGCTGTGGCGCGAACCCGTGCGGGCGTACGGCGTGGAGGCGGCCGCGCGGCTGGTGCGGGACGCCGGACTGGACGTCACCACCCTGTGCCGGGGCGGCTTCTTCACCGCGAGCGAGCCCCTCGCGCGCGCGAGGGCGATGGACGACAACCGGGCGGCGCTCGACGAGGCGGCGGCGCTGGGCACCGACACCCTGGTGCTGGTCTCGGGTGGACTGCC
This sequence comes from Streptomyces sp. NPDC026377, assembly GCF_055567715.1. Classification (NCBI taxonomy): domain Bacteria; kingdom Bacillati; phylum Actinomycetota; class Actinomycetes; order Kitasatosporales; family Streptomycetaceae; genus Streptomyces; species Streptomyces sp. NPDC026377. Next base: position 233,446 of record NZ_JBVHPV010000005.1, read on the forward strand.
CGAGGGCAGCCGGGACCTGGCCGGCGCGCGCGAGCGGGTCGCGGACGCGCTGGCCGAGTTGGGGCCGTACGCGCGCGCCCGGGGCGTACGGCTGGCGATCGAGCCGTTGCACCCGATGTACGCCTCGGACCGCTGTGTCGTCTCCACCCTCGGCCAGGCCCTGGAACTCGCGGAGCGGTTCCCGGCGCGGGAGGTGGGGGTGGTCGTGGACACCTACCACCTCTGGTGGGACGACCTGGCCCCGGCGGCGGTGGCCCGCGCCGGGGCGGCCGGCCGGATCCACTCCTTCCAACTGGCCGACTGGATCACCCCGTTGCCCGCCGGGGTCCTGACCGGCCGGGGCCAGCTCGGGGACGGGGTGATCGACCTCCCGGCGTGGTACGAACGCGTCGGCGCGGCGGGCTACACCGGCCCGGTGGAGGTCGAGCTGTTCAACGAGGAGCTGTGGGGGCGGGACGGGGTGGCGGTGCTGAGGGAGACGGTGGAGCGGTTCACGGCCGTGGTGCGGGGCGGACCGGCGGCGCCCCTCGGCGCCCCGGCCGGGCGGGCGGGCCGATGAGCGGGCGGACGCGGTACGCGTTCTCCACCCTCGGGGTGCCGGGCCTGCCCGTCGCCGAGGTGGCGCGCCTCGCCGTCGCGCACGGCTACGACGGGGTGGAGCTGCGCGCCCACCCCGAGGAGCCGGTCCACCCCGGCCTGGACGCCCGCCAACGGGCGGCGGTGGCCGAGGAGTTCGCGGCGCACGGCGTGAGCGTGCTCACCGTCGCCGGTTACGCGCGCGTGGCCGACCCCGACGACACCGAGCCGGCCGAGGCGCTGGTGGACCTCGCGCACGACCTCGGCGCCCCGTACGTGCGGGTCTTCCCCGGCGGCCGGGGCGGCCCGGACGACGACGAGATCGCCGTGCGGCGGCTGCGTTCGGTGTGCGCGCTCGCCGCCGAGCGGGGGGTGCGCGTCCTGCTGGAGACGCACGACTCGCACCGCACGGGCGCGGCCGTCGCGCGCGTCCTCGACCGGGTCGGCTCGCCCTCCGCCGGGGCCCTGTGGGACGTGATGCACACCTGGCTCGGCGGCGAGAGCCCCGCCGATTCGTACGCCGCCCTCGCCCCGCACCTGGGGTACGTCCAGGTCAAGGACATCGCATCGGCCGAGGACACCACGCCGCTGCCGCTCGGGGCCGGGGTGCTGCCGCTGGCGCAGGCGCTGGCGCCGCTCGGGGCCGGGGACTGGCTGTGCTGGGAGTACGAGAAGCGCTGGTACCCGGAGGCGGCCGCGCTGCCGGGGCTGCTGACGGCCGGGCGCGAGCGGCTGGCCGCTCTGGTCCACCGCTGATCCGCCCGGGCCGGGTGTCGTCGTGGCGTCCCGCTCCTCGGCGCGCCCGCCCGGATCGGGGCCCGGCGGTGCGCGCCCCCTTGACCGGCAATAACTTTCCGGTTATCCGTTCGGTTTGGAAGTTTCTTCCAGACCTAGGGATGGAGTGCCCGTGTCGTACCGCACCTCCAGACGCACCCTCCTCACCGGCGCCGCCGCGAGCGCCGCCGCGGCCGCCGTGGGGCCCGCGCTCCCCGCGTACGCCGAAACACCGCGCGCCCCCGCCGCCCGGCTGCGCCGGTTGGTCTCCCGGATGTCCCTGGCGGAGAAGGTCGGCCAGCTCTTCGTGATGCGGGTGTACGGACACTCCGCGACCGCGCCCGACCAGGCCGACATCGACGCCAACCTGAGCGAGCTGGGCGTCCGCACCGCCGCCGAGCTGATCGCCAGGTACCACGTCGGCGGGATCATCTACTTCACCTGGGCGCACAACACCCGCGACCCGCACCAGATCGCCGCTCTCTCCAACGGCATCCAGCGGGCGGGCCTGTCCCAGGCCACGCCCGTACCGCTGCTCATCGCCACCGACCAGGAACACGGCATCGTGTGCCGGGTCGGCCGCCCCGCCACCCTCTTCCCGGGCGCGATGGCGCTCGGTGCCGGAGGGTCGGCGCGCGACGCCCGCACTCTCGGACGCGTCGCCGGGGCCGAACTGCGCGCGCTGGGCATCCGGCAGAACTACTCCCCCGACGCCGATGTGAACGTCAACCCGGCCAACCCCGTCATCGGGGTGCGCTCCTTCGGCGCCGACCCGGCGGCGGTGGCCCGGATGGTCGCCGCCGAGGTCCGCGGCTACCAGGAGGCGGGGGTCGCGGCGACCGCCAAGCACTTCCCCGGGCACGGCGACACCACGGTCGACAGCCACACCGGCATCCCGGTGATCACCCACACGCGAAAGCAGTGGGAAGAGCTGGACGCGCCGCCCTTCCGGGCCGCGGTCGCCGCCGGGATCGACTCGATCATGACCGCGCACATCCAGTTCCCGGCGCTGGACGCGACCAACGACCCGGCGACGCTGTCGCACCCGATCCTGACCGGCATCCTGCGCGAGGAGCTCGGCTACCGTGGGGTCATCGTCACCGACTCGCTGGGCATGCAGGGCGTCCGGGACAAGTACGGCGACGACCGGGTCCCGGTGCTCGCCCTGAAGGCCGGGGCCGACCAGCTGCTCAACCCGCCGGACCTGGCGGTGGCCTGGAACGGCGTGATGGCGGCGGTCACCAGCGGCGAGATCAGCGAGGCCCGGCTGGACGAATCGATCCTGCGGGTGCTCGAACTCAAGGAGCGGCGCGGTCTGTTCAGCCACCCGTACGTCTCGCGGGAGGCCGTGGACCGGGTGGTCGGCACCCGGCCGCACCTCGCCGCCGCCGACGCGGTGGCCGAGCGCACCACGACCCTGCTCGCCAACACGGCAGGACTGCTGCCGCTCTCCCGCCGCCTGCACCGCGACGTCCTGGTGGTGGGCCCCGACCCGGCCTCCCCCTCCGGGACGACCGGGCCCCCGACGACCGTCCTCGCCGAGGCCTTCGCCGAACTCGGCTTCACCGCGAGCGCACTGCCGACCGGGACCCTGCCCTCGCAGGCGCAGATCGACGCGGCGGTGGCGGCGGCGCGCGGCAAGGACGTGGTGGTCGTGGGCACCTACAACGCGGGAGCGGGCGGGGCGCAGGCCCGGCTGGTGGCGGCGCTCGGCGCGAGCGGTGTGCCGGTGGTGCACCTCGCGCTCCGCAACCCGTACGACATCGCGCACCTCAGCGGATACACGGCCTCGCTCGCCACCTACTCCTGGACCGATGTCGAACTGCGCGCCGCGGTACGGGTCGTCGCGGGCCGCGCCGAGCCCGCCGGGCGGCTGCCGGTGGCGGTGCCGCGCGGGGACGATCCGGCCCGGGTGCTGTACCCGATCGGCTACGGGCTGTCGTACCGGAGATAACCCCCGGGCCCTCTGGCGTGTTCTCGGCGTGAGAGGTCACGCTGGAGCGGGGGGTCGGACATGTACGAGTACGGTGCCACAAGACTGGTTCGGGCCGTTTCGGCCGCGTTCTGCGCCGGGACGCTGCTCCTGACGGGCTGCCGGCAGGAGCCGGGCGCCGCGGCCGTCCCGGACTCGTCCGTCCCGCCGCCCTTCGGCGCCACCTTCCTCGGCGCCGGGGACTGCGCGGCGCGCGGGCGGGCGTTCCGCGAGGTGGCGTGCACCAGCGAGCGGGCGGTGGCCCGGGTCCTGGTGCGCCGGGAGGGGACGCGGACGGCCGGGGCGGCGGGCTGCCCGGCGGAGACGGACTTCGTCCTGTACATCGGGGGCGAGGGCGCCTCCGGCTACGCCTGTATGCGCAACCTGGAGGCGCCCCACCCGGGCGACCCGGGGATGGGCGGCGGCCCCTACACGGTGGTGGGCGACTGCGTGTACCACGCGGGGCCGGACCTGGTGAAGGAGACGCCGTGCGACGGGTCGGGCCCCAACGCCGCCGAGTTCAAGGTCACTTCGGCGGTGCCGCGCCGCCCCGACTGCCCCGCCTCGACGGCGCTGTACGTGCGGCTGCCGGGAGGCGGGGACAGGGTGGGGTGTGCGCGGCGGCTGTGAGCCGTGGCGCTACGGCCGCAGCGTCGGCTCGCGCTCGACGGACGAGCGGTCGAGCCGGGCGTCGAAGGCCGCCAGCGGCCTGGCCTTTGCGGCGGTCGCAGCCGGCAGGCCCGCCCACCGCAGGATCGCCGACGTCGCCGTCGACTTCTCCCCGGCCGCCAGCCCCGCGACCTTGGAGCCGTGGTTGCCGCCCGCGACGGTGAACACGTACGAGTCACGCGCCCCGCGCCCGAGACGGAAGCGCTCCGCGCCCCACGGGTCGTTCTGGCCGTACACGTACAGCATGCGGTCGGCGTGGTGGCGCACCCAGGTGTCCACGTGCGCCATCGCCAGCGGCTGGAAGCGCATCGGGATGGAGCGCGGGACGAAGTGGCGCGGCGGCTGGTAGCCGTAGCGGCTCAGACCGCGCAGCCAGGGCTGCTCGATGGTGGGCGAGCCCAGCTGCGTACCGGCCTGGTAGTAGTACGGCGTGTACGGCTCCAGGCCCTGGTCGGTGTAGAACGAGAAGCCGGAGATCGTGTCGACCGTGTCCCAGATCGCCTGATCGGTGGCGTGCGGCGCGTCCGCCGGGACGGTCGCGCAGTCGGCCAGCAGGCTGTACTGCCAGAAGGCCCACACGTAGTCGAGCACGACCGCCTCGTACGACTTGTCGAGGGAGCCGGTCGTGGTGAAGGTGTAGCCGTTGGCCTTGGCGTACTCGGCGTACTTGGCCTCCAGCGGCTTGCGGCGCACCAGCGCCTCGCGCTGCACCGCCTGGAGCTTGTCCCGGCACTCCTTGGTGCCGACCGTCTTGAAGAAGCGGTCGTACGCGGAGTCCTCGTCGTTGACGACGTCGTTGGGGGCGACGTAGGCCACCACGCCGTCCATGTCGCGGGGGTAGAAGCGCTTGTAGTACGTCGCCGTCATCCCGCCCTTCGAGCCGCCCGTGGTCAGCCAGTTCTTGCCGTAGAGGGGCTTGAGGGCCTGGAAGATGCGGTGCTGGTCGCTGGCCGCCTGCCAGATGTCCAGCTTGCTCCAGTCGGCCGGGGCGGGCCGGGAGGGGGTGAAGTAGCGGTACTCGACCGAGACCTGGTTGCCGTCCACGATCTGGGTCGGCTCGCTGCGGCTGGGGTTGGTCGAGACGTTGTAGCCGCTGGTGTACATGACGGTCGGGCGGCTGGTGTCCTTGTGCAGCAGGGTGATCCTCTGCTGGAAGGTGCCCGCCCCGGGACGGTGGTGGTCCACGGGCTGGGTGAAGTTGAGGACGAAGTAGCGGTAGCCCGCGTAGGGCTTCTCCTCGACGAGGCTCACCCCGGGTATCGCCAGGATGCGGTCCTTGATGTCCGGCTCGGCGGCGGTGGCCGCCCCTGCCGTGGCTCCCGCCACGCTCACCGTGCCTATGAGCACGACGAGTGAAAGAAGCCATCTGAGCGTCTTGCGCATGCACTCTCCCCTGGGGTCACGACGTGACGCGATCGTCGTGAACCTAGCGGGGGCAACACCAGTGCGACCAGACCCAGTTGTGCCACCGGGCCCATGGCAGCGTTGTCATCCTGTCCTCAGGGCCGTCTCAGCACAGGATCCAGCCCGTCGAGCCGCCCCTGCCCGCCACCGAGCCCGAGGCCCGTACACAGCGGTTGATGGCGTGCACGGTGACCGGGCCCGCCTGCCGGGTGAACCGGCCGCTGTCGGAGACCGGGCCGCCGCCGCGCGCCTGGATCGTCACCGACATCTGCCGCCGGGCGCCGGGAGACTTCGCCACGGCCACCGCGCACGCGTAGCCGTGCGTCTTGTAGACCCGCAGCTCGCCGGTGGCGAACGAGACCTTCCTGACCTGCCGTCCGCCGCACGAGGCCGCCGCGTCGGCGCTGCCCGCGCCCGGGCCGAGCACGGCCAGGGCCACCGTCGACAGCACGACCGCCAGGCCCGGTCCCGCCCGGTCCCGCAGCCCCCGCCTTCCCCCACCGAACACACTTGCCTCCTTCCGTCACATGAGCGTATGTGAGTACGGACGCGCGGAGGCTACCGGCGGTTGCGCGGCGGGCGGGGCGGCCGGTCAGGCATTGCTCCCGATCATCGCCACGAAGACGGCCTCGGCGAGTATCTGGATCCACAGGCCCGCCGTCCGCAGTTCCTTGGCGTGCCGGGCGCGGTCGGGCACGGCCAGGACGAAGACGAACGCGAGACCGGCGGCCCACAGGGCCCAGCTCATCTGGGTGCCGCTCGCCCCGTGGGAGGCGCAGTCCGTGTAGTAGTCGGCGTAGGTCACACACCGGGAGAACCGCTCGGAACAGGCCACGGCCAGCCCCACCAGGACGACGGCCGGGATCAGCCCGAACGCCGAGAGCACGGCGGCCGTACGCAGCCGGGACAGGGAGCGCCGCTGGGCGGGGGCGGGCGTGGACGCGGTGTTCGTGGTCATGCCCCGATCCAACCGGGGACGGCCCGCCGCGCGGACCGTCCCCGGTACTCATTCGTCTGTGTGCGCGTACTCAGACGCTCACACCGCCGCGGGCTCGTCCTCGCCGATGAAGGTGCGCCACAGGCTCGCGTACCGCCCGCCCCGGGCGAGGAGTTCGTCGTGGGTGCCGTCCTCGACGACCCGGCCGTGGTCCATCACCACCACCCGGTCGGCGCGGGCGGCCGTGGTGAGGCGGTGGGCGACGACCAGGGTGGTGCGGCGGCCGGTGAGCCGGTCGGTGGCCTGGTTGACCTGGGCCTCGGTCGCCAGGTCCAGGGCGGCGGTGGCCTCGTCCAGGAGCAGCACGTCCGGGTCGACGAGCTCGGCGCGGGCCAGCGCGATCAGCTGGCGCTGTCCGGCCGAGAGGTTGCGGCCGCGCTCGGCCACCTCGTGGAGGTAGCCGCCGTCCAGCGTGGCGATCATGTCGTGCGCGCCGACCGCGCGGGCGGCGGCCTCCACCTGGGCGTCCGTGGCGTCGGGCCGCCCGTAGGCGATGGCGTCCCGGACGGTCCCGGCGAACAGGTACGCCTCCTGCGGCACGACGCCGAGGCGGTGGCGGTAGGCGGTGAGGTCGAGGTCGCGCAGGTCGGTACCGTCGACGGTGACCCGGCCGCCGGTGGGGTCGTAGAACCGCGCGACCAGCTTGACCAGCGTGGACTTGCCCGCGCCCGTCTCGCCGACGAAGGCGACCGTCTGCCCGGCCGGAATGCTCAGGTTCACGCCCGACAGGGCCTCCTCCTCGTCCCCGTAACGGAAGTCGACCTCCTCGAAGGCGATCTCGCCGCGCAGCGAGGAGACCTCCCTCGGCTCCCCGGCCGCCGCCGTGGAGGTCGGCTCGCGCAGCAGCTCCTGGATGCGCTTGAGGGAGACGGCCGCCTGCTGGTAGCCGTCGAAGACCTGCGAGAGCTGCTGTACGGGAGCGAAGAACAGGTCGATGTAGAGGAGGTAGGCGACGAGCGCGCCCGTGGTCAGGGTGCCCGCGTCGACCCGGTGGGCGCCCACGATCAGCACCGCGGCCGCGGCGACCGAAGACAGGAGCTGGACGAAGGGGAAGTACACCGAGATCAGCCACTGGCCGCGGATACGGGCCGAGCGGTAGTCGGCGCTGCGGGCGGTGAAGCGGGCGGCGCCGTCGCGCTCGCGGCCGAAGGCCTGCACGATCCGCAGTCCGCTCACCGACTCCTGGAGGTCGGCGTTGACCCCGGCGACCCGCTCGCGGGCCAGCTCGTACGCCTTCACGCTCTGCCTGCGGAAGAAGTAGGTGCCCAGGATCAGCGGCGGCAGGGTGGCGAAGACGACGAGCGCCAGCTGGAGGTCGATGACCAGCAGCGCGACCATGATGCCGAAGAAGGTGACGACGGCGACGAACGCGGTGACCAGGCCGGTCTGGAGGAAGGTGGCCAGGGCGTCCACGTCCGTGGTCATCCGGGTCATGATCCGGCCGGTCAGCTCGCGCTCGTAGTAGTCCAGGCCGAGCCGCTGGAGCTGGGCGAAGATCTTCAGCCGGAGGCTGTAGAGGACGCGCTCGCCGGTGCGCCCGGTCATCCGGGTCTCGCCGAACTGCGCGGCCCACTGGATCACCACGGTCAGCAGGGCCAGCCCCGCCGCCGCCCACACCGCGCCGAGCGCCATCCTGGTGACGCCCCGGTCGATGCCGTGCCGGATCAGCACCGGCAGCAGCAGGGACATGCCCGCGTCGACCGCGACCAGCGCGAGGCTGACGGAGAGCGGCTTGCCGAAGCCCTTGAGCAGGCGGCGCAGGCCGTAGGACTCCTCGGGCCGCACGGCCCTGGCCTCGTCGATCCCGGGGGTGTCGGTGGCCGGGGGCAGCGCCTCGACCTGAGCCAGGAGCTCGGGGGTGGCCGGCATCCCGCCGGGGGCGGCGGAGACCGGCTTGTCCTCGCGGATCCACAGCGGGGGCGTGATGCCCCGCTCGGCGTCGAACTCGGCGTCCAGCTCGTCCCGTACGGTCCGGTCCTCCACCGCCTCCACCGGCACGATGTGGCCGGGCGAGACCGCGCCCAGCTCGTCCGGGTCGGTCAGCAGCCGGCGGTAGAGCGCCGAGTCGCGTTGGAGCTCCTCATGGGCGCCCAGCGCCGCCAGGCGGCCCTCGTCGAGGACGGCGATGCGGTCGGCGAGGTTGAGGGTGGAGCGGCGGTGGGCAATGAGCAGGGTGGTGCGCCCGGCCATCACCGACTTGAGGGCTTCGTGGATCTCGTGCTCCACGCGCGCGTCCACGGCCGAGGTGGCGTCGTCCAGGACCAGCAGGCGCGGGTCGGTGAGGATGGCGCGGGCCAGAGCCACGCGCTGGCGCTGGCCGCCGGAGAGGGTCAGACCGTGCTCGCCGACCGTGGTGTCGTAGCCCTCGGGCAGACCGGCGATGAACCCGTCCGCCTGGGCCGCGCGCGCGGCGGCCTCGATCTCCTCCTGGGTGGCGTCGGGCCTGCCGTACGCGATGTTGGCGCGCACGGTGTCGGAGAAGAGGAAGCTGTCCTCCGGGACCAGGCCGATGGCGGAGCGCAGCGAGGCGAGCGTCAGCTCGCGCACGTCGTGGCCGCCGACCAGGACGGCCCCGTGGGTGACGTCGTAGAAGCGCGGCAGCAGCAGCGAGACGGTGGACTTGCCGGAGCCCGAGGCGCCGACCACGGCGACGGTCTCGCCGGGCGAGATCTCCAGGGAGAAGCCGTCCAGGACCGGGCGCCCGTCCTCGTACGCGAAGCTCACGTCGTCGAACTCGACCGTGGCGGGCGCGTCGGCGGGCAGCTCCTTGGTGCCGTCCGCGATCGACGGCTCGGTGTCGATCAGCTCCAGGACGCGCTCGACGCCCGCCCGGGCCTGCTGGCCGACGGTGAGCACCATGGCCAGCATCCGCACCGGCCCGACGAGCTGCGCCAGATACGTGGAGAAGGCGACGAAGGTGCCGAGGGTGATCTCGCCCCGGGTGGCCAGCCAGCCGCCCAGGGCCAGCATGGCGACCTGGCCGAGCGCGGGGACGGCCTGGAGGGCGGGGGTGTAGCGGGAGTTCAGCTTGATCGTGCGCAGCCGGCCCGCGAAGAGTCTGCGGCCGACCTCGCGGAGCTTGCCGGTCTCCTGCTCCTCCTGGCCGAAGCCCTTCACCACGCGGACGCCCGAGACGGCGCCGTCGACGACGCCCGCGACGGCCGCCGCCTGGCCCTGGGCGTACCAGGTGGCCGGGAAGAGCCGGTTGCGGCTGCGCCGGGCGATGAACCACAGGGCGGGCGCCACGGCCAGCGCCACCAGGGTGAGCAGCGGTGAGAGCCAGGCCATGACCGCCAGGGAGATCACGAAGAGCAGGATGTTGCCGATGGTCATCGGCAGCATGAAGAGCAGGCCCTGGATGAGCTGGAGGTCGCTGGTGGCGCGGCCGACCACCTGGCCGGTGGAGAGCTCGTCCTGGCGCCGCCCGTCGAGCTTGGTGATCGTCGCGTACATCTCGGTCCGCAGGTCGTGCTGGACGTCGAGGGCGAGACGGCCGCCGTAGTAGCGGCGGATGTACGTCAGGACGTACACGACGACGGCCGAGGCTATGAGCACGCCCGTCCACACGGCCAGGGAGCGGGTGTGGGAGCCGATCACGTCGTCGATGATCACCTTGGTGACCAGCGGGACCAGAGCCATCACCGCCATGCCGCCGAGCGACGACCCGAGGGCCAGCACCACATCTCGCCGGTACCGCCAGGCGTACCCGGTGAGCCGTCGTGCCCACCCTTGCTCTGCCGCCGCCACTGGTGCCTCCCGTGTGTCCGCTCCGCCGGAAGGCTCCAACGCCGCCACCGGCGGATTTCATCCCGCCGCAACGTCCGGCGACGGAAAAACCCGCCCCTGGTCCTGCGACCGGGGCGGGTTTTACGGGGCGCCTCCGCGGCGGGACTAGCGGTTCGGGACCACCGTGACCAGGTCGCGGCCCGCGGGTGCCTCGGGCACCGGCGGGATGGCCTCGCTCGCCACCGAGGGCCGCGTCGGCCTGTGCCAGGGCCTGCCGCCCTCGGCCGGGCGGCCGATGTCGGCGTGGACGGCGCGGGCGACGGCCTCGATGGTGCTGATGCCCTGGCTCATCGTGCTGTTGTCCTCGGTGAGGACCGCCAGGCCGTAGTCGTGGCCGCCGTCGGTGAAGGCGCCGATGCTGTGCACCCGCCAGCCGTGCGTGGCGCGCGACAGCCAGCCGTTCTTCACGTGCACGGTCGTCCCGCCCTGGACACCTGCGGGGGTGCCCCAGCGCTGGTCCGAGCGGACGCGGTTCATCAGGCCGAGCTCGTACTCCCGGGCGTCGTCGCTGAGCACCGAGTTGTGGGAGGTCAGCAGCGCCAGCAGCTTGGCCTGGTCGCGGGCGGTGATCCGGGTCAGGCCCCAGTAGCCGCCGGAGCCCGGCGTCGTCTGGGTCATCCCGGCGGCCTTGAGGAAGGCGGACACCTTGGAGGTGCCGAGCTGCTTCCACAGGGCGGTCGTGGAGTCGTTGTCCGACGCGGTGATCATCTTGGTGGCCAGCGCGCGCTCGTTGGAGGTGAGCGAGCGGTGGTGGTTGCCGGCGTCCCACAGCAGCGTCGCCAGCACGGTGGCCTTGACCACGCTCGCGGAGTCGAAGGTGTCGGTCGCGCGCAGCTCGCACTTGGTGCCGGTCGAGCGGTCGTACAGCGCCACGGCCGTCAGCGACGAGTGGCCCTTGAGCGCGGCGGTGATGTCCTTGGTCAGCTTGGCGGCGAGACCGGCCTTGGCGGAGGTGCAGCTCACGGTCGTCGCCGCGGCGGCCGGCGTCGCGGCGACGGCCACCGGCGCGAGCACGCCCGCGGCGACGGCCAGCGAGAGCGCGCCGCGGCGCGCCCGGCGGGATATGCGGGAGGTGCGGGGTTGTCTGGGCAAAGCGGTTCCGTCCCCTGGAGATCGTCAGGTGGGCGCACCCCCGTGGTACGCCCACCTGAGATGACTCGTCGAGGACGCGATAGTTGCCCGGCAAAGGCGCCGGACTCTGTCACAGCTCTGTCACCGGCGGTCGCCTATCGCCCCATACCGGACAGGCAGGGGCGGACGGAGACGTCAGCGGTGGGTCGGGGCGAACATGCGCGGGACGACGGGCAGCACCACGACCGAGGGGCCGGGGGCGGCCAGGGCCTTGGTGAGGTCCTCCGCCAGGCTCTGCGGCGTGGTGCGGGCGGCCGGTACGCCGAAGGACTCGGCCAGTGCCACGAAGTCGGGGCGGGTCAGCTCGGTGCCGGTGGCGCTGCCGAAGGCGTCGGTCATGTAGGCCCGCAGGATGCCGTAGCCGCCGTCGTCGACGATGAGCCAGGTGACGTCCAGGCCGTGCTGGCGGGCGGTGGCCAGTTCGGCGACCGAGTACATGGCACCGCCGTCGCCCGAGACCGCGAGGACGGGGGTGCCGGGCTCGGCGACGGCCGCGCCGAGGGCGGCGGGGAAGGCGTAGCCGAGGCCGCCCGCGCCCTGCGCGGAGTGCATGGTGTTGGGGTGCCGGGCGTCGAAGGCGGACCAGGCCCAGTAGCCCAGGACCGTCATGTCCCAGAACGACGGGGAGCGCGGCGGCAGCGCCGAGCGGATCGAGGCCAGCAGGGACTGCTCCGGCTCCAGGCCCTGCCCGGCCAGACGGGCCGCGATCTCGTCCAGGACCAGCCGCACCCGGGCCGGAGCGTACGGGTCGGGGCGCTCGCCCACGGTCTCCAGCAGGGCCTGGAGCGCGAGCCGGGCGTCGGCGTGGATGCCGAGGGCGGGGTGGTTGGACTCCAGCTTGCCGAGGTCGGCCTCGATCTGGACGACCCGGCCGCCGGGGAGGAACGTGTGGTAGTTCGACGACAGCTCGCCCAGGCCCGAGCCGACGACGAGGAGGACGTCGGCGTCCTCCAGGAAGTCGGTCATGTGCCGGTCCTCCAGCCAGGACTGGAGCGACAGCGGGTGGTTCCAGGGGAAGGCGCCCTTGCCGCCGAAGGTGGTGACGACGGGGGCGTTCAGACGCTCGGCGAGCTGCCGGAGCTTGCCGGCCGCGTCCGACCGTACGACACCGCCACCCGCGATGATCACGGGCCGGACTGCGGTCTGGAGCCAGTGGGCCGCGAGGGCGGTCAGCTCCGGGCGCGGCACGAGTTCGCGCGGGGTCGCGTCCACGCCCGTGACCTCGGGGAGCACGGTCTCGGCGAGGAGCACGTCCTCGGGAATCTCCACCCAGACCGGCCCGTGCGGGGCGGTCAGCGCCGACTCCCAGGCGGCGGCGAGGGCCGAGGGGATCTGGGAGGGGGTTCGGACGGGGTGCACGGACTTCACCACGTCCCGGAAGGACGCCGTCTGGTCGCGCAGCTCGTGCAGATGGCCGCGGCGGCCGCCGCCCAGGCCCTCGGTGGGGACCTGACTGGAGATCGCCACCACCGGGGCGCTGGCCGCGGCCGCCTCCTGGAGGGCGGGCAGCGAGGCGAGGGCGCCGGGGCCGGTGGAGAGCAGCAGCGGGGCGGCCTCGCCGGTGATCCGCCCGTAGGCGTCGGCGGCGAAGCCCGCGTTGCTCTCCGTGCGCAGCCCGACCAGGCGCAGGTCGGAGCGGCCCACGGCGTCGAAGAGGGCGAGCGCGTGCTGACCGGGGAGCCCGAAGACGGTGGTGGCGCCGAGCCCCCGCAGGGTCTCGACGACGAGGTCGCCGCCGGTGCGGCCGGGCGGCGGGTTGAGGGCCGCCTCGGTCTGCCGCGGCGTGGGCCGGAGCACCGGGTCGTGGTGGTCGTGGGTCACTGCGCGTCCTCTTCCGGGAGCGGGGCCCGTCGCCGGGCGGCCGGCACGGCGGCCGCCCGGCGACGTGTGAACGTCACTTGCCGGTCTGTCCCGCGCTTTCGGCGCGGGCCGCCGCGATCTGCCGGGACATGATCGTGGTGAGCTCGTAGGCGGTGTGGGAGGCCGCGACCGAGGTGATCTCGGCGTGGTCGTAGGCCGGGGCGACCTCCACGACGTCGGCCGAGACCAGGTTGCACGAGGCCAGGCCCCGCAGGATCTCCAGGAGTTCGCGGGAGGTCATGCCGCCCGCCTCCGGGGTGCCCGTGCCGGGGGCGTGCGCCGGGTCGAGGCAGTCGATGTCGATGGAGATGTAGAGCGGGCGGTCGCCGATGCGCTGGCGCAGCTGGTCGGCGACCTCGTCGGCGCCGCGGCGGTAGACGTCGGCCGAGGTGACGATGCCGAAGCCCATCTTCTCGTCGTCGGTGAGGTCCTGCTTGCCGTAGAGCGGGCCGCGGGTGCCGACGTGGGAGAGCGCCTCGGTGTCGAGGATGCCCTCCTCGACCGCGCGGCGGAACGGGGTGCCGTGGGTGTACTCGGCGCCGAAGTAGGTGTCCCAGGTGTCCAGGTGCGCGTCGAAGTGGAGCAGCGCGACCGGGCCGTGCTTCTTGGCGACGCTCCTGAGGAGGGGCAGCGCGATGGTGTGGTCGCCGCCGAGCGTCATCAGGCGGGCACCGGTGCCGAGCAGGTCGTCGGCGGCGGCCTCGATGGTGTCCACGGCCTCGTTGATGTTGAACGGGTTCACCGCGATGTCGCCGCCGTCCGCGACCTGGGCGAGCGCGAAGGGCGAGGCGTCCTGCGCCGGGTTGTAGGGGCGCAGCAGACGGGAGGCCTCCCGGATGGCGTTGCCGCCGAAGCGGGCGCCGGGCCGGTAGGAGACACCGCTGTCGAAGGGCACGCCGACCACCGCGACATCGGCGGTGCCGACCTCGTCGAGACGGGGCAGCCGGGCGAAGGTCGCGGGACCGGCGTACCGCGGGACGCGGGACGAGTCGATCGGACCGCGCGGCGTTTCGTTGCTGCTCATGGGGAGGGCCCTTCGTTTCGGCGATTCGTGCGGTCTGTGCGGTTCGCGCACTTCACACGGTTCATGCGGTTCACCACGACGATAGGTCGCCGGACAGCGACACTGAAGTGTACGTTTCCTCCACTCCCGACGCCGATGATGGAGGGTTCATCCACCATGGCGGACGCCTCCGTCCCTCCCACCACTCCCGTCCCGCTCTCGGCCCTGCTGACCCGGACGGGCCTCGGCCTGCGGCGGATCGCCGGGCCGCCCGAGGCGGATGTGCACTGGGTGCACACCTCGGAGATGGCCGACCCGTATCCGTATCTGCTGGGCGGGGAGCTGCTGCTGACCGCGGGCGTGCAGCTCACCGAACCGGAGCGGTACGCGGCGCGGGTCGCCGAGGCGGGCGCGGCGGCGCTCGGCTTCGGCGTCACCCCGGTGTACGACACGGTCCCGGCGGCCCTGGTCGACGCCTGCGAGCGGCACGGGCTGCCGCTGCTCGAAGTGCCGCCGACCACCACGTTCGGGGCGGTCGCCCGGGCGGTGTGGGGGCTGATGACCCGGGCCCGCCACCATGAGCTGCGCCGGGTCGCCCGGGCCCAGCAGGGGCTCGCCGCGGCGGCGTCGCGCCCGGACCCCGTCCCGGCGGTCCTGCACCAGCTCGCGGTCCGGCTCGGCGGCTGGGCGGGACTGCTCGGCCCCGAGGGCGTTGTCCTGCGGGCGGCGGGGCGGGATCCGTCCCCGGAGGTGGCGGCGGCGCTGCGCCGACTGGCGGCGGTGGTGGCCCCGGCCGCCCCCGGCTCCCCCGCGTCCGCCACCGACACCGGCGCGGGCCCGCACCTCGCCGCCTACGCCCTGACCGGGCCGCGGCACCTGGTGCTCGCGACCGTGACCGAGGGGCGCGAGGCGGGCGACCACACCGTCGCCGGGGTCGCCTCCGTGCTGCTCTCCCTGCTCACCGCGGACCGCCAGGGCGCGGGCGAGGCCGCCCGCTCTGCCGCGCTGGTGCGACTGCTGCTCGGCGCGGCCCCGGCCGAGGTGGCTCCGCTGCTCGGCGAGGCGCCCTGGACCGTCGTCCACGCGCGCGGGGAGGGGGACCCGCCCGACCTCGGCAGCCCGCTGGTGGAGGCGGGCGACGGCCACGCGCGCGTACTCGTCCCCGCAGGGCGGGAGATCGCCGCGCGCCCCGGCTGGACGCTGGGCGTGAGCGCGCCCGTCGCGGCCGGGGAGCTGGCCGCCGCCGACGCCCAGGCGGCGCGGGCCCTGCGCCGGGCCGAGGCCACCCGGTCGGCGCTGGTGCGCCACCGCACCGGCGGTTACGCCTCGCTGGTGGACCCGCGGGAGGCCGCGGCGTACGCCCGCGCGCTGCTCGCCCCGCTCTCCGAGCCGCTGGTGGCGACCCTGCGCACCTGGCTCTCGCTGCACGGCAGCTGGGACCGGACGGCCGTGGAGCTCGGGGTGCACCGCAACACCGTCCGCCAGCGCGTGGCCCGCTGCGCGGCGCTGCTGGACGCGGACCTGGACGACATGGACGTCCGCACGGAGCTGTGGCTCGCGCTACGGAGTGCGCCGGGACGTGCTGAGCCTCACTCTGGACAGTGCGAGTGACCGCCGGGTAACTTCGTCTTTCAAACTCTGAGCAAGCGCTTAGCCCAGCCGCCGCCACCGTCAGAAGGAGAGCGTCCGTGCGCCGCACCGTATTCAACGAGGACCACGAGGCGTTCCGGGACACCATCCGGGCCTTCATCGAGGCCGAGGTCGTGCCGGTCTACGACGAGTGGTTCGCCGCCGGCCAGGCGCCGCGCGACTTCTACTACAAGCTCGCCGAGCTCGGCGTCTTCGGCATCCGCGTCGACGAGGAGTACGGCGGCGCCGGCATCGAGTCGTACAAGTTCGAGGCCGTCATGTACGAGGAGACGGCCCGCGCGGGCGTGCAGTTCGGCGGCTCCGGCGTGCACGTGCTGCTGGGCCTGCCCTACATCAAGATGCTCGCCAGCGACGAGCAGAAGAAGCGCTTCCTGCCCAAGTTCGTCTCGGGTGAGGAGATGTGGGCGCTGGCGATGACCGAGCCGGGCACCGGCTCCGACCTCGCGGGCATGAAGACCACCGCCAAGCTCTCCGAGGACGGCACGCACTACGTCCTCAACGGCGCCAAGACCTTCATCACCGGCGGCGTCCACGCCGACCGCGTGATCGTCTGCGCCCGCACCGCCGCGCCCACCGCCGAGGACCGCCGCCACGGCATCTCGCTGTTCGCCGTCGACACCAAGGCCGAGGGTTACTCCATCGGCCGCAAGCTCGACAAGCTCGGCCTGCGCACCTCCGACACCGCCGAGCTGGCGTTCGTCGACGTGAAGGTCCCCGTGGAGGACCTCCTCGGCGAGGAGAACAAGGGCTTCTACTACCTCGGCCACAACCTCGCCTCCGAGCGCTGGGGCATCGCCTTCGGCGCCTACGCACAGGCCAAGGCCGCCGTCCGGTTCGCCAAGAACTACGTCCAGGAGCGCACCGTCTTCGGCAAGCCGGTCGCGCACTTCCAGAACACCAAGTTCGAACTGGCCGCCTGCCAGGCCGAGGTGGACGCCGCCGAGGCGGTCGCCGACCGCGCGCTCGAAGCCCTCGACGCGGGCGAGCTGACCCCGGCCGAGGCCGCCTCCGCCAAGCTGTTCTGCACCGAGGTCGCCCACCGCGTCATCGACCGCTGCCTCCAGCTGCACGGCGGCTACGGCTTCATGAACGAGTACCCGATCGCCCGTCTGTACGCCGACAACCGGGTCAACCGGATCTACGGCGGCACCAGCGAGATCATGAAGTCGATCATCGCCAAGGACATGGGTCTGTGACCGAGGCTCTGGATGCCCTGCTCGATCTGCTCGACCTGGAGCAGATCGAGCGGGACTACTTCCGGGGCCGCTCCCGCTCGGCGCTCGTCCCGCGCGTCTTCGGCGGACAGGTCGCGGCCCAGGCGCTGGTCGCCGCGGGCCGCACCGTCCCCGAGGACCGCCTCGCGCACTCCCTGCACGCCTACTTCCTGCGCGCCGGGGACCCGGGCGCGCCGATCGTCTACATGGTCGACCGCATCCGCGACGGCCGCTCCTTCACCACCCGCAGGGTCGTCGCGGTCCAGCACGGCCAGCCGATCTTCCACCTCTCGGCGTCCTTCCAGACGTACGAGGAGGGGCTTGAGCACCAGGTGGACATGCCGCCCGCGCCCGACCCCGAGTCACTGCCGACGGCGGCGGAGATGCTGCCGCGCCATCTGCCGGCGGACGTCGCCGCCCGGCTGGTCGAGGCGCGCGCCGCCGTCGATCTGCGCTACGTCGACGTGCCGCCGTGGGGCAGCGTGGGCACCGCGCGCGAGCCGCGCTCGCAGGTGTGGTTCCGGACGAACGGCAAGCTCGCGGACGACCCTTCCCCGGACTCCGTCTGGGGCGATCCCCAGCTGCACATCGCGCTGGCCACCTACGTCTCCGACATGACGCTGCTCGACTCGGTGCTGCTCGCGCACGGCCGGGGCGGCTGGGCGGTCGGGGACGTGGTGGGGGCGTCCCTGGACCACGCGATGTGGTTCCACCGCCCGTTCCGGGCCGACGAGTGGCTCCTGTACGACCAGGAGTCCCCCTCGGCCTCGGCGGGCCGGGGCCTGGGCCAGGCCCGCATCTACACCCAGGACGGCCGCTTGGCGGTGACGGTGGTCCAGGAGGGCGTAGTCAGGGTCCCCCGGCCCTGAGCACCCCGGGCGGCCGAACTAGCGGGCGAGGCCTCTGCACCCCGAGCCGGGCGGACGGGCGCGGCCGGGCCCCCGCGGCCGGGCTGGGCCCGCGCCCCCTTCTTTCGCCTGCGGGCCGGTGGTGGGCCGGCGGCGCAGTTCCCCGCGCCCCTGAGCGCTGCGGGGCTGCGCCCCAGCCCTCTCCTTTCGCCTGCGGACCGTGCTGGGTCGCTCGCGCAGTTCCCCGCGCCCCTGAGTACCTGGGGGCGCGGGGAACTGCGCGCTCAGCCACAGACAACCCGCAGCCAAAGACCGGGCCCCGAAGGGGCGCGGGGAACGGCGCGAGCAACCCAAGACAACCCGCGCACGAAGTCCCGGCCCGTTAAGGGGCGCGGGGAACGGCGCGAGCAACCCACCACCCGGCCGCACACAAGCACCCGGGCCCCACGGCACACCCTCACCCCAGCTCCGCCGCCCCCAGCACATATTCGATCATCGGCTCGTAGAACCGCGGATCGACCACATGGTCATCCAGCGGAACAGCGACCTGAAGCGTCCCCTCCGCCTCCGCCAGGAACAACGCGGGATCATTGCAGTCGGCATACCCCACCGCATCGATCCCACGCTGGGCCGCACACCCGGCCCAGCCGTGGTCCGCCACGACCAGGTCCGGCACCGCCCGCCCCTCCCGCTCCAGCGCGTCCAGGATCGCCGCCATGGGCGCGGGCGAGTGCGTGTGCCACAGGGACGCGCCCCGCTCGTACAGCGCGACATCGGCGAACTGCACCACACAGCCGTCGTCCGCCAGCACCCCGTCCGGGATCCGCACGATCTCGCACCCCGCGCCCCGCAGCGCCGCCGCGACCCGGCTGTGCACGTCGATGAGCGCGCCGGGGTGGCCGGTGGCGAAGAGCACCCGCTGCTTCCCGGCCACGGCCTTGCGCAGCCGCGCCGCCATCCGCTCCAGCGCGTCGACCGTCAGCTCCGGGTCGATGGTGTCCTGGCCGGTGCGGTGCCCGGGGTCGTCGACGACGCCGCAGCGCTCGGCCATCACGGCGAGCACGTCCTGCTCGTCGCTCCAGCGCTCGCCCAGCTCCAGGCCCAGCCAGTAGTGGCGGTCGCCGTTGGCGAGCTTGCGGTAGTGGGAGAGGTTGTTGTCGCGCGGGGTGGCGACGTCTCCGGCGATACGGGTGCGGACGAGGTGGTCGACGAGAGCGGCACGGCTGGGTATCGGCATGCGCCCCATTCTGCCCCCGCGCGCGGCGCCGGGCGCCGTCGTCCGCGCAACGGACACGCGACCACGGCCGGGCGGACGCACCGCCGCCCACGCGACCACGGGCCGCTGGAAACACCGCCGCCCACGCCACCACGGGCGCAAGGGACTCACTGCCGCACACGCGACCACGCGCGCGTGGCGCTTCAGTTCGCGAGCGCCGCGAACGCCCCGTGCGCCAGGCGCCGCAGCAGCGCCTCCGTGGCGTCGCGCCCCGGCAGCCCCGCCCCGTACGAGCCCAGGTGGGGGGTGGAGTTGAGGAGGCCGAAGACCGCGTGGACGGCGGCACGGACCTCGGCCTCGGAGCCGTGCGGGTACAGCTCGCGGACGACCGCGACCCACAGCTCCACGTACTGCCGCTGGAGCTGGCGCACCAGCTTGCGGTCGCTGTCGCGCAGCCGGTCCAGCTCCCGGTCGTGGAGCGTGATGAGCGCCCGGTCGTCGAGGGCGAAGTCGATGTGGCCGTCGATGAGCGAGCCGAGGACCGCCTCGGGGCCGCCGTCCGCCGCGGCGACCCGCTTGCGGCCGCCGTCGTAGAGCCGCCCGCTGATCCCCACCAGCAGCTCCGCCAGCATCGCGTCCTTGCCCGCGAAGTGCCGGTAGAGGCCGGGGCCGCTGATACCGACGGCCGCGCCTATCTCGTCGACGCCCACGCCGTGGAAGCCGCGCTCGGCGAACAGGCGCGCGGCCTCGCGCAGGATCTGCTCGCGGCGGGTGGGGGCATCGGTCCGGGTGCTCATGAGAATTCATTCTAGACAACGCGGTTAGCGCTCGTTAACCTGGACGAAATGAGTTAACGGTCATTAACCTCCGGAACTCCGGTCGGAGATCCCACCGGAGGGCTCCGGCCGAAGACTTCGTACGGGCAAGGGGGCTCGACACGATGCAGCAGGCACCGGTCCTGGGGAGCGCGGCGGATCCCGCGTCCGAGGCATGGCGGGCCAACGAGGAGGCGCACCGCGCCCTCGGCGAGGAGCTGCGCGCCCGGCTGGCCGCGGCCCGCCTCGGCGGCGGCGAGCGGGCCCGCGAGCGCCATGTCGCGCGCGGCAAGCTGCTGCCGCGCGACCGGGTCGACACCCTGCTCGACCCCGGCTCGCCCTTCCTGGAGCTGGCGCCCCTCGCGGCGGACGGGATGTACGGCGGGCAGGCCCCCGCAGCTGGGGTGATCGCCGGGATCGGGCGGGTCAGCGGGCGCGAGTGCGTGATCGTGGCCAACGACGCCACGGTCAAGGGCGGCACGTACTACCCGATGACGGTCAAGAAGCACCTGCGCGCCCAGGAGGTGGCCCTGGAGAACCGGCTGCCGTGCCTCTACCTGGTCGACTCCGGCGGCGCCTTCCTGCCGATGCAGGACGAGGTCTTCCCCGACCGGGACCACTTCGGGCGGATCTTCTACAACCAGGCCCGGATGTCCGGCGCCGGGATCCCGCAGATCGCGGCGGTCCTCGGCTCCTGCACCGCCGGCGGGGCGTATGTGCCGGCGATGAGCGACGAGGCCGTGATCGTCCGCAACCAGGGCACGATCTTCCTCGGCGGCCCGCCGCTGGTGAAGGCCGCCACCGGCGAGGTCGTCACCGCCGAGGAGCTCGGCGGCGGCGAAGTCCACTCGCGCACCTCCGGGGTCACCGACCACCTCGCCGAGGACGACGCGCACGCGCTGCGCATCGTGCGCACCATCGTGGCCACCCTCCCCGCGCGCGGGGAGCTCCCCTGGAGCGTGGAGCCGGTGGAGGAGCCGAAGGTCGACCCCTTCGGGCTGTACGGGGCGGTCCCGGTCGACTCGCGCACGCCGTACGACGTCCGCGAGGTCATCGCGCGCGTGGTCGACGGCTCGCGGTTCCAGGAGTTCAAGTCCGAGTTCGGGCAGACGCTGGTGACCGGCTTCGCCCGGATCCACGGCCACCCGGTCGGCATCGTCGCCAACAACGGCATCCTGTTCTCCGAGTCCGCCCAGAAGGGCGCCCACTTCATCGAGCTGTGCGACCAGCGCGGCATCCCCCTGGTCTTCCTCCAGAACATCTCGGGCTTCATGGTCGGCCGGGACTACGAGGCGGGAGGCATCGCCAAGCACGGCGCCAAGATGGTCACCGCCGTGGCCTGCACCCGCGTCCCCAAGCTGACGGTCGTGGTCGGCGGGTCGTACGGGGCGGGGAACTACTCGATGTGCGGCCGGGCCTACTCGCCGCGCTTCCTGTGGATGTGGCCCAACGCCAAGATCTCGGTGATGGGCGGCGAGCAGGCCGCCTCGGTGCTCGCCACCGTCAAGCGCGACCAGTTCGAGGCGCGCGGCGAGTCCTGGCCCGCCGAGGAGGAGGAGTCCTTCAAGGACCCCATCCGCGCGCAGTACGAACAGCAGGGCAACGCCTACTACGCGTCGGCCCGGCTGTGGGACGACGGGGTGATCGACCCGATGGAGACCCGCCAGGTCCTCGGGCTCGCCCTGACGGCCTGTGCCAACGCCCCCCTCCCCCAGCGGGACTACTCGGCGCCCGGCTTCGGCGTCTTCCGGATGTGAGGCGGACCATGACGATGTTCGACACAGTCCTCGTCGCCAACCGGGGCGAGATCGCCGTCCGCGTCATCCGCACCCTGCGCGCCCTCGGGGTGCGCTCGGTCGCGGTGTTCAGCGACGCGGACGCGGACGCCCGCCATGTGCGCGAGGCCGACACGGCCGTGCGGATCGGCCCGGCGGCGGCTTCCGAGAGCTACCTCTCCATCGACCGGCTCCTTCGGGCGGCGGCGAAGAGCGGCGCCCAGGCCGTCCACCCGGGCTACGGCTTCCTCGCGGAGAACGCGGCCTTCGCGCGCGCGTGCGCCGAGGCCGGCCTGGTCTTCATCGGCCCCCCGGCGGACGCCATCTCGCTGATGGGCGACAAGATCCGCGCCAAGGAGACCGTGAAGGCGGCCGGCGTCCCGGTCGTGCCCGGCTCCTCGGGCAGCGGCCTCACCGACGCCCAACTGGCCGACGCCGCCCGCGAGATCGGGATGCCGGTGCTGCTGAAGCCCAGCGCGGGCGGCGGCGGCAAGGGCATGCGGCTGGTCCGGGAGGAGGCGGCGCTCGCCGATGAGATCGCGGCCGCCCGCCGCGAGGCCCGCGCCTCCTTCGGCGACGACACGCTCCTGGTGGAGCGGTGGATCGACCGCCCCCGCCACATCGAGATCCAGGTCCTCGCCGACGGCCACGGCAACGTGGTGCACCTCGGCGAGCGCGAGTGCTCCCTCCAGCGCCGCCACCAGAAGATCATCGAGGAGGCCCCCTCGGTCCTGCTCGACGAGGAGACCCGGGCCTCCATGGGCGAGGCGGCGGTCCAGGCGGCCCGCTCCTGCGGCTACGCGGGCGCGGGCACGGTCGAGTTCATCGTCCCGGGCAACGACCCCTCCTCGTACTACTTCATGGAGATGAACACCCGCCTTCAGGTCGAACACCCGGTCACCGAGCTGATCACGGGCCTTGACCTGGTGGAGTGGCAGGTGCGGGCCGCCTCCGGCGAACCGCTCCCCTTCGCCCAGCGCGACATCACCCTGACCGGCCACGCCGTCGAGGCCCGCGTCTGCGCCGAGGACCCCGCCCGGGGCTTTCTGCCCTCGGGGGGCACGGTCCTGGCGCTGCGAGAGCCCCAGGGCGACGGGGTGCGCACCGACTCGGGGCTGAGCGAGGGCACGGAGGTCGGCAGCCTCTACGACCCGATGCTCTCCAAGGTCATCGCGTACGGCCCGGACCGCGCCACCGCCCTGCGCCGGCTGCGTGCCGCGCTGGCCGACACGGTCACCCTGGGCGTGCCCACCAACGCGGGCTTCCTGCGCCGGCTGCTCGCCCATCCGGACGTGGTCGCGGGCGACCTGGACACGGGCCTGGTGGAGCGGGAGGCCGGCTCACTGGTGCCGGACGGCGTGCCGGACGAGGTGTACGCGGCGGCGGCGCTGGTACGGCAGGAGGGACTGCGGCCGCGGGCCACGGGCGCGTGGCTGGACCCGTTCGCGGTGCCCAGCGGCTGGCGCCTCGGCGGCGAACCGGCGCCGCCGGCCTTCGCGTTCCGCGTACCGGGCCTCGACCCCGTCACGCACACGGTTCGCGGCACGGCCGCAGGCCGGGTCGTCCCCGGCCAGGTCTCGGTGGAGCTCGACGGCGTCACCCACACCTTCACCACCGCCGCCTCCCCGGAGGGGACCTGGCTCGGGCGGGACGGGGACAGCTGGCACGTGCTGGACCACGACCCGGTCGCGGCGAGCCTCGGCGGCGCCGCGCGCGGCGGCGCGGACACCCTGGCCGCCCCGATGCCCGGCACCGTCACCGTCGTCAAGGTGGCCGTCGGGGACGAGGTCGCGGCGGGCCAGAGCCTGCTGGTGGTGGAGGCGATGAAGATGGAGCACGTCATCTCCGCCCCGCACGCCGGCACCGTCACCGAGCTGGACGTCTCCCCCGGCTCGACCGTGGCCATGGACCAGGTCCTGGCCGTGGTGACCCCGAAGGAGGAGGAGAAGTGACGCTCCCCATGGTCGTACCGGCGCAGGGCCTGCCCGCCTCGGTACGCATCCACGAGGTCGGGGCCCGCGACGGCCTCCAGAACGAGAAGACGGTCGTGCCCACCGAGGTCAAGGCCGAGTTCGTCCGCCGTCTCGCGGACGCGGGCCTGACCACCATCGAGGCGACCAGTTTCGTGCACCCCAAGTGGGTGCCCCAACTGGCCGACGCCGAGCAGCTGTTCCCGATGCTCGGCGGCCTCGCGGACGTGGCGCTGCCGGTCCTGGTGCCCAACGAGCGCGGCCTGGACCGGGCGCTCGCGCTGGGCGCCGACCGGATCGCGGTCTTCGCCAGCGCCACGGAGTCCTTCGCCAAGGCCAACCTGAACCGTACGGTGGACGAGTCGCTCCGGATGTTCGCGCCGGTCGTGGCGCGCGCCAAGGAGCAGGGCGGCCACGTCCGGGGCTATCTGTCGATGTGCTTCGGCGACCCGTGGGAGGGAGCCGTCCCCGTCCACCAGGTCGTCCGCGTCGCCAGGTCACTCATGGACCTGGGCTGCGACGAACTGAGCCTCGGGGACACCATCGGCGTCGCCACCCCGGCCCATGTCCGCAGCCTGCTGGCCGCCCTGAACGAGGAGGGCGTGCCGACCTCCGCGATCGGGGTGCACTTCCACGACACGTACGGCCAGGCGCTCTCCAACACCTTCGCCGCGCTCCAGCACGGCGTCACCACGGTCGACGCCTCGGCGGGCGGCCTGGGCGGCTGCCCGTACGCCAAGTCCGCCACCGGAAACCTCGCCACCGAAGACCTCGTGTGGATGCTCCAGGGCCTCGGTATCGACACCGGGGTCGACCTCGGCCGGCTCACCGCCACCAGCGTGTGGATGGCCGAGCGGCTGGGACGGCCGAGCCCGTCCCGCACCGTCCGCGCCCTCTCCCCCGACTCCCACAAGGAGTGACCCCCGTGTCCCTTGACCACCGGCTCTCCGACGAGCACGAAGAACTCCGCCGTACGGTCGAGGAGTTCGCGCATGACGTCGTCGCCCCCAAGATCGGCGACTTCTACGAGCGCCACGAGTTCCCGTACGAGATCGTCCGCGAGATGGGCCGCATGGGCCTGTTCGGGCTGCCCTTCCCCGAGGAGTACGGGGGCATGGGCGGCGACTACCTGGCGCTGGGCATCGCCCTTGAGGAGCTGGCGCGGGTCGACTCCTCGGTGGCCATCACCCTGGAGGCGGGGGTCTCGCTCGGCGCGATGCCGGTGTTCCGGTTCGGTACGGAGGAGCAGAAGCGCCAGTGGCTGCCGAAGCTCTGCTCCGGCGAGATGCTCGGGGCCTTCGGCCTGACCGAGCCGGACTGCGGCTCCGACGCGGGGGGCACGCGGACGACGGCGGTGCGCGACGGTGACGAGTGGGTCATCAACGGCACCAAGTGCTTCATCACCAACTCCGGTACGGACGTCACGGGCCTGGTGACGGTCACGGCCGTGACCGGCCGCAAGACGGACGGACGCCCGCTGATCTCCTCGATCATCGTCCCGTCCGGGACGCCGGGCTTCACGGTGGCCGCGCCGTACTCGAAGGTGGGGTGGAACGCCTCGGACACCCGCGAGCTGTCCTTCGCGGACGTCCGCGTCCCGGCGGCCAACCTCCTGGGCGAGGAGGGCCGGGGCTACGCGCAGTTCCTGCGCATCCTCGACGAGGGCCGCGTCGCGATCTCCGCGCTGGCCACGGGGCTGGCGCAGGGCTGCGTCGACGAGTCCGTGCGGTACGCGCGCGAGCGCCACGCCTTCGGCCGTCCCATCGGGGACAACCAGGCGATCCAGTTCAAGATCGCGGACATGGAGATGCGGGCGCACATGGCGCGCGTGGGGTGGCGGGACGCGGCGTCGCGGCTGGTGCGGGGGGAGTCCTTCAAGAAGGAGGCGGCGGTGGCGAAGCTGTACTCGTCGACGGTGGCGGTCGACAACGCGCGGGATGCCACGCAGATCCACGGGGGGTATGGCTTCATGAACGAGTATCCGGTCGCGCGGATGTGGCGGGATTCCAAGATCTTGGAGATTGGGGAGGGGACGAGTGAGGTGCAGCGCATGCTGATCGCGAGGGAACTGGGCCTCCCTGCCTGAGGGCCGCCCCCTGCGGCCACGGACCCGCCTCCGGGGGGCCTGCGGGCCGGCCGGGACAGGCCAGCGGTTCCCCGCGCCCCTCCCCGGCCGGGACTTCGGGTGCGGCCCGGTGGTGGCTTGCTCGCGCAGTTCCCCGCGCCCTTCAGGGCCCGGTGGTCGTCTGCGGGTGGTGTGTGGCTGAGCGCGCAGTTCCCCGCGCCCCCAGGGGGTTGGGGCTAGCCGGGGCCGGATGGCCCTGCGGGCCGGGGAGTTCACCTGCGGGTCGCGGTGGGTTGCTCGCGCAGTTCCCCGCGCCCCTTCAGGGCCCGGAGTCCGCCTGCGGGTCGCGGGTGGCCGAGCGCGCAGTTCCCCGCGCCCCTAAGTGCCCACCGGCACCGAGCAACCGACGACGACCTGCAGAGGCCCACGCCTTTAGGGGCGCGGGGAACTGCGCGAGCAACCCCCACCGGCCCGCAGGTCTGAGCCCACCCGCAGTGGGGTGCGGGGGGCCGCAGGCCTCGCCCGGGGTGCAGGGGCGTAGCCCGCCCGGGGGAGCTGGGGGCCGTGGCCCCCGGGAAATGCGTTCACCCATCCCCCGCCCCCGGAGGGTTAAGGGAACGGGCGGGGTGGGGGGAATCCCCCGAAGGGGTGGACCCGGCGCGTACACCCCCCGCACCCCACCTCCCGCACCCCACCCTGAACAACGTGACCCCACCCACCTGCCCCGCCTGCCCCATGCGGCCGCCCCTGTGGAAGGACACCTCCGCCACCACCCCCGGCGCCGCCGACCGCTGGCACTGGCACTGCACCGCCTGCCGCACCCTCTTCGAGCCCACCGCGTCCCACAAAGTCCGCTTCACCTACGGCCCGCTGAGGCGATAACCCCCGCGCCCCGGGCCAGCGCCGACGCCCAGTCGGGCCAAGGCCGGACCGGGCCGGACCAGGGGCCCCCGGAACCCCACCCCTCTACAGATCCTTGTGAGGTTAGGCTAACCTACCCAGGAACTGCCAGAGGCCGACCCCGGCACGTACGAAAGCGGATCGTCATGCCCTTTTCCCGAGCGTCCCACCTCTCCCGTCGCGGCCTGCTGGCCGCCGGCGGCGCCCTCGGCCTCGGGGCCGCGCTGGCCGCCTGCGGGGACGGCGACGACGACAAGAAAACGGGCGACGCGCAGAAGGCCACCGGGAAGTCCGGCCCCTGGTCGTTCAAGGACGACCGTGGCAAGACCGTGGAGACGAAGTCCACCCCCACGACCATCGTCGCCTTCACCGGCACCGCCGCCGCCCTCCACGACTACGGCGTCGAGGTCAAGGCCGTGTTCGGCCCGACGAAGACCAAGGACGGCAAGCCGGACGTCCAGGCGGGCGATCTCGACATCAACAAGGTCCAGATCCTCGGCAACGTCTGGGGCGAGTTCAGCGTGGAGAAGTACGCGGCCCTGGCGCCCGACCTGCTCGTCACGGACATGTGGGAGAAGGACGCCCTCTGGTACGTGCCGGACAACAGCAAGGACAAGATCCTCAAGCTCGCGCCGAGCGTCGCCCTGTGGGCCGCGCAGCTCAGCATGCCGGCCGCCCTCCAGCGCCGCGCCGACCTCGCCGCCTCCCTCGGCGCCGACCTCAAGGCCGCCAAGGTCACCGAGGCCAAGGCCCGGTTCGAGAGGGCCGCCGCCCGGCTGAAGGCCGCCACCAAGGCCAACCCCAACGTCACGGTGATGATCGGCTCCGCCAGCGCCGACCTGTTCTACGTCTCGGCGCCCAAGACCTCCGCCGACACCGCCTACTTCCAGGAGCTGGGCGTGAGGTTCGTCGAGCCGAAGGTCAACGCCCAGGGCTTCTTCGAGGAGCTGAGCTGGGAGAACGTCGGCAAGTACAAGGCCGACGTGATCATGATGGACAACCGCTCCACCGCCCTCCAGCCCGACGCCCTGAAGTCCAAGCCGACCTGGGCCGGACTGCCCGCCGTCAAGGCCGGCCAGATCACCCCGCGCACCACCGAGCCGATCTACTCGTACGCCAAGTGCGCCCCGATCCTCGAAACCCTCGCCCAGGCCATCGAGACCGCGAAGAAGGTTGCCTGACCATGACGCTGACAGCCGAGACCGCCACCGTCCCCTTCCGTCTCTTCGATCTGAGCGTGGTACGGACCCGGCGGCTCGGCCCGTCGCTGGTGCGGATCACCTTCGCCGGCGAGCAGTTGGCGTACTTCGAGGGCGGCGGCCGGGACCAGAGCCTCTCGCTCTTCCTGCCACACCCCGGCCAGGACGCGCCCGTCCTGCCGCTCACCCAGGACCCCCAGACGTGGTTCGCGGAGTACCGGGCACTGCCCGAGGGCGTACGGGCCGTGATGCGCTCGTACACCCTGCGCGCCCAGCGCCGTGACCCCGACGAGGTCGACATCGACTTCGCGCTCCACGAGGACGGCGGCCCGGCGTGCCGCTGGGCCGCGCGCGCCGAGCCCGGGGACCGTGTGGCGGTCCTCGGTCCGGCGGTCGCCGACAACACGGCGGTGCGCTTCCGCCCTCCGGCGGGAACGGACGGGGTGGTGCTGTGGGGCGACGAGACGGCGCTGCCCGCCGTCTCCGCGATCCTGGAGTGGCTGCCGGCCGGTACGCCCGCGCGGGTGTGGCTCGAAGTGCCGTTCAGCGGGGACCGGATGGCGCTGCCGACGGCCGCCGACGCCGACATCACCTGGCTGGTGAAGGAGGAGGGCGCGCCCTCCGTCCTGGACGCGGTGCGCGCGGAGCCGGTCCTGCCGGGGCTCGACCCGTACGTATGGATCGCCGGGGAGGCCTCCACCATGCGGGAGTTGCGGCGCCACTTCGTGAATGAGCGCCATGTCGACCGCAGGAACGTCACTTTCGTGGGCTATTGGCGCCGGGGGCGCTCCGAGGACCAGCTGCGCGAGGAAGAGGCCGCGTAGGGCTGTCGCGACCGCGGGTCCGTTCGGGCTCGTCGCGCAGTTCCCGCGCCCCCCAAGGGCGTACACCGCGCTCCACCCCACGGGGGCGAGGCGCCGTTGAGATCAAACTTAGGTTAGGCTAACCTTACTTCGAGATCGCGGTCCTCGCCCCCTTCCTTACTGTCCGGAGGGCCCGACGAAGTCCCCGATCCGGGAGGACAGTTCATGCGTTCGCACCTGCTCAATGACACGACGGCGGAGAGTTACCGGCGCTCCGTGACCGAAGGAGTCGAGCGGGTGGCGTCGAAACTCGCCGCGACCCGGCGCCCGTTCACGGGCGCGGGCGTCGAGGACATCGCCCCGCTCATCGACCGCGTCGACCTCGACCGGCCGCTGGGCGACACCTCCGCCGTCCTGGACGAGCTGGAGGACGTGTATCTGCGCGACGCCGTCTACTTCCACCACCCCCGCTACCTGGGCCACCTCAACTGCCCGGTGGTGATCCCCGCCGTCCTCGGCGAAGCGGTCCTCTCGGCCGTCAACTCCTCGCTCGACACCTGGGACCAGAGCATCGGCGGCACCCTCATCGAGCGCCGGCTCATCGACTGGACCGCCGGACGCGTCGGCTACGGCCCGGCCGCCGACGGCGTGTTCACCAGCGGCGGCAGCCAGTCCAACCTCCAGGCGCTGCTGCTGGCCCGCGAGGAGGCCAAGACCCACGACCTGGCCCGGCTGCGGATCTTCTCCTCCGAGTGCAGCCACTTCAGCGTCCAGAAGTCCGCCCAGCTGCTCGGACTCGGCCGGTCCGCCGTCGTGTCGATCCCCTGCGACCAGGACAAGCGGATGCAGACCGTGGCGCTCGCCCGCGCCCTGGAGCGCTGCGCCGCCGAGGGCAACGTCCCGATGGCCGTCGTCGCCACCGCCGGCACCACCGACTTCGGCTCGCTCGACCCGCTGCCCGAGATCGGCGAGCTGTGCGAGCGGTACGGCGCCTGGTTCCACGTGGACGCCGCGTACGGCTGCGGACTGCTGGTCTCCCCGACCCGGCGCCACCTCCTGAACGGCATCGAGCACGCCGACTCGGTCACCGTGGACTACCACAAGTCCTTCTTCCAGCCGGTCAGTTCGAGCGCGATCCTGGTCAAGGACGGTGCCACGCTGCGCCACGCCACGTACCACGCGGACTACCTCAACCCGCGCCGGGCCGCCGAGGAGCGCATCCCCAACCAGGTCGACAAATCCCTCCAGACCACCCGCCGCTTCGACGCCCTGAAACTGTGGATGACGCTGCGCACCATGGGCGCCGACGGGATCGGCTCGCTCTTCGACGAGGTGTGCGACCTGGCCGATCAGGGCTGGCGGCTGCTCGCCGCCGACCCGCGCTACGACGTCGTGGTCGAGCCCACCCTGTCCACCCTGGTCTTCCGCTACATCCCGGATGCCGTCACCTCGCCCGCCGAGATCGACCGCGCCAACCTCTACGCCCGCAAGGCGCTCTTCGCGTCCGGCGAGGCGGTCGTCGCCGGCACGAAGGCCGGTGGGCGCCAGTACCTGAAATTCACCCTGCTCAACCCCGAGACGACGGTCCACGACATCGCCGCCGTCCTCGATCTGATCGCCGGCCACGCCGAGCAGTACCTGGGAGAGAACCTTGTCCACGCAGCCTCGTGAGCCGTACGACTTCATCGGGATCGGCCTCGGGCCCTTCAACCTGGGCCTGGCCTGCCTCACCGAGCCGGTCGACGAGCTCAGCGGCCTCTTCCTGGAGTCCAAGCCGGACTTCGAGTGGCACTCGGGCATGTTCCTGGAGGGCGCCCATCTCCAGACCCCGTTCCTGTCCGACCTGGTGACCCTCGCCGACCCGACCTCGCCGTACTCCTTCCTCAACTACCTGAAGGAGTCGGGCCGCCTCTACGCGTTCTACATACGCGAGAACTTCTATCCCCTGCGCACCGAGTACAACGACTACTGCCGCTGGGCGGCCGGCAAGCTCTCCTCGGTCCGTTTCAACCAGACGGTGAGGACGGTGACGTACGAGAACGAGGTGTACGTCGTACGCACCGAGGACGGCTCCGAGTTCCGCGCCCGCCACCTCGTGCTCGGCACCGGCACCCCGCCGTACATCCCCGAGCCGTGCCACGGTCTGGGCGGCGACTATCTGCACAACTCCCGTTATCTGGACCGCAAGGAAGACCTCCAGAGGAAGAAGTCCATCACCCTGGTGGGCAGCGGGCAGTCGGCGGCGGAGATCTACTACGACCTGCTGAGCGAGATCGACGTCCACGGCTACCGGCTCAACTGGGTCACCCGCTCCCCGCGCTTCTTCCCCCTCGAGTACACCAAGCTGACGCTGGAGATGACCTCGCCGGAGTACGTGGACTACTTCCACGCGCTGCCCGAGTCCACCCGCTACCGCCTGGAGTCGCAGCAGAAGGGGCTGTTCAAGGGCATCGATTCGGAGCTCATCGACGCCATCTTCGACCTGCTGTACCAGAAGAACCTCAAGGGCCCCGTCGGCACTCGGCTCCTCACCAACTCCTCCCTCAACGCCGCCAGTTACGACACGACGACCGGCACGTACACGCTGGGGCTGCGCCAGGAGGAGCAGGAGAAGGACTACACCCTCGAAACCGAGGGCCTGGTCCTGGCCACCGGCTACAAGTACGCCGAGCCCGCGTTCCTCAAGCCCGTCGCCGACCGGATCAGGCGCGACGGCCACGGCCGCTTCGACGTGGCCCGCAACTACGCCATCGACACCGCCGGCCGCGAGATCTTCCTCCAGAACGCCGCCGTGCACACCCACTCGATCACCTCGCCCGACCTGGGCATGGGCGCCTACCGCAACGCGTACATCATCGGCGAACTCCTCGGCCGTGAGTACTACCCGGTCGAGAAGTCCATCGCCTTCCAGGAGTTCGCCGTATGAGCACCGCCCCCATATCCCCCGGCATCGGCACCTTCACGGTGCGCGACCTCGACCCCCTCAAGGACGCCGAGCTGCTGCACGGCTGGGTCACCCACCCCAAGGCCGCGTTCTGGATGATGCAGGACGCCCGGCTCGAGGACGTCGAGCGGGCGTACATGGAGATCGCGGCCGACGAGCACCACCACGCGCTGCTCGGGCTGCACGACGGCGAGCCCGCCTTCCTGATGGAGACGTACGACCCCGCCCACCGCGAGCTGGTCGGGCTGTACGAGCCCGAGCCGGGCGACGTCGGGATGCACTTCCTGGTCGCGCCGGCCGGCACGCCCGTCCACGGCTTCACCCGCGCGGTCATCACCGCCGTGATGGCGCACCTCTTCGCGGACCCGGCGACCCGGCGGGTCGTCGTGGAGCCGGACGTGGGCAACAAGGCCGTCCACGCGCTCAACGCTGCCGTCGGCTTCGAGGTCGTCGGGGAGATCACCAAGCCGGAGAAGCGGGCGCTGCTCAGCGTCTGCACACGCGCCGCGTTCGAGGCGGCCACCGAGGGAGCGGCCCGATGACGACGACCACCGGCATCGCCGTCCCCCACCTCACCCCCGATCTGTGGGCGCGCGCCAACCGGCTGCTGATCCGCAAGGCGCTCGCCGAGTTCGCCCACGAGCGGCTGCTGGAGCCGCGCCCGCTGGGCGCGGACCGGTACGGCGTGTCCAGCGACGACGGCACGGTGGAATACCGCTTCACCGCCGCGCGCTACGCCCTCGACCACTGGCAGGTGGACCCGGAGTCGGTGTCGCGGCACGGCGCCGGGGGCGAGCTGCCCCTCGACGCCCTCGACTTCTTCATCGAGCTGCGCACGACGCTGGGCCTGAGCGACGAGATCCTGCCGGTGTACCTGGAGGAGATCTCCTCCACCCTCTCCGGTACGGCGTACAAGCTCACCAAGGAGCAGATGCCGGCGGCCGAGCTCGCCCGGGCGGACTTCCAGGCGATCGAGACGGGCATGACCGAGGGCCACCCGTGCTTCGTGGCCAACAACGGACGGCTCGGCTTCGGTGCGCACGAGTACGCGGCGTACGCGCCTGAGGCCGCCGCACCCGTCCGGCTGATCTGGCTGGCGGCGCGGCGCGACCGGGCGACCTTCACCTCGGGGGCGGGCCTCGACTACGAGACCCTGATCGAGGCGGAGCTGGGCGCCGCGACGCTGGAACGTTTCGCCGCGACGCTGGCGGAGCGCGGTCTTGACCTCGCGGACTACCACCTGCTGCCCGTCCACCCCTGGCAGTGGTGGAACAAGCTGTCGGTGACGTTCGCCGCCGAGGTCGCGCAGGACCGGCTGGTTCCGCTGGGAACGGGCGACGACGACTACCTCGCCCAGCAGTCGATCCGTACCTTCTTCAACACGTCGGACCCGACGAAGCACTACGTCAAGACGGCGCTGTCGGTCCTGAACATGGGCTTCATGCGCGGCCTGTCGGCGGCGTACATGGAGGCGACACCGGCGATCAACGACTGGCTGGCGGGGCTGGTGGAGCGCGACTCCGTCCTGCGGGCGGCCCGCTTCTCGATCATCCGCGAGCGGGCGGCGATCGGCTACCACCACCGCCAGTACGAGCGGGCCACCGACCGGACCTCGCCGTACCGCAAGATGCTGGCGGCGCTGTGGCGCGAGAGCCCGGTGCCGACGCTGGAGCCCGGCGAGCGGCTCGCCACGATGGCGTCGCTGCTGCACGTCGACGGCTCCGGGGCGTCGTTCGCGGGCGCGCTGATAGCGCAGTCGGGGGTGGGGGCGCGGGAGTGGCTGCGGCGCTACCTCGACGCCTACCTCCTTCCGGTCCTGCACTCCTTCTACGCCTACGACCTGGTCTACATGCCGCACGGCGAGAACGTGATCCTCGTGCTGGCGCAGGACGGCACGGTCTCCCGGGCGATCTTCAAGGACATCGCCGAGGAGATCGCGGTGATGGACCCCGACGCGGTCCTTCCCCCCGCCGTGGAGCGGATCCGGGCGGACGTCCCCGACGACATGAAGCTGCTGTCCGTCTTCACGGACGTGTTCGACTGCTTCTTCCGCTTCCTGAACGCGACGCTGGTGAGTGAGGGGGTGCTGGAGGAGGCGGAGTTCTGGGGGGCGGTGGCGGAGTGCGTCAGGGCGTACCAGGCGTCGGTGCCTGAGCTCGCGGACAAGTTCAAGCAGTACGACATGTTCGCGCCGGAGTTCGCGCTGTCGTGTCTGAACCGGCTTCAGCTGCGCAACAACAGGCAGATGGTGGATCTGGCGGACCCGTCGGGGGCGCTGCAACTGGTGGGCACCCTGAGCAACCCCCTCGGGACCTGACCCCCGGGCCCCGGCCCGCCTGGCCCCGTCCGGGGACGAGCGGGCTCGGGCCCCGGCCCGCCTGACCCGTCCGGGGGCGAGCCCTCCCCCCCTGCGGGGGTGAGCCCCTCCCCGCCCCTTCCCCAAACCCTCCGGGGGTGGGGCGGGGTCCCGGGGGCACCCCTGTTCTGGGCGGGCGGGCTGCGCACCTGCGCCCGGCTTCCGTGTTCGCCTGCGGACCGTGGGTGGCTGGTCGCGCAGTTCCCCGCGCCCCTGAGGCAACTCCGGCCGCTGCACCTCCGGCGCGGAACCCCCCTCAGCCCCGCAGGCACCTACACGAGCACCTTCAGCCGGTCAGGGGCGCGGGGAACTGCGCGAGAAGCCCCACCGGCCCGCAGACAAAAGCAGCCCTGGGGCGCAGCCCCCTCAAGGGGCGCGGGGAACTGCGCGACCAGCCCACCACCGCCCCGCAGCCGAACCCCCGGCCCAAGAGGGGCGCGGGGGACTGCGCGGCCAGCCCCCACCGAACCCGCACCTGCACGCGCAGCAGGGCGGAGTGGGGGAAACAATCTCACCCCCACGGCACCACCGGCGACCGGTAGAAATTCACCCCCAACGCCTCCAACCGCTCCCCCTGCTCCCCCAACCTCCCCCGGAACCGCCCCCAGTCGTGTCCCGCCCCCGGCGCCCACCCCAGCTCCGCAACCCCCACCACCCGGGGAAACGCCATGTACTCCACCTCCCCGCTCCGCACCAGCGTCTCCGTCCACAGCGGTGCCTCCACCCCCAGCACCGCCCCCTTCGGCATCCCCTTCACGAAGGTGTCCGGGTCCCAGGCGTAGGCCTGGTCGACCTCCACGTAGCCCGCCCAGTCCTGCCCCAGCTCGGTGCTCGCGTCGTACTTCATGTCCAGGTACGCCCGGTTCGCCGGGGACATCACCACCTTCGTGCCCGCCTTCGCCGCCGCGACGACCTCGGCCTCGTTCCCCTCCGTGCCCCAGTACTGGGCCACCGCCCCGGCGACGGGCCTCGCCCCGGTCAGCTGGTGCCAGCCCATGACCGTCTTGCCGTACTTCCCGACGACTGCCTGCGCCCGGTCCATGAAGGCCACGTAGTCGGCGTGCGGCGTCGAGTGCGCCTCGTCGCCGCCGATGTGGACATAGCGACCCGGCGTCATCGCCGCCAGCTCCCGCACCACGTCGTCCAGGAACGCGTACGTCACCGGCTTCGGCACGCACAGTGAGCTGAAACCGACGTCCGTGCCGGTATAGAGGGGCGGTGCGACGCCGTCGCAGTTCAGGTCGGCGTAGGAGGCGAGGGCCGCGTTCGTGTGGCCGGGTGCGTCGATCTCGGGGATCACTTCCAGATAGCGGCTCGCCGCGTACCGGACGATCTCCCGGTAGTCCGCCTTGCTGTAGTGGCCGCCCCTGCCGCCGCCCACCTGCGTCTGCCCGCCGTACGCCGCCAGCCTGGGCCAGGAGTCGACGGCGATCCGCCAGCCCTGGTCGTCGCTGAGGTGCAGATGCAGCTTGTTGATCTTGTAGAGGGCCAGCTGGTCGATGTACCGCTCGACCTGCGCCACCGCGAAGAAGTGGCGGGAGACGTCCAGCATGGCGCCCCGGTAGGCATAGCGCGGGACGTCCGTGATCGTCCCGCCCGCCACCTGCCACGGGCCCGGCTGCCGGGTCCGCCGCTCCACCGGGGCGGGCAGCAGCTGCCGCAGCGTCTGGACACCGTGGAAGAGCCCGGCCGCCCGGTGCGCCGT
This sequence comes from Streptomyces sp. NPDC026377, assembly GCF_055567715.1. NCBI lineage: Bacteria > Bacillati > Actinomycetota > Actinomycetes > Kitasatosporales > Streptomycetaceae > Streptomyces > Streptomyces sp. NPDC026377. Next base: position 269,078 of record NZ_JBVHPV010000005.1, read on the forward strand.
GAGCGTGAGCGCGCCGGGGCCGCTCTCCAGCCGGTACCCCTCCGGCCCGAGCCGCCTCTCGCCGGAGAGCCGCAGCCGGATGCCACCGCGTCCGTCCGGCCGCACCGGCAGCGCGTACCCGGTCGAGGGGCGCAGGACGTCCGCCAGATACCCGGCGATCCGGCGCCCCTCGGCGCCCGCCGCCGCGTCGGCCCGGATGACGGTGCCGGTTGTGATCGTGTACGGGGAGCCGCCCGGGGCGACGGACGCCGGGGCCGGGACGATCCGGTCCAGCGGGCGGGGGGTGCGGGGTGCGGCCGAGGCGGAGGGGGTTGTGCCCGAGGAGACGCCGGCTGCCAGAAGCAGCAGGGCGCCCAGCAGGGCGGTGAGCGTTGTGCGCCGTCCGACGAGCTGTCTCACGAGCGGTTCCCTTCGACGGGAAACGAGCAGGGACGCGAGCGACCGAACGGGATCCATCACAGCCGCCCCCACCGCCACCGTCAAGGTGCAGACCAGTGGCACCACTGGCCAACGACCGGCCCTCACAAGGCCGGTGGAAGAATCACCGCATGGTGGAAATCTTCCAGAGGGACGGGACCTGGACCTTCGACGGGGACGGCATACGCATCGTGCCCGGCAGCGACAAGGGCGTCAGCCTGCTGCGCCGCACCCTGGGCGAGGTGACGGTGCCGCTCGTCGCGCTGGCCGGGGTGGCGTACGAGCCGGGGCGCAGGGCCGGGCGGCTGCGGCTGAAGCTGCGCGACGGCGCCGACCCGCTGCTCCAGGTCACCGGCGGCAAGCTGGACGACGCCTCCGATCCGTACACCCTGACGGTGGAGACGAAGGCGGCCGCGACAGCCGAGTACTTCGTGGACGAGGTCCGCAACGCCCTGCTGCTCGACTCGGTGCCGACCGGGCCGGTCGACCGCTATCTGCTGCCGGGGCCCTCGCTGCCGATGACGGTCGGGGCGGGCGACGGAACGGCCAGTTTCGACGGGCGCACGGTCCGCCTGGAGTGGACCTGGCACACCGACGAGGTGAAGACGGGCAGCGGGCCGGCCACCCTGGCCCTGGAGGATCTGCACGCGGTGGAGTGGCTGCCCGCGCGCGGCCTGGAGGACGGCCATCTGCGGTTCGTGGTCGCGCCGAACGCGCCCCGGCTGCCCGCCGGGCGCGATCCGCACGCGGTGGAGCTCAACGGGTTCAAGAAGGACCCGCTGATGGCGCTGCTCGCCTCGGCCGTGGTGGCGCGGATGCCGCATCCGTACGCGGCGGCGCCCGCGCCGGAACCGAAGACCCTCGGCCCGGCGCCGGACGCCGAGGACCCGGACGCGCTGCTGCGGCGGCTGCGCGAGCTCGGGGAGCTGCACCGCTCGGGCGTCCTCAGCGAGGAGGAGTTCACCTTCGCCAAGCAGGCCGTACTGAAGCGGCTGTGAGCGTCCCGGAAGCGGCCGGAGCCGGATGGTCTGTACCAGGCAGCGTATGATCATGAGAATCCTGCCCGATATCGGGCAGGATTCTTGCGTGAGGGCCGGATTCCCCGCAGTATCGACGGGTGCTCGAACGCCGCAGCCCGTCGTCGCACGACGACCTCATCGACCATCTGGTGCGCAGCACCGCGCTCCAGCGCGGTGAGGCCGCCCGGGTGGTCCTCGATGTGCTGGCGTACTTCGACGAGACGTACGAGGAGTTCGTCCGCCGCCGCCACCGTGAACTGCAGTCCGGTGGCCTGGTGAACGCGGAGATCTTCGAGCGGATCGCGGCCGAGCTGCCGCACCGCGCCGTGTCGCCCCCGGAGCTCTCGCTCCGGCAGCTGCGCCGCATCGTCTACGGCTGAGCACACCGGAACGCGTTGGACCTGTTGAACCTGTACGTCGATGGAGGGGTCAAGACTCTATGTGCGGAATCGTCGGTTATATCGGTAAGCGTGATGTCGCTCCCCTGCTGCTGGAAGGCCTCCAGCGGCTGGAGTACCGCGGTTACGACTCCGCGGGCGTGGTCATCAACAGCCCCAAGTCGGGCGCGCTGAAGATGGTCAAGGCCAAGGGCCGCGTCCGCGACCTGGAGGCCCGCGTCCCCAAGCGCTTCACCGGCACCACCGGCATCGCGCACACCCGCTGGGCCACCCACGGCGCCCCCAGCGACGTGAACTCGCACCCGCACCTCGACCCCGAGAACAAGGTCGCCGTCGTCCACAACGGCATCGTCGACAACGCCGCCGAGCTGCGCGCCAAGCTGGAGGCCGAGGGCGTCGTCTTCGTCTCCGAGACCGACACCGAGGTGATCACCCACCTGATCGCCCGCTCGCAGGGCGACTCCCTGGAGGAGAAGGTCCGCGAGGCGCTCAAGGTCATCGAGGGCACCTACGGCATCGCCGTGATGCACGCCGACTTCGCCGACCGCATCGTGGTCGCCCGCAACGGCTCCCCGGTCATCCTCGGCATCGGCGAGAAGGAGATGCTCGTCGCCTCCGACGTCGCCGCGCTGATCGCCCACACCCGCCAGGTCGTCACCCTGAACGACGGCGAGATGGCGACCCTGAAGGCCGACGACTTCCGTACGTACACGACCTCGGGCACGCTCACCAACGCCACCCCCGAGATCGTCGAGTGGGAGGCCGCCTCCTACGACATGGGCGGCCACGACACGTACATGCACAAGGAGATGTCGGAGCAGGCCGACGCGGTGGACCGCGTGCTGCGCGGCCGCATCGACGACCGGTTCTCCACCGTCCACCTCGGCGGCCTCAACCTGGACGCCCGCGAGGCCCGCGGGGTGCGCCGGATCAAGATCCTGGGCTGCGGCACCTCGTACCACGCCGGTCTGATCGGCGCCGGCCTCATCGAGGAGCTGGCCCGTATCCCCGCGGACGCCGAGCCGGCCTCCGAGTTCCGCTACCGCAACCCGGTCGTGGACCCCGACACGCTGTACATCGCGGTCTCGCAGTCCGGTGAGACCTACGACGTGCTCGCCGCCGTCCAGGAGCTCAAGCGCAAGGGCGCCCGCGTCCTCGGCGTCGTGAACGTCGTCGGCTCGGCGATCGCCCGCGAGGCGGACGGCGGCACCTATGTGCACGCCGGCCCCGAGGTCTGCGTCGTCTCCACCAAGTGCTTCACCAACACCGTGGTCGCCTTCGCGCTGCTCGCCCTGCACCTGGGCCGCATCCGCGACCTGTCGGTGGCCGACGGCAAGCGGATCATCGAGGGCCTGCGCAAGCTGCCCGGGCAGATCTCGGAGATCCTGGCGATGGAGCCGGAGATCGAGAAGCTGGCCAAGGAGTACGCGGGCGCCCAGTCGATGATGTTCATCGGCCGGGTGCGCGGCTACCCGGTCGCCCTGGAGGCCTCCCTGAAGCTCAAGGAGATCTCCTACATCCACGCCGAGGCCTACCCGGCCTCCGAGCTCAAGCACGGCCCGCTGGCGCTCATCGAGCCCGCGCTGCCGACGGTCGCGATCGTCCCCGACGACGACCTGCTGGAGAAGAACCGCGCGGCCCTGGAGGAGATCAAGGCCCGCAGCGGCCGCATCCTCGCCGTGGCCCACCGCGAGCAGGAGAAGGCCGACCACACCATCGTCGTCCCGAAGAACGAGGACGAGCTGGACCCGATCCTGATGGGCATCCCGCTCCAGCTCTTCGCGTATCACACGGCGCTGGCCATGGGCCGCGACATCGACAAGCCGCGCAACCTGGCGAAGTCCGTCACCGTCGAATAGTCCGTCCGGTACGGCTGGTTCCGTATCCGTCGGCCCTCTGGAGCCCGTAGAGACAGAAGCGGCCCCGTACGCCACCCGGCGTGCGGGGCCGCTCCCTTGCCTGCCGGTGCCGCCCATCGCACCGGCGTGCGGCTGCCTAGCCGGCGGCCGTCACCCCCCGGCCGGCAGCGCGTCGCGGGACCGCGGTCGGCCAGTTGGCCAGGGTCGCCGTAGCTCCGTACCAGGACACGGCGCCCGCGACCGCCGCCACCCAGCCGCCGGCCTTCGCCAGGCCCTCGTTGGTGGCGAAGTCGGCGACCGCGAGCAGCACCAGGGAGACGAAGAGCAGCGCGAACGCGCCCTGCCGGATGGGGCCGTAGCCCGCGGAGCCGACCGCCAGGCTCAGCGCGAGGAGCGCGAAGAGCAGCAGGAACAGGCCGGCCGCGTTGGCCGAGAACTTGGTGTCCGCGCCGCTGGCCCAGGTGAACCAGAAGGCGCCCAGACCCGCGAAGGCGGTGCCGGTGAAGGCGTCCTGGTCGCGGAAGGCGACGACGCCGAGGACGAAGAGGGCGATGCCGCCGACATAGGTCGCGACCGACACGGCGTCGGCCGCGGTGACGCCGTCGATGATCCGGGTGGTGCCGAGGCCGAAGGCGAGCAGGGTGAGGCCGAGTGCGAGGTGGCCGAGGGTGGAGGTGATGCTTCCCGCGGGGGCTTCGTGGTCCACGGCGGGCTCCCTTCATGTGCAGTTGTGCTGCGGGTCGTGCGGTGGATCGTGTCGTGGGTCGCGCGGTGGGTCGCGCTGCTTCCCAGCGACCCTTATGTACCCTTCACAAGGGCACAATCCACCCCCTACCGCAGGGTAGATTCGCCGCGCGGGCAGGTGAGTTGACGCCGCTTCAGCCAGTGGCCAGCGGGAGGGGCGGCGCCGGGGTCACGGGATGACGACCACGGGGCGCTGGGCGCGCCGGGCGAGGCGCCCGGCCACCGAGCCGAAGATCCGGCCGACGATGCCGTGGGTGGAGCCGACGACGATCGCGTCCGCCGCGTACTCCCGCCCGACTTCTTCCAGTTCGTGGCAGATGTCCCCGCCGCGCTCGACCAGGATCCAGGAGACCTCGGCGAGGTAGTCCGCGCAGGCGAGCTCCAGGCCGAGCACTTCCGTACGGTGGTCCGGCACGTCCACGAAGACCGGCGGCTCGCACCCCGCCCACACAGTGGTGGGCAGCCGGTTGGCGACATGCACGATGATCAGGCCGGAGCCGGAGCGCCTGGCCATGCCGATGGCGTACGCCAGGGCGCGCTCACTGGACGTGGAGCCGTCGAAGCCGACCACCACTCCGTGCCGGAAGGCGGGGTCGCAGGACAGACGCGGCTCTGCCGCCGCCTGGAGGTCCGCCGTCGGGTCGGCTACCTGCTTGCGGTCCGCGGGTTCGAAAAATTCTTGACCGGCCATGGGTGTCTCGGCGTTTGGATCCTCATGGAGGGCGACAGGTGGCGGCGGAGCTGTGTCCGGGAATCATCTTCCCAAGCCCATACCCCCAAGGGTACGGCGACACTCCTCTCCTGCCCAGAGCCGCCGGTGCTGCACGGCGTTCCCCGGAGCATGCACGAGCCCGCTCCGGATGGCAATGGCAGATGGCTGGTACAGAGGTCTGGTCTTCAACATTCTGTGCACGTTCGATCCGTCTCGGTGACCTCGGGCCGGTTCGGCTGTGCTCCGTCCGTGTCCCGGCCGGGCCCCGGCCGTGCACGCGCAGTGACCGGAACCGGTGCCCGCCCGTTAGACACGCGGTCGCCGCGACGCTGTTTCCATACCTCCAGGGAGCCCCTGCCCGTGTCCGCCCCGCCGCTCGCCCAGGACGCCTGCCCGCCCACCCCGCCCGGCGGCTTCCCCCGGATCGCGTACGCCCCCCAGGAGCCCGGCGCGCCCGCGCCCGGCCCGGGGGCCCCGCGCGACGGGGAGCGCGCCCGGCAGAGCGCGCAGGGGGGCGCGCACGGCGTACAACGGCCCGGGGCGGGCACCGGTGACGGTGCGGGCGACGTCGTGCGCTGGGCGGCGTTCAGCTGCGTCCTGGTCCCGGTGGTGCTCGTCGTCTACGGTTCCTCGTTCGCCGGGGCGGCCGGCTGGGCCCTCGGGCTTGCGGCCGTCACTGCGGCCTGCCGGCTGCTGCTGCGACACTCCGAGAGCGCGGCGCGGGCCGAGCGGGCGGCGCGCACGGCGGCCCGGCCGGGGTCCGGCAGGCACCGCGACGGACGGACGGACGGCGAAAGTCCGCCGCTGGACTGACGGGTTCGCACACACGGACCCGTATGTTTTCAGCCAACTTCCCCTCCCCCCTCCCGCCTGCCCGAAATGGCCTGCCAACCCCCTTGCCACCAGGGAAAAACGGGCAGCGGTGGCGGATTTCGCCATACGGGTACGGGCCATGCATGCGATGCCCACTTCCCTACGGGCGCCTCGGGTGAAACCCTTCGTGATCGAATGCTTCGCGCCAAGTTGCCAAGTCGACATAGCGCTGAGTACCGGACTTGTCACGCCGACGCCACAGAACGCAGTAGATTCGATCATGCGTATCGAAGGCTGGGGGACTCGTGCAAAACCAAGGGGAAAAGTGCAGGAGCGACAAGCCGGACAAGAACGGGGAGCCGCGAACACCGAGGGGGGCTTAGCAAAATGAGCCAGGACTCCGCTGCCGCATCACCGGAGGCCACAAGGAAGCTCGCCGGCCGTCGACGCCGGGAAGTCGTTGCCGTACTGCTGTTCAGTGGCGGCCCCATCTTCGAGAGCTCCATTCCGCTCTCCGTGTTCGGGATCGACAGGCAGGACGCGGGCGTGCCCCGCTACCGCCTGTTGGTCTGCGCCGGAGAGGAGGGCCCCCTGCGGACCACAGGCGGGCTCGAACTGACCGCGCCCTATGGGCTGGAAGCCATCAACCGGGCAGGCACCGTCGTGGTGCCCGCCTGGCGATCCATCACCTCGCCACCGCCCGCGGCCGCGCTCGACGCGCTGCGCCGGGCGCACGAGGAAGGGGCCCGCATCGTGGGCCTGTGCACCGGGGCGTTCGTCCTCGCCGCCGCCGGGCTGCTCGACGGCCGCCCGGCGACGACGCACTGGATGTACGCGCCGACCCTCGCCAAGCGCTATCCGTCGGTCCACGTGGACCCGCGGGAGCTGTTCGTCGACGACGGGGACGTCCTCACGTCGGCGGGCACGGCGGCCGGAATCGATCTCTGTCTGCACATCGTGCGGACCGACCACGGCAGCGACGCCGCCGGAGCCCTCGCGCGCCGGCTCGTCGTCCCGCCGCGGCGCAGCGGCGGCCAGGAGCGCTACCTGGACAGGTCTTTACCCGAGGAGATCGGGTCCGACCCGCTGGCCGAGGTCGTGTCCTGGGCACTGGAGCACCTCCACGAGCAGTTCGACGTGGAGACCCTCGCCGCTCGCGCGTACATGTCGCGCCGTACGTTCGACCGGCGGTTCCGCTCGCTGACCGGATCGGCCCCGCTCCAGTGGCTGATCACCCAGCGGGTGCTCCAGGCCCAGCGTCTCCTGGAGACGTCGGACTACTCGGTCGACGAGGTCGCGGGCCGCTGCGGGTTCCGCTCGCCGGTCGCGCTGCGCGGGCACTTCCGCCGCCAGCTCGGCTCGTCCCCGGCGTCCTACCGGGCCGCTTACCGCGCCCGCAGGCCGCAGGCGGAGCCGTCCGGGGGTCCGCCGACCCTGGAGACGGTGCCGTCGCAGGCCGTGCCTCAGTCGCGGCGCGCGGCGGCGAGCGCGATGGTCGGCCCGGCGGCGATCACCCACGCGGCGCCGCCGGACCACCCGGGGAAGTCCGTCTCGGAGATGTACGCCACCGGTTACATGCGTCCGAGTCTGCCGGGGCAGCGCAGCGGCCCCGTAGGCTGAGGCACATGAACGACCGCATGGTGTGGATCGACTGCGAGATGACCGGGCTCTCGCTGACGGACGACGCACTTATCGAGGTGGCCGCCCTGGTCACCGACTCGGAGCTGAACGTGCTCGGTGAAGGGGTGGACATCGTGATCCGTCCCCCGGACGCCGCGCTGGAGACCATGCCGGAGGTGGTGCGCGAGATGCACACCGCCTCCGGGCTCCTCGACGAGCTGGCCGGCGGCACCACGCTGGCCGACGCCGAGGCGCAGGTCCTGGCGTATGTCCGCGAGCATGTGAAGGAGCCGGGCAAGGCGCCGCTGTGCGGAAACTCGGTCGGTACCGACCGCGGGTTCCTCCTGCGCGACATGCCGGCCCTGGAGGAGTACCTCCACTACCGGATCGTGGACGTCTCCTCGGTGAAGGAGCTCGCCCGACGCTGGTACCCGAGGGCGTACTTCAACAGCCCGGACAAGAACGGCAACCACCGCGCGCTGGCGGACATCCGCGAATCCATCGCGGAGCTCCGCTACTACCGCGAGGCGATCTTCGTCGCCCAGCCGGGCCCGGACTCCGACACGGCGAAGGCGATCGCGGCCAAGCACGTCCTGCCTGCGGAGTAACCCGTCCGGGTTGCTCCGGGGGCACTCGGGGACCGCCCCGGGAGGGTGCCGCGAAACATGTGCGCGAGCACCCTCCCGGACCCTGTACACTTTTTCTCGGCCGGTAAGGAAAGCCCCCAGGGACTTTCCCAGACCACAACAGTCCGGCCACGCATGGTGGGTATAGCTCAGCTGGTAGAGCACCTGGTTGTGGTCCAGGATGTCGCGGGTTCGAGTCCCGTTACTCACCCTGATCGGGAAGGCCCGGTCCGCTCCGGCGGACCGGGCCTTTCTCGTTGTGTGGGCTCGATACGTACGTGTCGTCGTACACATGGAAGGTCTCCATCGGCCACAGAGTCCTCTCCGGCGTGACCATCGGGATCACCCCGAGCGAGACGGACGGCAGCGCATCCGCCGTCAGCAGATGGCCGAGCTGAGCCGCCATCGCCTCCTCCTGCCCCATCCGGAAGTAGAGCGCCGACTCCTCCACGAGCAGCACGTATCTGTGCCCCGGCTCATGGATCACCCGGGACCGCTCGACCCGAGCCGCGGCCGCGGCCTCCGACTCGTCCGGTATCTCCCGGAACTCCGCGATGCGGCGGAACAGCGCCGTGACGTACCCCTCGGTCTGCACCAGTCCCGGCACGAGAGTGGCCGAGTACACCCGGAACAGGCGTGTCTCCTGAAAGAAGTGAACCCAGCTGTCCTGGAGCTGCTGGAGAGACCGGGCTGACGGTTTCGGAGCTGCCTTCGCGGTGCGGCCGGCATCACTCGAAGACCTCCCGGATCGAGAACGCCCGTACCGCCCCGGCCGCGGCCTCCTTGCGGATACCACGAAGCCGCCCGGCGACGACTTCACGGGCGGCCTGGGCCGATGAGGAGGGTGAGGTGGGCATGAGGCGCGCTCCGACCGCCAGTTGTGCACCGGTGTGCAGAACTCTGCCGGGAGAGGGCCCTTCAAGGGCGCGAAGGGGACAGCCTGGAGCGATACGGGGCGTGCGCACAGATCTGCACACGGCTCGATGTACGGCATCCCGCCCGCCGGTGGCCGGTACACCCGGATGCGTACGCAAGAGCGGCAAGAGGTAGCGCGAGAGCGGCAAGAGAGAGCGCGGGCGCCTCACGCGGAGGCTCGCACCACCAGCTCCGTCTGCAGTACCAGCTGCGTGCTCGCGCGCTCGCCCGCCGCGATCTGCGTGAGGAGCAGGTCCGTCATCGCCCGGCCCATCTCCTCGATCGGCTGGCGCACACTGGTCAGCGGAGGCTCCATGTGGCGGGCTATGGCCGAGTCGTCGAAGCCGATCAGGGCCACGTCCTCGGGGACGCGGCGGCCGCGTTCGCGCAGGATCTGGCGGGCGCCCGCCGCCATCACGTCCGAGGCGGCGAAGACCGCGTCGAGGCCGGGCGCGCGGTCGAGGAGGACCGCCATCGCCTCGCGGCCGCCCTCCTCCGTGAAGTCCGAGGGGACGATGAGCTCGGGTTCGGGCGTCAGACCCGCCTCGGTCAGGGCCGCGCGGTAGCCGTCCAGGCGGCAGCGGGCGCCGTACACGTCCAGCGGGCCGGTGATCGTGGCGATCCCGCGCCGGCCCCGGGCCAGCAGATGCGTCACCGCCGCCCGCGCCCCGCCGAAGTTGTCGGAGTCCACCGACGCCAGCGGCTCCTCCTCCGAGCGCGGGCCACTGATCACCACCGGCAGATCCAGCTGCTCCAGGAGCTCGGGCAGCGGGTCGTCGGCATGGACGCCCACCAGCAGGACGCCATCGACCCGATGACCCGTCAGGTACTGGGCGAGACGGCGGCGCTCCCGTTCACTGCCCACCAGGGTCAGCAGGAGCTGCATCTCGGTCTCCGCGAGCGCCTGGCCGACGCCCCGGACCACCTCGGAGAAGTACGGCTCGGCGAAGAAGCGCGTCTCCGTCTCGGGGACGACCAGGGCGATCGCGTCCGTACGGTTGGCGGCCAGGGCCCGCGCCGCGCGGTTGGGGACATAGCCGAGCTCGGCCACCGCCGCCTCGACGGCCGCGCGCGTACGGTCGCTGACCCGGGGGGAGCCGTTGATCACCCGGGACACCGTGCCGCGCCCGACCCCGGCACGCGCCGCCACCTCTTCAAGGGTGGGCCGCCCGGCCCCGCGGCCCCGGACCGTGCGAGCTGCTTTCATGGCTGCCTCCCCGTCTTGCCGCACATCGTGGACCTCGGGGTGAAAACTAACAGCACGACCCCGGGGGCGGACTCCCTTTGCCTCCTCCCTTGACACCCTCCCGGACAGTCGCCACCCTTCAACACATCACGACTGGGAGCGCTCCCACCCCTATCCGTCCGTACACCTTCCGCACCTTCCACCACAGCACGACCGACCGTCAATCGTTCTGCACGGAAAGCAAGTTGGAGGACCACCATGCGTACGAGAACCCGTACAAGAACACCCCTCACCGTCCGCGCGCCCCGGCGGCTCGCGGCGCTCGCCGTCGTCTCCGTGCTCGGCGCCGGGCTGCTCGCGGGCTGCGCCGACGACGGTGACGGCAAGGACTCCACCGGCTCCGGCTCGTCCTCCTCCGGAGGCGGCGGGGGCGGCGGGGCGAAGACCACGCTCACCGTCGGTGTCTTCGGGGCCTTCGGCCTCAAGGAGGCCGGGCTCTACGACGCGTACATGAAGCTCCACCCGGACATCGAGATCAAGCAGACGTCGATCGAGCGGAACGAGAACTACTACCCGCAGCTGCTCACCCATCTGGGCTCCGGCAGCGGGCTCGCCGACATCCAGGCCGTCGAGGTCAACAACATCGCCGAGGTCACCGCCACCCAGGCGGCCCATCTGGAGGACCTCGGCAAGGCGAAGGGCGTCGACAAGAACGCCTTCCTGCCCTGGAAGTGGGGGCAGGCCACCACCAAGGACGGCAAGACCGTCGGCCTCGGCACCGACATCGGACCGCAGGGCATCTGCTACCGCAAGGACCTGTTCGCCGCAGCCGGGCTGCCCACCGACCGGGAGGCCGTGGGGAAGCTGTGGGCGGGCGACTGGCAGAAGTACCTCGCTGCCGGTGAGCGCTACAAGGCGAAGGCCCCCAAGGGGAAGGCCTTCGTCGACTCCGCCTCCGGCGTCCTGAACGCCATCACCGGCTCCAGCGACACCCGCTACTACGACGCCGACGGGAAGGTCGTCTACAAGACCAGTCCGGCGGTGAAGGAGGCCTGGGACACGGCGGCCTCGTTCGCCACCCGCGGGCTGACCGCCAAGCTCCAGCAGTTCCAGCCCAGCTGGGACCAGGGCTTCGCCAACGGCAGCTTCGCCACCGTCTCCTGCCCGGCCTGGATGCTGGGATACATCCAGGACAAGGCGGGTGCCGCGGGCAAGGGCAAGTGGGACGTGGCGGCGGCGCCCAAGCCGTCGAACTGGGGCGGTTCCTTCCTCGTCGTCCCGTCGGCGGGCAAGCACCGCGAGCAGGCCGCCGAGCTCGCCGCCTGGCTCACCGCGCCGGCCCAGCAGGCGACCTTCTTCGAGAAGCGCGGCAGCTTCCCGAGCGCCAAGGCCGCGTACGGACTGCCCACCGTCGCAGGCGCCCACCACGACTACTTCGGCGGTGCGCCCATCGGGCAGATCTTCGCCAAGGCCGCCGAGGGTACGCCGGTGCAGGTCCTCGGCCCGAAGGACCTGATCATCGCGCAGAACCTGGCCGACGTCGGCATGCTCCAGGTCGACCAGAAGGGCCGGTCCCCGCAGGCGGGCTGGGAAGCCGCGGTGAAGGCCATCGACAACGCGCTGGACCAGTGAGGACGGCGAACGGCACGGGGGCGGGGGCCTCCGCGGACCGGGGCGGCGGGGGCGTCGCGGGCCTGACCGCCGCCGCCCCGGACGGGGCCGCCCCGGCCGCAGCCGCCCCCGGCCCCGCGGCCTCCGCCGCCCGGGGCACCGACCCCCGCGAGGCACGGCGGCGCGAGCGGCGCAGCCGGCGCTACCGGCGCGACGTGCGCTGGAGCCCGTACGCCTTCGTGGCGCCCTTCTTCCTCTTCTTCGCCGCCTTCGGCCTCTTCCCGCTGCTCTACACGGGCTGGGCCTCGCTGCACCAGGTCGAGCTGACCGCCCCGAACGAGATGCACTGGGTGGGCCTGCGCAACTTCTCCCGGCTGCTGTCGGACGAGTTCTTCTGGAACGCGCTGCGCAACACCTTCACCATCGGCCTCATCTCCACCGTCCCTCAGCTCCTGATCGCCCTCGGTATCGCCCACCTCCTCAACTACAAGCTGCGCGGCTCGATGTTCTTCCGGGTCGCCGTCCTCACCCCGTACGCCACCAGCGTGGCCGCGGCGACCCTCGTCTTCGTGCTCCTCTTCGGACGCGACTACGGCATGATCAACTGGGCGCTCGGCCAGCTCGGCGTGGGCCCGGTGGACTGGCAGAACGGCACCTGGACCTCCCAGTTCGCCGTCTCCACGATCGTGGTGTGGCGCTGGACCGGCTACAACGCGCTGATCTACCTGGCCGCGATGCAGGCCATCGCGCCCGACCTGTACGAGTCCGCCGCCCTCGACGGGGCCTCGCGCTGGCAGCAGTTCCGGCACGTCACCGTGCCCGCGCTGCGGCCGACCATCCTGTTCACCTGCGTCGTCTCCACGATCGGCGCGACCCAGCTGTTCGGCGAGCCGCTGCTGTTCAACGGCGGAGCCGGGGCCACCGGAGGCTCCGACCACCAGTTCCAGACGCTCGGGCTGTATCTGTACGAGCAGGGCTGGGTGAACCTCCACCTCGGCCGGGCCTCCGCGATCGCCTGGACGATGTTCCTGATCCTGCTGCTGATCGGCGCGGTGAACTGGCTGGTCTCGCGCGCCCTGCGCAAGGAGACGTCATGAACGCCAAGACGACGGCCCCGGCCGTCCCCGCCGCCGGCCCCGCCGACCGCCCCTCCCCCCGGTCCTCCTCCCGGTCCGTCCACCGCGCCGGGCGCCAGCTCCACGGCGGGCGCCTGACGTACACGATCCTGATCCTCTTCACCGCCGGCTCGCTCTTCCCGCTGGTGTGGACGGCGATCGCGGCCTCCCGCACCAACGAGCGCCTCGCCCAGACACCGCCTCCCTTCTGGTTCGGCGGGAACCTCTTCAAGAACCTGAAGATCGCCTGGACCGACGCCAACATGGGCACGGCCCTGCTCAACACCACGATCGTGGCGGGCTCGATCGCGCTCGGCACGGTCTTCTTCTCCACGCTCGCCGGTTTCGCCTTCGCCAAACTGCGGTTCCGCTTCAAGAACGTGCTGCTCCTGCTCGTCATCGGCACGATGATGATCCCGCCGCAGCTCAGCGTCGTCCCCCTCTACATGATGGTGGCGAAGCTGTCGTGGACCGATCAGCTCCAGGCAGTCATCCTGCCGACCCTGGTGAGCGCCTTCGGGGTGTTCTTCATGCGGCAGTTCCTCATCGAGGCGCTGCCCACCGAGCTGATCGAGGCCGCCCGGGTCGACGGCGCCAGCAGCTGGCGTGTGGTGTGGCACGTGGTCTTCCCGGCCGCCCGGCCCGCGATGGCCGTCCTCGGGATGCTCACCTTCGTGATGGCCTGGAACGACTTCTTCTGGCCGATCATCGCGCTGACCCAGAACGGCAGCCCCACGGTCCAGGTGGCGCTCACCGGACTCGGCCGCGGCTACATCCCCGACCAGTCGGTCATCATGGCCGGCGCCCTCCTCGGCACCCTCCCCCTGCTGCTGGCGTTCGTCCTCTTCGGGCGGCAGATCGTCGGCGGAATCATGCAGGGAGCGGTCAAGGGGTGAGCACCGACCACGCGCCCGACAGCACCCTCCTTCCGTACCCCCTCGATGGGAGCGCCTCCATGACCGACCGCTTTCCGCCCGACTTCCTCTGGGGCACCGCCACCTCCGCGTACCAGATCGAGGGGGCGGTCGCCGAGGGCGGTCGTACACCGTCCATCTGGGACACCTTCTGCCGCACGCCCGGGAAGGTGTTCGGCGGGGACAGCGGGGACGTCGCCGTCGACCACTACCACCGCTGGCGGGACGACGTCCGGCTGATGGCGGACCTGAACCTCGGCGCCTACCGCTTCTCCGTGTCCTGGTCGCGGGTGCAGCCGACCGGGCGCGGGCCCGCGGTCCAGCGCGGGCTGGACTTCTACCGCGCGCTGGTGGACGGGCTCCTGGAGCAGGGCATCCGGCCCTCCCTCACCCTCTACCACTGGGACCTGCCGCAGGAGCTGGAGTCGGCTGGGGGCTGGCCCGAGCGGGACACCGCCCACCGGTTCGCCGACTACGCCAGGATCGTCGCCGAGGCACTCGGCGACCGGGTGGATATGTGGACCACCCTCAACGAGCCCTGGTGCAGCGCCTTTCTGGGGTACGGCTCCGGCGTCCACGCGCCCGGCCGCACCGATCCGGTGGCCGCGCTGCGGGCCGCGCACCATCTGAGCCTGGGCCACGGACTGGCGGCCGAGGCCCTGCGCGCCACGCTGCCGAAGGCCGCCAAGCTGGCGATCAGCCTCAACCCGAGCGCGGTCAGGGCCCGCACCCAGTCCCCCGCCGACCTGGACGCGCGCCGGCGCATCGACGCGCTCGCCAACCGGGTGTTCACGGGCCCGATGTTCAAGGGCGCGTACGACGAGGACCTGCTGCGGGACACCGCGCGGCTCACCGACTGGTCGTTCGTCCACGACGGCGATCTGAGCACCATCAAGCACCCCCTCGATCTGCTGGGCATCAACTACTACGCACCCTCAGTTGTATCCGCCGCCACTGACAATCGCCCCGGCGACGGCCCTGACCTGCAAGTACCCCGCCCCGACGGGCACGGCGCGAGCGCCCACTCCCCCTGGCCCGCGGCCGATTCCGTCGTCTTCCACCAGCCGCCGGGCGAGCTGACGGCGATGGACTGGTCGATCGACCCGACGGGGCTGTACGACCTGCTGATGCGCTACACCCGCGAGGCACCCGGCGTACCGCTGATGATCACGGAGAACGGCGCCGCGTACGACGACAAGCCGTCCCCCGACGGCTCGGTCCACGACCCCGACCGCATCCGCTACCTGCACGGCCACCTCGCCGCGGTGCACCGCGCGATGCGCGACGGAGCCGACGTACGCGGATACTTCCTGTGGTCCCTCCTCGACAACTTCGAGTGGGCGTACGGCTACGGCAAGCGGTTCGGCGCGGTGTACGTCGACTACGAGACGCAGAAGCGCACTCCCAAGTCGAGCGCGCGGTGGTACGCGGAGGTGGCACGGACGGGGGAGCTGCCGCAGGAGTTGCCGCTGGGGTGAGGTACGGAGGAGGGGCGCGCCCCGGCCGGGTGGGGGGAACCGGCGGGGCGCGTGGGGGGGTGTCCGGGTGCGGTGGTGCGGTGGTGCGGTGGTGCGGGGGGCAGGTCGCGTCACTTGTAGGCGGCGAAGGCCTTCGTGAAGGCCAGGGGCTCCTGGACGATGGAGGAGCAGGTCGGATCGGCGGAGTTCTTGGCGCCGCCCGCGCACTGCTTGTCCCGGGCGCCGGACCACATCGCGAGCCGGCCCAGGCCCTTCGACCTGGCGAACTCCACCAGCTGAGTGGCGTCGCCGACCGTGAACGTCTCGGTGTTGACGTCATTGACGCCGATCATCGGGGTGACGGCGACGGCCTTCCAGGCGGCGGCGTCGGAGAGCCCGAGGACGCCCTTGATCTGGGCCTGGGTGGCGGTGGCCGCCTGGATGGCGTACGTGCCCATGTCACCGCTGTACGCGGGACCGTAGTCCATCGCCATGATGTTGACGGCCGAGACGGCGACGCCGTTCTTCTTGGCGTCGGCGACGAGGTCGACGCCGGGCTGGGTGAGGCCCTCGGGCATCACCGGCAGGGTGAACGACACGTCGAGGCCGGGGTGGGACTTCTGGAGCTGCGCGATGGCCTGTGCGCGGCGGGAGTTGGCGGCGGTGTCCGGCAGGGCCGCGCCCTCGATGTCGAAGTCGACCTTGGTGAGCTTGTACGCGTCGATGACCTTGCCGTACGCCGTGGCGAGCTCGCCCGCGCTCTTGCAGACCAGGCCGAGCTCGGAGCCGGAGGCGCCGCCGAAGGAGACGCGTACGTCGCCGCCCTTGGCGCGCAGGGCGCCGATCTGCGCGGCGACGGCGTCACTGTCCAGGCCGCTGACCCCGCCCCAGAGCGGGGCGCAGCCGCCGCCGGAGGTGATGAAGGCGAGGTGGAACTCCTTCACACCGGTCCTGGTGGCGGTGTCGACGAGGTCGTACGCCGGGTAGAGGGACGTGTCGATGTAGGGCGCGAAGCGGGAGGCCGTGCCGGTGGTGGGGGGTTGGGGGGTGGTGGTCTTGGTGGGGGTGGGCTTCGCGGTGGCGGTGGGCTTGGTGGTGGTCGTGGGGTTCGTGGTGGTCGTGGGGTTCGTGGTGGTCGTGGGGTTGGTGGTGGTCGTGGGGTTGGTGGTGGGGTGCGTGGTCGGGGTCGGCTTCGTCGTGGGGCGGCCGGTCGGGGCGGGGGTGGCGCCGGTGTCGACCGAGCACTTCTCCTGGTTGATGAGGCAGCCGGTGGGGTCGCCCGCCGTGCCGGTGGAGCTGGTGACGAAGCCGACCGTGACGGACGCTCCCGCGGCGAGGCCGTTCCTCTCCCAGGTGGGGGGCTTCACGGTGACGTGCTGACCCTTGACGGTCTGCTCACCGTTCCAGAGGGAGGAGAGCTTGGTCCCGGCGGGGAGGTCGAACTCCAGGGTCCAGTCGGGCAGGGCCTTGCCGCTGTCGTTGGTGATGACGTACTGGCCGGTGTAACCGCCGCCCCAGCTGCTGGTCTTGGTGTACGCGGCGGCGACGGAGGCGGCGTGGGCGGTGCCGGTGAGGACGATGGCGGCGCCCGCGATGGCGCCGGCGGTGGCTATGGCGCCGATCGCCTTGGCTTTGCCGGTGGCGCGGCGGCGGTGGGTACGGGGGTGGGTCATGAGTGCGCCTGCCCTTGGGGGTGGGGGTCGGGTGGTGGGGTGGTGGGGTGCGGGCAGCACGCTAGCCGTTGAGAAACGGGCAAATGGGGTGTGGGGGGTGGGGGTTGGGGATCTTAGGGTTCGCTTAAGGGGGTGATGGGGCGGGGTTAATTCCGGGGGGATTTCCCTGCGGGCCGGTGGGGGCTTAGCGCGCAGTTCCCCGCGCCCCTGGAGGGGGGCGGGCCCCGGGCAGCCAGTCCCTTCCGCATGCCCGCGGCCCAGAGTGGTCAGGGGCGCGGGGAACTGCGCGAGCGACCCCGCACGGTTCGCAGACGGGCTCGATGCTCAGCCCCCCACACACAGACCGCGACCCCCGGAGGGTTTAGGGAAGGGGCGGGGTGGGGTGGCTCGCCTCGGGGCGGCGGCGCCTGCCCCGGCGGCGGATCCGGGACGTTCCCGCGGCGCCCCCGCCAAGCCCGATCCACACCCGCACCTCCGTCCCGCCCAGCACCGACCGCCCCAGCCGCACATCACCCCCCGTCCCCTCCGCCATCCGCCGCACGATGTCCAGACCCAGACCGGTCGAGCCGCCGCCGCTCGATCCCCGGGCCAGGGCCGCCCGGGGATCGGCGATGCCGGGGCCCGCGTCCGAGATCAGCACGATCACCGCGTCCTCGCCGTTGTGGACGTCCACCGCGAACGCCGTGCCCTCCGGGGTGTGCCGGAAGACGTTGCCCAGCATCGCGTCGAGCGCGGCGGCCAGTTCGGGCCGGGCGACCGGGATGCGGACGGGACGGTCGACGCCCGCGAGGCGCACCTCCCGGCCCTCGTCCTCCGCGAGCGCCGACCAGAACGCCATCCGGTCCCGGATGACCTCGGACGCGTCGCACCCGGCCCCCGCCCCGGCCGGCTGCGTCTGCGGCTTGGCCTCCCGGGCCGTACGGATGATCGTGTCGACCTCGCGCTCCAGCTGCTCGACCGCCGCCCGTGTCTGCTCGGCGGCCGGGCCGTCGCCCAGGGAGGCGGCGTTCAGGCGCAGCACCGTCAGCGGGGTGCGCAGGCGGTGCGAGAGGTCGGCCGCCAGCTCCCGCTCGTTGGCGAGGAGTTGCACCACCTGGTCGGCCATCGAGTTGAAGGCGACCGCCGCCGAGCGCAGTTCGGCCGGTCCCTCCTCCGGCACCCGCGCCCCCAGCCGCCCCTCGCCCAGATCGTGCGCCGCCCCGGCGAGCCGCTGGGCCGGGCGGACCATCCGTACACCCAGGCGGTCCGCCACCGCGACCGAGCCGATGACGAGGGCGACGCCCACCCCCGCGAGGACCAGCCACGCCGTGGCCACGCCGTTGGTGACCTCGGCCTCGGGCACGTACACCTCGACGATCGCGATCTCGCCCGAGCTCAGCGCGGTCGGCTGGAGGAGCGTGGAGCCGCCGGGGACGTCGGAGATGTACGCGCGGACCACCTTGCGGGTCGCGTCGAGGTCCTTGCGGGCGGCCCGCCGCCGGCCGATCTCGGAGGGCGCGCCGCCCGGCGCCGCCGGGATGTGCACGGCCATCCGGCCCGCCGCGCCCGCCTGGGTGGAGGCGACGGCCCGCTCCAGCGCGTCGCGGTCGGTGGTGATCGACAGGGTCGGGCCGATCGCGGCGGCCTGGCGCTCGGCGTTGGAGAAGGCGCGATCGCGGGCCATCTCCTTGATGACCAGGCCCAGCGGTACGGCGAAGGCGAGCACCACCATGAGGGTGACGGCGACCGCCACCTTCACCAGGGCCCATCTCATCGGCCGGGCTCCGGCCGCGGCGGCTCCAGCTTCACACCCACCCCGCGCAAGGTGTGCAGATACCGCGGCTGCGCGGCCGTCTCACCGAGCTTGCGGCGCAGCCAGGACAGATGGACGTCGATGGTCTGGTCGTCGCCGTAGGACTGCTGCCACACCTCGGCCAGCAGCTCCTTGCGCGGCACGACCACACCGGGCCGCCCGGCGAGGAAGGCCAGCAGGTCGAACTCGCGGCGGGTCAGATCGAGCCGCAGCCCGTCGAGTTCGGCCTGGCGGCGCAGCGGATCGATGGAGAGGCCGCCGACCCGGATCAGCGTCGGCGGCGGTTCGGCCCCGGCGGCCCGCGCCCGGCGCAGCACGGCCGTCATCCGGGCGGACAGGTGCTCCACGGAGAACGGCTTGACCAGGTAGTCGTCGGCGCCGTCGTTGAGCAGCCGGACGATCTCCGCCTCGTCGTCGCGCGCCGTCGCGATGATCACCGGTACGTCGGTGATGCCGCGGAGCATCTTCAGCGCCTCCGCCCCGTCGAGATCGGGCAGTCCGAGGTCCAGGACGACCACGTCGAAGGAGAAATGGGCCACCTCGCGCAGCGCCTCCAGCGCCGTGCCGACGCTCCGTACGGTGTGGGAGGCCTCGGTGAGGTGGCGGATGAGGGCGGAGCGAACGAACTGGTCGTCCTCGACCACGAGCACACTTGCCATGGGCGGCACCGTACGCCATGTGGGGTACACCGGTCCCGGCCGGGACGAGGCGGGGACAAGGCCGGGACGAGGCGGGGCGGGGCCCGGCGGGAGGGGACACGCGTGGGGCGCGTGGGGCAGTATGGCCCCCGATATGACCCCGATACACCGAGGAATCGTTCACGTCTGCGCCTGGTCGCTGGCCACCGGCGCGGCGGTCACGCTCTCCTGGTGGGGCGTGCACACGGTGATGGCCGGGACGGCTTACGACCCGCCGCGCGCGGTCCCGCTCACCGGCGACGGGCACACCGCCCAGGGGGTGCGGCCGCTCGCCTCCTCGACGCGGCGGCCGAAGGGCTCGCCGTCACCGTCCAGCCCGTCCGGTACGCCCTCGGCCTCGGCGGACCAGAAGCCGAGCCGCTCCCCCGCCGCCCCGCCACCACCCAAGTCGCCCTCCGGCTACCCGTCCTCGGGCTCTGCCGGTCCTTCTGGTTCCTCCGGTTCCTCCGGGAATGTGAAGGGCTACAACGTCGACGGTGGCCGGGTCGTCTTCGACATCGGCACCACCGCGGCGGAGCTGGTGACGGCGACGCCGGACTCGGGGTGGCGGATGCAGGTGTGGAAGCAGCCCACGTGGATCCGGGTGACGTTCAGCAAGGGCACGCGCGAGGTGTCGGTCTTCTGCACCTGGTACAACCACGCGCCGACCGTGGAGCTGGACGACCGCGGCTGAGGACGCGCGTCGGCAAGCCCGCGTGTTCGCACATTTCCGCCTGTTCGTACTTTCCCGCCTGTTCGCGCATTCCCGCCGGTTCCCGGGCCTCCGCGTCCCCGGATCTCCATGCTCCTAGCGGAACACCGCGGGCGGCGGTACGGGAGAGGGCTTGGCGGTCGCGTCCGTCACCGGGACCGCCCCGCCGGTGAAGTCGGCGAGCGTACGCCCGTGTTCGACGCGTCCGGGGTGCGGGTCACCCGCGATGCGGCGGGTGAACTCGGCGACCGGCAGCGACACGTCCGAGGCGAGCAGGACCGCGTTGCCGAACCGCTTGCCGCGCAGCACGGTCGGGTCGGCGGCGAGCGCCAGCTCGGGGAAGAGCCCCGCGGCGGTGGCTATCTGGCCGCGCAGATGCGCCAGCGGGGGGCCGTCGGCGAGGTTCGCCGCGTAGATCCCGCCGGGCCGCAGCACCCGGCGCACCTCGCCTAGGAACTCGGTGCTGGTCAGATGGGCGGGGGTGCGGGCGCCGCTGAAGACGTCGGCGACGACCAGGTCGGCCCAGCCGTCCGGGAGCTTGGCGAGCCCCTCGCGCGCGTCCAGGGAGCGCACCCGTATCCGGGCCTGCGGATCGAGCGGCAGCTCACGGCGGACCAGTGCCACGAGCGCCGCGTCGATCTCCACGACCTGCTGGGTGGAGCGGGGCCGGGTGGCGGCCGTGTAGCGCGCGAGGGTGAGGGCGCCGCCGCCCAGGTGCAGCACCTGGAGGGGGCGGCCCGGCTCGCCGGCCAGGTCGATGACGTGGCCCAGGCGGCGCTGGTACTCGAAGGTGAGCCGCTCCGGCGCGTCCAGGTCGACGTGGGACTGGGGGGCGCCGTCGAGCAGCAGGGTCCAGCCGCGCGGGCTGTCCCGGTCCGGTATCAGCTCGGCGAGGCCGCCGTCGACCGGCTCCACGACGGCCTGCGGGGCGGCCGGGCGGCCGCGCCGCCCGCCCTGCGCGGCCTTCGCCCCGCCCTTCGCCGTGTTCTTCGTACCGCTTCGTGCCGCCATCCGACCATTATCGGCCGCCGGCCTCGGTGATGCCGTCCGCGGCCTCGATGAGCCGGGCGGCCTCGCCCAGCGCGAGGCGCAGCACGGCCGGGTCGGTGACCGTGACCGCGTCCGGCGGCAGCAGCCAGCCGCCGCCGGAGACCGGCGGATCGGCCAGGCCGGGCAGGCGCAGGCCGCGTCCGTTCGTCTCGGTGCAGGCGCTGCCCGGCACGTCCCAGGCGGCGGCGGTGCCGGGCGGCACCAGGAAGCCCAGGGTGTCGCAGGCGCCGTCGTGGAGCACCGGGCCGACGGCCGTGGGGGCGACCCCGCGGCGCAGGATGTCCACCGCCTCCAGGCCCTGCCGGGCGGGGACGGTGACCAGGTCGCAGGGTTCCTCGCCGCCCGGCGGTCCACCGGCGTCCCGGGTGGGCCGGTGCCGCACGGTCGTCGTGGTCGTCCCGGTGCCATTGATGTCCATGCCGGCCTCCAACAAGGCAACCCCCACGTGGTTTCTGCGGGTTGGCGGTATCCGCATGGTTCAACGCCGGACCCTGTCAACGGCTACGGCGGTATGCCGCCGCAAAGGATGGCAGTTCATAGCAGATCGCAGGTGAGATATCCCTTTTGTAGCCAAACTTCGCTTCTGGAAGCCGATGTTGCCGGTACGTTCTTCCTCCGCACCACCACGCCAGAGAGAGCTGTTGAGCCATGGCGACGTCCACGGATCCCCGCGCCGGAGCGAACTCCGCCGCACGACCCCCCGAACGCCCTCCCGCCAAGGGCCCCAACACCGCGTTCCGCGAACTGCGGGGGCAGCACTCGCCCGGCGAGTTCGCGGCGGCGGTCCGCAGAGCGGCCCGCGAGATCGGCGAGCAGGTCGCCTGTGACGCGCGGTACGTCGGACGGGTGGAGGCCGGTGAGATCCGTTGCCCCAACTACGCCTACGAACGCGTGTTCCGCCATATGTTCCCGGGTTTGACGTTGGCCGACATGGGGTTCTCGTCGCGTGAGGCGGTACGGGGCCGGGGGGCGCGTGCGGGGTGCGGTGCGACCCCGCCGCGCCCGGCGCCCCAGGAACACCCCGCGCCCCCCTGCGGCACCATCGACCACGAGGAAGACCGTAATGACGAGGAGAGCGACGTGCTGCGTCGCGCGTTCATGACCGGCGGCTCCGCCACCCTGGCGGCCGTCTCCCTGGGGCTGCTGCCCGAGCACGCGGCCGCCGCGCCCCTGAACCCTGTCGAGCCGCCGGTACGGCGGGTCGGCGAGGCCGAGGTCGGCGCGGTCGAGGAGGCGGTGCGGCGGATCCGGCTGCTCGACGACCGGCACGGCGCGAACGGGCTCTACCGCAGGGCCGCCCAGCCGCTGCGCACGGCGTACGCGCTGCTCGACGCGGGCACCGCGCGCCGCTCCACCGCCGACCGGCTGCACGCGGGCGCGGGCGAGCTCGCCATCTCGGTGGGGTGGCTCGCCCATGACTCGGGTCACTACGAGGAGGCCCGCTCGCACTACGCGGAGGCGCTGGCGACCGCCCGGCTGGCGGCCGACCCGGCCCTGGAGGCGCACGCCTTCTGCAACATGTCGTTCCTGGCCAGGGACGCGGGACGGCCGCGCGAGGCGCTGCGGGCCGCGCAGGCGGGCGGGCGGGCGGCCCGCCGGCTCGGCTCTCCCCGGCTGCTCGCGCTGCTCGCGCTGCGGGAGGCGGGCGGCTGGGCCGGGCTCGGGGACCGGGGGGCGTGCGAGCAGTCGCTCGCCCGGGCGCACTCGCTGTTCGCGCGCGGGGCGTCCGAGCGGGACCCGGAGTGGATGACGTTCTTCGTGGAGGCGGAGCTGGAGATGCTGGAGGCGCAGTGCTGGTCGGCGCTGGGCGACTGGTCGCGCGCGGCCCGCCACGCCCGCCGGGCGGCCGGCCTCCAGGACCCGCACTTCGCCCGCAACCTGGCCCTGTACCGGGCGGAACTCGCCGACGACCTGGCGCGCGCGGGTTCCCCCACGGAGTCGGCGGCGGCGGGCCACCAGGTCCTGGACCTGCTCACCGAGGTCCAGTCCACCCGGATCCAGGCCATGCTCGCGGACACGGCCCGCATCCTGGCGCCGCATGCGGGGTGCCCGGAGGTGGGGGGGTTCTTGGAGCGGAGGGCGGCGGGGTAGGTGCGGCGCCTGCGGGCGGGTGTGGGGCGCTCGCGCAGTTCCCCGCGCCCCTCGGGGGGCAGTTCTTCAGGGGCGCGGGGGAACCGCGCGGTCAGCCGTCCCCCGGGGCGCGGACGAAGGTGTAGCCGCTGGGGCGCCGCCCCTGCCCCTGGCAGGGTTACGGGAAGGGGCGGGGCGGGGAAAAATCAGACCTCCAAGTGCCCCGTATCGTTCCACCGCTCCACCGCCGGCTCCCCATACGCCCATCCCAGCACCGACAGCGACGTCGGATCCAGCTTGATCCGCGCAGCGAAGGCGATCGGCTCGCCCAGCCAGCGCGCCGCGATCGACCGCAGGATGTGCCCGTGCGCGAACACCAGCACGTCCCGCGCACCCGACCGCGCCCACGCCACGACCTCGTCCGCCCGTTCCGACACCTGGGCCAGCGTCTCCCCGCCCTCGACCCCGTCGCGCCAGATGAACCAGTCGGGCCGGCCCGCCTTGATCTGGGCCGGGGTGAGCCCCTCGTACGTCCCGTAGTCGAACTCCATCAGCGCGTCCCAGTCACGCGCGCGCTCCCCGAACCCGGCCAGATCGCACGTCTCCCGCGCGCGCACCAACGGGCTCGTACGCACCTCGACGTCCGCCAGGCCGTCCCAGGGCGCGCGGTGCAGGCGCTCGCCGAGCAGCTTCGCGCCCCGGCGGCCCTCCTCAAGGAGGGGGATGTCCGTACGGCCGGTGTGCTTGCCCGCGAGCGACCACTCGGTCTGCCCGTGCCGGGCGAGCAGGATGCGCGGTTCGGCGGCTGGCATGTCAGGTCACTCCCGTGGCGCGTGCAGAATGCCGAGGGTTCGGCGGAGGTTCGCCTCCATCATCGCGCACCCTTGCGGCCCTCCCCCGCGTCCTTCGGGGGTGGGTGCACAAGCGCACCCGCGACCACCGTACGGTTGAACACCTGAACGGGGCCCGAAGAGGCCCTGAAGAAGAGATGGAGAGGGTCCGGAGATGCAGCACCCCGCGCCTCGGCCCCGCTGGTGGACCGAGCTGCCGCTCATCGCCATCGTCTACGCCGCCTACTCGGCGGGCCGCCTCCTGGTGAGCGGCAGCGAGTCGCAGGCCGTGGACCACGGCCTGGCGATCCTGCGCATCGAGAAGTACCTGCACCTGAACGCCGAGCACCCGCTCAACCGGCTGTTCACCCGCACCCCCTCCCTCGGGATACCCGCCGACTTCGCCTACGCGTCGCTGCACTACCTGGTGACGCCCGCGATCCTGGTGTGGCTCTTCCGGCGCCGGCCGGTGCAGTACCGCGCCGCCCGCACCTGGCTGATGCTCTCCACCCTCATGGGCCTGATCGGCTTCTCGCTGCTGCCCACCTGCCCGCCGCGCCTGCTCGACCCCTCGTACGGGTTCGTGGACACGATGGCGCAGTACAGCTCGTACGGCTGGTGGGGCGGTGAGGCCAGTGCGCCGCGCGGCATGGGCGGCATGACCAACCAGTACGCGGCGATGCCGAGCCTCCACGTGGGCTGGGCGCTGTGGTGCGGGGTGATGCTGTGGCGGTTCGGCGGCCGGCGCTGGACCCGGGTGCTGGGAGTCGCGTACCCGCTGACCATCACGTTCGTGGTGATGGGCACCGCCAACCACTATCTGCTCGACGCGGTCGCCGGGGCGGCCGTGATGGGGCTCGGACTGCTGCTCTCGCGGCCCGCGATGCGGCTCGCGAACGCGGTGCGCGCCCGTGTCGCACCCGGCTCGTTCGCCGCACCGGCCCCGATTGTCAGTGCCGGATGCAAGACTTCCGCGGGTGAGCGAATCCCAGGGCAGCGCACGTCCGACGACTCCACCGCGGGAGCGGGCGACAGCCATTCGTCAGCGGCTCGCTGAGCTGCGCGGTCCCACCGCTGTGCCACGCCCGCTGGACGCCCGGGCGCTGGCGGCCCTCGCCGCCAACCCGGGCTGCCGCCGCCGCGCCCTGCTCGACGGGGCGGGCGTCGACAAGGGCGCGCTGGCCGAGGCGCTGGGTTCCCCGTCGGCGGCGTTCGGCCAGTCCCAGTTCGCCATCGCGCGCGGCAACACCTTCGAGGCCCGCGTGAAGTCCGACGGCGGTACGGAACTGCTGCGCCTGCTGCACGAGCGCACCGGCGGCGAGCCGCCGAAGGACGCGGCCGTCCCCGACCTGGCGGCGGCCGGTCCCGAGGGCAGGGCCGCCCGCACCGCGCTCGCGCTGCGCGAGGCGACGGTGTCCGGCGGGTGGACGCTCCTGGACCATCCGATGCTCGCCCTGGAGGTGGCGGGCTCCCCCGCCTATCTGGAGCCGGACGCGGTGGTGATCGCCCCGGACGGCCGGTGGACGGTCGTGGAGATCAAGTCCTTCCCGATGATCGACGCGGCGGCCGACCCGTCCAAGGTGGGCGCCGCGGCCCGCCAGGCGGCGGTGTACGTGCTGGCACTTGAGCGGGTGGCGGGGCTGGTGGGAGGCTCGCAGGACCCAGCCTCCCCGGCCCCCGCCGTCGCCCACTCGGTGCTGCTCGTCTGCCCCAAGGACTTCTCCAACCTGCCGACCGCCTCCCTGGTGGACGTGCGCAAGCAGCTCTCGGTGACCCGGCGCCAGCTGGCCCGGCTCACCCGGATCGAGGAGATCGCCGACGCGCTCCCGCCGGGCGCCAGCTTCGCGCTCGACCGGCCTGCGCCCGAGCTGACGGACACGGTCGAGTCCGTCCCCGCGGCCTACGCGCCGGAGTGCCTGGCCGCCTGCGAGCTGGCCTTCCACTGCCGCGACGGGGCCCGCTCCAGGGACGCGGTGACGGCGCTCGGCCGTGGTCTTCGGGCCGAGCTGGGCGGGCTGACCAGCGTCGGCGCGGTCCTGGACGCGGCGCGCGGCCACGCGGGCGACGCGGCCGACCCGGCGGTGGCCGCGCTGCGCAGGGCGGCCGCCCTGCGCGCGGAGGCCCTGGCAGGCGCGGCCACGGGAGGCGCCGGATGTCACTGATCGCCACTCTCGCCCGGCTGGAGGCCGTCGAGGCAGGACGGGCCGCCCCGCTGGCCACCGTGCGCCACCGGCACCTGTCGGAACATCCGCTCGTACTCGTCCCGCTGACCACCTCCGGAGAGGCCGGGGCCCCGCTCGGGGCGCTGGTGGGGACCGACCGCGAGGCGCCCCGCCTGCTCGTCGTGCCGCAGCCGCGCGACCGCGAGCTGCGGTTCGCCTTCCTCGCCGAGCTCGCCGACGCCGTACTGCCGCACCTGGACGCGTACGCGGACGAGGTGGAGGCCGCCGAGCGCAACGAGACCGATCCGGAGACCGGCAAGAAGGTCAAGGTCGAGGTCGAGCTGTGTGCCGACGCGCCGCAGCTGGTGGTGCCGGGCCGGGCCGCGATCGACTTCGTCCGGCTGCTGGGCCGTTCCATGCGCTTTCGCCGGACCGCCGAGCAGGACCCGGACACCCCGCACCCCGCGCCGCCGCGCGTCCCGCTGCTCGGCCGCTGGCTGACGCACTACGGCGAGCGCGCCCGCGTCCCCGGGGCCGCGCTGCTCCTCGCCGCCACCGACCTGCTCTCCCGGCACTGGGCGACGGGCCAGTCCAGCCTGGAGGACCAGCACCTGGGGGCGCTGCTCGCCTGGATCGACCCGCCCGAGGGCGCCACCGGCGCGGAGGCGGCCCTGCGCGCCGAGCTCGCCCGGGACGGCGACGGCCAGTTGCTGTGCCCGCCGGCCGGCCCCGCCACCGACCCGGCCTTCGACAACAAGCTGCTCGCCCCGGCGATCGACCGCTACGACCGTGCCCGCCAGGCGCTGTCCTCGGCCCAGGACGGCGAGGCGGCCGACGCGCGCCTGGCGGAGCTGTCCCGGGCCGAGCGGGAGATCCGCCGGCTGGTCGGGGGCCAGCTGCGGCCCACCTGGGACGCGGTGTGGCGCTCCCTGGACCTGCTGCGGGAGCTGCCCGAGGCGCCGCGCGCGGCGGACCGCTGGACCCGGGACCGCTGGTCGTTCACCGCCCACCGGGACCGGGTGCGGGCCGGTGAGCCGCCGCAGCCGCGCCGCGACGACGCGGTGACGGCGGCGGCCAAGCTCGCCTCGCGCGAGAGCGCCCAGGCGCAGCTGGAGGCGCAGGAGGCGCTGGACGACCCGCTGGTGATGGCGGGGCGGCGGCTGGCGGGCGAGGCGTTCGCGGGCGAGGTCGTCGACGTGGTGATGGCCTGGTCGGAGTCGAAGCGGCCGAGCCCGCGCCCGCTGGTGACCGTGCGCACCGACGACGCGCCGCATCTGGCCGAGCGGGCGAAGGTGTTCCGTTCGCTGGAGGGCAAGCCCCAGTCGGCGGAGTTCGTGGGGTACGAGAGGGACGGCTCGCTCGTGCTGCGCCTGCTCGACAAGATGGGCCGCAGCAAGGACCCCGCGCCCGGCTCGGTGCCCGAGAAGGGCGACCGGGTGTGCTGGACGCTCTTCGAGCACGACCAGCGCGGCGGCCCCAAGCTGCCGGACCCGGAGGCCACCCCGTGGACCCACGGCGGCCCGCCGGGCACGGACGCGGAACACCCCGACCCCCTCACCCCGGAGGACCTGCTGTGATCCGTGCCGAGCGCGGCTTCGACCCGGGTGCGGCGGCGGCCGAGGCGACCGGGAGGATCCTCCACGACACCCTGCACGCCGAGGCGCGCGGCGTCGTCGTGGACTCGCCGCCGGGCGCCGGGAAGTCGACGCTGGTGGTGCGCGCGGCGCTGGAGCTGGCCGCCGCCGGACGCCCGCTGATGGTGGTGGCGCAGACCAACGCCCAGGTCGACGACCTCGTCCTGCGCCTCGCCGAGCAGGAGCCGGAGCTGCCGGTGGGCCGACTGCACAGCAGCGACGCCGACCCGTACGACAAGGCCCTGGACGACCTCGCGCACGTACGCAAGTCGTCGAAGGCCGCCGATCTGGCGGGGCTGGACATCGTGCTGTCGACGGCCGCGAAGTGGGCGCACGTCAAGGACGTCGAGCCGTGGGCGCACGCGATCGTGGACGAGGCGTACCAGATGCGCTCGGACGCGCTGCTCGCCGTCGCCGGGCTGTTCGAGCGGGCGCTGTTCGTGGGCGACCCCGGCCAGCTGGACCCGTTCGCGATCGCGGACTCCGAGCAGTGGGCCGGGCTCTCCTACGACCCGTCGGCGAGCGCGGTGACGACGCTGCTCGCCCACAACCCCGAGCTGCCGCAGCACCGGCTGCCGGTCTCCTGGCGGCTGCCCGCGTCGGCGGCGCCGCTGGTCTCCGACGCGTTCTACCCGTACACGCCGTTCCGCAGCGGTACGGGCCACGGCGACCGGCGGCTCTCCTTCGGCGTCCCCTCCGACGGCTCGGCGCCGGACCGGGCGCTGGACGAGGCGGCCGAGTCGGGCTGGGCCCTGCTGGAGCTGCCCGCCCGCCACACCCCGCGCACCGACCCGGAGGCGGTACGGGCGGTGGCCCAGGTGGTGCGCAGGCTGCTCGACCGGGGCGGCGCGGCGACCAGCGAGCGCTCCCCGGACCCGGTGCCGCTGACCGCCGCCCGGGTCGCCGTCGGCACGGCTCACCGCGACCAGGCGGCGGCGGTGCGGGCCGCGCTCGCGGAGCTGGGGGTGAGCGGGGTCGCGGTGGACACGGCCAACCGGCTCCAGGGCCGCGAGTTCGACGTGACGGTCGTCCTGCACCCGCTGTCGGGGCGCCCGGACGCGACGGCGTTCCACCTGGAGACGGGCCGCCTGTGCGTCCTGGCCTCCCGCCACCGGCACGCGTGCGTGGTGGTGTGCCGGGCGGGCGTGACGGACCTGCTGGACGAGCACCCCTCGACCGAGCCGGTGCAGCTGGGGGTCACGGTGAAGTTCCCGGACGGGTGGGAGGCGAACCACGCGGTCCTGACGCATCTGGCGGAGCACCGGGTGCGGTGGCGGCCGTAGGGGGCGCGCGGGCGGCGTGAGGCCCCCTTGCGGGGCGCGGGACAATGGAGGGTGGCCCGGGGCGAACTCCGGGCCGCTGAACTGCGGCAGGAGGAGAGCTGATGGCGGAGCCCGAGCGGAAAGAGCAGCGGCTGAGGCCGGCGCCGTTGCTGTTCGAGCCGGCCGAGGCCGTCGCCGACCCGGAGCACTTCTTCGCCCTGGAGTCGATCGAGGACCCCCGGGAGCTGCTGTCGCGCTCCACGGAGCTGGCGCTGGCGTTTCGCGCGGCGGCGGACCGGGCGGTGGAGTTCCAGGCGATCGCGGCGGCCCAGCTGGCGGATCCCCGCCGCTTCGACCGCCTCACACCGGCGGACATCGCCGAGCGGGCGCAGTGGACTGAGGATTACGCGAAGAAGATGGTGGAGTTCGGGCGGGGGTTGGGGCAGGGGCCGGGGTAGGTGCCCGGGGTTTGTCTGCGGGACGGTGGTGGGGCGCTCGCGCAGTTCCCCGCGCCCCTGGGGGCGTGGGGGGAACCTGGCTCGGCCACAGTCCCCGGGGCCGGGCCGGCTCGGTGTCTGTCCGCAGGCCGGTGAGGGCTGGTCGCGCAGTTCCCCGCGCCCCCCCTGGGTGGTCCCCCGCCGCCGGAGAACTCAGCTCAGCCATAGCTCCCAGAGCCGCAGGGAACTGCACGGGGTAACCCACGACAACCTCAGGGGCGCGGGGAACTGCGCGACCAGCCCACCACGACCCGCGGACGAACCAGCGTGCCCAGGGTCACAGGGACAGGGACCCAGACCCGCACCCCCCACCCCCCAGGGGCGCGGGGAACTGCGCGAGCAACCCACCACGGTTCACAGACGAAGCCCGGCACCCCAGGGGCGCGGGGGAACCGCGGGCGAGCGGCCCACCACCTGCCCCGGACGTTCCGCCCGCACACAGCCGTCCCGCCCGGCATATGCCAAAGGCCCGCAAGATACTCCTCCCCTCCCCACCCCGTCCCGGTTTCCGGTAATCCCCCGGGACGCGGGCGCGGGGGCCCGTACACCTGGTTCGTATGAGCATCGTGCAGCGCGACGAGAGACTGCTTCCCCGGGGCCGGGCCGGGCGGGTCGGGCCGGAGGGGGCCGCCTGGCTGGCGTCGGCGGGACCGTATCCGCGCAGCACCCTCGCGCTGTGGGAGGACCGCCCGGACGCCCCCGTCGTGCTCCCGTGCGGCTCGGTCTTCGACGTGGTCGGCGTGCCCGCCGTCTTCGGGCGCCGGATGCTCGACCGGCTGTGGGGCGAGGGCGCCGGCTCCGGGCCGGTCGCCCTGCACCGGGGCAGGATGCTGCTCTTCGCCACCCCCGGCACCGCCCACCGCCTGCCCGCCCTGCTCGGCTGGGAGGAGTGGGCCGAGGTCCCGCCGCTGCTCTGCCACGGCACGGGCGACGCGGTCACCGTGCCCGGCCTCGGCCGCCCCGGCGGCCCCGAGCACCCCGTGCACCCCGCCGCCGCCCGCTGGCTGGCTGCCCCGGACACCCGCCACCCCTGGCTCCCGGGCCCCGACGTCCTGCTGTGGGCCTGCGTCCGGGCCGCCCGCGACGCCGCCCCCGCCGACCGGCGCTTATCGATTTTTCCTCCCGCCGATCAGGGTGCTAAGGTCTACGACGTCAGCAGGCGCCGCTAGCTCAGTTGGTTAGAGCAGCTGACTCTTAATCAGCGGGTCCGGGGTTCGAGTCCCTGGCGGCGCACAGACGGAAGAGGCCCCTCGCGCGAGCGGGGGGCCTCTTCGTGTGCCCTGAGGGGGTCCGCGCCTACGGCGTGACCTTCACTGTCCACCCCCCCGACCGCGTCCGCCCCGTCGCCTCGATCCGGATCCCCTCCCCCGGCACGGTGAACGTCTCGCCCGCGTTCAGCGGCGCGTCCGCCAGCGCCGGGTACACCGAGCGCTCCCAGCACGCCCCCGTGGCGGGGTGCGTGTCGAGGACCTCGACCGGCCCGGTGCCCGAGGCCGTCTCGCTGCGGATCCGGTAGATGAGCAGCCCCGATGTACAGGTCGTACGGTCGTTGCCCGCCGAGTCCCGAGCCTCGATGGCGACCGCGCTGTCCCGGGAGGTCCGTACGACCGCGAGCCGGACGCCGCCGTGGCCGACCCGCGCGGGCGACTCCGAGAGCGGCGCCAGGGTCAGACGCGAGGACCCGCGCGTCGCCACGCACGCCACCTGGCGCCGGTCCAGCCACCCCAGCTTCCACTTCTGCCAGCCGAACAGATCCGGCGCCATCCCGAACTGGCTGCCCATCACGTCCCAGTCGCCGACGTAGGTGTCCCAGTCGCCCTTGCCGTCCACCGGGCGGTGGTAGAGGTCGGGCAGGTCGAAGACGTGACCGGTCTCGTGCGCGAGTACGTTGCGGTCCGGCGGGTGCTGTTCGAAGACCGTGACGACCCGCTTGAGGTCCGTGCCGTCGACCCGCAGCGGCTGGTCGAAGTTGACGACCTTGGTGGCGTCGGAGTCGACGCCCGGCGCGTCCGGGTCCGCGACCAGGTAGACGATGTCGTACGCGGAGAAGTCCACGGCCGGGTCGGCGGCCGCGACGGCGTCGCGCAGGTACTCGGTGCGCCGGTCCGGGTCCCAGTCGCGCTCTATCCGGTAGGCGGAGGACGGCTTCGGCATGCGCACCCACTCCGGGCGCGCGTCCGCCTGGAGCCGGAACTTCCCGTACGAGGCGCGGGCGAAGAAGTCGCTGGTCGCGGGGAAGTAATCGGTGGCGATGTCCTTCGGGGCGGCCACCGGCACCGAGTCCGGGAAGGAGAGGAAGACCATCACCGCCCTGAGCGTGCGCACCGGGCGCGGATAGGCGGTGTTCCAGGTGTCCACTCCGAGCGAGTGGTGGGCCGCGGTGCGGGGCAGGGCGCACGGCATCGCGGATGTGGCGGCCACGGCGGGGCCCGCCACGAGAGTGGTGGCGGCGACCGCCGTCAGGGAGGTGAGCGCGGCCGCGGCGCTGCGCAGCCGGGCACGCTCCACTCCCCCGGGTGTCAGCTGACGCTCCACGTCGACCTCCGGGTACGGAATGCGGGACACCTCACCCACCTTGTGGTGGTTTATGTAATTACGCCCTGTTCCGCTGCCCCAGGTGGGTGAGCAGCCCGACATCTGCCCGACACCCCGATGCCTTACAGAAAGTCACAATCGGTCACATGCGAATCGCCGCTGGCCAGGCGTGTGCAGAAACGATCGGCCTCGACTCTCGGGTGCGCATGATCACGGCCATGGAGCTGGATAGGCCATTGCGCCTGCCTCTATGATCGGCACACTTTCCTGCGTGGATTCAGCCCCGGGCGGCTGTCCTCCACCCGGCCGACGGCCCCGACCACATCTCTGTACGACTCGAATGCACAGCGGGAGCGAGCGGTGAGCGGAACCCCCGAAGGACCGGGAGCGGCACCCGGGACCATGCGGCCGCCGGTCACAGAGCGTCATCCAGAGGGGCCCACGGGGCCCATGGGGCGGCCGCCCGAACGTCACGCGGTCGGGCGCACCACGGCCGAGCCGCGCGACTACCGCGTGGCGTTCGACGCGGCCCATCTGGCGATGGCCGTCGTCGACCGGGACGGCACGGTGACCACCGTCAACCACGCGCTGGCCGAGCTCCTCGGCTCCCCGCCCGCCGAGCTGTGCGGCCAGGCCGCCTCCGACCTCGTCGACCTCGCCGCCGACGCCCGGACCTGGCACATCTACCAGGACGTGCTCCGGGGCAGCCGCTCCCGGTTCCGCTGCACCCGCCGCCTCAAGCACCCCGACGGGCACTCGCTGTGGGCCGAGGTCACCGTCTCGCCGATGCGCGACGGCACCGGCGCACTGCTCTCCATCACCGACATCAGCGACCGGCGCGAGCTCCAGGCGCGGCTGCGCCACCTCCAGATGCACGACCCGGTGACCCGGCTGCCCAACCGCACGCTCTTCTTCGAGCGGCTCGCGGGGGCGATGGAGGCGTCCACGTACGGACGCGGCGGCACCGGCCGGATCGGGATCTGCTACCTCGACCTCGACGGCTTCAAGGCCGTCAACGACACCCTCGGCCACCGCATCGGCGACCGGCTCCTTTCGGCGGTCGCGGCCCGCCTCACCCACTGCGCCGACCAGAGCGGCTACGCCCGCAGCGGCGGGCACCTGGTGGCGCGCCTGGGCGGCGACGAGTTCGCGGTCCTGGTCGAGGACTCGACGGGGACCGAGCAACTGGCGGACCTGGCGAAGTCCGTACTGGCCGTGCTCCAGCAGCCCTTCGACCTGGCCGGGCAGCGGCTGTCGGTCTCGGCGTCCATCGGCGTGGTGGAGCGAGCGGTCGCGGGGACCACGGCGACGGGGCTGATGCAGGACGCGGACACGACGCTGTACTGGGCCAAGGCCGACGGCAAGGCCCGCTGGACCCTCTTCGACCCCGAGCGCAACGCGCACCGGATGACCCGTCAGGCGCTCTCCTCCACGCTGCGCCCGGCCGTGGACCGGGGCGAGTTCGCGCTGGAGTACCAGCCGCTGGTGGGGATGGCCGACGGGGCCGTGGAGGGCGTCGAGGCGCTTGTCCGATGGAACCATCCGCAGTTCGGCACACTTGCGCCGAATCGGTTCATCGGAATTGCCGAAGAGGACGGCTCGATCGTCCAGCTCGGCCGCTGGGTCCTGCGGACGGCCTGCCGGCAGGCCCGCCGCTGGCAGATCGAGCACCCCGAGGTGCCGCCGATCTTCGTCAGCGTGAACGTGGCCGTACGCCAGGTCTGGGACTCCGACCTGGTCGCGGACGTGGCGGAGATCCTGGCGGAGACGGGTCTGGCGCCGCACCTGCTGCAACTGGAGCTCACCGAGTCCGCCGTGATGGGCTCGGCGGGCCGTCCCCTCCAGGCCCTCCAGGCCCTGTCCGACATGGGCGTACGGATCGCCATCGACGACTTCGGCACGGGCTACTCGAATTTGGCGTACCTCTCGCGCCTGCCGGTCTCGGTCCTGAAGCTGGACGGCTCGTTCGTACGGGGTTTCCAGTACGACGAGGGCGGCACGCACCCCAACCCCGCCGACGAGACGATCGTGGAGGCCCTGGTCCAACTGGCGCACCGGCTGGGCCTGAAGGTGACGGCGGAGTGCGTGGAGACGTCGCACCAGGCGGGGAGGCTGCGGCGGATCGGGTGCGATACGGGGCAGGGGTGGTTGTATTCGCGGGCTGTGGGGCCGGGGTTGATCGGGAGGATGTTGGCTGGGGGGTGTGGGGCGGGGGCGTAGGGAGGGGGTGGGGGTGGGCCCGGTGTTCGTCTGCCGGGGGCGGGGGCTGGTCGCGCAGTTCCCCGCGCCCCTTGGAGGGCCGGTGGTTGGGTGCTGGTGGGTGGTGGGTTGCTCGCGCCGTTCCCCGCGCCCCTTCAGGCGCCTGTGGGTTCCTCGGGAATTCAGCCCCTCCGGCGTTTGAGGAGCGGGGTCCGGGGCGGAGCCCCGAGCGGGGTGCAGGGGGCGCAGGCCACCGCTCACCCACCCACCCCGCGCCCACGCGGGGGGCCGGGGGCGGAGCCCCTGGGAGACGGTCTTTGCCCCTCCCACCCCCGGAGGGTCAGCGGGGTGGGGCCGGAGAAAGCCGCCCCACCCCCGGCACGGGGTGGGGCGGCTTCCCCCCGAAGGGGGCTCTCGGCTCACATCAGCATGCGCCCAGGTCCTGCCACACCCCCCACTCCCCGGTCGTCCCGGGCTCCTCCCCTTGCGTCCACCACTTGGCCTTCCAGGTGTGGCCCTTGTGGGAGACCTGCGTCCCGCCCGGGTACGTACCGCCCTTGTCCCAGGCCGCGGCCGTGCAGCCCGTCGTCGGCGGAGTGGTGGGAGGGGTCGTGGGGGGAGTCGTCGGCGGCGTGGTGGGAGGAGTCGTGGGCGGGGTCGTCGGGTCCGGCGTGGAGGACGGGGACGAGCCGACCGCCGTGGCGATCTGGTTCAGGAGCGTCGCCTTGTCGTCGAGCCCGAGGAGGGAGTACATCATCGCGCCCGCCAGGCCCCGGCTGTGCGCGTAGTCGGCTCGCGCCTGGACCGACTTCTGGTTCAGGCCGGTGAAGAACTCGCCGTCCTTGTAGAAGTAGGACGCCTTCGCCTGGTCGTCCCAGTACGTCGTCGCCGCGTTGTCGACGATCCCGCCGAGCTCCTTGTAGTGGGCGATGCCCGGCTGCTGGCTCAGCGGCCGTGCGCCCGAGGGGCCGGTCGCCGCCTGGGCGAGGCCGCCCGCGCTGCCCGCGGGGACGCCCTTCCAGCCTCGGTAGTAGAACTCGTATCCGAGGGTCAGCTTGTTCGCCGGGAACCCGCCCGCGATGCCGTACGCCGCGTTCCCGTCCAGCCAGGAGTCGACCGCGTTCGCGATCGAGTACTTCTGGGTGCCCGGCTTGATGACGTCGGTCGGGTCGTTCGCGCCCGAGTACAGCGGCGACTGGTGGTACGTCGGCCCGTCGCCGTCCCAGGCGCCGTGCATGTCGTACGTCATGACGTTGGCGTAGTCGAGGTACTGCCCGACCTTGTCGGTCTCGATGTTCTTGATCTTGTCCTGGCCGGCCGGCATCGCCGCCGTCAGCAGGTACTTCTTGCCGCCGTGCGCGGCCCCGTACGCGTCGAGCTGCTTGCGGAACTCGGCGAGCAGGAGCGTGAAGTTCTGCTTGTCCTCGGGGGCGTAGTGGTTGCCGAGGTGGCCGTCGGGCGAGCCGGGGTACTCCCAGTCGATGTCGATGCCGTCGAAGATCCCGGCGGCGGTCCCGGGGCCGCCGAAACCTCCGTCGACCGGCAGGTCGCCCTGGATGTACTGCTTGATGCAGGACGCCACCAGCTTCTTGCGGCTCGCGTCGGTCTTCGCCGCGTCCGAGAAGTACTTGGAGTAGCTCCAGCCGCCGATCGATATGTTGATCTTCAGCTTGGGGTACTTGGCCTTGAGCTGCTTGAACTGGTTGAAGACGCCGACAATGGGCTGGTTCCAGGTGTCGGCGGTCCCGCTGACGCTGTCGGCCGCGCCGAAGGACTTCTGGTAGTCGGCGTAGGAGTCGCCCGCGCCGTCCCCGGCGCTCGCGTTGTTGTCGTCGCCCGCCGCCTTGTTGGCCTCGAAACAGGTGAGGTCGGTGGGGTGGATGTTGGCGAACGAGTAGTTGATGACGTCCAGCTTGCCCGCGATGCCCCGGGTGTCGAGGTGCTTGGGGTAGAAGGCGTTCCCGTACACGCTCCACTGGTCGTAGTACGCGATCTTCACGCCTCCGGTGGACGCGGCGACGGTCTGGGCGTTCGCGGTGGAGGCGGCGCCGGCCGGGCCGAGGCCCGCGAAGGCGGCCAGCGCGCCGGCGGCGAGCGTCGCGGTCGTGAGGGCTGCGGCTAGAGGTCTGCGGACGGGCACGGTCGGCCTCCGGGGGGATGAGCGGAACGGCGGTTGGAGCAGTGATAGCGATCACGCCGGGGGTGAGTCAATGGTCTGAACCAAATTGAGGACTAGACCAATTTGAAGGCGAAACCGCTTGTCAGGGAGGTGAGCCCCACGCACGAACCGCCCGCCACCATCGGTGACGAGCGGTTTAAGGGTGCCTTATGGATCTTGGGTGGTCCGGTGGGCGGGCTGGACCACCGGCCGGGCGGAATCCAGGATTTACCGACGAGTGATCATCGCGCGGCCCTCCCGGCGGCCGCCGCGGGAGTCCCGGGGGCTACGCGGCGGGCGCCCCGTACGCGTCCGCGATCAGTTCGTACGAGCGCAGCCGCGCCTCGGGCCCGTGCGCGTTCGCCGTCAGCATCAGCTCGTCCGCGCCCGTGCGCTTCTGGAGCGCGTCAAGCCCCTCGCGCACCTCCTCGGCCGTCCCGGAGACCACGTTGGCGAGCCAGCCGTCGACGAACTCGCGCTCCAGCGCGGTGAAGGAGTGCGCCGCCGCCTCCTCGGGCGTCGGCACCAGACCCGGACGGCCGGTACGCAGCCGCACCATCGACAGGGCGTTGGTGAGCGTCTGGCGGCGCGCCTCCTCCTCGGTGTCGGCGGCCAGCGCGGAGACGCCGATCAGCGCGTACGGCGCGGCCAGCACCGCCGAGGGCCGGAACGACTCGCGGTAGAGGTCGAGCGCGGGCACGGTGTTCGCCGCCGAGAAGTGGTGCGCGAAGGCGAACGGCAGGCCCAGCGTCCCGGCGAGCCGGGCGCTGAAACCGGAGGAGCCGAGCAGCCAGATCGGCGGGCGGCCGGTGGGTCCCTGCACGGGGCCGGGCACCGCGTGGATACGGGCATACGGGTGCCCGTCGGGGAAGTCGTCGTCCAGGAACCGCGTCAGCTCGGCCAGTTGCCGCGGGAACTCGTCCGCGCCCTCGTTGAGCTGGTCCGTGCGGCGCAGGGCCGCCGCCGTCGCGCCGTCCGTGCCGGGCGCGCGCCCCAGGCCCAGGTCGATGCGCCCGGGGGCCAGCGCCTCCAGCGTGCCGAACTGCTCCGCGATCACCAGCGGCGCGTGGTTGGGCAGCATCACACCGCCCGAGCCGAGCCGGATGCGCTCGGTGTGGGCCGCGAGGTGGGCGAGGATGACGGCAGGGGACGAGGAGGCGACGCCGGGCATGGAGTGGTGCTCGGCGACCCAGTGGCGGGTGAAGCCGCGCCGCTCGGCGAGCCGGGCGATCTCCACACTGGTGCGCAGGGCCGTGCTCGCGGTGTAGCCGCTGCCGACGGTCA
Source organism: Streptomyces sp. NPDC026377 (assembly GCF_055567715.1). Classification (NCBI taxonomy): domain Bacteria; kingdom Bacillati; phylum Actinomycetota; class Actinomycetes; order Kitasatosporales; family Streptomycetaceae; genus Streptomyces; species Streptomyces sp. NPDC026377. The sequence goes on from NZ_JBVHPV010000005.1 coordinate 307,019, forward strand.
CCAGGTCCAGCACGGACAGGGGCACGGGCGCGCCGGCGAACACCGTCCCTCGAATGTCGTCCACGTCCACCGGTCCGCTCCTCCAGTTCGTGCCGTACGGATACGCCGAAGCCAACAGGAGGCCGTCTCCGTTTATTCCCGCCCCCCGGGCGCCCGCCCGGCCGCTGTCGATCAGTGAACCGGGGTACGAACCCGGGCATGACCGAGCCGACGACAGGCCGCACCTCGCTCGCCGATCTGACCGCCCGTCAACTCCTCGCCGGATACGACCGGGGGGACTTCTCCCCGCTCGACGCGGTCCGCGACGTCCTGGAGCGGATCACCGCCGTACAGCCCCGGATCAACGCCTTCGTCCGGGTCGACGCCGAGGCGGCGCTGGCCCGGGCCGGGGAGTCCACCGCCCGTTGGCGCGCCGGGGAGCCCCTGGGACTGCTCGACGGGGTGCCGGTGTCCGTCAAGGACGCGCTCCCGGTGGCCGGCGGCCCGACCCTGCGCGGCTTACGCTCCCGGCGGGCCCCGGGCCCTGGGACGTGGACGCGTCCTGCGTGGCCCGGCTGCGCGAGCACGGGGCGGTGTTCGTGGGCAAGACCACGATGCCCGAGTTCGGGTGGAAGGCGGTCACCGACTCGGCGCTCTCGGGGACCACCCGCAACCCGCACGATCCCTCCCGGACGGCGGGCGGCTCCAGCGGAGGCAGCGCGGCGGCGGTCGCGGCCGGGGCGGCGCCGCTCTCGCTGGGCACCGACGGCGGCGGCTCGGTGCGCATCCCTGCCTCGTTCTGCGGGGTGGTCGGGCTGAAGCCCACGTACGGGCGGGTGCCGCTCTTCCCGCCGAGCCCCTTCGGTTCGCTCGCGCACATCGGGCCGCTGGCGCGCGACGCGGCCGACACGGCGCTGCTGCTCGACGTCATCAGCGGGGCCGACTGGCGCGACTGGGCGGCGGGCGAGGGCGCCCGGCCCGTCTCACCCGGCCTCGACGAGGGCGTGAAGGGCCTGCGCGTCGCGTATTCGCCGTCCTTGGGCGGCCAGGTGGCCGTGCGCCCCGAGGTCGCGGCGGCGGTACGGGCCGGGGTGACCCGGCTCGCCGGGCTCGGCGCCTATGTCGAGGAGGCCGACCCGGACTTCGCGGACCCGGTCGCCGCCTTCCACACCCTGTGGTTCACGGGCGCCGCGCGCGTGGTCGCCGGCGTCCCCTCCGGGAGGCGGGCGGCCCTGGAGCCGGGGCTGCGGGAGATCGCCGAACAGGGCGCGCGCCACAGCGCGCTCGACTATCTGGCCGCGCTCGACGTCCGCGCCGAGCTGGGCCACCGGATGGCGCGTTTCCATCGCACCTACGACCTGCTGGTCACCCCGACCCTGCCGATCACCGCGTTCGAGGCGGACGCGGAGGTGCCCGAGGGGTCCGGCCTGCGCCGCTGGACGGGCTGGACCCCGTTCACGTACCCCTTCAACCTGACCTGCCAGCCGGCGCTCACCGTCCCCGTCGGCACGGACGCGACGGGGCTGCCCATCGGCCTCCAGCTGGTCGCCGCACGCCACCGCGACGATCTGGTGCTGAGGGCGGCGCGCGCGCTGGAGAGCTGATCAGGACGCATGGCGGCGTAGATCGCGGGTAGCGGCGCCGCCATGGTTCGAGCAACTGCACGACGAACGTTTCTCGCCGGGGGTGTCGGCGTGGCCCTGGCCGCCGCCGGCTGCTCCCGGGTGCCCGAAGGCGACGCGCTCGGGCGCCTCAGATCGCAGGGCACGGTACGGCTGGGAATCGCCGGTGAGGTCCCGTACGGCTATGTCGACGAGGACGGCCGGTTCACCGGTGAGGCACCGGAACTGGCCAAAGTGATCTTCAAGCGGCTCGGCATCGACCGCGTCCAGCCGGTGGCCACCGACTTCTCCTCGCTCATACCGGGCCTGAACTCCCAGCAGTTCGACGTCGTCTCGGCCGGGATGTACATCAACAAGGAGCGCTGCGCGCAGGTCCTCTTCGCCGACCCCGAGTACCAGATGCTCGACGCGTTCATCGTGCGCAAGGGCAACCCCAAGGGGCTCCACACGTACCGGGACGTGGTGCGCACCCGCGCCCGCTTCGCCACCGGCACCGGCTACGCGGAGATCCAGTACGCGGTGGCCGCCGGCATCCCCGAGAAGGACATCGTCATCCTCCAGGACCAGGTCGCCGGGTTGAACGCGGTGGAGTCCGGCCGCGTCGACGTCTTCGCCGGGACCGCGCTGACCACCCGCGCCGTGGTGCGCAAGAGCAGCCGCGCCGAGGCCACCGCGCCCTTCGCCGCCGTCGTGGACGGCAGGAAGAAGGTCGACGGCGGCGGCTTCGCCTTCCGGCCCACCGACACCACGCTGCGCGACGCCTTCAACACCGAGCTGCGCAAGATGCGCGCCAGCGGCGAACTCTTCCGCATCCTGCGGCCGTTCGGCTTCACCCGCGCGGAGATGACCACCCTCACCGCCAAGGAGCTGTGCCGATGACGGCGGGACTGTGGCAGCACTGGGTGCTGCCGGGAATCTGGATCACCGTCCAGCTGACCGTGTACAGCGCGGCGCTGGCCGCCGCCGTCGCCTTCGGGGTCGGCATGGCCCGTACGCACCGCTCGGTGTTCGTCCGGTTCCTGGCCGGCTTCTACACCGAGATCTTCCGGGGCACCTCCGCCCTGGTCCTGATGTTCTGGCTGTTCTTCGTGCTGCCGCCACTGGTCGGCTGACAGCTGGTGCCGATGTGGGCGGCCGTCCTGGCGCTCGGCCTGTCCTACGGGGCGTACGGCGCGGAGATCGTCCGGGGCGCGCTGAACTCCGTCCCGGCGGCCCAGCGCGAGGCGGCCACGGCGCTGAGCCTCACACCGTGGCAGCGGATGCGGCTGGTGCTGCTGCCGCAGGCGGTGCCGGAGATGATCCCGCCGTTCTGCAACCTGCTCGTCGAACTGCTCAAGGGCACCGCGCTGGTCTCGCTGCTCGGCGTCGGCGACGTGTCGTTCGCCGCGTACCTGGTCCGCCTCGCCACCCAGGACAGCGCCCGGATCTACGGCGTCACTCTGGTCATCTACTTCGTCCTCGCCTTCGGGATCACCCGGGGCATGAAGGCGCTGGAGCGCCGCACCAAGGCCAATCTGGGGGTGACGGTCAAATGACGCTTTCGGCTCAAGGAGCACAGTCCTCCTGGGACTGGTCCGCCGTCGGCGACTTCATGCCGCGCTTCTGGGACGGGGTGGTGGTCACCCTGGAAGTCCTCGCGCTCGGCTCGCTCATCTCCTTCTCGCTGGGCCTGGTGTGGGCGTTCGGCCTGCGCGCGCGGGCCCGGGCGGTGCGGTGGCCGGTGACGGCCGTCACCGAGTTCATCCGCACCACCCCGCTGCTGGTGCAGCTGTTCTTCCTGTTCTTCGTGCTGCCCGAGTGGGGCGTGCAGTTCTCCGCCCTGACCACCGGCGTCCTCGCCATCGGGCTGCACTACTCGACGTACACCGCGCAGGTCTACCGGGCGGGCATCGACGCCGTGCCCCGGGGGCAGTGGGAGGCGGCCACCGCGCTCAGCCTGCCCGCGCACCGGACCTGGCTGGCGGTGATCCTGCCGCAGGCGGTCCGCCGCATCGTCCCGGCGCTCGGCAACTACGTCATCTCCATGCTGAAGGACACCCCGCTGCTCGCCGGGATCAGCGTCCTGGAACTCCTCCAGCAGTCGCGTCTGGAGGGCGCGTCGACCTTCCAGTACACCGAGCCGCTGACCGTCGTCGGCGTCGCCTTCGTCCTCATCGCCTACCCGGCTTCCCTTCTCGTACGAGCCCTGGAGCGCCGCCTTGCCCGCTGACCTCTCCCCCGCGTCCGCCCCCGCCTCCTCCGCCGCCCCGTCCGAGGCGCCCCTGATCACCTTCGACAACGTCACCAAGCGCTTCGGGACCACCACGGTCCTGGACGACCTCTGCTTCTCGGTGCGGCCCGGGCGGCACGTCACGCTGATCGGTCCTTCCGGCTCCGGCAAGACCACCATCCTGCGACTGCTGATGACCCTGGAAACCCCCGACTCCGGGACGATTCAGGTCAATGGGGACCGGCTGTTTCCGGCCGCCGAGAGAGAGCGCCGGGAGGCCCGCAAGAAGATCGGGATGGTCTTCCAGCAGTTCAACCTCTTCCCCAACATGACCGTGCTGAGGAACCTCACCGAGGCGCCGGTGCGGGTGCTCGGGCTCTCGCCCGACGAGGCCGAGGCACGGGCGAAGGAGCTGCTCGACCTGGTGGGGCTCGCCGACCGCACCGACGCCAAACCCTCCCAGCTCTCCGGCGGCCAGCAGCAGCGGGTGGCGATCGCCCGGGCCCTGGCCATGCGCCCCCAGGTGCTGCTTCTCGACGAGGTGACCTCCGCGCTCGACCCGGAGCTGGTCGCCGGGGTCCTCGACGTCCTGCGGGACATCGCGACGACGACGGACATCACCATGCTCTGCGTCACCCACGAGATGAACTTCGCGCGCGACATCTCGGACGAGGTCATGATGTTCGATTCCGGGAAGGTCATCGAGTCCGGGCCGCCGGAGAAAATCTTCACAGCGGCCGAACACGAACGTACGCGCGAGTTCCTGAGCTCGGTGCTCTGACCTCACCTTCCGGCCAGCGACCATTCCGCTGGCATATGCCGTACGGATGCGCCCCAGCACACGGGCCGGGGCGCATCATCAATCTCGTCAACACCCCCACCCGAAGGGGGTCTTGGCGGTTATCGTGGAACGGTGAAGCTGTCCACCTTCGCAGCCTCGACCTGCTAGGGGGAAACCGTGGCGCTGAAGCCAGAGCCGACCGCGCCGTTCCACTCGGTGCAGTACGCCTTCCGCGTCCTGGAGACGATCTCCAAGCACGCGAGCGGAGTGACGGACGTCCAGATCGCCCGTGAGACCGGTCTGCCGACCGCCCATCTCGCCTCCCTCCTGCTCATGCTGCGCTGCGAGGGCTACGTGGAACAGGTGACCGACGGGGCGTACGTGATCGGCGACTCCACCGTCCTGCTCGGCTCCGGCGTGGTGCGCCAGCAGGCCCTGGAGGCCAAGCTCCAGAGCACCCTGACCGAGCTGCGCGACTCGGTCGGCGCGGCGGTCTACATCAGCCGGTACATCGACGGCGAAGTGAAGATCACGCAGTACGCCGACGGCCCGCGCGCCCCGAAGGTCAACGAGTGGGTGGACTTCCGCTCGGCGGCCCACGCCAGCGCGGTCGGCAAGTGCCTGCTCACCCAGCTCGACCAGAACGGCAGGCGCGACCACCTCGCCCGCCACAAGATCGCCCGGCTCACCTCGCGGACCATCACCAACGAGCGCGTGCTCTTCAGCAAGCTGGACAGCCAGCCCGCGACGGTCCCGGTCCTCGACCTCCAGGAGTACGCGGTGGGCACGGTCTGCGCGGCCGTTCCGCTCACGGCGGGCGCGGCGGTCGGCTGCCTGGCGCTCTCCCTGCCGATCGAACACGCCCACCGGCTGCGCTCGGCCGCGGACACGCTGAACCGGCGGGCGGCTCCCGTGGTGCTGTCGCTGGCGATCTAGGCGTTTCGTTTCCGTGATCCGCCGGGTGGCAGGAGCACCCCGGCGGACCAGGTAGTATTTTCTCTGTCAGCAGGCGCCGCTAGCTCAGTTGGTTAGAGCAGCTGACTCTTAATCAGCGGGTCCGGGGTTCGAGTCCCTGGCGGCGCACAGACGGCAGAAGCCCTTCGCGACAGCGGAGGGCTTCTTGCGTTGCCCCTACCTGTTTCCCGGAGGAACACGCATGAGCGGCGCTGCGGGGACGGACGCGAAGGTGCCGAGGTGAGGCTGGAACCAGACGCCGCCCCGGCAGCCGGGGGTCCAGTCGCCCGGAGTTCCTCCGCGGGCCGGCCGGGAGCCGTCCCGCAGCTCCCCGCGCCCTCACGGCAGAAGGTCCGGCCCGGTACCGCGACGACCGCGCGTACCGGGCCGGACCCGTAGGGGCGCGGGGAACTGCGCGGGCAAGCCCCACCGGCCCGCAGACGAACCCCTCCCCCTCACAACGGCATGTGTACGGCCCCACCGGACCTTCCGGTGGGGCCGTACACATGTCCTATACACTTGTTCTAGACGCTCGTATTAAACGACCGTACAGTTCCTGACATGACGCACTCACCGAGCACGAACCTCCGTGCGGGCCGCAAGGAATGGACCGCCTTCGTCGTCCTGCTGCTGCCGCTCCTGCTGGTCTCGATGGACGTCTCCGTCCTTTACTTCGCGATCCCCTCCCTCACCCGCGAGCTGGACCCGAGCGCCACCCAGCAGCTGTGGATCTTCGACATCTACGCCTTCGCGCTCGCCGGACTGCTGATCACGATGGGCTCGCTCGGTGACCGGATCGGCCGCCGCAAGCTGCTGCTGATCGGCGCCGCGGCCTTCGGCCTCGCCTCGGTGGCGGCGGCGTACGCGACCAGCGCCGAGATGCTGATCGCCGCCCGCGCTCTGCTCGGTGTCGGCGGCGCCACCCTGATGCCCTCCACCATGGGGCTGGTGCGCACCCTGTTCCGCGACGACAGGCAGCGCGGCCAGGCGATCGGCATCTGGTCCGGCGCCATGGCGGGCGGCATCGCCCTTGGCTCGGTGATGAGCGGCGTGCTGCTGGAGCACTTCTGGTGGGGCTCGGTGTTCCTGATCAACGTTCCCGCGATGGTGCTCCTGCTGGCCCTCGTCCCCGTCCTGGTCCCCGAGTCCAAGGACCCGGCGCCGGGGAGGTTCGACCTGCTGAGCGTGCCGCTGTCGATGGGCGCGGTGCTGCCGGTGGTCTACGGGCTCAAGGAGTTCGCCGCCGAGGGCTACAGCACGGCGCGGCTGCTGTCGGTGGCCGTGGGCCTGCTGGTCGGCTGGGCCTTCGTCCGCCGCCAGCGGACCCGGCAGGACGCGATGATCAGCCCCGGGCTCTTCCGCGACCGGGCCTTCGGGGCCGGGATCTCGCTCAACGCCGTCGCCGCCTTCGCGATGATGGGCTCGGCGTACTTCACCACGCAGTACCTCCAGTCGGTGCTCGGCATGGGCACCATGGAGGCGGCCCTGTGGTCGATGGCCCCCTCGCTCGCGGTGGGCGTCGCCGCTCCGACGGCCACGGCCATCGCCGCCAGGGCGGGCAAGGCCCCGGTGATGACGGCCGGGTTCGTGATCGGCGCGGCGGGCTACGGCATCCTCGCCCTCACCGGCACCGACTCCCTCTGGCTGCTGCTGACCGGCGCCGCGGTGCTCGCCAGCGGCATCGTCGCGGTGATGGCGCTCGTCTCCGACATGGCGCTGGCCTCGGCCCCGGCCGAGAAGGCGAGCTCGGCGGCCTCCCTTCTGGAGACCGGCCAGGAGTTCGGCGGGGCGATGGGCATGGCGGTCCTGGGCTCGATCGGCACCGCGGTCTACCGCTCGGACATGCCCGGCTCGGCCCCGGCGACGGCCCGCGAGACCCTGGGCGCGGCCGTCGCGAGCACCGACCACACCCTGGTGGCGACGGCCCGGGAAGCCTTCGTCCACGGGATGCAGTACGCGGCGGTCGGCGGGACGGTCCTGCTGCTGGTCGCGGCGGGGGTGACGACGGCGCTGCTGCGGGGCGCCGGGGCGCCGGTGGCGCCGGAGAATGAACTGGTGGCGTAACCCGTACCCGTACGGCCGCCGCGCGGGCTCGCGAGGAGCCCGCCCGGCGGCCGTCGCTGTCTCGTCCGCGGGCCGGTGGAGTGTGGCTGATCCGATCCTTCCGGGGGGCGGCAGACCCCGGAGGGGCGCGGGGAACTGCGCGAGCAACCCAGCACGGTCCGCAGGCGAACCCCGGGCTCTCTAAAACTGCACGTCCGAGCAGGCGTAGAACGCGTTCCCCGTGTCCGCGATCGTCCACACCGCGAGAATCATGTGGTGTCCGGTCCTGCCCGTGGGGACGGTTCCCTCGTGGGAGAGCGTGGGCGGCGGCTGCTTCCCGTAGAAGGGGACGGTCAGGAACGGCTGGGGGTCGAGGGCCGCCCGGGTCAGCTTCTGGGCCGGGTTCCAGCCCTGCTTGGTGAGGTAGTAGCGGAAGTCCGTCGTGGCGTGGCGGGCGGTGAACTGCCAGCGGAAGGCGTACGACTGACCTGCCGTCAGCTTGGTCGCCGGCCAGCCCGTACCGCCGCGCGGGTCGTCGAGCTCGGCGAACCGGCTGTTGCCGCCCGCGCAGAGCGTGCCGTCGGCGGGGCCCTGGGCCGGGAAGCCCTTGGGGCCCTCGACCGACTGGGGCTCCCACTGGATGTCGCCGCAGTTGGACACCGTGCGGTTGGCGCAGAGCTTCTGGCGGCTGAGCGGCTGGTCGGTGTAGCCGTGACTGCCGGCGCTCGAGGTGGCGAACAGGGAGACACCCGCGGCCGCGAGCGCGACCACGGCCGCGCCCAGCTTCTTCTTGCGCATGCTGACGCTCCTGGAGAACGTGGGGGAGTTCTGGGCCGTGGCACGCGTGCAATCTGGTCTGGACCAACTCACAGGCTATTCCGGCCAGTTGAGCATGTCCAGACCAATCGCACCGCGGCTTCGGCCCCGCCGCTCCCCCGCGCTCAGACGTCCCGCGCGCCGCCTCCGCCCGTGTAGAACGCCACCGTCAGGTCCTTCACCAGCACCCGGCGCTCGTAGTCGTCGAGGTCGACCAGACCGCGCGAGGTGAGCCGGGCGACCGTGTCGTCGACCGCGTCCACCACCGAACTCAGCACGGCGTCCCGGTGCCGGGCGTCGAGCGCCGCCACCCGCCTGCGCCGCATCGCCGCCGCCACCTCCGGCGCGTACTCGATCCGGGTCGGCTGCGCCGCGTACACCTCGATCCCCACCGCCTCCGCCTCCGCCTTCAGCAGCCGGGTCAGCGCGTCCCCGACCGCCTCCGCGTCGCGCAGGGTGGGGGCGTCCTGGTGGAAGGCGTCGGCCGGGAGCCGGGAGAGGACCCGGGCCGTCGCCGCCTCCACCTGGTCGCGCAGATAGGCCACGTGGTCCTCGACGGCCAGCGCCGCCCGCGCGGTGTCCTTGACCCGCCACACCACGAGCACCACGGCCAGGAGTGCGGTGCCGTCCGCGTCGACCGCGGGCATCGGCTCGCTGCGCCAGTGCCGCAGCCGTACGTCGACGCGGCGGCGCGGCAGCATCGGGTTCATCCACACCAGCCCCGTGCGCCGCACGCTCCCCCGGTAGTCGCCGCAGAGCGAGAGCACCCAGGCGGACCCGACCCGGCCGCGCCCGAGCCCGCCGAAGCAGACGGCCGCGCAGGCCGCGCCGAGCACCAGGAGCGCCCAGCGCGCCGGGTCCATGGGGGCGTGCCCGCCTCCGCGCTGGTACGACGGCAGCCGCAGCGCCCGGGTCGGCGCCGCCGGGAGCAGCCCGGCCGACCAGAGCAGGCCCGCGCACCCCGCCAGCGCGGCCAGCCCCACGAGGACCGCCACCGCCCCCGGCACCACGGGCCCGGCTCGCTCGACGAGGTCCGGGTCGCCGGGCGTGGCGGGCCGCGAGGGCGGCGGAAGGGAGCGCGCCGCCCGCCGGGCCGTGACGGGCGGCGGGGGCTTCGGACCGGGCTGCGCCACCACGGGGGTGGGCACGGTGTCGTCCCGGAACAGCAGGTGCACCGGGATCTCGGCCGTGGACTCGCCCCGGATCACCGCGACCCGGCGGGCGCCGGGGGCGGGACGCGGGGCGCCGTCCCCGGGCGCGGGGGTGTCCGTCGTCTTGCGCATCGATGCCTCCGTCATGCGAACAGCCGCCGCCAGGTCTCGGGGCCGGGGTAGCCGTCGGCCGCGGCGCCGCGCCAGCCCTGGGCGCGCTGGAAGGCCTCGACGTTGCGCCGGTCGGCCTCGCTCCAGACGGGAGTGGGGCCCGAGGTGTAGTACCGCCCGAAACCCTTGCGCAGCAGCTGCCGCCCGAGCTCGGTGACGTACGCGCTGGACCGGCCCGGGCGGAAGTACGCCCGGCCGGGGAAGGCGGGCACCCGCACCCAGCCCGCCCAGGTCGCGCCGGTCGGCGCGGCGGGCGCCCCCGCGGCGCCGACCGGGGAGGCCGGCGCCTGGGCGGCAGGCGCCTGGCCCGGCGGCTCGGGCCGGGGGGTCTGTGCCGTCGTCGGGGCGCCGGTGGCGCCGCTCGCGGGCGGGATGTCCTTGCCCTCGCCCCGCACCAGCAGGCTCCAGGTCCGGGCGCCCGGCAGCCCGTCGGCGCCGCTGCCGGTCCAGCCCTGGGCGCGCTGGAAGGCCTGGGTCGCGCGGCGGTCGGCCTCGCCCCAGACGGGTCCGGGGCCCTGGATGTAGAAGCGCTTGCCGCCGCGCGCGACCAGCATCCGCCCGAGGCGGGTGACGTAGGCGTTCTCCGCCCCCGGCCCGAAGGCCGCCGACCCCGGGAAGGCGGTCACGAGCGACGCGGGAACGGGCTGCGCGGGGGTGGGCTGCTCGCTGACCGGCTTCTCGGTGACCGGCTTCTCGGTGACCGGCTGCTCCGCGGCGGGCTGCTCCGCGGCGGGCTGCTCGGTGACGATGGCGCCGCTGCCGCCGGTGCCCAGACCCTTGTACCGGTAGGGCACGTAACGGGCGGAGTTGGTCGAGTACGCGTACGGGGTGGGCTGTCTGCGGGCGCGCGGGGGCGTCTGCTCGTACGCGACGTAGGAAGTGTGCGTGTAGTCCGTCCAGCCGCCGAAGATCACCACGTGCGAACCCTTGGTCGGGTTGTCGGGGTTGTGGAAGAGCAGGATGTCGCCGGGTTCGAGCTCCTCCTTGGCGATGCGCACCGAGAACTTGCCCAGGCTGCCGGTCCACTCGTTGGTGCCGAGGTTCCAGGCCATCGAGACGAACCCGGAGCAGTCCTGCCGGTACCCGTCCGTCCAGTACTTCTGCATGCTGTACGGGACCTGCGCCGCCACCCACTTCTTGGCGCGGTTGATGATGTCGGCCCGGGTGATCGGCTGGAGCCGGTGCGGCGCCGGGGCCTCGGGCCGCGCGGCGGGGCTTCCGTGCAGGGCACCCGCTGCCCCCTGTTCGGTGGCGGGTCCGGTGTCGAGGTCGGTGGTGTCGCCCCCCGGGGCGGCCCGGTCGTGACCGGCGCCCGGGGCCGGCGGCCGCGCGAGGGCGGCGGCCGCGGTCTGGGCGCCGAGGACCACCCCCGCCGCGGTCGCGAGCACCAGCGCGCGACGGGCGCCGTGGGCGGCGGGGTGGCCTCCCGCGCGCACCGGCAGCGCGGCCGCCCGCCGCCGGTCCGCGCACCCGGGACAGCCGCACCCGCCCGCCGGCTCGTACTCCTCGAACACCGGCACCGTCATGGGCGTCACCTGCCGCTCTCGGCGATCTCGTCGTCGTTCACGATCTTCTCTGCGCTTGTGCACGGGCGACAGCTTTCCCACCGTTCGCCTGAACCGCACTATGACGGATCAAAACGGATGAAACGAACATCTCACCGCGTGGCGCCGGTCAGAACCACCCGTCCGAGTCCGGTAGAGTTCTCGGTGTCAGCAGGCGCCGCTAGCTCAGTTGGTTAGAGCAGCTGACTCTTAATCAGCGGGTCCGGGGTTCGAGTCCCTGGCGGCGCACAGACAGCCACAGCCCCCTCACCATCGGTGAGGGGGCTGTGGTCGTTCCGGAGTGCGCCCGCGCCTCCCGCGCCACGCGGCGCATGACGCTCCCACGGGCGCTCCATCCGAAATCCGCACGCCCTGCACAAGCGCCCCGTAAAGCCCGTCTTTGACCGGGAAACACCTCGTTTCACCCTTGCGATCAAGCCGCCGAGCGTAGAAACCTGGCTGGGGGCCATCGGTTCCCAAGGGGGTGCGCGCCTCCATCACTTGGAGGCCGCGCGGGGGTTTCGGAGGGGAATGTCCCGGTTTCCTCGGCCACGGGGTGGGGGCCCCGTTCAGGAAGTGCTGCCGACAGAGGCATCATGCAACCGGAAGGGCCTCTTCCTCATCTTGGATCACGAGGTGCGGCCCGCCCCTCGACCGGCCATCACCACGTCCGCGAGGTCGAGGGGGACCGAAGCGGACGACGGAACAACGACACACACGCAACCTGACCTTTGCGTGCGGGGGGATGACTCATGACGTCGACGCCGACCGGCGCCCGGCACCACGACGACCCGTCCCAGACCACCCAGCTCCGGCTTCCGCCGCATCTGCGGCCCGGGGCCCGGCAGCGGCTGAAGAAGTCGCTGCCGCGCTACGACTACGAGCACTACAGCAGACTGGCCGGCCCGCTCACCGAGCCGGGCCCGGGCGAGCCGTACCGGGTGCGCTACCGCTCGCTCCTCTCGCAGGAGCCGCACCGGATACGCGCGGCCCTGCTCCTCGGCGCCGCCCCGCTGGTCTCGCTCGGCCTGTTCGCCTGGCTGATGCAGCCCCGGCACTGGACCGAGCGCGACCACGCCTCACGGTCCCTGCTGGTGCTGGACGTCGTCATGCTGGTCTCGATCGGCCTGATCGAGCTCTTCCGCACCATGAACGTCCTCTCCAACGCCCACGCCACACTCGTCGCGCGCGACCCGGTCCCCGTGGTGCCCGAGACCGGCACCAAGGTCGCCTTCCTCACCTCCTTCGTGCCCGGCAAGGAGCCCCTGGAGATGGTGACCAGGACCCTGGAGGCGGCGGTCCGCATCCGCCACCGCGGCCTGCTGCACGTCTGGCTCCTCGACGAGGGCGACGACCCGGCGGTCAAGGAGGTGTGCGCGCGCCTGGGCGTGCACCACTTCTCCCGCAAGGGCGTCGCGCGCTGGAACCAGCCCAAGGGGCCGCACCGCGCCAGGACCAAGCACGGCAACTACAACGCCTGGCTGGAGGCGCACGGCGGCGACTACGACTTCTTCGCCTCCGTCGACACCGACCACGTGCCGCTGCCCAACTACCTGGAGCGGATGCTCGGCTACTTCCGCGACCCCGACGTCGGCTTCGTCATCGGCCCGCAGGTCTACGGCAACTACGACACCTTCGTCACCAAGGCCGCCGAGTCCCAGCAGTTCCTCTTCCACGCGCTGATCCAGCGGGCGGGCAACAAGTACGGCGCGCCCATGTTCGTCGGCACCAGCAACGCCGTGCGCATCAGCGCGCTGAAGCAGATCGGCGGGCTGTACGACTCGATCACCGAGGACATGGCGACCGGCTTCGAGATGCACCGCGCCACCAACCCGGCCACCGGCCAGAAGTGGCGCTCGGTCTACACCCCGGACGTGCTGGCCGTCGGCGAGGGCCCGAGCGCCTGGACCGACTTCTTCACCCAGCAGCTGCGCTGGTCCAGAGGGACGTACGAGACGATCCTCAAGCAGTACTGGAAGGGCTTCACCACCCTGCCGCCCGGCAAGCTGTTCAACTACACCATGATGATCATCTTCTATCCGATGTCGGCCCTCAACTGGATCCTGGCAGCCCTCAGTTGCGCCCTGTTCCTCGGGCTCGGCGCCTCGGGCGTGCAGATCGACCCGGTCATCTGGATGATGCTGTACGGCAACGCCTCCGCCCTCCAGATCGGGCTCTACATCTGGAACCGCCGCCACAACGTCTCGCCGCACGAGCCGGAGGGCTCCGGCGGGATCGCGGGCATGGTGATGTCCGCGCTCTCCGCGCCCATCTACGCCCGCTCGCTGATGGACGCCGTGCTGCGCCGCAAGAGCTCCTTCGTGGTGACCCCCAAGGGCGACTCGTCCAGCCCCGACACCCTCTTCGGCACCTTCCGCATCCACCTGTTCTTCATCGCCCTGTTCGGCGGCTCGCTCATATCCTCGTTCTTCAACGGCCACAGCCACCCCGCGATGGTCACCTGGGCCGCCCTGGCCATGCTGATCACGGCGGCGCCGATCATCGGCTGGCGCTGGACCGTACGGGCGGAGAAGAACAAGCGCGGCAGGCGCCGGCACTCCGGGCCCCCGACCGGCCCGCACCTCCAGGAACGCCCGCAGTGGACACCGGGGACACCCGCCGCGTCCGGAGCGCCGGACGCGCACGGGACACCGGAGCCCGCCGACCAGACCGCGCAGATCGCCCTTGGGGGACGTAACCCATGAGATTCCGTCCGACCCGCCGTGCCCGCCGCTGGGCGATCGGCACGACGGTGGTCCTCGCCCTCGGGGCCGCCAACGGGCCCTGGCTCTACCGGTTCTCCTCGGACCAGTACCACGACTACAAGATCAACCAGGCGGGGTACAAGGCGGAGAACGGCCACTGGGACATGGTCGAGATACCCAAGGAGTTCCGCCTCAACACGATCCACGCGGCGCTGCTGCACACCGGAAAGGTCCTGCTCGTCGCGGGTTCCGGCAACAACGCCAAGAACTTCGACGCGAAGAAGTTCGACACGGTGGTGTGGGACCCCGACAAGAACACCTTCAAGAAGATCCCCACGCCCAACGACCTGTTCTGCACCGGCCACACCCAGCTGGCCGACGGCCGTCTGCTGATCGCGGGCGGCACCAAGCGGTACGAGAAGCTCCAGGGCGACGTCACCAAGGCCGGCGGCCTGATGATCGTCCACAACGAGGACCCGGACAAGCCGGTCACGCTCCCCGCGGGCAGCCGGTTCACCGGCAAGTCCAACGGCAAGACGTTCGTCTCCAAGGACCCCGTCCTCGTCCAGCGCGCCAAGAAGGTCTTCGACAAGAAGACGGGGAAGTTCCTGCGCACCGAGGCCGGGCTCGGGCGGATCTACGTGGAGGCCGAGGAGTCCGGCACCGAGCACGAGACCGGCACCGAGGACAACTACCGCGTCCAGGGCCTCAAGGGCTCCGACACCCGCAACGTCTACGGCATCGCGCAGAAGCTGGCCCTGGACAAGAAGGACTTCCAGGGGATCAGGGACGCCTACGAGTTCGACCCGGTGGCCGAGCGGTACATCACCGTCGACCCGATGAACGAGGCGCGCTGGTACCCCACGCTGACGACGCTCCCCGACGGCAAGGTGCTGGCCCTGTCGGGCCTGGACGACATCGGGCAGCTGGTGCCGGGCAAGAACGAGGTGTACGACCCGAAGACGAAGAAGTGGTCGTACGCGAAGGGGATCAGGCAGTTCCCGACCTACCCGGCGGTGTTCCCGCTCCAGAACGGCAAGCTGTTCTACTCGGGCTCCAACGCGGGGTACGGGCCGGACGACGTCGGCCGCGACCCCGGCGTCTGGGACTTCGCCACCAACAGGTTCACGAAGATCCCCGGGCTGAGCGACCCGCAGGAGATGGAGACGTCCGGGACGGTGCTGATGCCGCCGGCGCAGGACGAGAAGTACATGGTGATCGGCGGGGGCGGGGTCGGGGAGTCCGCCAGGGCGTCGAAGAAGACCCGGATCGTGGACCTCAAGGACCCCCACCCGTCCTTCAAGGACGGCCCCTCCCTCTCCGACGGCACCCGC
Source organism: Streptomyces sp. NPDC026377 (assembly GCF_055567715.1). Classification (NCBI taxonomy): domain Bacteria; kingdom Bacillati; phylum Actinomycetota; class Actinomycetes; order Kitasatosporales; family Streptomycetaceae; genus Streptomyces; species Streptomyces sp. NPDC026377. The sequence goes on from NZ_JBVHPV010000005.1 coordinate 322,328, forward strand.
TACCCCGAGACGTCGGTGCTCCCCGACGACACGATGCTCATCACCGGCGGCTCCAAGGACTACCGGGGCCGGGGCGGGTCCAACCTCCACCAGGCGCGGATCTACGACGCGAGGACGGGCACGATGCGGCGGGTCGCGGACCCCGAGGTCGGCCGCAACTACCACGCCGGCTCCATCCTGCTGCCGGACGGCCGCGTCGTCACCTTCGGCGGGGACTCGCTGTTCGCGGACAGGGACAACACCAAGCCAGGGGTGTTCGAGCAGCGGATCGAGATCTACACGCCGCCGTACCTGTACAAGGGCGGCGAGTCCGCCCGGCCCGAACTCGGGCCCGGTCCGCGGTCCCTGGCGCGGGGCGCCAGCGGCTTCTTCCCCACGAAGGACGCGGCCTCGGTGAAGACGGCCCGCCTGATCCGCCCCAGCGCGACGACGCACGTCACGGACATCGACCAGCGGTCGATCGCGCTGGACGTGGTGAAGAGGGGGGAGGGGAACGGGGCGGGCGTAAGCCTGACGATCCCGAAGAACCGCAACCTGGTCCCGGCGGGCTGGTACATGCTGTTCGTGACGAACGGGGACGGGGTGCCGTCGCGGGGGGTGTGGGTGGAGGTGCGGTAGGGGGGCGGCGGGTCACCCGGGGTTCGCCTGCGAGCGGGTGGCCGCCTTGGGTTGCCCGCGCCGTTCCCCGCGCCCCCTATCGGGGCGGGGCGTCGTCTGCGGGCCGGTGGCGGGCTGCTCGCGCAGTTCCCCGCGCCCCTGGTCGGCCGGGCGTATGCCTGCGGGCCGTGGATGGCTGCTCGCGCAGTTCCCCGCGCCCCAATCGGGGCGGGTCCTCGTCTGCGGGCCGGTGGCGGGCCGGTCGCGCAGTTCCCCGCGCCCCTTATGGGGCCCGAACTTCGTGCGCAGGCCGTCTTGGGTTGCTCGCGCAGTTCCCCGCGCCCCTATCGGGGCGGGGCGTCGTCTGCGGGCCGTCCCCGCGTCCCTTCAGGGCTCGGGTGTTGTCTGCGGGTGTCTGTGGCCGAGCGCGCGGTTCCCCGCGCCCCTGGGTGCTTAGGGGCGCGGGGAACTGCGCGACCAGCCGCCCACGGTCCGCAGACGAAAGAGGGGCACAGGGGCGCAGCCCCGTGGTGGTCAGGGGCGCGGGGAACTGCGCGAGCAACCCAGCACGGTCCGCAGGCGAAAGAAGGGGGCGGGGCCGAAGGCTCCCGATCCGGGGCCGGGGCGCAGCCCCGCAGTGGGGTGCAACCCCCGTAGCAGGGTGCAGGGGCCGCAGGCCCCGCAAGCGGGGGGCCGGGGGCGTGGCCCCCGGGAATTTCCTCAACCCCCACCCGCCCCCGGAGGGTTGAGGGAACGGGCGGGGTGGGGGCTACTTCGTGTTGCGGGAGAGCGTCAGGGCATACTCCGGCCACCACTCCCCCGCCTTGGGCCCCCCCTTGCACCCCCCATCCGACTCCCCCGGCCGCTTCACCCACACATACGCGTCCACCAGCCCATCCCCCGTCCGCGTGGTGGGCCGCTCCCCCAGCGCCCGCCCGGGCGGATTGCACCAGGTCTGCTGGGGATCGCCACCCCCGTACGGCCCGTTCCCGTTGCGGCTGGTGTCGATCACGAAGTGCTTGCCCCCCAGCTTCGCCGACAGCTGGTGGCCGAAGTCCCGGCTCGCCGCCGTCGTCTGGAAGTTGGAGACGTTGACCGCGAAGCCGTCGGCCGCCGCCACCCCGGCCCGCCGCAGCGGCTCGTCCAGCGCGTCCGGCCGCTGCCACCCCGCGTTGCCCGCGTCCACGTACACCTTCACGCCCGGCTGCCGCTTCAGCCGCTCGACCGCCTTCTTCAGCAGGTCGTACCGCTCCTCCGCGAACCGCGCGGGCGTACAGCCGTCGACCAGGTGCAGCACCGCGTCCGGCTCCAGGACCACCGTGGCGGGCCGGTCCCCGATGCCCGCCGCCACCTTGTCCACCCACGCCCGGTACGCGTCCCCGTCCGCCGCCCCGCCCTTGGAGAACTGGCCGCAGTCGCGGTGCGGGATGTTGTAGAGGACCAGCAGCGCCGTACGGTCGGCCTTCGCCGCCGCCTCGGTGAAGCCCTTCGCCTCCGACTCCGGGTTCTCCGGGCCGATCCACTCCCCGACCGGCTGCTCCGCGATCTTCCTGATCAGCGCGGCCTTGTCGTCGTCGCCGCTCTCGCGGTACGCGGCGACCTGCCGGGCCGCGTTGCCGTCCGGATTGACCCAGAACGGATCGGTCCCCTTGGGCTGCTGCGTCACCTCGGGCTTCGCACTGCCGTCCGAGGAGGACGAGGAGGACGAGCAGGACGTCAGCAGCAGGGCCGCGCCCATCGCCGCCACCGCCACCCCGGCCGCGCCCGTCCGCGCACCCATCAGCACCATCCGATCCCCCTTGACGTACTTTTCCGGACGCTTCCCCCGATCCATCGTGGCACACCACCACGTACGCTCACGTGCCCGATCCCACCCAGCGCGCACGGAGGGCGACTTGGCGTCATCCCGCCCTAGGCCGAAAGCGCACACCGGTTCTACAGTGGTCGCATCGGCCCCGTTCCCGGCCACAGTTCGACGCCGGTCCCCTCGAACCTCCCGTGGAGGTGCCGGGCTTCTCCCGCAGCCCGCGCGCCCGCGGTCGAGGACCGGCCCGGCCGGCGACTCCGGGGGGAGCGGGCCGTCGGCCGGGCCGGGTACGGGACCGGGCGCCGCCACGCTCAGGTCCGGAGGGACGAGGCCGGCGTGCGCACGTCCGTCAGATACGCCGACACCACCACGTTCGCCGTGTACGTCCGCGCCTTGCGGTCGTAGGTGCCGCCGCAGGTGATCAGCCGCAGCTCCGCGCGCCCCGCCCGGCGCGCCCCGTACACCTTGTGCGCGTCGAACCGGTCGCGCCCGAAGACCTGCACGTCGTCGATGGTGAACTCGGCGACCGACCCGTCGGTCCTGGTCACCCGGACCTTCTGGCCGGGGCGGGCGGCGCTCAGACCGTAGAAGACGGCGGGCTTGCGCTCGGTGTCGACATGGCCGACGAGCAGCGCCGCGCCGGGCCCGCCGGGCTGGACCCCGGCGCCGAACCAGCCGACCGTGCCCGGCCGGTCGTACGGCGGCGGGTCGATCGCGCCCGACGTGTCCAGGCCACGCGGCACGACGGGTGCGGCCACCCCTATCGAGGGGATCTCGACCCGCTGGGGCGGCGCCGCGGTGACCGGGTCGTGCGCGGGCGGCAGGGGTACGCCCAGCGGGCGCCCCACGGCGGCCACGTCACCGGTGGTCGGCGCCGAGCTGCCGCCGGGGCCGTCGGTCACCTCGCGGCCCCACAGCCACAGGCCGACCAGCAGGACCGCCCACGCCACGCCGGTCAGCAGCCGGCCCGAGCCGGACGTGTGCTCCGAGGACATGGCCGTGCCCGCCTCAGCCGCCGCCGCGCCGGCGCCGCGCGCTGCGGCCCGCCACCGCGACCGCCGCCACGGCGGCCAGGGCCAGGCCGATCACCGCGTGCCGGGTGCCCGGGCCCTGCTCGGTGGCCTGCCCCTGGGCGAAGCGGGCGGTGCCGCCGCCGCCCGCGTGGACGGGGGCGTGCGGGGTGGCGTGGTGGTCGGGGCGCTGGTCGGGGTGGTGGTTGCCGTCGTGGCGGCCGTCGTTGTGGGAGCCGCCGTGGACGATGGTGACACGGCCGGAGGCCTGGCCCGAGCTGTCCTTGCAGTTCACCCAGATGTCGTAGGAGCGCGCCTGGGCGTCCGAGCGGATACGGGCCTGTGCGAAGAGGCCCCCGTCCGCCGCCGGTCTGAACCGCACCTGCGAGACGAAGGCCTCCGAAGTCCCGATGGCCTCCCGGCCGCCGCACACACCGACCCGCAGGTCCACCTCGGCGCCCGGGGCGCTGGTGGACGGCGTCACCGTCAGCGAGCCGTGCGGGTCGGAGTCCGCCGTCGCGGCGGACACGGGCATCAGGGCGGTGGCGGCCGCAATGGCCGCACCCAGCGTGACCTGTCGAAAACGCATCGTGAACCTCCTGATACGAAGATTCACCCGCCGCGCCGCGTTTCGCATCCCGGGCGCACCCGAACGGCTCCGTACGAACGGCTCGCGCCGGCGACGGAACGGGGCCAGCGACGCTTAGATCAGCTCCACCAGGTCGGCGATCGAGTCCACGGTCGTGGACGGCCGGAACGGGAAGTTCTCCACGTCCTGCGGCCGGGTCAGCCCGGTCAGCACCAGGAACGTCTGCATCCCCGCCTCGAGGCCCGCCAGGACGTCGGTGTCCATCCGGTCGCCGATCATGGCACTGGTCTCCGAGTGCGCCCCGATCGCGTTCAGCCCGGTCCGCATCATCAGCGGGTTGGGCTTGCCCGCGAAGTACGGCTTCTTGCCGGTCGCCTTGGTGATCAGCGCGGCCACCGCGCCGGTCGCGGGCAGCGGACCCTCGGCGGAGGGACCGGTCTCGTCGGGATTGGTGCAGATGAACCGCGCTCCGCCGTTGATCAGCCGGATCGCCTTGGTGAGCGCCTCGAAGCTGTACGTACGGGTCTCGCCCAGCACCACGTAGTCCGGCTCGTGGTCGGTCAGCACATAGCCGATGTCGTGCAGCGCGGTGGTGAGCCCGGCCTCGCCGATCACGTACGCCGTGCCGCCGGGCCGCTGGTCGTCCAGGAACTTCGCGGTGGCCAGCGCCGAGGTCCAGATGTTCTCCACCGGCACGTGCAGGCCCATGCGGGCGAGCCGGGCCTGGAGGTCGCGGGGGGTGTAGATGGAGTTGTTGGTCAGGACCAGGAAGGGCTTGCCGGACTCCTTGAGCCCCTTGAGGAAGGCGTCCGCCCCCGGAATGGGGGTCCCCTCGTGGATGAGGACCCCGTCCATGTCGGTGAGCCAGGATTCGATCGGCTTGCGCTCGGCCATGGGTCGGACTCTCCTGCGGTGTGCGATGGGGTGAGCTGGGCGGTGCCGGGCGCACCGCGCTGTGCTGCACCGGCACCGCCCAGCCTAGTCAGGAACCGGCGGGTTTCACCTGGCCGATCTCCCCCGTACCCGATGGGTCCGGGGTGCGGACGGCGCCCGCTGGTCGCGCAGTTCCCCGCGCCCCTGTGGGGAACTCAGCGACGCCGCAGACGCCACGCCCCCGCGACCAGCGCCCCACCCCCGAGCAGCAGGGCGCCGGCCGAAACCCACCCAGGAACGGGCACCCCCGTACGTGCCAGCTCCGGCAGGCCCGCGAGCTGCGGCATCTCCGGCTCCACCGGCCCGATGCCGAACCGGTAGCCCCCCGACTCCCCGACCCACTCCCCGTCGTCCCCGCGCCGCTGCACCACCGCCGCGTTCGCGGTGACCTCGTTGGGCCGGGTGTCGGCCGTGAACCCGAGCCGGACCTTCACGGTCACGGTCTCCCCCGCCCCGATCACGAACCCGGGGAACCCGTCGTCGAACACCCCGATGTGCTCGTCCGCGTCCGTCCGTTCGAAGGGGACGGGGTGCGCGCGCCCCGCCGACGCGTCGAAGAACTCCAGCTTCGCCTGGGAGTCCTTGAGCGTCCGGTCCCGGTCGACGAGGACGACCACGGGGTGGATGTTGCGGCAGGTGTGCGCGGTGGTGTTGGTGAGGTCGACGTACCAGAACTGGGCGCCCCCGCCGGGGACGTACTCCGCCGGACCGCCGTGGATCCGGGTGTTCACGGGGAAGTCGGCCGCGGCCCGGTCCCCGCAGACGGGCTGGTTGGCGGCGGAGAGCGAGGCGTGCCCCTGCCGCCCCCGCGGCTCGCTCTCGTCGGCCGCCGCGACCGAGGGCGCGGACAGCGCCGTGGCCGCGGTCATGGAGATGGCGAGGGCGTTGCGCAGTCGCATGAGGGACCTCTGCTGCTCGCGGGCGTACGTCCACCGGGACCCTGCCACCGGCGGGCCCGCGCCACGCCCGCCCACGCCGGACCGGCCCCTGAAGTCCGCCCGATCAGCCGAATATCGGGTGAGCGGATCATCGTCACGGGTCTGACGTGTCGGCGTGCCTGACACGACTGACATGCATCACGCGCCTCACACGCCTGCCTCATCCACCTCACGCGCCTCACACACCCGACGCGCCCCCGAACCCCTCGCCCGTCACCCGACCCCATGCCCGAACACCGGCCCCAGGATCAGCCGCGCCGCGCCTTCCGCCACCGTGTGGGGGCCGCCGGGGGCCACCGACACCGGGACCGCCCGTGCGTCGCCGCCCCGCCGGGCCCGCTCCTCCAGGACCGCCTCCACCCCCCGGACGAAGCCGTCCTGCGCGCCCATGACCGTACGGCCGCCGAGCAGCACGCGGTCGATGTCCAGCAGGCCGACGAGGTTGGCGGCGCCGACGCCCAGGAAGCGGGCTGCGGCGGCGATGTCGCCGCGGGCCACCGATGACAGGCACAGCGCCTCGATGCAGCCGCGCGCGCCGCAGTCGCAGGCGGGGCCGCCGAGCAGGATCGTCTGGTGGCCGAACTCCCCCGCGCCGGTCCGCGCGCCGCGCAGCAGCGTGCCGCCCAGGACGAGTCCCGCACCCAGGCCCGTACCGAGGTGGAGGTAGGCGAAGGAGTCGGCCGGGCCGCGCAGGGCGAGTCCGAGGGCGGCGGCGTTGGTGTCCTTGTCCAGGACGACCGGCAGGCCCAGGCGCGCGGCGAGCGCGTCGCGCAGCGGGAAGCCGTTCCACTGCGGGAAGCCGGTGACCCGGTGGAGCACCCCGGTGTGGTGGTCGAGGGGGCCGGGGGTGGCCACGCCGACGCCGAGTATCGCGCGGCCGCCGATCAGCGAGGCGGCCTGCTCCGCCGCGGTCCCGACCACGGTGTCGTGGCCCGCGCCGAGGTCGAGCGGCACGGTCCGCACGCCCACCAGCGTGCCCGCGAGGTCGACCAGGACCGCGGTGAGCTCGTCGCGGTCGAGGTGCAGCCCCAGGGCGTGCCCGGCGGAGGGCACCAGCTTGAGCACCGTGCGCGGTTTGCCGCCGGTCGAGGCGCGGCGGCCCGCCTCGGTCGCCGTCCCCTCCGCCCGCAGCCGCGCGGTGATCTTGCTGACGGCCTGCGGGGTGAGGCCGGTGCGCTCGGCGAGCTCCAGTCTGCTGATGCCGGCCTCCCCGGCCGTCCGCAGCAGATCGAGCACCAGCGCGGCGTTGTGGCTGCGCAGGGCCGGCAGGTTGGCTCCCGAGTTGCTCCTGTTCACGCTCCCATTGTCTCCTGCGCTTGCACTTTGGCAACAGCGTTGCTTAAGTGGATGGCATGAACGCTCGTACGGACACCGATTCCTTCCGCGACCTCCGCGTCGGACTCGTGGGCTACGGCCTGGCGGGCTCCGTCTTCCACGCCCCGCTGATCGCCGCGACCGAGGGGCTCACCCTCGACACGGTCGTCACGTCCAGCCCCGAGCGCCGCGCGCGGGCCCGCGCCGAACACGGCGACGGCCTGCGGTTCGCGGCCTCCCCGGACGAGCTTCTCGACACCGGTCCCGACCTGATCGTGATCGCCTCCCCCAACAAGACGCACGTGCCGATCGCCACCGACGCCCTCAAGGCCGGCATCCCGGTCGTCGTCGACAAGCCGCTCGCGGGCACGGCCGCCGAGGCCCGCGAGCTCGCGGCGCTGGCGCAGGAGCGCGGTCTGCTGCTCTCGGTCTTCCAGAACCGCCGCTGGGACAACGACTTCCTGACCCTGCGCGCGCTGCTCGCGGCGGGCGAGCTCGGCGAGGTCCAGCGCTTCGAGTCCCGCTTCGAGCGCTGGCGCCCCCAGCCCAAGGGCGGCTGGCGCGAGTCGGGCGACCCGGCGGAGATCGGCGGTCTGCTGTACGACCTGGGCAGCCACCTCGTCGACCAGGCCCTGGTCCTGTTCGGCCCGGCGCTGCGGGTGTACGCGGAGGCCGACGTCCGCCGTCCGGGCGCCCAGGCCGACGACGACACCTTCATCGCGATCACCCACGCGGGCGGAGTCCGCTCGCACCTCTATGTGAGCGCCACGACGGCCCAGCTCGGCCCCCGCTTCCGGGTGCTCGGCTCCGCCGCGGGGTACGTCAAGTACGGCCTCGACCCCCAGGAGTCCGCCCTGCGCGAGGGCCTGCGCCCGGGCACCGGCGAGCCCTGGGGCCTGGAGCCCGAGGAGATGTGGGGCCGCGTCGGCTCCGGGGAGTCCCCGCTGACGGACGGCGGGCGCCCCGTCCCGACCCTGCGGGGCGACTACCCCGCGTACTACACGGCGATCGCCACCGCCCTGCGCGAGGGCGGCGAGCCGCCGGTCACCGCGCAGGAGGCCGCGGCGGCCCTGGACGTCCTGGAGGCGGCGCGCAGGTCGGCGCGCGAGGGCGTGACGGTGGAGGTGGCGCTGTGACGGCCCCGGCGAACACCCCGGCCCCCGCCTCCGCCCCGGCCTTCACGATCCCCGAACTGGAGGCGCAGGAGGCCGAACTGGAGCTGGCGCGGTTCACGTACGAGGACGCGTGGGTGCTCGGCTCACTGCTGCGGGAGCTGGCGGTGGCCCGCCGCGCTCCCGTGACGATCGACATCCACCGCGGCGCCCAGCAGCTCTTCCGCTGCGCCCTGCCGGGCTCGACCCCGGACAACGACGCCTGGGTCGACCGCAAGCGCCGGGTCACCGAGCGGTACGCGGCCGCCTCGTACCTGGTCGGCGCCCGCTTCCGCGCCAAGGACACGACGTTCGAGGCGTCCTCGCGCCTTGACCCCGACAGGTACGCGGCCCACGGCGGCTCGTTCCCGCTGCGGGTGACGGACGCGGGCGTCATCGGCACGGTGACGGTCTCGGGCCTGCCGCAGGTGGAGGACCACGCGCTGGTGGTGGAGGGGTTGCGGCGGTTCCTGGCCCGGTGAGCCGGCTGCCACGCCTGGTCAGGCGAGCTCGGAGGTGTCAAGGTCGAAGCCGAACGGCTCCGGGAGGGCCGGAGTCACTCGAAGACGGCCCGAGCCTCATGCCGGTAGCGACCGCCCTCGGGTCCCAGTGCACCCACGGCCTCGCCACATCGAATGCCACTTCGGACTGCGCAACGGTCATCGTGCCCTCCTCCGGACTTCAGCCTAGGCGTCCTTGAGCTCCTGGCGCTGCCTTCCCAGCCCCTCGACCTCCAGTTCTACGACATCCCCCGCCCGCAGATACGGCTTCGGCTCCGGCTGCCCCATCGCGACGCCCGCCGGGGTGCCGGTGTTGATGATGTCGCCGGGGTACAAGGTCATGAACCGGCTGACGTACCGGACGACCTCCGCGACCGGGAAGATCTGATCCGCCGTGGAGCCGTTCTGCTTCAGCTCGCCGTTCACCCACAGCCGCAGCGACAGCGCCTGCGGGTCCGGGACCTCGTCCCGGGTGACCAGCCAGGGGCCCAGCGGGTTGAACGTCTCGCAGTTCTTTCCCTTGTCCCAGGTGCCGCCGCGCTCGATCTGGAACTCGCGCTCGGACACGTCGTGCGACACCGCGTACCCCGCGACGTACGCCAGCGGGTCCTCGTCGTCGGCCACATAGCGGGCCGTGCGCCCGATGACGATCGCGAGCTCGACCTCCCAGTCCGTCTTCACCGACCGGCGCGGCACCAGGACGGTGTCGTCCGCGCCGACCACCGTGTCCGCCGCCTTGAGGAAGACGACCGGCTCGGCCGGGATCGCCGCCCCGATCTCGGCCGCGTGGTCGTGGTAGTTCAGCCCGATGCACACGACCTTCCCGACCCGGGCGACCGGCGGGCCGACGCGCTGCCCGGCCGCGTCGAGCGCGGGCAGCACACCGGTGTCGGCCGCGGCCCGTATCCGGTCCAGGGCGAACTCGTCGGCGAGCAGGTCGCCGTCGATGTCCGCCACCAGTCCGGACAGGTCCCGCAGGGTCCCGTCGGCGCCGAGCAGCGCGGGGCGCTCCCTGCCCGCCGTGCCTACGCGCAGCAGCTTCATGGTCTGTCTCCCTAGGTCGAGCCTGGCCCGGCCGATGGGTGGCGGCCATCGGAAGGATCGTTCGATCCTCCAAGGTCGAGGTCCACTCGGCAAGACCCCGTTCACACACTGGACTGTTACGCGCCGGTAGCCGCAGCCGCCGAGGGCGCTGTTTCGCGGTGTTCGCGGTACAGATACGCCCGCTCAAGGGCCGACCAGGTCGTACTGGTCACCACGTACAGCGCGGCGGCCAGCGGAACGACCGCCACCGTGATCAGCGTGCCGAACGACATCAGGGGCATGAGCTTGGTCATCGCGCCCAGCCCCGGCATGCCCTCCTGCTGGTCGGCCGGGACCAGCGGCTGGGCGGCGAGCTGCCGCTTGGTACGCCCGTAGTTGAAGACGGCGACGCCGGTGACGAAGACGAAGAGGCCGAGGTAGACGAGCCCCCGGCCGCCTATGAGCCCGCCGTCGCCGAGGGCGTCCGCCCAGTGGCCGCGCAGCGGGGCGGACAGCAGGGTGTGGTCGAGCAGCCCGGTGTGGCCGCCGCCGAAGCCGGAGTTGGAGAAGAGCTGGTAGAGCAGGAAGAACGCGGGCAGCTGGAGCAGACTCGGCAGACATCCGGAGAACGGCGACACCTTCTCCGCCGCGTGCAGCTCCGCGACCGCCCTGCGCAGCCGCTCGGGGTCCTTGCGGTGCTTCTTGCGCAGCTCGGCAAGTTGCGGCTGGAGCTTGGCGCGGGCCCGCTGGCCCCGGGCCGCCTGCCGGGACAGGGGATGCACGGCGAGCCGTACGAGCAGGGTGAACAGCACGATCGCGGCGGCGGCCGCGGAGCCGTGGAAGACCGGCTGGACGAGGTCGGCGAGGCGCTCGACCAGGCTGGCGAATACGTCGAACACGGACATGGGGAAAGCCTCCGGAGTCACGTCTGGGGGCGCGCGGACACGATGAGGTCGCGACGGTGTGCGGACGCGATGGCGTGCGGGCGCGTGCGGGAACAGAACGGCGTGACGGCCGGCGGAGGGCGCAAGGCAGAGAGAAGAAGGAGCGCAGCCCGGAGAAGGCCGGAAGGCCAGAGCCCCGGAAAAAGGGGCCAGGGAGGGAGCGCAGCCCTACGCGGCGGCCGTCAGAACGAGACCGCCGGGAGCCCGGGGCCTGGGCCGCCCGGAGGCGTCGGGATCGCGCTGCGGCAGGAAGGCGGTGCGCCGCTCACGGTCCCGAATCGCGGTGCGTATGCGCGTACGCGGCACCTTGGGCACGGCTCGGGAGGCGAGCAGCGCGCAGACGGCGAGGGCGGATCCGGCCGCGGCGGTGGCGGCCAGGGCGACGGCGCCGGAGAGGGTGGCGCCGTTGGCGAGCAGCAGCTCGGCGAGGAGGAAGAGGAGCAGGGCGAGGGCGCAGCGCACGGACGCCATGCGATGACGGCTCATGCTTCCCCCACCCCGTACCCGCTCGTATACGCGCGACACGCTCGTCCGCGCGCGCCGGCACACGTCCCCAATTCAGAACGCCTGTCCGACTCCTGACTCTTCTCACGTTATACACGACGGCTCGGACAATCAGCGCGGCCGAGTCGAGGCGAGCTTGCCCCACACGACGAGCCGGTACCGGGAGGTGAACTCCGGGGTGCAGGTGGTGAGGGTGACGTAGTACCCGCGCTCGTCGTACCCGTAGGCCGTACGGACGTCACTGCGCGGCACGGGCGCGATCACTCCGCCGTCCCGCGCGGAGGTCTCGGGGAGCGTCTTGTCCACCAGATAGGTGAAGACGGCGTCCCGCGTCTCGACGACGATCCGGTCCCCGGCCCGCAGCCGGTCGAGGTGGCGGAAGGGCTCGCCGTGGGTGTTGCGGTGTCCGGCGAGCGCGAGGTTCCCCACCCGGCCGGGCTGCGCGGTCCCGGCGTAATGCCCCACGTACCCCTTGTCGAGGACGCCGCGCTTGCTGATCCCCTCGGCGATGGGGGCGGTGACGCCGAGGGAGGGGAGGCGGAGGACGGCGTAGGGGCGGTCGGGGCGGGTCCGGGGGCCGGGCGCAGGGGCGGGGCCGGAGGAAGCCGGGCGCCCGGGCCCGGAAGGAGCGGCGGATTCGACGGCTCCGTCTGCACCGACAGCTCCGACAGCTCCGACAGCCTCGACGGCCGCATCCCGAGGGCGCACCCCCACCCCTGGCCCTGCCGCCTCCCACTCCCACTCCCGTTCAAGGGACCGCACGGTCTGCCGGGCCTCGTGCCGGGCCGCGCGATTGGTCCACCACAGCTGATGGGCGACGAGCAGGAGGAGGACGAGCCCGAGCGTGACGACGCCCTCGGCACCGGCCCAGAGGGCGCGCCCGAGGGGCCGGAGGCGGGCGCGGGGCCCGGGTCGGAGCCTCGCGGCCGGACGCACTCCACGAAGGGCCCGGCGACCGGCGGCCGGGCGGATACGGCCCGAGGACGTACGCACTCGGCGTACGAACCGGCGGGCGGCGCGCAGGGGCGCGGCCCGCCACCGCGAGCGCCCCTGCACCACCACGGGTATGCGCACGCGCGCACCATAAGGGCTGCCCCGTCAACTCACCAGGGCCGGAACACCCCTCCGCTTGGACCCCGCACAGCAGTACGGTGTCCCTCATGCGCCCCGACACTCCTGCCGATCACACGGATCACACCGCCGAAGCCGAGCGTCTGCTGCGCACCGCAGCGCAGTACCCCGAGGACCACGAGCCCCTGCTGCTCCAGGCCGCAGCCCATCTGGAGCTGTCCGGCGACCGCGAACGGGCCACCACGCTCTACGACCGCCTGCTGGCCGCCGACCCCGAGCAACCGGCGTTGATCAAGGCCTTCAAGGCGGCGAACCTCTGGGAGTACGGCCACGAGGCCGAGGCGCGGGCGATCATCGAGGGCGTCCGCGGCTCGGCGCCCCGGGACCCGGCCGCGTGGGAGATCGTGGCGGGGACGCTGGAGACGCACGACGAGCTGGACGCGGCGCACGCGACCCTGACGACGGCGCTCACGCTCCTGCTCCCCGCCGACGACCCCACGGCGGACATCCCGTACCCCACCCAGTCCCTGCTGACGGCCCGCCACCGCGTACGCCGCCTGCTTGCGCTCCCGCACGACTCCTGGGACGAGCTCGCGGACCGGCTGCACCGCGCCGAGATCACCCTGGACGAACTCCACGACCCCAAGCGCCTGTGGTCGCTGGGCTCGGACGACCCGGCGGAGCTGAAGGCGGAACTGGCCCGCCTGCGCACGGAGTTGGGCACGGCCAGGGCAGCCCTCTCCCGCCCGTTCCCGGTGGCGGTCCTGCACTGGCCGGCCCCCGAGCTGGACGAACTCCTCACGGCCTACCCCGACCTGGCCACGGAGTACCCGACCCACGACGCCCACCTCCTGGACATCGAGGCGTCCCTGCGCGAACTGTCGGCGACGGGCACGGCGAACCTGGGCATCGTGACGGGCACGGTCCCGTCCTACGAGGCCTTCGCAGCCTCGGAATCCTCCTCCCCGTCCAACGCGGACCTCCTCCCCCAGTACGCGACAACCCTGGCGGCCCGCGGCCGCGCGGTGCCGTGGCCGCCTCGGCGGGGGGAGGTCTGCTGGTGCGGGTCTGGGCGGGGGTATGGGGAGTGTCACGGGGAGGCGTAGGACCTTTCCTTGCCTCAAGAGGGCTGCGAACTGCATAGCTGACCAGCACTTCAATCCCGCTAGAGCCGGTACGCCCTCCACGCATGTCCCACCGTTCGCCCATACCTTCAGTTGGAGCAAGACTTGCCCACCGCTTCGACCCACAGCAGCACCGGCTATTTGACCGCCTTCGAGTCGCTCACCGTAGACCGCTCCAGCGGTAGCCCGGCACGGCATCAACCCATCGTTCTCCTCTGGGCAATGGGGCGGGCACTCCAACAGAAGCGGCGCCTTCTGTTTTGGCAAGACGCCCAGCGCATTTTGCGCCCAATTCTTGAGAAGCACTGCCGCCCGAACGCAACGCCGGACCCTTCGTACCCTTTCGTCGCTCTCCACCGATCGCCTCTCTGGCGGCTGGACGTACCAGATACCGATGTTCCGCAGGCCAGGGGATCCTCTGTCCGTCGCTGGCTTGACGAGCGCAATCCTCAGGCAGGCCTTGAGAAGCGCGTGTACGAACTGGTCAGCACGGACAACACGTTCCGCGAGCAGGCCGTGTTCTCTCTCCTTAGGCAATTCTTCCCAGAATCCTCTTGGGAGGAACTACTCATTGAGGTGGGACTGCAGCACGACGAGTTTGACGGATACGGCCATCCACCATATATTCCGGTAGGCGCGGTCTTCGAGAACCAGAGGGCCGCTTTCGACGCCAAGATACATCGGCAGATACAGGCAGGAATATCCGGCAAGCAAGACGAGGATGCTAAGTCGATCGTCCTATCTGGCGGCTACCCGAATGACGAAGACCATGATGACGTCATCGTCTACACCGGGCAAGGAGGGCAGACGGAAGGGCGACACACTCACGATCAGACACTAACCCGAGGCAATGCCGCGCTCGTCAATAACATTGCCTCCGGAATGCCCGTACGCGTGCTACGGGGCGCGGGCAACCACTCACCTTTCGCCCCGAAGACAGGGATCCGATACGACGGACTCTATCGTGTTGAGGAATACTGGCGAGACAAGTGTGCTGAAGGGTTCGTCATCTGGCGATACCGCCTGCGAGCTGTGGCGTCCACCCCACCGCCGGAGATGCATCCCATCGCTCCCCTCCGCGCCTCCACCCCCCCTACTTCCCTCCTGCCTCCTGAAGGTGGGGTAGAGCGCCCAGGTAGGCGCTCAATCACTGGCGATCGCATAGTGCGCAGCGCAAGGATCGCAAAGTACTTGAAGCACGTGCACAAACATAGCTGTCAAGTGTGCGGAACCCGTATTGAGATTCCTACAGGCGCATATGCCGAAGCCGCACACATACGACCACTTGGGACGCCGCACAATGGACCGGACACACTCGACAACCTACTATGCCTCTGCCCAAACCATCATGTCGAATTTGACTTCGGAATGCTGACCATAGACACGAACGGTATGGTCATAAAGGCGGGGTCGACCCACAGGACACCCCTGCGTACGGCGCCGGAACACTCGATAAACAGCGAACATCTCGCATATCATCGCGACCATATAGGCAGCCAAGCCGCCGGCAGAACACGGCCTCTGATATCAGGCGATTGACCCCACGAAGCGCGCATGCGCGCGATGGAGAGCTTCGTCGGGATCATAGCCGTGCGTCCTGAGCCAGAGCAGCAGGCCGGCGATCACCCCGATGGTCGTCTCGGCTGCCTCAACAACGCTAGGCGACGATGTCGCGTCCCCTCTGTCAGCTCCCAGGCAGCACAACACCAACATGGCTTCTGCAGAGGCCACTTGCGGGGCCTCAACGTGATCATCCGGTGCACGGAGTCCCGTGGCCAATTCACACCAGGTCACCTTCGTGTCTGCTTTGAGGATCACACCCCAACGAGTCGCAATGGCGTCCACAAGCGCCATACCTCTTCCCGACTCCTTCTCACCCTTTGCTGCGAGGAGGGTCGGAAGAGCCCGCACATCCGGGTCGGTGACTTCGAGGCGCAGGGACCCGCCGCGCATCGAGACGGCGAGGGTCGTCGGCGTCCCCCGCCCGACATGCGTGATGACGTTCGTGACCAGCTCCGTCACACACAGCTGGGCAGTATCGATCATGTGCGGCAGGCCCCAGATACCCAGATGTAACCGCATCGCGTTCCGCAGCCCGCGCAGTTCCTCGGGCTCCGCCAGGAACGGCAGACGCCACGGCTTCCTGGGGACCTTGAATCTGCACTCATTCACCTGAGCCACCCTTCCGCTTGCGAACCGGTTTCCAGCGTGTCAGTGGAACTCTCAATATGGAACTCTCAGAAGGGCCTTGCGGAAGCGTGGCGCCTTCGGTGCGCCCCCGGCGTGCGCTGTCTTGCCCACAGCGCGCTGTGCCGTGCACGCTCGGGTAGATCGACATGAAGGGTCATGACATGGCTGTTGGTCCGACCACCCGCAGACGCCAACTCGGTGCCGACTTGCGTCGGCTGCGCGACCTCAAGGGCCTCACCTTGGAGGAGGCAGGAGCACTCGTCGGTATCTCCAAGGCCACCCTGAGCCGCTACGAAACCAAGGAGGGGACCGTCAAGTGGCCGACTGTCGATGCCCTTTGCCGTGAGTACGGGGCTTCCGAGCAGGAGCGGCTGACGCTCGTCGAGCTGGCCAAGGGCGCAAAGATCCAAGGGTGGTGGCGGTCCCTCGCCGACCCGATCCCCGAGTCGATGAACCTCATGCTGACTCTGGAGGACGAGGTGGTCCGCGAGGACCACTACGCCTGCATGTATGTGCCGGGTCTCCTCCAGACCCGCGCCTACGCCGAGGCCGTACACCGTGCCTCCGAGATGCGCTGCTCCGAGCAAGAGATCGCGCACATGGTCGACATCCGCATGAAGCGGCAGGAGTTGCTCTCTCGCGAGGACGCTCCGCACATCTGGGCCGTGGTCGACGAAGCCGTTCTGCGTCGCCTGGTCGGCGGGCGGGACGTCATGCGGGAGCAGTTGATACACCTGCGTGCCCGGGCCGAGCAGCCCCACGTGACGGTCCAAGTACTGCCGTTCGTCAGTGGCGCTCATGCCGCGGCGGTCGGCAGCTTCGTCATCCTCGGCGGGCCCACCGCCGAACTCGACGTCGTCTACGTGGACATCATCGGCGGTGGCTTGTTCATGGAGAAGCCCGAGGAACTTGAGCGCTATAAGTTGGCGTTCGAATACCTGCGCGCGCAGGCGCTGGACATCGAAGCATCGGCCGCGCTCCTGGATCGGGCCTTCAAGGAGCTTTGATGGATCACGGCGATGGACACACCTCCTGGGTGAAGTCCACCTACAGTGGCGGCAGCGGTACGGAATGCGTCGAGGCCTCATTCACCACCCTCAGCACGGCCATACGCGACTCCAAGCGCCCCCAGGGCCCCCGCCTCGCCTTCAGCGGCCCCGCCTGGCAAACCTTCACCACCGCCCTCCGCCAAGACCGCCTCCCCACCCCCTGAAGCCCCCCGTTAGCCTCAGAGGCGACAAACCTCAGAGGCGCAGGAGGCACAACATGGCCAAGGTTCCGGCAGCAGTGATCGCCGCGGGTGGGCTCGTCGGTGGGTATGCCACTGCTCGGTTCACCAAGAAGCGGCCCCTCGGTGGGGTGGCGCTCGCCGCCGCGGGGGCCCTCGCCGCGCGGGAGTGGAAGCAGGCCGCCGGGACCAAGGCCGCCGTCGGGCTCACCACGGCCTACGTCGCCGCCTTCGCCGGGTCGCACCCGCTCGCCAAGAAGGTCGGTGCCTGGCCGTCCGTGTTCGCCGTGGCCAGTGGGGTGGCTGCCGCCTCATGGGCCGTCACCAGGAAAAACGGCTAGCCCCGAGCGGGAACCATCTGAACGCCCCGGACGACTCGTACGTACGTAAAGGTGCACACTGCGACTCCCCGCAGGATGAACCCCTCGGGCGCGTGGCCAACGCAGAGCAGGGACAGGACTGCGGTCACGCGCCCGGCAGGGGGAGCCCAGCACGTCGGGTCGCCGCGTCCGCCCGCGCCCCTGCCGGCAGCACCACGCGTCCACGGTCCGCACCGCGCCCCCGCCCGGAGGCCTACCCCCCGACCCCCCGCGCCACCGCGAAGATCACCACCCCCGCCAGCGCCCCCACCACCGTCCCGTTGATGCGGATGAACTGGAGGTCGCGGCCGATGTGGGCCTCGATCTTCTTCGAGGTGTCCGCCGCGTCCCAGGAGCGGACCGTGTCCGTGATCAGGGAAGTGATCTCCGTGCGGTACGTGGAGACGACGTACGCCGCCGCGTCCTGGACCCAGCCGTCCACCTTCGACTGGAGACGGGCGTCCGTGGAGAGGCGGGCGCCCAGGGACAGCAGGGACGCCCTCGCCCGCAGGCGCAGCTCGCTGCGTTCGTCCTCCGCCGCCGCGATGATCATCGAGCGGACCGAGGACCAGGCGGACGCGATCACGTCCTGGATCTCCGGGCGAGCCAGCACGTCCGACTTCAGGCGCTCCACCTTCGCGCGCGTCTCGGTGTCGGACTGGAGGTCCGCCGCGAAGTCCGCCAGGAAGCGGTCCAGGGCCCCGCGCGCCGGGTGCCCCGGCATGTCGCGCATCTCGGTGACGAAGCGGAGCAGCTCCTTGTAGACCCGCTCCCCGACCTTCTTGTCCACGAAGCGGGGGGTCCAGCCGGGGGCGCCGCCCTGGACGGCTTCCATCACCGAGTCCCCGTGCAGCACCAGCCAGTCGTGCGCCCGCGCGCACACCAGGTCCACCACCCGGCGGTGGCCGCCGTCCGCGACCACCTTCTCCAGCGTCTTGCCGATGCCCGGCGCGATCTCCGCCGCGTCCGCCCGGCGGGTGATCGCCTCGCCCACCACCGCCTGGACGTCCGAGTCCCGCAGGACGGTGAGCGCGCCGCGCAGGGCCGTGGCCAGCTCGGACGTGACGCGGTCCGCGTGGGCCGGGTCCGCCAGCCAGGTGCCCAGTCTGGCGCCCATCCCCAGGGCTCCCAACCGGGCACGCACCACCTCCTGGGAGAGGAAGTTCTCCCCCACGAACGCGCCCAGCGACACGCCCAGCTGGTCCTTCTTGTTCGGGATGATCGCCGTGTGCGGGATCGGCACGCCCAGCGGGTGACGGAACAGGGCCGTCACCGCGAACCAGTCCGCCAGCGCGCCCACCATCCCGGCCTCGGCCGCCGCCGCGACGTACGCCGCCCACGGGCCCGCGCCCGAGCGGTCCGCCCAGGTCGCCAGGGCGAAGACCACCGCCACCAGGAGCAGCAGGCCCGTCGCCGTGGCCTTCATCCGGCGCACGCCCCGGCGCTTCTCCTCGTCCGCCGCCGTGTACGAGAACGCGGACGTCAGGCCGGCGGGCTCCGCCGCTGCCGGGGCCTTCCTCTCGCCCGTCCCGCCCGATTCAGTACGTTCCATTGGCTCCGCCCGTCCACGCGCACGCATCACCCCGTACGCCATCGTCCCTACCTGAGTGACTCCCGGGGCTCATGCCGAGTTCCCGCACGTCGCTTTCTCATTCGAAGGGGTGAGCCGTCAGCGGGGGCGGGGGGCGTCAGCGCAGGTCCTTGCGGGAGCCGTCGCCGCGTCCCCGCTTCGCCGCCTTCCGCCGCTCGCGCTTCACATCGATGCCGCCCATCAGCGCGAAGCAGCGGATCACCGTCTCATCGGACTCGAAGCGGGGCTGGCGCAGGTCGATCTCGCCGCCGCCCCACATCGCGAACGCGGTGAACGTCCGGCCGAACGTCCACCTACCCCGGCGCCCGAGCCCGCCCCACAGAGCAAGGCTCACTCGTCATACCGTCAGCCTAATGAAGGCCCCGGTCGGCGTACATGCGGGCGATCACCGACTCGATGTCCGGCTCCCGCACCGACAGGTCCACCAGCGGATACCGCGCCGCGATCCCCGCCACCAGCGGCGCCGCCGACGCCGTGGCCGGGAACGCCAGCCACTGCCGGGGCCCCTCGACCCTCACCACGCGCGCGTCGTCGACCTCGATCGGCGGGAGTTCGCGCTCCAGGTCGACCATCAGGACGCGCTCGCTGCCCCCGACCTCGTGCAGCCCAGCGGGCGTGCCGTCGTACACCAGACGGCCGTGGTCGATCACCATCACGCGCGCGCAGAGCTGCTCGATGTCGGTCAGGTCGTGGGTCGTGAGGAGGACGGTGGTGCCGCGTTCGGTGTTCAGGTCCTTGAGGAAGGCACGCACCTTCGCCTTGCTCACCACGTCCAGGCCGATGGTCGGCTCGTCCAGGTAGAGCACCTCCGGGTCGTGCAGCAGGGCCGCCGCGATGTCGCCGCGCATCCGCTGGCCGAGCGAGAGCTGGCGTACGGGCACCTCCAGCAGCGGCCCCAGGTCCAGGAGCTCGACGCAGCGGGCCAGGTTCTCGCGGAAGCGGTCGTCGGGGATGCGGTACATGCGGTGGGCCAGGCGGTAGGAGTCGTACAGCGGCAGGTCCCACCAGAGCGTGGTGCGCTGGCCGAAGACCACGCCGATGCGGCGCGCGAGGCGGGTGCGCTCGCGCGCGGGGTCCAGGCCCGCCACCCGCACCCGGCCGCCGCTCGGCGTCAGGATGCCGGTGAGCATCTTGACGGTGGTGGACTTGCCGGCGCCGTTGGGACCGATGTAGCCGACCATCGCGCCGCGCGGCACCGAGAAGGTGATGCCGTCGACCGCCCTGACCTGCCCGCGCTCGCGCCGCAGCCGCCGTCCGTTCCTGCGCCGGACCTCGAAGACCTTCTCCACCCCGTCGAGTTCGATCACATCGCTCACCGCCGTCCCCGCTTCCTCTCGGACAAACTGTCAGCTTCCCGTGCTCCGGTACGCCCGCAGGCCCGCCCGCCACGCGACCCCCGCCAGCGCGCAGCAGCCCACCGCCACCAGCGGCGGCGTGAAGGCCAGCCATCCGGGCAGATCCAGCGGGTAGGGCCGCCCCAGCACGTACAGCGCGGGCAGCCAGTTCACGAAGGCCAGCGGGACCACGAACGTCACCCCGCGCACCAGGTCCTTGGCGAAGAGCGTCGGCGGGTACTGGAGCAGCTGGTTCCCGCCGTACGTGAAGGAGTTCTGCACCTGGGAGGCGTCCTGCGCGACGAACTGGAACGCCCCGCCCGCCACGAACACCGAGGCGAAGACGGTGGCGCCGCTCAGCAGCATCAGCGGGACCAGCAGCACCCGCAGGGGCGTCCAGTGGAGGTCGAGCGTCAGCAGCGCGTAGCCGAGGACGAGCAGGCCCTGGGTGATCCGGCCCAGGCGGCGCAGCGCGAACCGGTCGGCGGCGACCTGGGCGAGCACCGGCGCCGGGCGGACCAGGAGGGTGTCCAGGGTGCCGTCGCGCACCCGCCGGCCGAGCCGGTCCATGGACCCCATGACCAGGTCCGCGAGCCCGAACGCGGTGCCCGAGGCGCCGTACAGGAACGCCACTTCCGGCAGCGTGTAGCCGCCCAGCGCGTCGATGTGCGAGAACATCAGCAGGATCGCCACGAAGTCGAGCGCGGTCGCCGCGAAGTTGCCGAACGCCGTCATCAGGAAGGACGCCCGGTAGGCGAGGGTGGAGCGGATCCACATGCCCGCGATCAGCCGGTAGGCGCGCACGCCCTCCGTGACGGCGCGCAGCCGCCCGACGGGCGCGCCCCCCTCCCGGAACGCCGCCTCGGCACCCCTCTCAGCCACCCTGGACCACCACCCTCCTGGTCGCCGCCCCCTGGAGCAGACGCCCGGCGCCGAGCAGCAGCGCCGCCCAGCCGAGCTGGAAGGCGTACGCCCGGGCCAGAGCCCAGCCCGTGTGGTGGCCGAGGAGGACATCGGCGGGGATCTGGAGCAGCGACGACCAGGGCAGTGCCCGCGCCACCTCGCCGAGGGCTCCGGGGAAGACGTTGAGCGGCAGCAGCATCCCGGAGAAGAAGGTCCCGCCGAGCCAGGCGATCTGCGCCATGCCCGCCCCGTCGAGCAGCCAGAACGCCGAGAGCGCCACCAGGTAGCGGATCGAGAAGCTGACGACGACGCCCAGCAGGACGGCGAACAGGAACGCCAGCCACGTCCGGGGGTCGGCGGGCAGCGCCAGGTCGAAGGCGAGCGCGCCGAACGCCAGCGGCACGGCGCCGCGCCCCAGGAGGTGGAAGGCGGCCCGGCCCAGGTCGCCCGCGAGCCACCACAGTTGGAGGTCCGCGGGGCGGTACAGGTCGATCGCGATGTCACCCGTACGGATGCGTTCGACGAGCTCGTCCTCGAAGCCGCCGCCCATCATCGCGACCGTCATGAGGAGCGCCTGGCCGAGCCACACATACGTCAGTGCCTCGGCCTGGTCGTAACCGCCCAGACGAGGGCGGACGTTCCACAGGGCCATATAGGTGTACGCCATGATCACGCCGAAGACGGTGTTGGTGAACACCCCTGCCGCCGTGGCGATCCGGTACGCCGTATGGCGTCGGAATCCACCTGCGGCCACAGCCAGGTAGAGCCGCACCACGCCACCTCCCCGTCCGGTCCGTGTATGAAGGGGCCACGCCCGACCGCAGCCGAAGGCGTCGCGGCCGGGCGGTCCAAAGCGCCCGACCCTAGTGCCGTCCGGTGATCGTGCGCGACGGCTTTTCCGGAGCCGGGCGTGCAATATGGGCGTACAACGCGAATCACCCGATACAGCGCAGTGGCGAGAGAGACATGAGCGACGACGAGCAGCCGCCCCGGCCCCCTCATCGGGGCTGGGCCCCCCGGGACCCCAGCGCCACGGGCCCGGAGGCCGCCGAGGGCCGGGCAGCCGCCACGCCGGGGGACGGCACCGCGCCCGCCGACCGCGCGACCGGCCCGGGCGGGAGAGCCGAACACGGCAAGGGCCAAGGCCAGGGCTACGACGACGGGGACGGCACCGGCACCGGCACCGGCACCGGCACCGGCACCGGCAAGGGTGGCAAGAAGCGCCCCAAGCGGACCGGCTGGCGGCGGTTCGTGCCCCCCTGGCGCTGGGTCCTCGGCACCGTCCTGCTCATCGCCCTGCTGCTCATCGGCGGCTTCATCGCCGGCTACAAGCTCGTCCACATCCCGCCCGCCAACGCCACCGCGACCGCGCAGTCCAACGTCTTTCTGTACGCCGACGGCAGCCAGCTCGCCCGCGACGGAGAGATCAACCGCGAGAACGTCCGGCTCGCCCAGATCCCGCTCACCGTCCAGCGCACGGTGCTCGCCGCCGAGGACCGCGACTTCTACTCCGAACGGGCGGTCGACCCCAAGGCCATGGTCCGCGCCGCCTGGAACACCCTCACCGGCAAGGGCAAGCAGTCCGGCTCCACGATCACCCAGCAGTACGTGAAGAACTACTACCTGGGGCAAGAGCAGACGATCAGCCGCAAGGTGAAGGAGTTCTTCATCGCGATCAAGCTGAACCGCGAGGTCAGCAAGGCGGACATCCTGGAGGGCTACCTCAACACCAGCTACTTCGGCCGCAACGCCTACGGCATCCAGGCCGCCGCCCAGGCCTACTACGGCAAGGACATCGAGAAGGTCACCACCGCCGAGGGCGCCTATCTGGCCTCCCTGCTCAACGCCCCCAGCGCCTACGACGTCGTGGCCCACCCGGAGAACAAGTCCCGGGCCGTGGCGCGCTGGAACTACGTACTGGACGGCATGGTCAAGCAGAAGTGGCTGACACCGGCCGCGCGGGCCGCCGCCACCTTCCCCGTGCCGGGCAAGGTGCGGCCGGCGGCCGGGATGTCCGGGCAGCGCGGCTATGTGGTCGAGGCCGTGAAGGACTACCTCACCAACAACGAGATCATCGACGAGAACACCCTGGCCAAGGGGGGATACCGGATCACCACCACGCTCCAGAGGGCCAAACAGGACGCGTTCGTCGCCGCCGTCGCCGACAAGGTGATGTCCCAGGTCAGCTCCGACCGCGCGGTGGACCGCAACGTCCGCGTCGGCGGCGCCTCCATCGAACCGGACAGCGGCAAGGTGCTCGCGATGTACGGGGGCGTCGACTACACCAAGCAGTACGTCAACAACGCGACCCGGCGCGACTACCAGGTCGGCTCGACCTTCAAACCGTTCGTCTTCACCTCGGCCGTCCAGAACGGTTCCAAGACGCAGGACGGGCGCGCGATCACCCCGAACACCCTCTACGACGGCACCGACAGGCGCTTCGTCCAGGGCTGGCCGGGCACCGCGTACAACCCCTCCAACGAGGACGGCAAGTCCTACGGCCAGCTCACCGTCCGGTCCGCCACCGACCTCTCGGTGAACGCCGTGTACGCGCAGATGGCCGTGGACGTCGGCCCCAAGAGCGTGCGGCAGACCGCCGTCAGCCTCGGCATCCCCGCCGACACCCCCGACATGCCCAACGGGCCCTCCATCGCCCTCGGCACCGCCACCGCCTCCGTCCTGGACATGACCCAGGCGTACGCGACGCTCGCCAACCACGGCAAGCACGGCACGTACACGATGGTCGAGTCCGTCACCAAGGACGGCGAGAAGGTGGACCTGCCCGCCCAGGACGCCAAGCAGGCCGTCCCGCGCGAGGCCGCCGACACCACCACCTCGATCCTGCAGAGCGTGGTGGAGGGCGGCACCGGCACGGCCGCGCAGGCCTCGGGCCGTACCGCCGCGGGTAAGACCGGCACCGCCGAGGAGGACAAGGCGGCCTGGTTCGCGGGCTACACGCCCGATCTGGCGACCGTGGTCGCCGTCATGGGCCAGGACCCCGACACGGCCGCCCAGAAGCCGCTGTACGGGGCGCTCGGGCTGTCCCGGATGAACGGCGGCGGGCCACCCGCGCAGGTGTGGGCGCAGTACACGGCACGCGCGCTCAAGGGCACCGAGGCGCAGGACTTCGACCTCCAGCTCCAGGAGGGCGCCTTCGTACCGCCGCCGGCCGAGACCCCGCCGCCCGACCCGAACACCCCCAACCCGCCGGGCCGCACCGAGGGCCAGGACGAGGGCCGCACCCAGGGGCAGACCCAGGGCGGGACGACCGACGGCGGCACCACGGGCGGGGACGCCACCACCGGCGGCACGACCGGCGGGACGACCGGGGGCACCACCGGAGCCACGACGGACGGCGGCGCCACCACGAACGGCGGCCCCACCGGCGGGACGACCAACGGCGGAACCACCACAGGGGGCACCACCGATGGCGGCACCACCGGCGGAGCCACGGACGGCGGGCCCACCACCGGGGGGACGACGACGGCCACGGAAGGCGGCGTCACGACGGGCGAGACGACCACCGGGACGACGGCCGGAGGCGCCGACCGGCCACGCCGCCGGCCGCCGCGGGCGCAGTGACTCGCCGGGAGGGCGCTAGTGACCTGAGGTGGCCTTGAGGCCGACCACGGCCACCAGCAGCAGACAGACGAAGAAGATCCGGGCGGCGGTCGCGGGCTCACCGAGCAGCACCATGCCGAGCACCGCCGCTCCGGCCGCGCCGATGCCCACCCACACGCCGTAGGCCGTCCCGATGGGCAGGGACTTCGCGGCCCGCGAGAGCAGCAGCATCGAGGCGACGATCCCCCCGCCGGTGAGCAGACTGGGCCACAGCCGGGTGAACCCGTCCGTGTACTTCATCCCGATCGACCAGCCCACTTCGAGCAGACCGGCGACGACGAGCAGGACCCAGGCCATGACGGACACCTCCGAGAGACGTACGCGCGCGTACGTGGCGTACGCGCGGGGTGCGTCGTCTTGTCATGACCCGGTACGACGCGTCTCGTCGGGGTGCTTCCACCGTAGCAAAGGGGTGGCTGAGGCGGAGGGCATGGCAAAGGGCTGGTGACGGCGGTCACCAGCCCTTCCGTTCGCGCGGCCGCGAGCTCGCCTCTCAGAGGCACGGCCACAGCTTCAGAGATACAGCCCGGTCGAGTCCTCGGACACCCGCTCCGAGGCGACGGCGTGCAGATCGCGCTCCCGCATCAGTACGTAGGCGATACCGCGCACCTCGACCTCGGCGCGGTCCTCGGGGTCGTACAGCACCCGGTCGCCCGGCTCGACGGTCCGCACGTTCTGGCCGACCGCGACCACCTCGGCCCAGGCCAGCCGCTTGCCGACGGCGGCGGTCGCCGGGATGAGGATGCCGCCGCCGGAGCGCCGTTCGCCCTCGGGTGTGTCGGACCGGACCAGCACGCGGTCGTGGAGCATCCGGATGGGCAGCTTGTCGTCGTGGGTGTTCTCGCTCACGGACCCGAACCTACCTGTCCCTGCCCCCGGCGTATGCCGAAGGGGCGCGGAAGGTGGGGCAGGGGCAGGGGCCGCCCGGCCGTGGGCGTCAGGACAAGAGGCTGCCGCCTGGGGCGGGGCATCAGACCGGGGGCCGCCGCCCGGGCCGGGGCGTCAGGACTGGGGCCGCCGGCCCGCGCCCGGGGCGTCAGCCGCGGCGCTTGCGGGCGGACGACAGGGCCAGCAGTCCCACCAGCCCCACGGCCAGCAGCGCGACCGGCACGAGGCGCTCGACGCGGGGCGTGCCGTCCTCGTTCACGAACTGGGCCTTCACGTCCGAGACGGTCCGGTTGACCGCGACGAAGGCCCGGCCCGCCGTCCGGTCCACGGCCGAGGCGACCTTCGCCTTGGCGTCACCGGCGATCGTCGACGGGTGCAGCCGCACGCCGATCTCGTCGAGCGTCACCGCGAGCTGGTCCCGGCGGCGCCTGATGTCCGCCTCGATCTGCGCAGGGGTCCTGGCTTCCGACACTGCGCCGCCTCCGTCTGTTCGGTCGGGGTATGGGGTTGTCCGTCGTCGACAGTCTGTCAGCTCCACCGCCGATGCACTGTCACAGGCCCCCATTAGGCTCTGCCGGAGTAAGCCTGCCCCGTTCCCTTACCCCGTTCCTTCCGGAGGAAGATCCCATGAGCGAGCGACTCGTCCCCGGCGACACCGCCCCCGCCTTCACCCTGCCCGACGCGGACGGCAACGAGGTCTCGCTCGCGGACCACAAGGGCCGCAAGGTCATCGTGTACTTCTACCCGGCCGCCCTCACCCCCGGCTGCACCAAGCAGGCCTGCGACTTCACGGACAACCTGGAGCTGCTGGCCGGCGCCGGTTACGACGTGATCGGCGTCTCCCCCGACAAGCCGGAGAAGCTGGCGAAGTTCCGCGACCAGGAGTCCCTGAAGGTCACCCTCGTCGGCGACCCGTCGAAGGAGGTCCTGGAGGCGTACGGGGCCTTCGGCGAGAAGAAGCTGTACGGCAAGACGGTGACCGGCGTCATCCGCTCCACGGTGGTCGTGGACGAGGAGGGCAAGGTCGAGCGGGCGCTGTACAACGTGAAGGCGACGGGGCATGTCGCGAAGATCATCAAGGACTTGGGGATCTGACGCCCGAGCCCGTTACGGCCCGCACCGCGCGTATGCGGTGCGGGCCGTTCCGCATTTCGGGCGTGACTGTCCGATGAGCGGTTCGTTGGTCCGTACGAGGGTGCGAACGGGTGGCCGGGGCGGAGGAGGTTCGCATGGGCACGAGCCCGTATACGCGCGAGCGGCTCGCGCAGGCGGCGCAGGGGGCGCGGACGCTGTCGGAGGCGCTGATCCGGTTGGGGGTCGACCCGCGCGGGGGATCACGGCGGTACCTCGCGGACCGCATGAAGAAGCTGGGGATACCGACCGGGCACTTCGAGCGCGAAGGCGTCCGCTGGACGCGGGACGTGCTGGAGCCGGTGGTGGCGGAGTCCGCGAGCGTGAACGAGGTGCTGCGCCGACTGGGGGTCGAGGTGGTCGGGGGCCACCACACGCACATCGGCCGACGGATCAAGGCGTACGGGATCGACACGTCGCACTTCAAAGCTCCGTCGCGTAAGGGAGTGCCTCGACCGCGCACACCCGAGGCGTTGCTCGTCGAACAGGATCCGGACCGGGCACGGCGCATCCCCAGCGAGCGACTCAGACGGGCGATGACGGCCCTGGGCCGCGTCGAACACTGCGCGCTGTGCGGTACGGAGCCCACCTGGCGGGGGCGTCCGCTCCCCCTCGAGGTCGATCACATCGACGGGGACTGGCGGAACAACAGGATCGAGAACCTGCGGTTCCTCTGTCCGAACTGCCACTCCACCACGGACACATACCGAGGCCGGGGCAAGGGACGGAAGGTGCGCGCCCGATGAGCTCGACCGCGCACTACACGCGTGAGCGCCTGGAGGAGGCGGCCAGGAGCTGCACGGACATCGACGAGGTCATCGCATTCTTCGGTACGTGTCCGTACGGGCACTTGCGTCGATATCTGTTCAAGCGTTTCGCGCACTACGGCATCGACATCTCGCACTTCCGGCGCCGCGCATACCGAAGAAGCGGTCCCCGGCCCTCTCGGGCCGAGCTGAGTGAGGCAGTGGCTTCCTCGGTGTCCCTCGCCGAGGTGTCCCGGCGGCTCGGTAGGCCCGAAACCTCAACGCAGCGGGCCGCCTTGAAGGGGTGGATAACCGAAGACGGCCTCACCACAGCCCACTTCCTGGGGCAGGCACACCAACGCGGCAGGACAGGGCCCACACCCAGGAAGAAGGCCCATGAGGTGCTGACACTGCACCACGGCAAGCACCGCACGAAGACCGTGTACCTGCGCCGGGCCCTGCGGGAGACAGGCGTCCCGGAGCTGTGCCACGAGTGCGGGACCGGGCCCGTCTGGCAGGGCAGGCCGATGACGCTGGAGGTGGACCACATCAACGGGGACTGGACGGACGACCGCGCCGAGAACCTGCGACTGCTGTGTCCCAACTGCCACGCGATCACGAACACCTGGTGCCGAGGAGGGAAGCGTCGAAGGTCGCGATGACAACCTCCACACCGCCGCAGCCGCCTGCCCGCTACCATGGCAGACGGCTGGCGGCCGTGGTGGAATGGCAGTCACGCCGGGTTTAGATCCCGGTGGGGTAACACCCGTGGGGGTTCGAATCCCCCCGGCCGCACCGCGAACGGCCTGCGAATCGAAGGTTTGACTCGCAGGCCGTTTCTGCGTTTCGGGGCCCTCAGCCCAGCAGTTCCCGCACCACCGGCACCAGCGCCCGGAACGCCTTGCCCCGGTGGCTGATCGCGTTCTTCTCCTCTGCCGTCAGCTCCGCGCACGTGCGGGTCTCGCCCTCGGGCTGGAGGATCGGGTCGTAGCCGAAGCCGTTCGTGCCCGTGGGCTCGTGGCGCAGGGTGCCCAGGAGGCGGCCCTCGACCACGCGCTCGGTGCCGTCGGGGAGCGCCAGGGCCGCCGCGCAGGCGAAGTGGGCGCCGCGGTGGGGCTCGGCGATGTCGCCGAGCTGGGCCAGGAGCAGGTTCAGGTTGGCCTTGTCGTCGCCGTGAGTGCCGGACCAGCGGGCGGAGAAGATGCCGGGGGCGCCGTTCAGTACGTCCACGCAGAGGCCGGAGTCGTCGGCGACCGCGGGCAGGCCCGTGGCCCGGGCCAGCGCGTGGGCTTTCAGGAGCGCGTTCTCGGTGAAGGTGACGCCGGTCTCCTTGACGTCGGGGATCTCCGGGTACGCGTCGGCGCCGACGAGTTCGTGGGGCAGTCCGGCGTCCGCGAGGATCGCGCGGAGCTCGGTGATTTTTCCGGCGTTGCGGGTGGCGAGGATCAGGCGGGTCATGTTCCCAGTATCGCCGGGTGCGTGCGGGGGCCGGGCGTCACGGTGTGCAGACCTTGCCGACTTCCTTCGCCGCGGCCTTGACGGGGCTGATGTCGGGCGTGTTGTCGCCGTTCTTGATCGCCGAACGTACGTTGCCGACCGCTTTGTTGAGGTTGTCGACCGCCTGGGAGAGGTCGGCGTTGTCCGTCTTGTTCTTCAGTGACGACAGGTTGGTGTCGATGTCGTTGAGGGCCTGGTCCGCCTGTGCCGGGTTGTCGGTGGCGTTGGCCACCGCCCGGCCGAGGTCGTCGACGCTGGAGGCGATCGCGTCGGCCGTCTGGACGCAGTCCAGCGCCTTGCTGACCGCGCTGCACCCGACGGCGGCGGGCAGGGCGAGGGCCGCGGTGGCGGCGGCGAGTGCGAGGGCGCGGCGGCTTCTGCGCATGGACGGGTCCTCCCCGGGGTGTACGGACGGGCGTACGGTTCGGCCCGTACGCCCGTGTCGTCAAGGACGCGGGGAGCGGCCCTCGCGGTTGCCTCGCTAGGCGCCGAGCGTGCGGCCCAGCGCCTCGACCTGGAGCGCGGCCAGGTCGGCGCAGCCGCCGGTGGCGAGATCGAGGAGCGCGTTGAGCTCCTTGCGGTCGAAGGGCTCGGCCTCGGCGGTGCCCTGGACCTCGACGAAGCGGCCGTCGCCGGTGCAGACGACGTTCATGTCGGTCTCGGCGCGCACGTCCTCCTCGTAGCAGAGGTCCAGCAGGGGGGTGCCGTCGACGATGCCGACCGAGACGGCGGCGACGGTGCCGGTGAGGGGCTGGCGGTTGGCCTTGACCAGCTTCTTGGACTGGGCCCAGCCGATGGCGTCGGCGAGGGCCACGTAGGCGCCGGTGATGGCGGCGGTGCGGGTGCCGCCGTCGGCCTGGAGGACGTCGCAGTCGAGGACGATGGTGTTCTCGCCGAGCGCCTTGTAGTCGATGACGGCGCGCAGGCTGCGGCCGATGAGGCGGGAGATCTCGTGGGTGCGTCCGCCGATCTTGCCGCGGACGGATTCGCGGTCGCCGCGGGTGTTGGTGGAGCGGGGCAGCATCGAGTACTCCGCGGTGACCCAGCCCTCGCCGCTGCCCTTGCGCCAGCGGGGGACGCCTTCGGTGACGGAGGCGGTGCAGAAGACTTTGGTGTCGCCGAAGGAGATGAGGACGGAGCCCTCGGCGTGCTTGCTCCATCCGCGTTCGATGGTGGTGGGGCGGAGCTGGTCGGGGGTGCGGCCGTCGATACGAGACATGCCACGAGCGTAGCCCGTGGGCGTCTCGCTCCTGGGGGCGTGCCCCCCGGCCCCCCTTCCGGGGCTCCGCCCCCTGCCCCCTTCGGGGCTTCGCCCCGGGGGTTCGATTTCGTCTGCGGGCGATGGGGGGGTCGCTCGCGCAGTTCCCCGAGCCCCTGAAGGGGTTCGCTTTCGTCCGCGGGCCGGTGGTGCGCTGGTCGCGCAGTTCCCCGCGCCCCTGAGAGGGCCCAACTTCGTCCGCGGGCCGGTGGGGGCTGATCGCGCAGTTCCCCGCGCCCCTTGGGTCGTCCTCCGCAGCCGGAGAACCCGGCTCAGCCACAGACCTTGAGGGGCGCGAGGAACTGCGCGAGCAACCCGCACGGCCCGCAGACAAACGACGCCCCTTAAGGGGCGCGGGGAACTGCGCGACCAGCCCACCACAGCCCGCAGACAAAGGCATGCCCCATAAGGGGCGCGGGGAACTGCGCGACCAGCCCACCACAGCCCGCAGACAAAGGCATGCCCCATAAGGGGCGCGGGGAACTGCGCGAGCGACCCACCACAGCCGGTGGACGAACGAGGGTTTCCAGGGGCGCGGGGAACTGCGCGAGTGGATCACCACGGGTTCGCAGACGAAGCAGCGGCTGAGAAGAGGCGCGGGGGACGGGGGGGGGCGTCCTCCCGATTGGGGGTGTGCCGGCGGTGGTGCGGCGAAGGGGCCCTCCCGGACGGTGGGAGGGCCCCTTCGCTGTGACCTTCAGGTCACATCATGTCTTCGATGTCCGCCGCGATCGGGTCCGCGTCCGTGCCGATGACGACCTGGATCGCGGTGCCCATCTTGACGACGCCGTGGGCGCCGGCGGCCTTCAGCGCGGCCTCGTCGACCTTGCTCGGGTCAATGACCTCGGTGCGGAGGCGGGTGATGCAGCCCTCGACCTCTTCGATGTTCTCGATACCGCCGAGCCCGGCGACGATCTTCTCAGCCTTGCTGGCCATGTCTGTCTCCCTGTTCTTTCAAAGAACGCTGTGGCGGCGCACCGCAGATCCATCCGACCGCGGTTCCGCTTTGTCACCGTAACGCACGTTTGGCCCAGTTACGCGAGCGAGCGTCCGCACGCTGACCAAGGATGGCGATCACCGGTACCGCGCCCGTGCGGCCAGGATCCGGACGATACCGCAACTGGTCTACACCAGTGTGCAACGCACCCCGGAACTGGCTTGTTCCGACGGGACGGACGGGACGGAGGGCCGCCGATGAGCGCGGACAGCACGGCAGCGGACCGGCCGAAGTGGTGGAACGGGGCGTTCCAGAACCTCCAGAAGATGGGGCGCAGCCTCCAGCTGCCGATCGCCGTCCTGCCCGCGGCCGGCATCCTCAACCGGCTCGGCCAGCCGGACGTCTTCGGCAAGGACGGCCTCGGCTGGACGGACGTCGCCAAGGTCATGGCGGGCGCGGGCGGCGCGCTGCTCGACGCCAACATCGGCCTGCCGCTGCTGTTCTGCATCGGCGTCGCCATCGGCATGGCCAAGAAGGCGGACGGCTCCACCGCGCTCGCCGCCGTGGCCGGCTTCCTCGTCTACTACAACGTGCTGCGTCAGTTCCCCAAGGACTGCGCCGCGGGCGCGAAGGTCATCTCGGCGGGGTGCCAGGCCAACGACGGGACCGTGGCGGCCTTCACGTACCAGAACCCGGGCGTCTTCGGCGGCATCGTCATGGGTCTGCTCGCCGCCTGGTTCTGGCAGCGCTACCACCGGGTGAAGCTGGTCGACTGGCTCGGCTTCTTCAACGGCCGCCGGCTCGTCCCCATCATCATGTCGTTCGTGGCCATCGCGTTCGCCGCGGTCTGCCTGTGGGTCTGGCCGCCGATCGGTGACGGTCTGGAGAGCTTCAGCGACTGGCTGGTGGGCCTCGGCGCCTGGGGCGCGGGCATCTTCGGTATCGCCAACCGGGCGCTGCTCGTGATCGGGCTGCACCAGTTCCTCAACGTGCCCATCTGGTTCCAGTTCGGCAGCTTCACCAAGCCGGACGGGACCGTGGTCCACGGTGACATCAGCATGTTCCTGGCGGGCGACAAGGACGCGGGCCAGTTCACCACCGGCTTCTTCCCCATCATGATGTTCGCGCTCCCCGCCGCCGCCCTGGCGATCACCCACTGCGCCAAGCCGCACCGCCGCAAGCAGGTGGGCGGTCTGATGCTGTCGGTCGGCCTGACCTCGTTCGTCACCGGCATCACCGAGCCGATCGAGTACTCGTTCCTCTTCATCGCACCGCTGCTGTACGTGATCCACGCGGTGCTCACGGGTGTCTCGATGGCGGTGAGCTGGGCGCTGGGCGTGAAGGACGGCTTCAGCTTCTCGGCCGGCCTCATCGACTACGTCATCAACTGGAACCTGGCGACCAAGCCCTGGCTGATCATTCCGATCGGGCTGGTCTTCGCGGCCGTCTATTACGTGATCTTCCGGTTCGCGATCACCAAGTTCGACCTCCCCACCCCCGGGCGCGAACCGGAGGAGCTGGAAGAGGAGATCGAGCGGGAGAACACGAAGTAATAACGGCGGGATAACCAAGCGGTGATACGGCACAGGCCTCGGACCCCAGGGTCCGGGGCCTTTGTCCGTCATGCCGGAATGTATGGCTCAGCACACAGAAATCGCAGGTTCCTTATCTAACCCTCACCGTGCTACAACTGGTCTACACCACTCAATGGTGTAGACCACGCGGGCTTCACCGCGTTCCCCCCTGAGACGCCGCCGTCCCCCCGTACTTTCCCATGTCCCCGGGCGGCGCCTTGCCAACTGGAGGAAGTTGATGAGTACGGATACCGCTACGGCGGCGCCCGCGAAGAAGCGGGGTGCCGGCCTGTTCCAGGGTCTGCAGAAGGTCGGCCGCAGCCTGCAGCTGCCGATCGCCGTACTGCCTGCCGCGGGCATTCTGCTCCGCCTCGGCGCACCCGATGTCTTCGGTAAGGACGGTCTCGGCTGGGGCAAGGTCGCCACGGTCTTCTCGACCGCCGGTGACGCGGTCTTCGCCAATCTGCCGCTGCTGTTCTGCGTCGGCATCGCGATCGGTTTCGCCAAGAAGGCCGACGGCTCGACGGCGCTCGCCGCGCTGGTCGGCTTCCTGGTCTACAAGAACGTGCTCACCGCGTTCCCCGTGACCGACGCCGTCATCAACACCACCGCCAACAAGGGGGTCGACGTCGCCGCGACGTACAACGACCCCAAGGTCTTCGGCGGCATCATCATGGGTCTGCTGTCCGCCGTCATCTGGCAGCGGTTCCACCGCACCAAGCTGGTGGACTGGCTCGGCTTCTTCAACGGCCGCCGTCTCGTCCCGATCATCATGGCCTTCGTCGGTCTGCTCATGGGCGTCTTCTTCGGCCTGGTCTGGGAGCCCATCGGTGATGTGATCACCAACTTCGGCGAGTGGATGACCGGCCTCGGCGCCGTCGGCGCGGGCATCTTCGGTGTCGTCAACCGCGCGCTGCTGCCGATCGGTATGCACCAGTTCGTGAACACGGTCGCCTGGCAGGAGATCGGCGACTTCAAGGACTCCTCCGGCACCCTGTGGCACGGCGACCTGCCGCGCTTCTTCCACGGTGACCCGACCGCCGGCCAGTTCATGTCCGGCTTCTTCCCGATCATGATGTTCGCGCTGCCGGCCGCCGCCCTGGCGATCACGCACTGCGCCCGCCCCGAGCGCCGCAAGGCCGTCGGCGGCATGATGATCTCGCTCGCGCTGACCTCGTTCGTCACCGGCATCACCGAGCCGATCGAGTTCGCGTTCATGTTCATCGCGCCGGTGCTGTACGTGATCCACGCCGTCCTGACCGCCGTCTCGATGGCCGTCACCTGGGCGCTGGGCGTGCACCACGGCTTCAGCTTCTCGGCCGGAGCGATCGACTACATCCTGAACTGGAACCTCGCGACCAAGCCCTGGCTGATCATCCCGATCGGCCTGGTCTTCGCGGCGATCTACTACTTCGTGTTCCGCTTCGCGATCGTCAAGTTCAACCTCACCACCCCGGGCCGTGAGCCCGAGGAAGAGGTCGAGGACCTGACGAAGGCGTAGGCCGTACGGGTTGCACGTCGAAGGGCCCCCGGAACCGCTCGGTTCCGGGGGCCCTTCGCGTACGCACGCCGCTCAGATCTCGTACACCGCGCCCGGCGCCGCGAGTTCCACCGGTCCCCCGTACGCGTCACGGGCGTGCGCCAGGTTGACCTCGCCGTCCGTCCACGGGGGGATGTGGGTCAGGACCAGGCGGCCCGCCCGGGCGCGGGCGGCGTGCGCGCCGGCCTCGCGGCCGTTGAGGTGGAGGGCGGGGATGTCCTCCTTGCCGTGCGTGAAGGACGCCTCGCACAGGAACAGGTCGGTGCCCTCGGCCAGCTCGTGCAGCGCCTCGCAGACGCCGGTGTCGCCCGAGTACGTGAGGGACGCGCCGCCGTGCTCGATGCGGATGCCGTACGCCTCGACGGGGTGGCAGACCCGCTCGGTGCGGACCGCGAAGGGGCCGATGTCGAACGAGCCGGACTTCAGGGTGTGGAAGTCGAAGACCTCGCTCATCGAGGAGCTGGAGGGCGTGTCGGCGTACGCCGTGGTCAGACGCTGCTCGGCGCCCTCCGGCGCGTACACCGGCAGGGCGGCGCAGCGGCCGCCCTCGTGCCGGTAGTACCGCGCGACGAAGTAGCCGCACATGTCGATGCAGTGGTCGGCGTGCAGGTGGCTGAGGAAGATCGCGTCGAGGTCGTAGAGACCGATGTGGCGCTGCAGCTCGCCCAGGGCGCCGTTGCCCATGTCGAGAAGCAGCCGGAAGCCGTCGGCCTCGACGAGGTAGCTCGAACAGGCCGATTCCGCGGACGGGAACGACCCGGAGCAGCCGACGACGGTGAGCTTCATGGAGCGTGAACCTCCGGGGGCGGCAAGGGATACGGGGAAGGCGGCGGGAGGTCGTGCGGTGCGTCGAGCGTAAGGCGCCACACTGCCGGTCGCTCCTCAGTGGCGGGCCGTTGTGGGGGAACTCACCTGCGCTGTCACCGGTTCGGGCGGAGTGCGGGCGGAGCGCGCGCGGGGGGTGGGCCGCCGGGTAACGTCTGCGGTATGGACACGTCCTGGTGGCTCGCGGTGATCGCCGTGGTGGTGGTCGCGCTGGGGGCCGCGGTGACGGACGGGCGGGGGCGCGCTCGGCCGCCGGGCCGGCCCCGGGGGCGCGTTCGGCCGCCCGGGCGGCCCGCGGGTCCGCGGCGCGCGCCCAAGCGGCGCCCGCAGCCGGGGGAGATCTGGTGGGCGGAGGTGCCCTACGAGGACGGCCCGGGGTCGAAGGACCGGCCCTGTCTGGTGCTGACGGTACGGGGCGACAGCGCGCTCGTCGCGAAGATCACCAGCAAGTTCCACGAGGAGCGGGCGGGGGTGATTCCA
Source organism: Streptomyces sp. NPDC026377 (assembly GCF_055567715.1). Lineage (NCBI taxonomy): Bacteria > Bacillati > Actinomycetota > Actinomycetes > Kitasatosporales > Streptomycetaceae > Streptomyces > Streptomyces sp. NPDC026377. The sequence continues at coordinate 357,935 of NZ_JBVHPV010000005.1, forward strand.
CTGGCGCCGGGGACGGTCGGGGACGCGCGGGGGCGGCCGAGCTTTCTGGAGACGGATGAGCTGCGGGAGGTGGGGGTGTGGGAGTTTCGGCGGTGGGTGGGGGTGGTGGATCCTGCGGTGTGGGATCAGGTGAGGTATCTGGCGGGCTAGGGGGGTTTGCCCCCGCCCGCCCCTTCCCTGAACCCTCCGGGGGTCGGTGGGGTGCGGGTGGTCTCCCGGGGGCTGAGCCCCCGGACCCCGGATGCGGGGGGCTCCGCCCCCTGCACCCCTCCTGGGCGGGCCTGCCGCCCTGCATCCCTTCGCGGGGCCCGGGGCGCCCGCGCCTCGCTTTCGTGCTGACCCGCGGGCCCGGTGGGGGCTGGTCGCGCAGTTCCCCGCGCCCCTGCCGGAACGGGGCCTACGGCCCCTGTTCCTCCCCCAAAGAACCGCCTCCGGGGCCGGCCCGTGTCCCGCAGGGGGCTACGCCCAGAGTTGGCCCTGTAGCGTCTCGATCGCTTCTTCCGTCGTCTCCGCCGTGTACACCCCCGTCGACAGGTACTTCCAGCCCCCGTCCGCCACCACGAACACGATGTCCGCCGCCGTGCCCGCCTTGACCGCCTTGCGGCCCACGCCGATCGCCGCGTGCAGCGCCGCCCCGGTGGAGACGCCCGCGAAGATGCCCTCCTCCTTGAGGAGTTCGCGGGTGCGGGTCACCGCGTCCGCCGAGCCGACCGAGAAGCGGCTGGTCAGCACCGACGCGTCGTACAGCTCGGGGACGAAGCCCTCGTCGAGGTTGCGCAGGCCGTAGACCAGGTCGTCGTAGCGGGGCTCGGCGGCGACGATCTGGATGCCGGGGACGCGCTCGCGCAGATAGCGGCCGACGCCCATCAGCGTGCCCGTCGTCCCCAGGCCCGCCACGAAGTGCGTGACCGAGGGGAGGTCGGCCAGGATCTCCGGGCCCGTCGTGGCGTAGTGCGCACCCGCGTTGTCGGGGTTGCCGTACTGGTACAGCATCACCCACGACGGGTTCTCGGCCGCCAGCTCCTTGGCGACCCGTACCGCCGTGTTGGAGCCTCCCGCCGCGGGCGACGGGACGATCTCCGCGCCCCACATCTTCAGCAGGTCGCGGCGCTCCTGGGAGGTGTTCTCGGGCATCACGCACACGATGCGGTAGCCCTTGAGCTTCGCCGCCATCGCCAGCGAGATGCCGGTGTTGCCGCTGGTCGGCTCCAGGATGGTGCAGCCGCGGGTCAACCGGCCCGCCTTCTCGGCCTGTTCGATCATGTGGAGCGCGGGGCGGTCCTTGACCGAGCCGGTCGGGTTGCGGTCCTCCAGCTTCGCCCAGATGCGTACGTCGTCCGAGGGCGACAGCCGGGGCAGGCGGACCAGCGGGGTGTTGCCGACCGCGGCTAGCGCGGAGTCGTAGCGCATGGCGGCGATCAGCCTCAGACCATGCCGCCGGCCACGGCCGGCAGGATCGTGACGCTGTCGCCGTCCGACAGCTCGGTCGAGATGCCCGCCAGGAAGCGGACGTCCTCGTCGTTGAGGTAGACGTTCACGAAGCGTCGCAGCTCGCCGCCGGCCGTCTCGTCGACGAGGCGCTCGCGGATGCCGGTGTGGCGGGTCTCCAGGTCGGCGAAGAGCTCGCCGATGGTCGCCCCGCTGCCTTCGACCGCCTTCGCGCCGTCGGTGTAGGTGCGGAGGATGGTCGGGATGCGGACCTCGATGGCCATGGCGTGCGCTCCTGTCAGGAGTCGGGGAGGGAAGGTGGGGAGAAGAAGCGAAGAAGGCAGGGGCGCGGTCGGCGCGTGGCTGCGGGCAGTGCGCGGGGTGTGCCGGTGACGCGTGTGCGGTTCAGGCGGCGGTGGGGCGCGGACACATCGCGCTCGCCAGGCGGCACAGGTCGACGTGCAGGCGCGCCACCAGCAGCGGGCTGCTCGGCTTCTCTTCGCTCACGTCGTGGGGAACCATGCGGTCATCGTATCGATTCCCGGTCCGCTTTCCGGAGTGTGATCTCAGATGGTGGGCGCACTCTGCTCAGCATGTGGGCGGTACGGGCGGCGGGGGCGCGGAAAGGGCCCACCGCGCGCCACGCCGCACGCCCCCACGCACGTTCAGTACGCCTGGACGACCTGGACCTCTTCCTCCTCGATGATCCCGTCCACGATCCGGTAGGAGCGGAACTGGAAGTCGCCGAGGCCGTCCGTGTCCGCCGTGGAGACCAGGACGTAGTGGGCGCCGGGCTCGTTGGCGTACGTCACGTCGGTGCGCGAGGGGTAGGCCTCGGTCGCCGTGTGCGAGTGGTAGACGATCACCGGCTCCTCGTCCCGGTCGTCCATCTCGCGGTACAGCTTCAGCAGGTCCTGCGAGTCGAACTCGTAGAACGTGGGCGAGCGCGCCGCGTTGAGCATCGGGACGAACCGCTCGGGGCGGCCGGTGCCGGCCGGGCCGGCGACCACGCCGCACGCCTCGTCGGGGTGGTCGGCGCGGGCGTGCGCGACGATCTGGTCGTAGAGGGCCTGGGTGAGGGTCAGCATGAGCGCAAGGATAAGCAGACGGGCCGTCCCGTACCGGAGAGTGGTACGGAACGGCCCGCATGCTGAGACACGCCGGGGAGGCAGGCGTTACGAGCGCTTGGCGAACGCCTTGTTCTCGGGGTTGCGCGCCTTGAGGACCAGGTAGGAGACGCCCAGGATCAGGCCCCACAGGGGGGCGCAGTACAGGGAGACCCGCGAGTCCTTGTCGATGCCCATCATCACGATGACCATGAGGATGAACAGCAGCGCGAACCAGCTGGTGTACGGGGCGCCGGGGGCGCGGAAGGTGGACTGCGGGAGCTCGCCGCGGTCGGCCTTGGCGCGGTAGCGGATCTGGCAGACCAGGATCATGATCCAGGCCCACATGCCGGAGATGGTGGCGAAGGAGACGACGTAGTCGAAGGCCTTGCCCGGCGCCTTGTAGTTGATCCAGACGCCGACCAGCATCAGCGCGGCCGAGACCGAGGTGCCGATCAGGGGGGTGCCGCTCTTGGTGAGGCGGGTGAAGAGCTTCGGGCCCTGGCCGTTGAGCGCGAGGTCGCGCAGCATGCGGCCGGTGGAGTACATGCCCGAGTTGCAGGAGGACAGGGCGGCCGTCAGGACGACGAAGTTGACGACCGCGGCGCCGACGCCGAGGCCCATCTTCTCGAAGGCCGCGACGAAGGGGCTCACCCCGGGCTGGAACTCGTGCCACGGGACGACCGAGAGGATCATGATCAGGGCGCCGATGTAGAAGACGGCGATGCGCCACGGCACGGTGTTGATGGCCTTGGGCAGGGTCTTCTCGGGGTCCTTGGACTCGCCCGCGGTCACACCGACCAGCTCGACGGCGAGGAAGGCGAACATGACGATCTGGAGCGTCATCAGCGTGCCGCCGATGCCCTTGGGGAAGAACCCGCGGTCGTTCCAGAGGTTGGCGACGGTGGCGGTGTCGGCGGCGTCGGAGAAACCGACGGTGAGGATGCCGGCGCAGATGAGGATCATGCCGACGATGGCCGTCACCTTGACCATCGAGAACCAGAACTCCAGCTCACCGAAGAGCTTCACCGAGATCAGGTTCACCGCGTACAGGATGAGCGTGAAGACCAGCGCGTACAGCCACTGCGGGACGTCGTTGTGCGTCCAGAAGGCCATGTACTGGGCGGCCGCGGTGACCTCGGTGATGCCGGTGACGACCCAGAAGAGCCAGTACGTCCAGCCGGTCACGAAGCCCCAGAACGGGCCGACGAACTCACGGGCGTACTCCGAGAAGGAGCCCGAGACGGGGCGGTACATGAGCAGCTCGCCCAGCGCCCGCATGATGAAGAAGATGACCAGGCCCGCGATGGCATAGGCCAGGATGAGGCTGGGCCCGGCCTTCGAGATGGCCTTGCCCGCGCCGAGGAAGAGCCCGGTGCCGATGGCTCCGCCGATCGCGATCATCTGGATCTGGCGGGCGCCGAGGCCCCGCTGGTATCCCTCGCCCTCGGCCGCGCCGTGGGCGGTTCCCAGGGCCTCATTGCCGGAGCGGTCGTCCTGCTTGTCGACCTGCGCTGAGGTCATGGTGGTGCGCCTTTCTCCATGCTGACCCGCCCGCTTCGGTCGTCGAAGCAGCGGACCAGGTCCTGATCCCCCCGGATGTGGATGGAGTGCCACCGGCGGTCAGCCGGCCGAAGCGCCCCCGGGGACATGGGTGGCGTCCCCTGGTGGTCGTGAAGATTTATCACGTCTTTACGGGTGATCCACCAGGGTCGCTGTGGCGCACACCACAAGAAGAACCGGACAAAGCGCGCACCAACCTGCAAACCCTACCGATGTGGTAATCGGATCGTTATGCGGATTTGAGCGTCCGCTGAGCGAACAGGAGGGAAACAGCCGTTCCCGGACGCCCCTGGCCACCCCCGGCGTCCCCGAACCGGCCCCCGGCCCTCCCGAACCGGCCTCCGGCGTCCCGAACCGCCCCGGCGGCCGGTTCAGGCCATCAGCGTCTCGACCAGCGTCTCCTGGAGGCCGCCGAGCCAGAGGTAGGCCATCACCATGGGCTTGCGCGGGTCCTCGTCCGGCAGCCGGTACAGCTCGCCGCTCTCGTCCTCGTCGGTGACCTCCAGCCGGGTCCCGATCGTCAGACGCAGGTCGTTGAGCGCGCCCAGCCAGCGCCGGGAGTCCTCGGCGGACAGCTTCAGGACCGCGCCGGATTCGCCCCGCGGGGCGAGCGCGTCCAGGGTGCGCACCACCGCGAGCGCGTCCTCGCGCTTGCGGGCGCGCAGGTCGTTCTCGGTGAAGCGCCGGAACTCGGCCGCCGAGGCACGCAGTTCCTCGCTCTCATCGCTGTCGTACGCGTCCGGGAAGAGCCGGGCGAGCGCGGGATCGGCGGGCGGTTCGCTGGGGCCCTCGGCGAAGAGCGCGGCCAGCGGGTCCTCGCCGTCCATCGGCTCGTCGCCCGGGCCGATCAGCTCCAGGAGCTGGACGGACAGGGAGCGCAGGATGGCGATCTCGACCTCGTCGAGCGCGACGGCCGCGCCGCCGCCGGGCAGCGCCTCGAAGTAGCCGGCCATCAGCCGCGGTCCTGGGTGAGCGTGGCCCACAGCCCGTAGCCGTGCATCGCCTGCACGTCGCGCTCCATCTCCTCGCGGCTTCCGCTGGAGACCACGGCCCGCCCCTTGTGGTGCACGTCGAGCATCAGCTTGCGGGCCTTGTCCTTGGGGTAGCCGAAGTAGCTCTGGAAGACGTACTGGACGTAGCTCATCAGGTTGACGGGGTCGTTGTGGACGAGCGTCACCCACGGCACATCGGGTTCGGGGACGGCGAAGGTCTCTTCCGCCGACTCGGGCCGTTCGATCTCTACAGGAGCCACACTCACTTACCCCATGCTGCCACTGAGGGACCGCGGTCGCACAAACGGGCCCCCGAAATCGTCACTCTGACACAAAGTGGAGTAGCATCCGGCCATGGCTGCCACTTGCCGGGGAACGGTCCCCGGACCCCGGCCGACCCGGTCGACAGCCGGAACGGAAAGGCGAGGTGACCGGTTGTGAACGCTGCGGACCTGGGGCTGCCGGTGGACGTGCCGTCGACCGCGCTCTTCACGGACCAGTACGAGCTGACCATGCTCCAGGCGGCGCTGCGCGCCGGGACGGCGGAGCGCCGGTCGGTCTTCGAGGTCTTCACCCGGCGGCTGCCGGACGGGCGCCGCTACGGCGTGGTGGGCGGCACCGGGCGGGTCCTGGACGCGGTGGAGAACTTCCGCTTCGACGCGGGCGTCCTCGGCTTCCTGCGCGAGCGGGCGATCGTCGACGAGCCGACCCTTGAGTGGCTGGCCTCCTACCGGTTCTCGGGTGACATCTGGGGCTATCCGGAGGGCGAGGTCTACTTCCCGGGCTCGCCGATCCTGCGGGTGGAGGGCTCCTTCGCGGAGTGCGTCCTCCTGGAGACCGTGATCCTGTCGATCCTCAACCACGACTCGGCGATCGCCGCCGCCGCCTCCCGGATGTCCGCCGCCGCGGCGGGCCGCCCGCTGATCGAGATGGGCGCCCGGCGCACCCACGAGCTGGCCGCGGTCGCCTCGGCGCGCGCCGCGTACGTGGGCGGCTTCACCACCACCTCGGACCTGGCGGCGGGCTTCCGTTACGGCATCCCGACCGTCGGCACCAGTGCGCACGCCTTCACCCTGCTGCACGACAGCGAGCGGGACGCCTTCCGGGCCCAGGTGGACTCGCTGGGCCGGGGCACCACCCTGCTGGTGGACACCTACGACGTGGCCGAGGCGGTCCGTACCGCCGTGGAGATCGCCGGGCCCGAGCTGGGCGCGGTGCGGATCGACTCCGGGGACCTGCTGCTCGTCGCCCACCGGGTGCGCCAGCAACTCGACGAGCTGGGCGCCACCAGCACCAGGATCGTGGTGACCTCCGACCTCGACGAGTACGCCATCGCCTCGCTCGCGGCCGCGCCCGTGGACGCGTACGGCGTCGGCACCCAGCTCGTCACCGGCAGCGGGCACCCCACCTGCTCCATGGTCTACAAGCTGGTCGCCCGCGCCGCCGGCGCGGACCCGAAGGCACCGCTGGTGCCGGTGGCGAAGAAGTCGATGGGCGGCAAGTCCTCGATCGGCGGCCGCAAGTGGGCGGCCCGGCGCACCGACGCGGAGGGGATCGCGGAGGCCGAGGTCGTCGGCACCGGGCCGGTGCCGCCGGAGCTCGCGGGCCGGCAGCTGCTCGTCGAGCTGGTCAAGGGCGGCGCGGTGGTGGCCAGGGAGCCGCTGGACGCCGCCCGGGAGCGGCACATCGCGGCCCGCGGGACACTGCCGATGTCCGCGATGCAGCTGTCGCGGGGCGAGCCGGTGCTGCCCACGGAGTACGTGTGAGGCCGCGCCCCGGGGTCTTTGCGCACCAATTGCCCTCTGCCGCGGCGGGGGCGGAGTCTCTACGCTCGTTGAACAGCTCCCTGACCGAAGGACAGCCGACATGCACCGCGCGTTGATCGTCGTGGACGTTCAGAACGACTTCTGCGAGGGCGGCAGCCTCGCGGTCACGGGCGGCTCCGACGTCGCCGCCGCCGTCACCGACCTGATCGGCCAGGCCGCCGGGTCCGTGTACCGCCATGTGGTGGCCACCCGCGATCACCATGTCGACCCGGGCCCCCACTTCTCGGCGCACCCCGACTACGAGCGCTCCTGGCCGGTGCACTGCGTGGCCGGGACGGAGGGCGTGGGCTTCCACCCGAACTTCGCGCCGGCGGTCGCCAGTGGCGCCATAGACGCCGTCTTCGACAAGGGCGCCCACGCGGCCGCCTACAGCGGCTTCGAGGGGCGCGACGAGAACGGCGTGGGGCTGGCGGACTGGCTGCGCGAGCGGGAGGTCACCGAGGTCGACGTGGTCGGCATCGCGACCGACCACTGCGTGCGGGCGACGGCGCTGGACGCGGTGCGGGCCGGCTTCGCCACGCATGTGCTGCTGGATCTGACCGCGGGGGTCTCCCCGGAGACGACCGCCCGGGCGATCGAGGAGCTCCGGGCCGCGGGCGCGGAACTGTCGGGCAAGCCGGTGGGGTGACCCCCCGGGGCGCGTGGTGCGTCGGCCGCGAGCGGGGGGCCGTCCGAGGAGGCCCTGCGCATGGCTGCGGGCGGTGGGGGCTGGTCGCGCAGGTCCCCGCGCCCCCTGAACGCGCCCCCAGCAGGCCGCTACGGCCGCAGCAGGGCCCTTATCGGGTGCCAGAGCTCCGCCCCCGGGTGCGGGGCCGTGCGCCACAGCAGGCCGTCCGGGTGGTGCAGGACCGCCGTGATCTCGTCCGGTGTCGGCGGCTCGGTGTTGCCGCGCAGATAGACCGCGCGCAGCCCCAGGTTCCGCAGCCGGGTCAGGGCGCGGGCCCGGTTGGCCGCATGGACCAGGACGCGCACCTTGCGGCCGTCCCCGGCGGGAGACGGCAGTGTGAGCGCGACGACGACGCTGCCGTTCGGCAGCTTGCTGAAACCTCCGCCAGGCATGGCGTACCGCTCCCCCGTGAGACGTCGTGTCAATAAGGACTGGTAGGACGCACCTAAACACGATCGGCCGCCGCCCGCTAGAGGGCGACGGCCGATCATGGTTTGACCTGCGGTTTTGAGAACTACTTGGTCGACGGACCAACCTTCACGGTGATCGACGAGCCGTCCTTGGGCTGCTGGACGATCGAGATCCGGGTGTTGGTGTCAGGAACCTGCACGCTTCCCGTGGGGTTCGCCTCGTACCAGTAGGTGCCCCGGTGGTCGTCGAACATCGGCACGCCCGGCTGCGAGCGGACCGTGGTCGCCACGTCGCCCTTGTGCAGCGTGATCGCGTTCGTCGGGTAGAAGCCGAACGCGGCGTCGAACGGCGTGATCTTGTTCCGCATCAGCGTGCCGTCGGCCCACTTCAGCGGCTTGGCGTGGGCGTCGATCGGAAGGATCTGGCCGTGGCCCGGGTGGACCGAGACGTTGTTGTCCTTCTGGGAGAGGTCCCACAGCCAGATCATCAGACCGGGCTGGTACGCGTAGTGCTCCACCCACGACGGGCGGCTCTTGGAGCCGAAGTTGTACGGGCCGACCTTGAGGGTCTGGTCGTACGACACGTACTGGCGGTTCTCCGCGATGTAGTACTGCGCGTAGTCGTTGGTGAACGACTCGCCGATGCGGGAGAAGTTCTTCGACGTCCAGCCGTTGTCACCGTTCTCCGCACCGTCGGTGAAGAGCGCGGCGCCGTCGGCGTTCACGGTGATCGCGTCGGCGGTGAAGCCCTTGCCGCCCGCACCGCCGTCCGTGGCGTAGCGGAAGCGGAGGTCGATCTTCTTGCCCGCGAAGGCGTCCAGGTTGTACGAGAGCTTCTTGTACGCGCCCGACACGTCGGTCAGGGCCGGCTTGTCGCTGGGGTCGCGGCTGATCGGCTGACCGTCGGCGGTGCCGTCGAGCGCGGTCCAGGTGGCGCCGCCGTCCGTGGAGGCCTCGGCGTACAGGAAGTCGTAGTCCAGCTCGATGTCCCACCAGCCCTGGAGGTCCAGGGAGGCCTTGGACTTGCCGGTCAGGTCGACCGGGCGGGTCAGGGTGTTGTTGAGGTTGTCACCCGCGCCGCTCCACCACTGCTTGGTGCCCTCGGCGGGCTTCACGACCGTGGTGGTGACCGGCTTCTTCGGCAGCTCGACGACGAGCGCCTGCTTGTCGTTGGTGTTGTACTCCGACACACCCAGCTTGGTGGTCGAGTGCGACGCGGCCTTGGCCGTGGCGTAGTTGAGCCAGCCCAGCTGGAGCTTGTCCCAGGCGGTCATGTCGCCCGGCATGTCGCCGATGGCGTCCTTGCCGGTGCCCAGCCAGGAGCCCGCCGACATCAGGGACCAGAAACCGACCGAGTTCTCGGCGGTGTTGGTGGTGTCGTAGAGGTCCGGCAGACCGAGGTCGTGGCCGTACTCGTGGGCGAAGACCCCGAGGCCGCCGTTCTCCGGCTGCATCGTGTAGTCGCCGACCCAGATGCCGGTGTCGCCGATCTGCGTGCCGCCGGCCTTGTTGTTCGACGGCCCGGTCTTGCCCGCGTCCGTGCCGTAGGCGTACGAGCGGTGCGCCCACAGGGCGTCCTTGCCCTGCGCGCCGCCGCCGGCCGACTCGTCCTCGCCCGCGTGGACGATCTGGAAGTGGTCGATGTAGCCGTCGGCCTCGTTGAAGTTGCCGTCGTTGTCGAAGTCGTTGCGGTCCCACTGGTCGTACTGCGCCAGGGCCGCCTTGATCTGCTCGGTGGTCTGGCCCTTGGCCTTCTGGTCCGCGGCCCAGGCGTTGACGCCGTCGCGGACCAGGTCCATCACGTTCGAGCAGTTCTGCGAGCCGCAGTAGTTCGAGCCGTAGCGCGCCTCGTTCGCCGGGACGCGGACCCAGTCGGTGACCGTGCCGTCGACCGAGTAGCGGCCCGAGGACGTCTTCTCGTAGTACGTCTTCAGAGAGTGCTTCTCGGTGCCGTCGGCGTTCTTGCCGGAACCGAAGTACAGGTCCTGGAAGTGCTGTCGGCTGTAGTCCTTCTGCCAGGCGGTGGAGTTGTCCTTGGTGCGGTCCGGCTGCTCGATGGTGTTGTGCGCCGGGCCGGGGGTGCCGCCGTACTTGACGACCGCGGGCTTGGGGCCGGTCGGGCCGTCCGGGTCGAACATGGTCGTGCTGTCGACCTGGTCACCGAAGTCCACCAGGACCGTGAAGATCTTGTCGGTCTTCTCCCGGGCGAGCTCGACGTACTTCTTGTCGTCCAGCTGGACGACCTTGGAGGCGCCGCGCTGCTGCACCTTCTTGTCGCCCGCGATGACCTTCTCCAGCGCCGCCTGGCGCTGCTGCTCACGCTGCTTGGTGAACGGGCCCGGGATGTTGTCGACGTGCTTGCCCGAGACGGTGCCCGGGTCCCGCCGCTCGACGGGGGCCGGGCTCTTGGAGTCGGCCTGGGCCGTGGCGAACGCGGAACCTATCGCGCCGGTCGTGGCAAGGGCCACGAGTATGGCGGCAGCTCTGACCGCTCGTCGGTTGCTGGTCACTTGATGATGTCCTCCCCCGCGGCCGCAGGCACGGACCGGGGGTGAGGGGTCTGGTCTCCGGTGCGCGGCACGCGTCTCAAGTGACGACATTGGACCGGAGTTGCCAAGGAAAAGACAGATCTTGACTTGAGTCGGGCAATTACATTATGCAGAGCGGAAGTTCCGGTATCCGAACGGTTCCGATGTGCTACCCAACCGGGACATCAGGTGCGTCTGTCCCACCTGATGGAATGGTGAATGACTCCGTGCGCCCCCTGTGCTCCGGCACCGTGGGTTAGGTCACGCTTACCATCGGTTCCGCAGGGGCAAGCACCGACGTAGAGTCGCTTGACAGTGCGATCCGGTTGCCCGGTCGAGAGACCCGCCCCCATCCGATGCCTGCCCCCGAGGACGGATACCGCCATGCCGCGTCCGACTGCAGCACAGCTCGCCTACGGTTCGGCCACCGTCGTCTTCTCGACCGTGGCCATGATTCTGCTCTCCCGGACCGACTCGGGCGTCGGGGTGGGAGTGATAGTGCTCGCCGCGCTTCTGCTGGGACTGCTGGTCGCCATGACGGTCCCCATGCCGAAGGCGGCGCGCACGGTCCGTACGAACCGTGCCGCCGCCGTCGGCGAGAGCGCCGAGCCCGGGGTCCGCGTCCCGGCCGACTCCGTGCGGAGCTGACCCGGTCCACGGCCGACCCGCGCGGGGTCAGTGGGCGGTGGACACCACCACCGTCTTGCCGGCCTTGTCGTGCAGGCCCTGTTTGTACGGCTTGTCCGTGAGGATCGTGATGATCAGGATGATCTGCCACAGGCACGGGCAGCACAGCAGGGCGGGCAGCCACAGCACGGCCGTCCGGGCCAGCGCGGCGCTCGTGGTGGGCACACTGCCGTCGTTGAGCATCGCGACCCGCAGGTTCATCAGCTTCTTGCCGACCGTCTGACCGTCGCGCTTGAGCATGATGGTGTCGTACGCGAGATACGCCACGATGCCGATGAGGTTCCAGGCGAGTCCGCTGCCGCTGTACGCACGGGTGATGACGTCCGAGGTGTCCTCACCGGTCCTCGTCTCGTACACCCAGCGGTCCGAGGACGCCCACTCCAGCAGGGCGAGCGGGATCGCGATGAGCAGCGCGTCGATGACGCGGGCGAGCAGGCGCCGCCCGAAGTCGGCGAGCGGCGGCATCCCGCCGAGCGGGTCGGGGCCGCCGTACTGGTTCCCGCCGCCGTACGGGTCGTACGGCGGCGGGGTGGCGCCGTACGGCGATCCGGGGGGCGGCTGGTCGTAGGGGCTCCCGGGGGGAGGGCTTCCGTACGGACCGCCGCCGGGGGGAGGGGCGCCGCCGCCCGGGGGTGGGGTCCCGCCTCCGGGGGGCGGCCCCTGGCTCCAGCCGGGAGGGGGCTGGGAGGGCTCGGACGGCTTCTTGAGGAACGGGTCGTCCTCAGGGGGCTGGCCGGGCGGCGGTTCGTTGGTCATGTCCGCAGTCGACCGCGCCGGGCAGGGGCCCGCAACGGCACGGGGCCCGTTCGGGGTACGGCCGCCGCCGGGGCCCTGCCGGGCCCCGCCCGGGCACCTCCTGCGGTGCGCGCTCCTCGGACCCCGGCCCGCCGGGTCCCCGCCGCCGGACCCCCGCTGTCAGGTCCCCGCCGTCAGGTCCCCGCGACGAAGGTGCGCGCCGCCTTGTCGTGCCAGCACTGGCGCCAGGGGCGGTCGAAGAGGCACCACACGACGTTGAGCACCCCGACGGCGAGCACACCGAGCACGCCGTAGACCAGCCAGCGGCGCAGGGCCGCGCCGAAGGCCGGTGGCTCGTGCGACTCGATGTCGCGCACCTGCACCCGCAGCAGCCGCTTGCCCAGCGTGCGGCCCCACTTGGCGGTGGGCAGCGCCTCGTAGACCACCCCGAGGAGCAGGAAGGCGCCGAGCACGATGGCGAGGCAGCCCGCGGTGGTGCCGTCCAGGAGGTAGACCGTCACCGTCTCGCCGGAGAGCTTCGCGGCGTCGATCTTCTCCTGGATGTGGTCCGCGGCCTTGATCCCGAGCGGTATGGCGAGCGCGGCGACGGCCGCGCCGAGCACCGCGGTGTCCACCAGCCGGGCGGCGAGGCGCCGGCCGAGCCCGGCGGGCCGCGCCGCGGTCTGCGCCCGCGCGGCCCGCAGGAACGGATCCTCCACGGGCGGCTTCCACGGCACCACGGGCTCCCCCGGCCCCGCCCGCTCCTCGGGCCGCGCCAGCTGGTGCACCTGCTGCGCCCAGGAGGCCGATCCCCCGCCGGGCCCGGTGGTGACGGGCGAGGCGGGCGGCGCGGACTGATGCTGCGGTACGGGGTCGGGCTGCGGCTGCGACACGGGCGCGGGCTGCGGGGCGAGCGGCGCCGAGGGCAGCTCGGCCCGGACGGGCGCGGGCCGGACGGCCTGCGGGGCGCCCTGCGGCTCGGCCACGCGTGGGTCGGCCCCGGCGCGCGGGTCCCCGGACCTCGGCCGGCCCGGCAGCGGCTGCGCGGGCAGCGACTGCACCGGGACCGGCGCGCCGGACGGGCTCGGGCCGTGCCCCTGCCCCGGCGGGACGGGGGCCGGGCCGGCGCCCGAGGGCATGCCCGCCCCGGCCGGCCCGGAAGCCGACCCGGCGGGCAGCGACTGCGGCTGCGGCCGGCCGCCGGCCTCGGGCTGCCCGGGGAGGGGCTGAGCGGGCCGCGACTGAGCGGGAAGGGGCTGCACCGGAACGGGCTGAAGCGCCTGCCCGGGCCGGCCGGGCTGGCCCGCGTGGCCGAACTGTCCGGGCTGGGCCGGGTGCCCGGGGCCGACCTGATCCGCAGGCCCGCCCCGACCCGCAGGACCGAACTGCCCGGCCTGCCCGGCCTGGCCCGCGTGTCCAGCCTGGCCTGCCTGACCCGCAGGGCCGCCCCGACCCGCGTGGCCGAACTGTCCGGGCTCACCCGCGGACCCGCCCTGACCCGCCTCGCCCGCAGGGCCGAACTGCCCACCCTGGCCCGCAGGCCGGGCCTGTCCGGCCTGCCCCGCTTGGGCACCCTGATCCGGGCCCGGGTCCCCCGGCTGTCCCCACGAGACCCGCCGGGCCGCGTCGTCGCCGAAGCCCGACTGGTGGGAGGCGTCCGCGTGCCAGCGCGGGCCGGGTTCGGGGCGGCTGCCGTGGAGGGGGGCCGCGCCGGTCTCGTCGAGGAAGACCGGGCCGGTCTCCTCCACGGCGGGTGCGGGCGCGGGCATCGGCGGGGCCGAGGCGAGGGCGGGGGCCGCCGGGGCCGCGCCCGCGGGCGGGACGGGCATGGCCTCGCCCTCCGCCGGGGCGGGCCGGCTCGTACCGGGCACCCAGGCGGCACCGTTCCAGTACCGGACATATCCGGGGATGGACGGATCTGGATAGAAGCCGGCAAGGGGGGTGCCGTCGCCGGTGGCCGGGGTGGGGGCGCTCATCACGGTCCCGTATCTGCTCGTGGGCCTCGTCAATACAAGGGTCCACATCTACCAGACGGGCGAGGGCCACCGGGCGGGTCCTTCGGTACCGGCCCCTATCCGGTCAACATGCGGACACCCCTCACCCGCCCGTGGGGCCGGGTCGCGGCCCCCTCCCGGCCCGGCCCCGGTGCCGTCGGAAAAATCTTCGGGAAGTCGCGTCATAGCGGCGCCGCACCCCGCTCTCACCTGGTGCGGCCCGTTCCCGGGCCCGCGTACGCGGAGAGGAAGGGCACTGTCATGCACACCGTGGTGGAACGCGAGCTGGAGCTCAAACTCGTGCTGTCGCCCGAGCACAGCATCCCGGTCCCGGCCCGGCTGACCTACCGCACGGACGACCCGTACGCCGTGCACATCACCTTCCACGTCGGCACCGACCACCCCGTCAACTGGACGTTCGCCCGTGAGCTGCTCGTCGAGGGGGTGTTCCGGCCGTGCGGGCACGGCGACGTCCGGATCTGGCCCACCAAGGTGGACGGGCGCAGTGTGGTCCTGATGGCGCTCAGCTCGCCGGACGGCGACGCGCTCCTGGAGGCGCCGTCCGCCCAGGTGTCGGCGTGGCTGGAGCGGACGCTGCGGGTGGTGCCCCCGGGTTCTGAGGCCGAGCGGCTCGGTATCGACGACGGCCTCGCCGAGCTGCTCGCCACCACGACCGGCCGCAGCCGCGCAGAGGAGCTGTACCTGAACGACCCCTGGCCCTCGGACGAGTCCCGGCCGGAGGAGGGTGCGTGACGGGCCGGGAGACCCGCTCCACGGTTCCTCAGAAGATCTTGCCCGGGTTCAGCAGGCCCAGCGGGTCGAAGGCCCGCTTGACCGCACGCTGCATCTCCACGCCCACCGGGCCGAGTTCGCGGGCCAGCCACTCCTTCTTCAGCACGCCGACGCCGTGCTCCCCGGTGATGGTGCCGCCCAGCCCCAGGCCGAGCGCCATGATCTCGTCGAAGGACTCCCGGGCCCGCCGCGACTCGTCCTCGTCGGCCGGGTCGAAGCAGACGACGGGGTGGGTGTTGCCGTCCCCGGCGTGCGCGCAGACGCCGATCGTCAGGTCGTACGCGGCCGCGATCGCGGAGGTCCCCGCCAGCATCTCGGCGAGCCGGGAGCGCGGTACGCACACGTCGTCGATCATCGTCGCGGGCTTGATGGTCTCCAGCGCGGTGAGCGACAACCTACGTGCCTGGAGCAGCAGTTCGGACTCGGCGGCGGACTCGGCCGGCACCACCTCGACGGCCCCCGCCGCCGTGCACAGCTCGCCCACGGCGGCCAGGTCCGCAGTGGGGTCGGGGGTGTCGAAGGCGGCGAGCAGCAGCGCCTCGGTGGTGTTCGGCAGCCCCATGTTGGCCAGCCGGTTGACGGCCCGTACGGTCGTGCGGTCCATGAGTTCGAGCAGCGACGGCGTGTGGCCGCGCTCCATGATCGCGCAGACCGCCTCGCAGGCGGCGGTCGCGGAGGGGAACTCGGCGGCGAGCACCAGCTGCGGCGGCGGCGCCGGCCTGAGCGCGAGGACGGCCTTCACCACGATGCCGAGGCTGCCCTCGGAGCCGACGAAGAGCCGGGTCAGATCGTATCCGGCGACGCCCTTGGCGGTGCGCCGGCCGGTCTCCAGCAGACGGCCGTCGGCGAGGACCACGTCCAGACCCAGGACGTACTCGGCGGTCACGCCGTACTTCACGCAGCACAGCCCGCCGGACGCGGTGCCGATGTTCCCGCCGATGGTGCACTGCTCCCAACTGGAGGGGTCCGGCGGGTAGTAGAGACCGTGTTCCATGACTTTCCGGGAGAGCACGGCGTTGACGACGCCCGGCTCGACGACCGCGACCCGGTCGACCGGGCTGATCTCCAGGATGCGGTCCATCCGGACCAGGGACAGCACCACGCACCCCTCGGTGGCGTTGGCGCCGCCGGACAGGCCGGTGCGGGCGCCCTGCGGCACGACCGGGACGCGCAGCTCGGTGGCGGTGCGCATCACGTGCTGGACCTGCTCGACCGTGCGCGGCAGCACCACCGCCACGGGCGCCCCGGCGGCGCAGAAGCTCGCCATGTCGTGGGTGTAGGAGGCGGTGACGTCCGGGTCGGTGATCAGCGCGTCGGCGGGCAGGCCCGCGCGCAGCCGGTCGAGGAGGAGGCCGCCCGCTGCGGGGGCGGACACGGCGACGGGCTCGGCTCCATCGTTCATGATCCCAGCGTGGCACCCGGGGCCATCGGTGTGAAGTCTGCGCGGCCCGGCGGGCGCGGGCGGGACGTGCTCTTCGCCGGCGACGCACAGTGATCGCCATGGAGACCGAAGACGAATGGCCGCCGCGCCGACGGACCCTGACGCTGCCGCCGCCCGCCCGGCCGACGCCGCTGGAGCCGGCCGGGCCGCCGCCCGCCCGCACCGCGCGCCGCACGATGACCGGCGCGGCGGTGGCCGCGCTGCTGACCGCCGGGGTCCTCGTGGTCCTGCCGCAGACCCGGATCGCGGGCGGCCACGACGCGCCGCCACCCGCGCCGGGGCCGGTCGCGCGGGCGCTGACGGCGGTGGGGGCCGGGGCGCCCGCCTCGGCGGCCGATCTGACGGCGCTGATCGCCGACCGGCGGGCATGGGTGCGCGCCCACCCCGCCGACGATGCCTCCTGGGCGGTGCTCGGCTCCGCCTATCTGGGGCGCGGGCTGCGGTCGGCGGACTCCTCGTACTATCCGCGCGCCGAGTGGGCCCTGCGGCGCTCGCTGGCGGTCCGGCCGGCCGCCCGGGGCAACACCGACGCCCGGATCGGCCTGGCGGCGCTGGCCAACGCACGGCACGACTACGCGGGCGCGCGGGCCGTCGCCGAGGAGGTGCGCCGAGGCGATCCCCGGCGGTGGACGGTGTATCGGGTGCTGGTCGACGCGTACACGGGTCTGGGCGACCTCAAGGGCGCGGGCGGGGCGGTGGAGAAGCTGCTCGATCTGCGCGGCGGCTCCACGGCGCTGGCGGCGGCGGGCGCGGTGTACCGGGAGCGGGGCTGGCGCGAGGACGCGGCGGCGTCACTCACCCAGGCGGCCGCGTACGCCACCACACCGGCCCAGAAGGCCGACTGCCTGCGGCAGTTGGGGGACCTGGCCTGGGACCGGGGCGAGCCCGCGGAGGCGCTCGCGCACCACGCGGCGGCGCTGCGCACGGACCCGGGCGCGCACGCGGCGCTGGCGGGCCGGGCCCGCGCGGAGCTGGCACTGGGCCGTACGGGGGCGGCGCGCCGCGACTACGCGGCGGCGGTCGCACGGCTGCCGCGCCCCGAATACCTTCTGGAACTGGGCGAGTTGTACGAGTCGCTGGGGCTCGCCGACGACGCCCGCGCCCAGTACGCGCGGCTGCGGGCACGGGCCGCCTCCGACGACGGCAACGGGGTGCGGGACGCCCTCGTCCTCGGCCGCTTCGAGGCGGACCACGGCGCCCCGGAGTCGGCGGTGGAGCGGCTGCGCGCCCAGTGGCGGCGCGCGCCGGGCGCGGCGGTGGCCGACGCGCTCGGGTGGGCGCTCTACCGGGCCGGGGAGCCGGAGGAGGGGCTGGTGTTCGCCAAGGCGGCGGCGGAGAAGGGGGGCCGGACCGCGCTGTCCTCCTATCACCGGGGGATGCTGGAGCGGGAGCTGGGCCGGCCCGGTCCGGCGCGGCGTGCCCTCGAAGAGGCGCTGCGGACGAATCCGCACTTCTCACCGCTGCTTGCGCGGCAGGCGCAGGAGGCGCTGGACGCGTTGGGGGAACTGCCGGACGGGGGCCCGAAGGACATGTACGGGCAGACCGCGCCGCACAAGCAGGCTCCGTAGCCCGGGCGGGAACAGCCGCGGCCCCCACGGGTCAGGTCCGTGGGGGCCGCGTGATCGTGAAGGTACTTCAACCGCCCTGCGCGCGGGGCGGGTTGCGGATCACAGGTTGCCGCGCTTCTCCTGCTCCCGCTCGATCGCCTCGAACAGCGCCTTGAAGTTGCCCTTGCCGAATCCCATGGAACCGTGCCGCTCGATCATTTCGAAGAAGACCGTCGGCCGGTCCTGCACCGGCTTGGTGAAGATCTGGAGGAGGTAGCCGTCCTCGTCCCGGTCCACCAGGATCTTCAGCTCGCGCAGGGTCTCCACGGGCACCCGGGTCTCGCCCGCCCACTCGCCCAGCGTGTCGTAGTACGAGTCCGGCGTGTCCAGGAACGCCACGCCCGCCGCGCGCATCGCCCGCACCGTCGCGACGATGTCGTTCGTGGCCAGCGCGATGTGCTGGACGCCCGCGCCGCCGTAGAACTCCAGGTACTCGTCGATCTGCGACTTCTTCTTCGCGATCGCGGGCTCGTTGATCGGGAACTTGACCTTCAGCGTCCCGTCCGCGACCACCTTCGACATCAGCGCGCTGTACTCGGTCGCGATGTCGTCGCCCACGAACTCCTTCATGTTCGTGAAGCCCATGACCTTGTTGTAGAACGCCACCCACTCGTTCATCCTGCCGAGCTCGACGTTGCCCACGCAGTGGTCGATCGCCTGGAAGGTCCGCTTGGCGGGCGGCTCGACGATCGGGTCGGCCGCGACGAACCCGGGCAGGTACGGGCCGCTGTAGCCGGACCGGTCGACCAGGGTGTGGCGGGTCTTGCCGTACGTGGCGATCGCGGCCAGCACGACCGTGCCGTGCTCGTCCTTCACCTCGTACGGCTCGGCCAGGCCCGTCGCACCGTGCGCCGTGGCGTACTCGTAGGCCGCGCGCGCGTCCGGCACCTCGATCGCGAGGTCGACGACGCCGTCGCCGTGCTCGGCCACGTGGTCGGCCAGGAATCGGCCGTGGTCGGTGGACGCCTTGATGACGGAGGTGAGCACGAACCGGGCGGAGCCGTTGGTCAGGACGTAGGAGGCGGTCTCGCGGCTGCCGTTCTCCGGTCCGGAGTAAGCGACGAGCTTCATGCCGAAGGCGGTCGAGTAGTAGTGCGCGGCCTGCTTGGCGTTGCCCACGGCGAAGACGACCGCGTCCATTCCCTTCACCGGGAAGGGGTCGGCCTGCCGGGCGGTGTCGGGCGTGTGATCGATGGTCTCAGTCATAGCGGCAGGCTCCCCCCGTCCTGCAAGGTGCGCAATAGTTTGCGTCAGCGGTGAACAATCTGCCCAGTCGGACCCCGACCGCGCCCTGCTTTCTGTACATCGTGACCATCCGGAGAGGCTCATGGCGATCGATCATCTGGACGGGCGGCTCATCGTGCTGCTGGCACGGGAGCCCCGTATCGGGGTTCTCGAGGCGTCCCGCAGGCTGGGCGTGGCGCGCGGCACGGTCCAGGCCCGGCTCGACCGGCTCCAGTCGAACGGGGTCATCCGGGGGTTCGGCCCGGACGTGGATCCCGCGGCCCTCGGATACCCGGTGACCGCCTTCGCGACCCTGGAGATCAAACAGGGCCAGGGCGCCGACGTACGGGCGCACCTGACCACCGTGCCCGAGGTCCTGGAGCTGCACACCACGACCGGCCACGGGGACATGCTCTGCCGACTGGTGGCCCGCTCCAACGCCGACCTCCAGCGGGTGATCGACCGGGTCGTCGGCTTCGAGGGGATCGTCCGGGCCTCCACGGCGATCGTCATGGAGAACCCGGTCCCGCTGCGGATCATCCCGCTGGTGGAGCAGGCGGCGGAGGACTCGGCCGGGGGGTGAGGCCCGGGGGGTGAGGCCCGGGGGCGCCGCCGCAATCCGCTCAGCGGAGAACTCCACGTACAAAGACCTCGATGCAAAGACCGTGATGCAAAGAAAGGGTTGCAACAACTCCTTTGCGGTTCTACGGTTGTCCCATGACCGAGAACGACGCCCCCGCCCCGGAGACTCCGAAGCCTGAGACCGCGAAGCCGGAGGCACCGGCATCGCAGGCCCCCGGGCGCGAGCCGCGTGAACGCGCGCTCGACGCGCGCTCCCTGCGGGGCCTGGCCCACCCCCTGCGGATCCGGCTGCTGGGCGCGCTGCGGCACGACGGCCCGGCCACCGCCTCCCAACTGGGCGAGCGGCTGGGCGAGTCCAGCGGCGCGACCAGTTACCACCTGCGTCAGCTCGCCGCGCACGGCTTCGTCGAGGACGCGCCCGGGCACGGCAAGGGCCGCGAGCGCTGGTGGCGGGCGACCCACGAGGGCACGAGCTTCACCGAGGAGCTGCACCACGACAAGGACCCCGAGGTGCGCGGCGCCGTCGACCTCTTCAAGCACGAGGTCGCCACCATCCACACCCAGGAGCTCTCGACCTGGCTGGGGACCATGAACGAATGGCCCGACGAGTGGTTGGCCAACGCGGACATGAGCGACTTCACCCTGCGTTTGACGGCCGCCCAGTTGCGCGAGCTGAACGAGAAGACCCACGCGCTCATCGACAGCTACCGCGACCTGGCCCACGCGGACACCGAGGACACCTCCCAGGTCCGCGTCCATCTGCACGCATTCCCGCGCAAGAGCTACTGAGAGCGAACCCCCGCACCCCGGACCGGCGAAGGGATCACGCACCATGCTGCCCGAGACGTACCTCACCCTGCACGAGTACCGCGCCACCGAGCTCCGCGAGGAAGCCGCCGACCGCGCGCTCGCCGCGCGCCCCGCACCTCATCGCCTACGCACCCAAGTGGGCCTGAAGCTGATCGCGTTGGGCACACGCCTCGCCCAGCCCGCCCCGCCGCGCCACCGCACGCGTATCGCATGAGCGGCAACGGGGGGAACGGGGGCGGGAAGCGCGCCGGGGGAGGTGGGGGCGGGGCCGGGGCCGTCAGGACGCGCACTCCCCTGGCGGCCGTCCTGACGGCCAACACCATCTCCACGGCCGGGAGTTCGCTGACCCTGATCGGCGTACCGTGGTTCGTCCTGGAGACGACCGGCAGCGCCGGACGGGCCGGGGTGGTGGCCTTCTGCGCCACCCTGCCGATCGTGGTGGCCGCGCTGGTCGGGGGGCCGGTGATCGACCGGCTGGGGCGGCGGCGGGTGAGTGTCTGCTCCGACCTCGTCTGCGCGTTCGCCGTGGGTGCCGTCCCGCTGCTGCACCTCGCGGGCGCGCTCCCGTTCTGGCTGCTGTGCGCGCTGATGGCGGTGGAGGGGCTGGCCGCCACGCCCGGCCGGACCGCCCGGTACGTCCTGGTGCCCGATCTCGCCGAACGGGCCGGCACGACCCTGACCCGCGCGGCCAGCCTCTTCGACGCCGTGCAGCGCGGCGCGAGGATGGCGGGCGCGGCCCTGGCCGGGCTGCTGATCGCGCTGGTCGGCGCCGAGTCCGTACTGCTCCTGGACGCGGCGACGTTCGCCACGTCGGCGCTGCTGGTCGCCCTCGGCGTACGCGGCATCCGCGCGGCCGAGCCGGTACGGAACGCGGCGCCGGTCTCCCTCACCACCTACCGGACCGAACTGCGCGAGACGTACGCCTACTTGCTGCGCGCCCGGCTGCTGCTCGCGGTCACCGTGATGGTCATGGTCACCAACGGCCTCGATCAGGGCTGGAACGCGGTCCTGCTGCCCGTGCACGCCGAACGCGAACTGGGCGGCTCCACCCAACTCGGCCTGATCACCGCCACGTTCGGGGCGGGCGGGCTGCTGGGCGCGCTGCTGTACGGCGCGGTGGGCCACCGCTTCCCCAGGCGCGCGGTGTTCACCATCGCGTTCGTCCTGGCGGGCGCGCCCCGCTTCGTGGTGGCGGCGCTGACCGGCTCGACGCTGCCCCTGGCGGTCACGATGGGGCTCGGCGGCCTCGCGGGCGGCATGCTCAACCCGATCCTGACGACGGTGACGTACGAACGCGTCCCCCAGGAGCTGCGCAGCCGCGTCTCCGGCGCCCTGACGGCCGGCTGCGAACTGGCGATGCCCCTGGGCGGCCTGGGAGCGGGCCTGCTGGTGGACGGCGCGGGGGCGCGGGGGGCGCTGCTGGTGGTGGGCGCGGTCTATCTGGCGACGACCCTGAGCCCGCTGGTGTTCCCGGCATGGCGGGGGATGGACGACCAACTCCCGCCGCGGGAGGCAGAGCGGAAGCGGGAACCGGCGGGGGTGGGGGGCTGAGAATTCCGGGGGGCTTCAGGGCGCGGGGGACCCCGGGGGGCCTTCAGGGGCGCGGGGAACCCGGGGACCTCCAGGGGCGCGGGGAACTGCGCGAGCAACCCATCACCGGCCCGCGGGCAACAGGCGGCGTCGGCCCGGCGGAGCCGCCTAGCAGCTGGGAACGTCCCCACCCTTGCCCAGCGCCTTCAGCGCCGAAACCGCCCCCGACAGCGTCGTGACCGGGATCAGCCGCAGACCGCTGGGCAGTTCGGCGCGCGCGTCCGCGCACTCGTCCTTCGGTACGAGGAACACGCTCGCCCCGTCCCGCCGCGCGGCCCGCGTCTTGAGCGAGACACCCCCGACCGCGCCGACACTGCCGTCCGCCTCGATCGTGCCCGTACCGGCGATCGTCCGGCCACCGGTGAGGTCACCGCCGGAGCCGTCGCCGCGGAGCTTGTCGACGATGCCGAGGGAGAAGAGCAGCCCGGCGCTGGGGCCGCCGACATCGGCGAGGTTGAGGGTGACCTTGACCTGCTTCGGGCCGAGGTGGAGGTAGTTCAGGGCGGCCGCGGTGGCGCTGTCCTGCGACTCCTTCATCTCGGCCTGGTTGTGCTCGCTGATCTCCTCGTCGCTGCCACCGCTCGGGTAGACCGAGTCACGGGGCATGACGGCCTGGTCGGTGCGGAACCAGGCCCGTACGACGTCGGAGATCCCCACGCTGGTGGAGGGGCCGCTCGCCACGATGGTCACCATCCGCAGCTGCCCGGTGGTGGGCCGGGCGGCCCTGCCCTCGATGGTGATCACGGGCTTGCCCTTGTCGTCCCCGAGCACGTTCGCGGTCGGCCCCGGCTCGGCCACGGAGAACGGCAGCGGCGCGAAGCCGACGACGGCGAGCAGCGCGACGACGGGGGCGGAGCCGATGGCGAGGTTACGGAGGCGTGAGTGACGGGGGTGCACGGACCCAATGTATCGGGGCGCGCCGAACGTCTGGCGGGGGCTCGGTCCGGACACACGTGGGGCCCGGGCGAGACGCCCTGCGGGGGCCTGGGCGAGACGCCCTGCCGGGGGGGCTGAGCGGGACGCCCTGCGGGGGCCTGGGCGAGACGCCCTGCCGGGGGGGGGCCTGGGCGAGACGCCCTGCCGGGGGGGCTGAGCGGGACGCCCTGCGCGGGGCTCGGCCACCTCCACCCCCCCCGGCCTCCGCCCCCGCGATCACCGCAGCGCGTCCGCGACCTCCCTGGCGGCGTCCACCACCCTCGGCCCGACCCGCTCGGGCACCGCGTCCGCGAGCATCACCACGCCCACGCTCCCCTCTATCCCCGTGATCCCCACCAGCGGCGCGGCGGCGCCGCTCGCCCCGGCCTCCAGCTCGCCGTGGGTGAGGGTGAAACCGGGGTCGACGAGGCCGCCGGCCTGGCGGGCGGAGAGGATGGCGCGGCCCGCCGCGCCCCGGTCCAGGGGGTGGCGGAACCCCGCCCGGTAGGCCACGTGGTAATCGGTCCAGGTCGGCTCGACGACCGCGACGGCGAGCGCGTCCGCCCCGTCGACCAGGGTGAGGTGCGCGGTCGCCCCGATGTCCTCGGCGAGCGAGCGCAGCGCGGGCAGCGCCGCCTCCCGTACAAGCGGATGGACCTGTCGGCCCAGACGGAGCACGCCGAGGCCGACCCGGGCGCGGCCACCCAGATCACGTCGTACGAGAGCGTGCTGTTCCAGGGTGGCGAGCAGACGGTAGACCACCGTCCGGTTGACGCCGAGTTTGTTGGACAACTCGGTGACGGTCAGGCCGTGATCGGTGTCGGCGAGCAGCTTGAGGACACGCAGTCCCCGGTCGAGCGTCTGGGAGGTCTCCGCGGTCACGACGCCCACTCCTTATGGTGAGTCGCGGCGGCTCCCCACGGGATCGCGACACCGGTCCCATCGGCGACGCGCACAGAGGCCGCCGGCAGGCCATGGCACCGGCTGCGCTCCGCGGCGGCGCTGCCACGGGGCGTTTTGCATGGCCGGGACAGTAGCGATCGGTCCCGCTCAGCGGAAGCCCTCGTCCAGAATCCGGGCGCGCACGGTACCGACCCGGGGTTTTCCTCCTGTTTCGGGACCGGGTCGAGGGGTGCCGGGCCACGGTCCCGGCAGCCGACTTCCCGGTGACATCCCCCGGCGGGGACGTACGGGACGCCTACGCGGGCGCCCCACACAACAGAAAGTGGGGCCAAGGACGGACGCACGCCCCGGACCCCACCAACCGAACGGACCCCTGCACGGGAGGTGAGCCGTTCAGCCACTCGGCCCCACTCCACGCAGGTCACTCCACGCAGGTCACTTCACACAGCTCACTTCATCCGCGTGGCCCACTCCTGCACCTTCTTGATCCGCTCACGGATCTGCCCGGCCGTGGCCTCGGCGCTCGGCGGGCCGCCGCACACCCGCCGCAGCTCGGTGTGGATGACGCCGTGCGGCTTGCCGCTCTGGTGGACGTACGCGCCCACCATCGTGTTCAGCTGCTTGCGCAGCTCCAGCAGTTCCTTGTGGGAGACGACGGGCCGCCGCTCGGCGGGCATCTCCAGGAGATCGGCCTGCTCGGCGGGCTTCTGCCGGCTGTGCGCGATCTGCCGGGCCTGCCGCTTCTGGAGCAGCAGCTGCACCTGGTCGGGCTCGAGGAGGCCGGGGATCCCGAGGTAGTCCTGCTCCTCCTCGCTGCCCGGGTGGGCCTGCATACCGAACTCGGCCCCGTCGTAGAGCACCCGGTCGAAGACGGCGTCCGACTCCAGGGCCTCGAAGGGGAGCATGTCCTGGTCGCCGGTGTCCTCGTCCTGCTGCTTCTCGGCCTCGGCGAGGAGCTTGTCCTCCTCGGCGTACGGGTCCTCCTCCCCCTCCTTCTTGGGCTTGTCGAGCACATGGTCACGCTCGACCTCCATCTCGGAGGCGAAGCCCAGCAGGGTGGGGATGGTCGGCACGAAGACGGAGGCGGTCTCGCCGCGCCGCCGCGACCGTACGAAACGGCCGACGGCCTGGGCGAAGAAGAGGGGCGTGGAGATGGTGGTGGCGTAGACGCCGACGGCGAGCCGGGGCACGTCGACGCCCTCCGACACCATCCGGACGGCGACCATCCACCGGTCGTCGCTGTGGCTGAACTCGTCGATCTTCTTCGAGGCCCCGTTGTCGTCGGAGAGGACGACGGTGGCCTTGTGGCCGGTGATGTCCCGGATGAGCTTGGCGTAGGCGCGGGCGGAGTCCTGGTCCGAGGCGATGACGAGTGCGCCGGCGTCCGGGATGCCCTTGCGGACCTCGGTGAGCCGCTGGTCGGCGGCGCGCAGCACGTTCGGCATCCAGTCGCCGCGCGGGTCCAGTGCGGTGCGCCAGGCCTGCGAGACGGCGTCCTTGGTGAGCGGCTCGCCGAGCCGCGCCTCGATCTCGTCACCGGCCTTGGTGCGCCAGCGCATGTTGCCGCTGTACGAGAGGAAGATGACCGGCCGCACGACGCCGTCGCCGAGGGCGTTGCCGTACCCGTAGGTGTAGTCGGCGGAGGACCGCCGGATGCCGTCGTTCCCCTCCTCGTACGTGACGAAGGGGATGGGGTTGGTGTCGGACCGGAAGGGGGTGCCGGTCAGGGCGAGGCGCCGGGTGGCGGGGTCGAACGCTTCGAGGCAGGCCTCGCCCCAGGACTTCGAGTCACCGGCGTGGTGGATCTCGTCCAGGATGACCAGGGTCTTGCGCTGCTCGCAGCGGTTGCGGTGGAGCATGGGGCGCACGCCCACACCGGCGTACGTGACGGCGACCCCGTGGTACTCCTTGCTCAGCGGCCCCGCGCTGTAGTCGGGGTCCAGCCGGATGCCTATCCGCGCGGCTGCCTCCGCCCACTGCTTCTTCAGGTGCTCGGTCGGCGCGACGACGGTGATCTGCTGCACGACATGGTGGTGCAGCAGCCACGACGCGAGCGTCAGCGCGAACGTCGTCTTGCCGGCGCCGGGCGTGGCGACGGCGAGGAAGTCACGCGGCTGCTCCTGGACGTACTTCTCCAGCGCCCCCTGCTGCCAGGCACGCAGCTTGTTGGCCGTACCCCAGGGGGCACGCCCGGGAAAGGCGGGCGAGAGGTGGTGGGAGGCGGTAGTAGTCACGGTCTCCGGTTCGTGCGATCGGGTGCGGCGGGCGACGCGACGGGGACGACGACCCCGACCGCGTACGTACGACAACCGGGCCACCTTACCGGTGGGGCGGGGGCGGGGGCGGGGCGACGAGCGGGTGGGGGGTGGGGTGAGAGCGGGTTCACAGGAGGTGGGGGTGAAGGCGGGCTCACCAGAGATAGGGGTGGAGGCGGGTGCACCAGAGGCGGGGTGAGAGCGGGTTCGCAAGGGGCGGGCAGGCGGACCCTCACCGTTCCCGCAGCCGCGCCCCCACCCACGCCCCCACCGCCGCCACCGCGGCCATCGGCAGGAACACCGCCACGAACGCCCCGGCATGCCCCGGCGCCCCGCCCGCACCCACGCCCGCCACCGCGTCGTGCGCGGCCCCCACCGACCCCCCGCCCAGTGCCGCGAACGCCGCCCCGCCCCCCGCGAGCAGCAGCACGTTCGACAGGCCGTCCGAGATCTGGAGGGCGGCGGAGTTCGTCCCCGCCTCCCCCGGCGCCGAGAGCTTCAGCAGCAGCACGCTCGTCGCGGCGATGACCAGGCCCATCCCGAAGCACCCCACGCCCCAGGCGACCGCCACCACCCACACCGGCACCCACGTCACCAGCACGCTCGGCGCCGCCGCGATGGCGGAGGCGACCATCAGCATCCCCACCACCATCAGCCGCTCCCGGTACGGCTCGGCCCACGGCCGCGCCTGCACGTACGATCCGAGCGCCCACGTCCCCCCGCCCGCCGCCAGCGACAGCCCGGCCATCGTCGGCGACACCCCCCGCTGTGTCACGAGCATCAGCGGTACGAACGACTCCGCCGCGATGAACGACCCCGCCGCGATCCCGCGCAGCAGCACCACGGACGGCAGGCCGCGCACCGCCCGGTACGTACCGCGCGGCAGCAGCGCGCGCCGCCCGGCGACGGCGGGCACCAGCAGCGCGGCTCCCGCGACCGCCGGCAGGAGGGAGAGCGGGCGCAGGTCCTGCCCGGCGTACTGGAGCAGCCCCGCGCCCAGCGAGATCATCAGCGCGAGCCGGATGCGGCGGCGGTCGAAGGGCTCGACGGGCGCGCCCGGATCGGCGGGCCCGGACGCCATCCGCCGGATCGCGGGCAGCGCGAGCGCCAGCGGGAAGACGACGAGTACGGGAATGCCCACGAACACCCACCGCCACCCCAGGTGCTCGGTGACGCTGCCGGCCGCCAGCGGCCCGACCACCGACGGCACCACCCAGCTCGCCGCGAACGCCGCCATGATCGCGGGCCGCATGTGCTCGGGGTAGGCGCGCCCGACCACGACGTACAACGCCACGATGACCAGCCCGCCGCCGAGCCCCTGCACGGCCCGCCCGCCGATGAAGGTCCACATGTTCACGGCGGTCCCGGACAGCAGCAGCCCCGCCCCGAACGCCGCGATCCCCACCGCCAGCGCCCCGAGCGGCCCGCGCCGGTCGGCCCACTGCCCGGCGACGACCATGCCGAAGAGGCTGGTCGTGAAGTACGCGGAGAAGGCGAACGCGTACAGCGGCACCCCGTCCAGCTCCCGCGCGGCGACGGGCATGGCGGTTCCCACGGCGGTCGCCTCGAAGGCGATGAGGACGACGACGGCGATGGTGCCGATGCTGAGCGCGCGGTGGGTCCGGCCGAGGATGCCGGCGGGGGTGGGGGCGGGGTGATCTTCGGGGTCGGGTGGGACGCGGTCGACGTCGGCTGATTCCAGGGCGCTCATGGGCCCACAGTAAGGTCCGAGACGCCCTTTGACCCCTGTCCAAAGAAGGTCCCCCGGATCAGCATTTGGTCGTACGCCCCCCCCCAGCCGGCCTGCCGCAATGCCCCCAGATGAACGCGACATGGCAGTCACGTTGCAGCCCCCGGCCTCCCCTTCCCCGCCCGTCCCCGGCCCCCTACGGTCAGAGAAGTCAACGCATGGCCGTGTGCCCGAGTGGCTGAGGGGCTCGCCTGCAAAGCGAGTAACGCCGGTTCGATTCCGGTCACGGCCTCAAGAGACGTCGAAAGCGGGTGTCCCTCGATGTGAGGGGACGCCCGCATTCGCTGTCACGACCGCAAGCGGCCGGTTCGGGAACCAGTGGGTCGGGAAGGCCGCCGGGGCTTCGCCCCGCATCTGCTGGCCGGCCCGAACGACGCCGCGTACAGCACGCTCACAGTTGTGTCCTGGAACTCCTAAGGGCTGTCCCGCTATCCCGGCCCGGCGATGGCGGGGGCGTGGGGGCTGGCATGATGACCTCCATGACTGCACAACGAAAGGCCGATGCCCCGTAGTACGGCTCCACCCACGGACAGCCCGCCCGTCAGCCGAATTCGCACGCCCGAGCAGCCGCTGAGTACGAGCAGGCCTGCCATCAACACGGCCGACGCCCCGCTTGCCCTTCTGATCACTTCACTCCGCCCTTAGCGGTGATCGTCGCATGATCGCGACCCTCGGCAAAAGCGTCACCGCTTTGGCTGGAGGCCAACCCTTGGTACTCGCGGAGGGCACGGAACGCAGAGTCCGCTCACCGCAGTGGACGTCCCGCGCCGATCATCGTCCTCCAAACGAGCCGCTGCCTTGACCACGCCCTTGTCCGGACTGCGATGGAAGAGCCTCGCCCGGCCACGGTCTCCAGCGCAGCTCCCCGACCCGAGAAGGCGCCGCGCTTCTCCCCGTTCTCGGGGTGGTGTTCAGGGGTCGTACGCACAAGGCCAGTTACGTCGGCTCGTCTCCGGTCACGGCCTCCCGCAAGACAGAAGCCCGCGGGCCCCGTTGCTGCGGCGGGGCGCTCACTCTTGCCGTTCACGGCCTCACTCCACCGGGGTCACGACCAGCCGATCCGGCAACCCACCGTTGTTCTCGCAATCCATCTCTTTCGACACCTTGAGCGACGCGGCATGCAACACCCGCAGGGACGCCTCTCGGAGCTCCCGTGTGTTCGGCATCTTCCGAACGCCCTCGGTTCCCACCCCTCCATGGATCCGAACAGGTCGAGCCCGAGTCCCACCCGACTTTGGGCCCACACACTCGAAGTACAAGTCCGCATTTCCGGCGTCTGCGGAGGCCTTCTTCCCCAGCCGAAACAACTGGGTGTCCGCCGAGTGCCGAGTGTCCGCCGCATCCCCAGGGGCGTAAATGTCGTACCGGATACGGAATCTCCCCCGTGTTTCTTCTCCTGCGAGCACGCAGAGGGTGGAACTGGAACGCGACCAGTTCACTCCTTTCCGATGCTCGGACTTGAGGAACTTCGCCGTCGCTGGGAGCCCGTCCGCAGACGTATCAACGAAGAGACTCGCCCCGACCAGCTTCTGCAGGGCGCCCCCCGCCGTAGGCTCCAAGAACAGGCCGTCACAGACACGCGAAGCGGTGACGGGCATGTCTTCATCGCCGCCACAAGCCGAGAGGACGACCGCCAGAACCAACGGCGCCCCCGCCATCCAGACGCCCTTCCGCCCGCGCACAATCCGCCCCTTCCCCTGTGATCAACCAGTCTCGGGATCATTACCCTGCTGGTTCTCTCTGTCGTTCCCTACCCCGTAACCGATATTGAAGGCTTCCTTCAAGTCTCTTGAGAAGTCGCTGTTGAAGTCGATTCCGTGCTGCTGCCGGAAGTGGATGAGTGGGGCCTCCGCGCTACTTTCACCCCCTCGGTAAATCAGGGTCTTACTGTCTCTGACCTCACCTTCGATCTGCTCCTTCCGGCTCTCGGCCGACTTGTCCGACCAGTCACCGACCACCTGACCAGCGAGTTGCTCTATCGCACCGTGGCCGGTCTCGACTGCGAGTGGAACGACGATCGCGGCCGCTCCCGCCGCCGCAGCAGACGCCGGCAGGAAAGCGACGCCTGCGGCGATCGCCGATGTCGTACCGAATTCGACCCAAGCCGAGCGCTTCTCGTGCGCCTTCTCGTACTCCTCGTACTTCTTGTTCCCTTCCGCTTCTACCTGGTCGGCACGCGATTGGTCGAGCATGCCCTGCACCTCGGCCCCCATGCCGACCGCAGCGCGGGCCCCGCCGTGCGCGATCCTGCCATCTGCCCCAACCTGAGCCTCCAGCACGCTGGTGGTGTACAGCCGCTCGGCCGTGGAGACGGTGGCATACGCATCCGGGTGCTGCCCGAGTGCGCTCAGGAACTGCCGGGCCGACAATTGAGTGAATTGAGCGTGGGAGTCGGGTGACTTGTGGGGCGCGAAGACGCTTTGACTTTCTCTGTTCTCAAGAGCCCAATTGATGTCGTCGACGTACCCTGCGGCCATGTTGCCCAAACTGTCGGCCAACGCCTCCTGGTGCTTGAGCAACTTCGCGTCTCCCCCGTATTTCGAGACGATGTCAACCATAATCCCGGCCGAAGTCTCGTCTCGGCGCAACTCCGGCCGGGGGTCGTCCCAGGCGTGCCCGAGGGTGGCCGACTCCAATGCGTGACCGAAAGCGTCTGTCGTATAGGCGGCAGATGTCTTGCCATCGCTTGGATTATGACTATCAGTATCAGGGAATGACTTATAGCCCTCGTCACCGAAGTAGTCGAGATAATTTTCGACCGGCTGTCCAGACTTGTCCTTCCCTAGATCCGCCGCCCCGCCCCTGGCAGTCCCGTCCTCGTTGTAAGCGGTCGGATCCGCCGAGAAGAACTGCTTTGATGCTTCGGGACTGTGGCCGAGCGCCTCCAGCATGGACGTCACCGGGTCGTAGCCGGAGCCGTTAACCCCGGACGGGTTGAACGGATTCTTCTGCCAGCCTCCGACCGGCTTCGTGTCAGCGAACAGGTACGGGTTCTTCTGGTGCAGTTGGACCACGTGCTCAGCGATCGGATTGAGGAACTTGGGATCGTAACTCCCGTACCTCATGATGCCACCGAGCAGCTGATAGCCGTATGCGGGATTCATGTCGTACTTGGCAAGTGGAATCCGCTGCGTGCCGAGCTTGCGCAGCTCGAGGCCCCAGCTGTCCGGCAGATGCCACTTGTTTTCGGGATCGGTCGCCGTGGCCAGATTGAGCCCGAGGTTCTTCTGCAGCTCCTGGACGTCCTTGAGCCGCTCTTTGTCCACCTTGCCGTAGTCGTACGTGTCGGTCGACAGCTGCCCGAAGAATTCCAGCGAGCCCTTCGGTCCCAGCTTCGAATAGAAGGTCGTTGCGAACTCCGCCGATCCGTGGTTGTCCCGCAACAGCTCGTTGAGCTGATTGAGTTCGGTGTGCGTGAGGGCCCGGCCCTTGGAGGCCAGGTCAAGCGCACGCTGCGCCTCCTCCGCGTCCAGACTGGAGAACCGTGGCGTGGTGAAGTTGTTGGCGTCGGTGACGTTCGCCGCCAGCGCCCGCCGCAGCGCCTCGTCCGCGTCGTCACACTCCTCGACCAGAGCCTTGATGCGCTGCTGCCACAGCGCCAGATTGTCTTTCTGCTTCTGGAGTTCGAGGGAGATCTTCGGATCGTGGCGCGCGGTGTAGTCGCCGGAGAGTGAGTAGCGGGCGGTCACCCGGCCCTGGGAGTCCACCACGATGCCCGACTTCTCCGAGCCGTCGACGATTTTCCGTAACTCGTCCTTGGCCCGCTGGAACGCCGCGTACCCGTCCGCCAGGACCGCGTGGATCCCCTTCGCCTCCGCCGCCGCGTCCTCGAACTCCTTCGCCGTCTTGTCGATGAACCTCTTGGTGACCCCCGCGTTCACCCCGGCCCAGTCCGCCTTGTCGGCGTGCGCCTTCATGCCCTTGCGGGCTTCTTCGGCGAGGGTCTTGAGACGGGTGACCATGTCCGACCAGTCGTCGACCGCGGTCTTCAGCTTGTCCAGCGGTGCGTTCACCACGTCGTCGTAAGTGAGCATGTATGTCCTGATACCGACCTTGGTGGCTTGAAGTCCTTGGTGGCTCGAAGTCCGTTGGCCCGTGTCCGGGGCCTACTTCAGGTATTCGTCGATCCGCGACACCGCGAGGAGCTCGCCCCCGACGCGCTCGTCATCCTTGGCGTGGGCGGCCATCGAGTAGTCGAGGTGGTTGGAGATCTGCGCGCACGCGTCGCTGAGGGTACGCAGCTGGGTGTCCCACTTGGCGCGGACCTTCGTGAGTTCGGCGCCGCAGGTGAAGTTGCGGGCGGTGAGCGCGGTCGCCGCGGCGCCGGTGGATTCGCGGGCGTGATTGCCGTCGCGCCTGAGCCCGTCGTAGAGCTTGTAGGCGTCCCCGCCGACCACGCCGAGGTCGTCGCGCCGCACGCTGAGGTCGGCACCGGCCGGGACGCCCGGCCCGTTGTCGGCGCGGTTCAGCCGCATGGCCCCCTTCGCGGCCGCACTCGCCTGCGCCTGGCGCCACTCTTCCTCGAACGACATGCGGCTCCCGCCCCCGGACGACTCGGATACCGATCCCAAACCGTACGGACGGCCCGCTCTTCGCGCCAGCACATGCTCCGGCTATGGGAGGACCTGGCCGTTTCATCCCCCCTGAATGGCTGGGATGGGGTGGGTGGGGTGTTGACGCCCTTGCCCGTGTTGCCCGTGGTGCCCGTGGTGTTGTCGGGTGCGGTTGTCGGTGGTGCCTTACGCGGTGCGGCGGCGCGAACGTACGAGCAGGGCGGCGACGGCCAGCGCCACCACGGCCGCCGCGCCCAGTCCGACCCACAGGCCCGTGTCGCCGCCGCTGTCCGACTTTGCCGCGGCGGTGTCAGCGGGTGCGGGCTGGTGCGAGGCCGTGGGCGGCGGGGTCGGGGCGGCGGATCCCTGCGGGGCCCCCGCCGCCGGGGCCAGGTCCGGCAGCGGCCACTCGTTCGCCGGGCCCGGGTCGCCCGGGGTCTTCAGGGCGATGCGGGGGCGGACGACGCCGTATCCGATGTAGTCGCTCCGCTTCTCCCCGTTCTTGGGGCCGCCGGCGGTGTTGAGCAGGACGCGGAGGACCTGGTTGTTGGTCCACTGGGGGTACTTGGACCAGATGAGGGCGGCGGAGGCGGAGGCCAGGGCGGTGGCGTCGCTGGTGCCGTGGCTGGTGCAGATCTGCGTACCGCCGGAGCAAGCCGCCACCATCTCGTCGCCGGGGGCCGCAATGTCAACCTGCGGCCCGTGCTCGGACTCCTTGGTCGCCTCGATCTTCCTATCCACCGCTGCCACGCCTACGACACCCGGAGTTGCGGCGGGGTACTCCACGGCGTTCCCCTTGTCACCGCTGTTGCCCGCAGAGGCAAAGATCAGAGATCCCTTGCCCAGCGCGTACCTCACGGCGGCGGTCAGCTCGTCAGATCCCTCCGCTACACCCTGAGAGATGTTGATGACCTTGGCCCCGTGATCAGCGGCGTACCGGATAGCTTCGCTCATCGTCTTGTTGGACAGCGGAATGTTCTGGCCGAGACTGGTTCCCTCATTGATTTTCGGAAGCCGGATCGGAAGGATTTTGGCGCCGGGAGCGAGCCCGAACGATCCATTCCCGCCCGGCCTCTCCCCTGTGCCTGCGATCAACGCGGCCATGGCTGTGCCGTGGTGGTCGTAGTCGGTGTTCTCATCCCCCGACGACGTGGAAAGGTCGAGTCCCGGTAGAACCTGCCCTTTCAGGTCGTCGATGCTGTCGTCCACCCCACTGTCGACGACAGCCACCGTCACGCCACGCCCAGTACTGATCTTCCACATCGCCTCCGCCTGCATGGCGTCGAGATGCCACTGGCGCTCGCGGACCGTGTCCGCATGCGCGGGCGTGGCGGCGACGCCCACCAGCAGTGCCCCCATGAGGAGGGACACGGCACGGCCGTGCCTCAGTACCCGATGGCTGCTGGTAGGCATGCGCTTCCTTCGTAGAGGCTCAGTCGATTACAGGCGGCACGATACGACGGTCGCTCTGCTGCCAGGTCTCCTCGTCCTCGGTGAGGTAGTCCGGACGCTCGCCTTCGCGCTCGTCGCGGCGCCCCGCCGGGCCGTGTGTACCGGGCGGCATCATGCCTCGGCCACCGGAACGACCGGCGCTGGCGTTGCCTTCGGCAGTGCCGTTGCGTACGAGACCCGAGCCACCCTCCGTGAACGGGCGGCCGGTCCGGGTTCCGGGCTCGGTCGGACGACCGCCGACGATGCCGCCTGGCTCGCCCGCCAGTCGGCGTCCGCCGGAGACGCCACCCCGGCCTCCCACACCGCCCACATGGCCGCCACCCGGCACGTGGC
Organism: Streptomyces sp. NPDC026377; assembly: GCF_055567715.1. NCBI lineage: Bacteria > Bacillati > Actinomycetota > Actinomycetes > Kitasatosporales > Streptomycetaceae > Streptomyces > Streptomyces sp. NPDC026377. The sequence goes on from NZ_JBVHPV010000005.1 coordinate 392,078, forward strand.
CCATCGGCGGACGGCCCTGCATGCCCTGAGTGCCCCTGAGGCCCTGTCGGCCCTCGTCTCCCACGACGGTGCCCCGGGGGATGCCGCTCGTGGATCGCCCCTCGCCGGGCTGCACGGGACGGCCGCCGACGATGCCGGGCTCTCGCGGGAGCTTGCTCGTGGGCAGCCCACCGGCGGTGCTCTGGCTCGGCAACCCGGGTCCACGCAGACCGCCCGGCATCTGCCGTCCGCCCACTATGCCGGGTCCCGGAAGGTTCTTGCCCGCTCCGCCGAACGGAGGCGGCGTGATCCCCACAGCTGGCGGGAATCCCACGTCAGGCCTGCCGACCGGCGTCTGGGGCAGTGGTGCATCCGGCCTCGTGGGGATGGTCGGATTAGTAGACGGGAGGGTCTTGCCCAGGCCGTCGATCTCCGTGCTCACAGGTCTGTCCGGCAGCGCCACGGGCGGTGACACGGTTCGGTCCGTCACCACTGGCGTGTGCGTCGTCGCCGAAGGGCGGTCCGAAACGGTCTGGTGGGCGGTGGACGTCAAGGACGTCCTGGAGGACGTCGAGCCGGCCGTCTGGCCGCTATTGCCGCCAACGTACTGCGTCTCGGTCTTGGAACGGCCGGCAGGGACGAACTGGGCCGGCGGCGGCGGAAAAACCGGCGGCCGCAACCCCGCCACCTGCTCCCCCGACTGCACATACACATCCGCCAGCCGCTTCAGCTCCCGCACCGCCTCCTGCCGCTGCCCCTCCATCCTCTCGTTGAGGCCCGTCAGCTTGGCCGACGCGTCGCGGGCGTCCTTCTGGCCGTCGGGGTCGTGGTGGGCCGCGATGTACAGCTTCTGGGCGTCCGTCGCCTGCTGCTTGAGGGCGGGGTCGTACTCCGGGACCGCCGACTTCGCCTGGGCGATCGCGTGGGAGACCGAGGCCAGCCAACCCGACGCGTCCTGGCTGTACTTGCCCAGCGCCAGCGTGGCCATCGCCGCGTCGTGGCCCCAGTCCGTGAACGCCTTCGCGCCCTCGCCCTGCCACACCACCCGGCTCATGTGCAGCTTGAGGTCCTCGCCGATCTTCGTGATCGTCGTGGCCGCCTTCGTCAGCTTCCCGGCCAGGCTGTGGGCGGAGTCGCCCTTCATGCCCTGGACCATGGCCCACAGTTCCTGGTGGGACTTGGACTCCAAGTCCGTACGCTCCAGGGGCGGAGTCTTCGGCGCCCCGTGGCCGCCCTCGCCGCTGGGGACCTTGTTCTCAGCCATCCCGTCGCACCGCCATTCCCCGACTCCCGTCGTCCCCCGTCAGAAACGCCATGACCACCACCGCCGCCGCTGCCGCTGCCACCGCCGCGTCCATCAGATTCCGCCGACCGTCGCGCCCCTGTCCGGCGCGGGCGGGGTGCTCTGCGGCGACTCGCCGGGGGCCGCCCCCGGCCCGTACCGCTCGTACTGCCTGTGCAGCTCGTCGCTGATCGCGCGCATCCGGTCGCGCACGTCCGCGTCCACTCCGTCGTACCCGTTCTCCGCCGCCAGTACGGCGATGCACAGGCCCTCGATCTGCATGCCGAGCGCCTTGGAGAGGTGGACGATCTGCTCGTGGACGCCCTCGTACACCCCGTAGAGGAACGCGCTCTCCTTGAAGGTGTCGGGGCCCAGCTCCGACTTGGCCAGCCGGTCGGCGCCGATCTTGACCGGTGATGCCTCGGACTCGTTGAGCTCGGTGAGCAGCGCGTCGACCCGCTTCTTGAAGGTCAGCATCGACTCGGCCTCGCGGGCCATGTCCGCCGCCATCACGGCCGCGCCGGCCGCCGCGCCCATCCCGGGCATCATCCCGAGCACCGGCGCCAGCGCGCTCATTCCGGGCGCCACGCCCCCGTTGCCGTCCTGCGCCACAGTCGCCTCCCCGTTCGCCGTTCCCCGTACAGCTCCGTAAGCAACTCTAGTCAGCACCACTGACAGACTGAACTCCTCCCTCTGCTTTCGGCCTTGACCGGTCGCTACCGGTCGCTTCCTGAACGAGGACACGTACGGGACCGGATGAGTTCCCACGGGAGCGTGCCGGGGACGCCGAAAGCCCGAAAAACAGCGGAACGCCGAAAGCGGCGGAACGCCGGGAACGCCGGACCGGGCTGGACTCGTGCGTCCAGCCCGGTCCGGCGTTCCCGGCGTTCCGAGCGTTCCCCGCGTTCCCGGTCTGCCCGACCTGCCCTACGCGTTGATCACCGCCGCCTGCGGCCGGATCGGCAGCCGGTTCACGGGGCGGCCCGTCGCCGCGCGGACCGCCGAGGCGATCGCCGCCGGGCTCGTCACCACCGGGACCGCGCTCGCCGCCTTCGCGCCGAAGGGGGCGACCACGTCGCGCTCCTCCACCAGCTTCACGATGCGGATGTCGGGGGCGTCCAGGGCCGTGGGCAGGGCGTAGCCCGTCAGGTCGGGGTGGCGGACCAGGCCGCGGGCCGTGCGGAGGTTCTCCGTGAGCGCCGCGCCCACGCCCTGCGTCACGCCCGCCTCGATACGGGCCGCCAGCTGCGCGGGGTTGAGGACGCGGCCCACGTCCTGGGCCACCGCCAGCTCCACCACGCGGACCGAGCCGATCTCGATGTCCACGTCCACCACCGCGCGGATCGCGCAGAACGCCAGGCCCACGAAGGCGTCGCCCTGGCCCGTCTCGTCCAGGGGCTCGGTGGGGTGCGGGCGGCACTGGGCGGTGGCCCAGAGCTCCTTGCCGTCCATCGCCTCGGTGACCGTCGTGGACAGCACGCCGTCGTATGACGTGATCTTGCCGTCGGCGATCTGGAGGAGCTCCGTCGACATCCCGAACTTGTGCGCCAGCGGCTGGAGGAGCTGGGTGCGGACCATCTTCGCCGCGCGTTCCACCGCTCCGCCCGACACCCAGGTGTGGCGGCCGTGCGACGCGGGGCCCGCGGGGGGCTGGTCGGTGTCGACGGGGGCCACGTGGACCTCCTCGATGCCGAGCGTCTCCTGGACGATCTGGCGGGCCAGCGTCGTGAAGCCCTGGCCCGTGTCGACCGCCGCGCAGATCACCGTGGCCACGCCGTCGTGCACCTTGACCGTGGCCGTGGAGACCTCGTCGGTGCCCTCGGCGCCCAGCATGTGCACCATGCCCAGGGCGTAGCCGACGCCCCGGCGCACCGCGCCCGGCTCGCCCGCGCCCTCGGGGCCGCCCGGCAGCAGCCAGTCGTCCTCGGGGTCGTCCTTGGGGAGGGTGGGCAGGGGGAAGTCCCGTACGGCGGTGAGCAGTTCGGCCACCGGCGCCGGGCACGTCACGGTCTGGCCGGTGGGCAGCAGGTCGCCCGTCGCCAGGACGTTGCGCAGCCGCAGCTCCGCCGGGTCCAGGCCCAGCTTGGCCGCCAGCTTGTCCATCTGGCCCTCGTAGGCCGCGCACACCTGCATCGCGCCCTCGCCCCGGACGTGGCCGGAGGGCGGGTTGTTCGTCCGGACCGCCCAGCCCTCGACGAAGGCGTGGGGCACCACGTACGGGCCGCAGGCGAACGCCACCGCGGCCGCCAGCGACTCCGACGACGCCTCCGCGTACGCGCCCGCGTCCAGCAGGATCTGCGCCTCCACCTTGACCAGGCGGCCCTCCGCGTCCGCGTGGTGGCGGTAGCGCAGCAGCGTGGGGTGGCGGTGGGCGTGGCCCAGGAAGGACTCCTCGCGGGTCGCCGTGAGCTTCACCGGGCAGCCGGTGCGCAGCGCGAGCAGGCCGAGCGGGAGCTGGAAGCCCAGGTCCTCGCGGTCGCCGGTGGCGCCGGGCACGCCCGTGACGACCACCTTCACCCGCTCCGGGTCCAGGCCGAAGCAGGCGGCCGCGAGGTCCCGGTCGGCGTGCGGGTCGGTGGAGGCGGTGTAGATCTCCACGCCGCCGTCGGGGCGCGGCACCGCGAGCCCCGCCTCGGCGCCGATCGGGGCCGGGTCCTGGCGGCCGATCCGGTACAGGCCCTCCACCACGACCTCGCCGGTGACGTCCGGGTCGCCGTACTGGAGCGGGATGTGGCGGATCAGGTTGCCGTCGGGGTGCAGCGGTTCGGCGCCGAACGCCTTCTCCGGGTCGGTGACCGGTTCGAGCAGTTCGTACTCGACGGCGATCGCCGCGGCCGCCAGCCGGGCCGTGTCGGGGTGGTCGGCGGCCACCGCGGCGATCGGCTCGCCGTGGTGGCGTACGACGTCGGAGGCGAAGACCGGGCGGTCCGCGATCCCCCGGCCGTGCGAGGCGTCGCCGGGCACGTCGGCGTGGGTCACCACGGCCCGTACGCCCGGCATCCCGGCCGCGGCCGAGGTGTCGATGGAGACGATCCGGGCCGAGGCGTGCGGCGAGCGCAGCACGGCCGCCCACAGCAGGCCCTCGGCCCACAGGTCACAGGCGTACGGGAAGGTGCCCTCGGCCTTGGCGCGCGCGTCGGCGGGGCGCAGCGCGGCGCCGATGCCGCGGGTGGGCGTGGCCGGCTGCTCCGGTCCGGTGCCCGTCCCGTCGGCCGCCGCGGTCGTCGCGGTGGCTGCGTCGTTGCTCACGCCATGCCTCCGTCGTGCGTGTGCGGGGGCTGGACGCCGCCCGCGCCGGGCCCCGCCTGGTGCGGAATGCGGGCTTCTTCGCTGGTCGCGCCGGGGTGCCCCGGTGCACGGTCGGACGGCTGACCCGCCGCTTCGCCCGCGGCGGCCGTCTGCGCCTCGCGCCCGGCCACCACCTCGCGTACGGCGTCGAGCACGCCCCGGTAGCCGGAGCAGCGGCAGAGGTTGCCGCAGAGCGCCTGCCGGGTCTCCAGCTCGGTCGGCGCGTGGTTGCCCTCCAGCAGGTCGTGGAGGGTCATGGCCATGCCGGGGATGCAGAAGCCGCACTGCACGGCCCCGCACGCGGCCAGCGCGCGCTGGACGTCGGAGGGTTCGCCGTCGGTGGCGAGGCCCTCGACCGTCCGTACCTCGGAGCCCGCGGTGGTGGCGGCCGGCACCAGGCAGGAGGCGACCAGCCGGCCGTCGACCTGCACGTTGCAAGCGCCGCACTCGCCCTGCGAGCAGCCGTCCTTGGCCCCGGCGAGCCCCAGGCGCTCGCGCAGCACGTAGAGCAGCGATTCGCCGACCCACGCCTCGGTGACGGGCCGGTCGGTGCCGTTGACCCGCAGGACGTAGGAGGCACGGGGGTGCTCCAGGTCGGCGGCGGGCGGCAGCTGCGGCTCGGGCTCCGGGTGAACGGCGGTCACGGGTACGGGCCCGGCGTCCGGTGCCGCGTCCTGGACGGGCGCCGGTTCCGGGGCGGGCTCGGGCTCGGGGAGCGGCCGGGCCCGCTCGGGGTGGGCGGGCTGCTCGTCGGCGGGGAAGGGCTGGTCGTCGGCGGGCAGCGGCTGGTCGTGGCCGTGGGCGGCCTCGGGCAGTGGCTCCGCGGCGGGCAGCGGGTGGGCGACCGGCTCCACGCCGACCGTTCCCAAGCCGACCCGCTCCGTCCCGGCCTGCTCCGCCCCGGCCGGCTCCCCGCCGGCCCGGTCCTCCCCGGCCGCCTCCTCGCCGGACTCGTCCGGCGCGTCCGTCCGCGCCCGCGCGTCCTCGTGCTCGCGGACGTCCTCGTACTCGTCGTACTCGTCCTCGTGCTCGCGGACGGCCCGCTCCTCGGGGAGCTCCTGCCGTACCTCCGTCGCCAGCGCGGCCGCCCAGGGCGCGGGCGCGCCGCCGGGCAGGGTCGCGCCGGGGCCGGGCGCGTTCCAGGACAGGACCGGGTCCTCGCGTACGGGTGCGGGGGCCGCCGGGGCGTCCAGGGGCGCCGAGATGTCCAGGGAGGCCTGGTGGTGGGCGTCCAGGGTCGCCTGGTGGTGCGCCTGCGCGAAGTCCTCCACGCGCGCGTCGGCGGCCTCGGGGCCCGCCTCCGCGACGGGGCCGGGCTCCGGCGACGGCTCGGGGTGCGGCTGCGGCTGCTCGGTGGCCCAGGGCGCGGGCGCGCCGCCGGGCAGGGTCGCCGGGGGCGTCGTACCCCACTGCTCGATCAGGGAGGACGTACTGAATTCGCCCGATTCGTCCGGGAGTTCACCGCCCGCGACCGGGATCGTCCACTGGCCCGACATCTGTCCGTTCAGCGACGGGTCGTCCGGATACGCCCACTGGCCGGTGGCGTGGCGGTCGTGGGGCGCGTCGTCGAGCGGATCGTTCAGCGGGTCCGGCTCGGGCCGCGGGTGCGCGGAGGCGTCGGGCCACTGCACCGAGCGCACCTGGCTCTCGCCCCGGTCCGGCTCGGACGGCTGCGCCGGGAACGTCCAGGTGCCGGTGGAGGCCGGGTCGGTCGCGGCGGCGGGCGTCAACGGCACGATCATCGGCGGCACATAGCCGTGCCCGGGCGCGGCCAGCGGGTCGCCGCCGAGCAGCGCGTCCAGGTCCGCGGGCAGCTGGACGAACGCGGTCGCGCCGTCGTCGTACTCGCCACCCTGCGGGACCGGCTGCCAGCCGCCCGTCCCCCGCGCTCCTTCGTCGGCGTGGTCGCCGCGGTTGCCGTGGTTGTCGCTCACGACAGCGCCCTCCCCAGTGCTCGTCGGGCCAGTGCGGCGACCGTGCGCCGCAGGTGCAGGACGGCGGGCGACAGCGCGGGGGGCTCCGTGCCGTCGGCCGCCGGTGCCGGGTCCGGGATGCAGGCGGCGGCCACGTACTCGCCGAAGGCGCTCAGCGCCTCCGGGGCCAGCGCCGCCCGCTCGCCGTCCCAGTCGATCAGGGAGGCGATCCAGCGCTCGGCCTCCAGGGGCCGCAGCGGCATCGGCGCGATCGCGCCCACCGCGCAGCGCACCCCGCGCCGGGCCGGGTCGAGGACGACCGCGACCGAGGCGGTGGCGCGGCCGGGGCCGGTGCGGCCGGTCGCCTTGAGGAACACCTGGGGGGCGTGCAGCAGCGGCACCCGGACGTGGCCGATGAGCTCGGCGGGGGCCAGCAGCTCGCGTCCGGCCAGCAGGTGCGAGACCGGGATCTCCCGGCGTGCGCCCCCGGGGCCCGCGATGACCAGCGTGGCCTCCAGGGCGGCGAGCACGGGCAGCGCATCGCCGGTGGGCGCGCCGGAGGCGATGTTGCCGCCCAGGGTGCCCGCGTTGCGGATCTGCGGGGGCCCGGCGGCGCGCGCGGCGGCGGCGAGCGCCGGGATGAGCGCCGCGAAGTCCGGGCGCCCCATCCGCGCGTGCGTGAGCCCCGCGCCGAGCAGCGCGTGGCCGTCCTGGTACTGCCAGCCGCGGATCTCGTTGATCCGGCCGAGGCCGACGAGGCCCGCGGGGCGCAGCAGGCCCCGGTTCACCGCCGCCATCAGATCGGTGCCGCCCGCGACGGGCACGGCGGCGGGCATGGCGGCGAGCGCCGCCACGGCCTCGTCGAGCGAGACCGGCAGTGTCACCGACTGCGCCGCCTGCGGTGCGTGCGTGGTCAACCCAGCTGCCCCTTCCCGGTGTCCCGGCCGTCCCGGCTGTCCCGCCGGTGTGTGGCTGTGTTGCTGCGCGTTGGCCGTACGGTACGTGCTCACAGCCCGGACGTGGCAACTCTGGCACATCTTCCGAGCCGCCCGACGCGAGGGTCCGCGAAGGGCAGTTCCGTCCCCGACCAGGGGAATGGTCCGGATTCACGACGGTTGTACGTCTTATCCGCACGGGACCGTCACCGATCACCGTTCCAGGATCACGGGCCGCCGGTCACCGTCTTGCTCCTCGGCTCACACGTTCGGGGGCGCCCCGTCGATCGGACGTCCGAGACCGCCCTCCATCCCTTCCGGAGCCGGGCGCTTCTGCCAGGGCAACGGGCCGCCGGGCGGCCGGTAGCCGACGCCCAGGGCGTCAAGTCGGGCGTAGTGCGCGCGCATTCGGCGCTCGAACCCGGTGAAGTCGCGCGCGGCGGGGGCGGGCAGCGCCGACCACGCCACCTCCGCGAACGCCGCGAGCCGGGGGAACATCTGGTAGTCCACGCGCCCCTGGTCCTGCATCACCTCGGTCCAGACGTTCGCCTGCGTGCCCAGAACGTGCCGCGCCTCGGCTTCGGTCAGCTGCGGCGGCACGGGCTCGAAGCGGTAGACGTCCTCCAGGGTCCGTACGTATCCGATGGGCATCGGCTCGTCGGGTCCCTCCGCCTGCCGGTGGTCCAAGTAGACCTGCTGCTCGGGGCACATGACCACGTCGTGGCCGGCGCGGGCGGCCTCGATGCCGCCCGCGTAGCCGCGCCAGGAGGAGACGGCCGCGCCGGCCGCCAGGCCGCCCTCCAGGATCTCGTCCCAGCCGATGAGGCGGCGGCCCCGCTCGGCCAGCCAGCGGTCGAAGTGGCGGATGAACCACGACTGGAGCTCGTCCTCGCCGGCGAGGCCCAGCTCCCGGATGCGGGCCTGCGCGGCCGGGGACGCCTTCCACTGGTCCTTGGGGCACTCGTCGCCGCCGATGTGGACGAACGGGGAGGCGGCGGCGGGGAAGAGTTCGAGGATCTCCTCCAGCACGCCCTCGTAGAAGCGGAGGGTGGTGTCAGTGGGAGCCAGTACGTTCGGACTGACGCCCCAGGTGTCCCAGACGGAGAGGCGGGTGGTGTCGATGACGTCGGTGTTGCCCAGTTCCGGGTATGCGGCGATGGCCGCCTGCGAGTGGCCCGGGATGTCGATTTCCGGAACCACCGAGATATGCCGCTCGGCGGCGTACGCGACGATCTCGCGGATGTCGTCCTGGGTGTAGAAGCCGCCGTGCGGCGCCTCGTTCCACAACGGCGACGCGCGATGGCCGTACTGGGTCCGCGAGCGCCAGGCACCGACCTCCGTGAGCCGGGGGAAGCGCTTGATCTCCACGCGCCAGCCCTGGTCGTCGGTGAGGTGGAAGTGGAAGACGTTGAGCTTGTGCGCGGCCATCAGATCGAGGTGGCGCAGCACGCCGTCCTTGGGCGTGAAGTGGCGTGAAACATCCAGCATCACGCCGCGCCAGGCGAACCGGGGCGCGTCCTCGATCACCTGCCACGTGATGCCGCGCCGGACGCCCGGGTCCGCGCACGCCCTGCGGTACGCGTCGGGGCCGAGCAGCTGACGCAGCGTCTGCGCGCCCCAGAAGACCCCGGCCGCGCTGCCGCCGACGATCTCGACGCTCCGGGAGACGCCGAGGCGGTACGCCTCGGGGGCGAGGTCCGGGTCGACCCGGAGAACGATGGCGCCCGAGGTGCCCGCCTCCCCCGGCGGCAGCGGCCGCCCGAGGGCGACGCCGACGGTGGACCGCAGCCAGCGGGCGACGCCTTCGGTGCCGGGGCCGGCGACGAGCGCGGTCGCCTCTCCGAGGACGAAGGCGCCCTCCCCGTGCTCCACGGAGCGGGGCGCCGGAACGAGATCCACGAAATCCATGGCCATGGGGGACACGGTAGACCCGGCCCGACGCCGACCGCGGGGCGGTGGGTGGCTGGTCGCGAGGGGAGGCTGGTCGCGGACACGTCACCGTGCCCGCGAAGGACTACTTGTCCTTGCCGCCCTTGCCCTTGTCCTTGTCCTTGTCGCCGCCCGCGCCCATGGACTCGTAGATCTCCTTGCACATGGGGCAGACCGGGTACTTCTTCGGGTCGCGGCCCGGCACCCAGACCTTGCCGCAGAGCGCGACGACGGGGGTGCCGTCGAGCGCGCTCGCCATGATCTTGTCCTTCTGGACGTAATGGGCGAAGCGCTCGTGGTCGCCGTCGCCGTTCGACACCTGCGGCGTCGGCTCGACGAGGGTCCCCGTACCTGCCCCGCGCTCGGGCTCAAGAGTGCTCATAAGTTCCTAGCCTACTGAAGCGCGGCGGCATCAGTTCAGCGAAGGGTCGTCCGGATACGTCGCCACCATGGCCAGCTCGCTGCGCTGGCGGCGCAGCACCGCGCGCCACAGGGACTCCGGCTCCGGGGAGGAGACGTCGCCCGGTTCGGACTCCACCACGTACCAGGCCCCGTCCGTCAGCTCGGCCTCCAGCTGGCCCGGGCCCCAGCCCGAGTACCCGGCGAAGATCCGCAGCGAGCCGAGGGCGGCGGCGAGCAGCTCCGGCGGCGCCTCAAGGTCGACCAGGCCGATCGCCCCGTACACCCGGCGCCAGCCGAGAGGGCCCTCGTCGCCGGGGATCACGGCCACGCCGAGCGCGGAATCCAGGGAGACCGGGCCGCCCTGGAAGACCACGCCGGGCTCCCCGGCCAGGGACGCCCAGGGCTCCAGGATGTCGCCGACGCCCACCGGGGTCGGACGGTTCAGGACCACGCCGAGCGAGCCCTCCTCGTCGTGGTCGAGGAGCAGCACCACCGCGCGGTCGAAGTTCGGATCCGCGAGGGCGGGGGTGGCGACGAGCAGCCGCCCTGTGAGCGAGGACACCTCGGTCATGCGGACATGATCCCGCATCTTCGGCCCCGAGGGGGAGCGCACGGCAGCAATGGGGCGCATCGGCTTGCCCTGCGGGCCCCGCCGGTGACACTGCGCCGAACGCGCCTGAGCGGAGCGTGTTGTGGCGAAGTCATTACGCTTGCGAACCCCCCTTGGCCATACAGGACATGGGTAGAAGCCCCTTACCCTTTTCTCTGGCCCCCTGCCCGACGATTCCGGAACGCGAGATACATGACCGGCACAGACGATGTACTGCTTGTCCACGGCGGCACTCCGCTGGAGGGTGAGATCCGCGTTCGCGGCGCGAAGAACCTCGTGCCGAAGGCGATGGTCGCCGCCCTGCTCGGCAGCGGTCCGAGCCGGCTGCGCAATGTGCCCGACATCCGTGACGTGCGCGTCGTACGCGGCCTGCTGCAGCTGCACGGCGTGACGGTACGCCCCGGTGAGGAGCCGGGTGAGCTGGTGCTCGACCCGTCGCACGTCGAAAGTGCGAACGTCGCCGACATCGACGCGCACGCGGGGTCCTCCCGCATCCCGATCCTGCTCTGCGGCCCCCTGCTGCACCGCCTGGGCCACGCCTTCATCCCGGGCCTGGGCGGCTGCGACATCGGCGGCCGGCCGATCGACTTCCACTTCGAGGTGCTGCGGCAGTTCGGCGCGACGATCGAGAAGCGCGCGGACGGCCAGTACCTGGAGGCGCCGCAGCGGCTGCGCGGCACCAAGATCCGGCTGCCGTACCCGTCGGTGGGCGCGACCGAGCAGGTGCTGCTCACGGCCGTGCTGGCCGAGGGTGTGACCGAGCTCTCCAACGCGGCCGTGGAGCCCGAGATCGAGGACCTCATCTGCGTCCTGCAGAAGATGGGCGCGATCATCGCCATGGACACGGACCGGACGATCCGGATCACCGGTGTCGACAAGCTCGGCGGGTACACCCACCGCGCCCTCTCGGACCGCCTGGAGGCCGCCTCCTGGGCGTCCGCCGCGCTGGCGACCGAGGGCAACATCTACGTCCGCGGCGCGCAGCAGCGCTCGATGATGACGTTCCTGAACACCTACCGGAAGGTCGGCGGCGCCTTCGAGATCGACGACGAGGGCATCCGGTTCTGGCACCCGGGCGGCTCGCTGAAGTCGATCGCGCTGGAGACGGACGTCCACCCCGGCTTCCAGACCGACTGGCAGCAGCCGCTGGTCGTGGCCCTCACGCAGGCCACGGGCCTGTCGATCGTCCACGAGACGGTGTACGAGTCGCGGCTCGGCTTCACGTCGGCGCTGAACCAGATGGGCGCGCACATCCAGCTGTACCGGGAGTGCCTGGGCGGCTCCGACTGCCGCTTCGGGCAGCGCAACTTCCTGCACTCGGCGGTCGTGAGCGGGCCCACGAAGCTCCAGGGCGCGGATCTGGTGATCCCGGACCTGCGGGGCGGGTTCTCGTACCTGATCGCGGCGCTGGCGGCGCAGGGGACCTCGCGGGTCCACGGGATCGATCTGATCAACCGGGGCTACGAGAACTTCATGGAGAAGCTGGTGGAGCTCGGGGCGAAGGTGGAGCTGCCGAACGGTGCGCTGAGCTGAGCCCGGGGGGCTCCCCCACCCCGCCCCTTCCCTGAACCCTCCGGGGGCCGGGAGGGGGCGGCCCCATTTCCGGGCCCCGCCCGGCCCCGCCCCCCTCCAACGCGGAGCCTCCGGCCCCGCCCCCGTTTTCGCCTGCGGACCGTGCCGGGTTACTCGCGCAGTTCCCCGCGCCCCTAGGTACTTAGGGGCGCGGGGAACTGCGCGCTCAGCCACCCATGCTCCGCAGACAAAATCCGGGCCCTGAAGGGGCGCGGGGAACTGCGCGACCAGCCCACCACCGCCCCGCAGACGAACCCCCGGCCAAAAGCCCCCCGCCCCGCAGACGGCCCCGGGCATGACGAAGGGCGGCCACCCCCTCCGCGGGGGTGGCCGCCCTCGTCCTCGGCCAGGCGGCCTCGGGACGCTTACTTGCCCTTCGCGGCTTCCTTGAGCTTCGAGCCCGCGGAGACCTTCACGCTGTAACCGGCCGGGATGTCGATCGGGTCGCCGGTCTGCGGGTTACGAGCGGTACGAGCGGCACGGTGGGTGCGCTCGAACGTCAGGAAGCCGGGGATGGTGACCTTCTCGTCGCCCTTGGCGACGACCTCGCCGACCGTCTCGGCGAGAGCGGCCAGAACGGCGTCGGCGTCCTTGCGGGTCACCTCGGCGCGGTCGGCCAGCGCGGCCACCAGCTCACTGCGGTTCATGTTCTTACTCCCGTGTTCTTCTTGCCTGTGAGGCGTGCCACGCGGCGGAAGCCGCATGTTGGGTACAGCGAAGCCGATGCTGCCAGGGGCCTCGGACAGTCCCCGGACTCGGGTCCGTGTGCACGACCTCGCGTCCTGGGGGTCCCCCCTGGACGAAGTCCTTGGGGGAGCATCCTGCCCCCACCTGTGGCGGTAAAGCCAATCCGGCACCCTTCGGAGTCACACGAAAAGCGCCAGACCCCCGTCGTGGTGACGCTCCGTCGACTCCCTGGAGACTCGCTGGAACCGCCGGGGCGGATGCGGTTCATGGTCCGCCACCCTACGGGCGGCCCCACAGCCCCGCATCCCACGACGCGCCGGAGCTCAGGCGGACGCCGCCTGGGCCGCCGTGCGCACCGCGCCCGCCACCGCGCCCGCCACCTTGTCGTTGAAGACCGACGGGATGATGTAGTTCGGGTTGAGCTCGTCCTCGGTCACCACGTCGGCGAGCGCCGCCGCGGCGGCCAGCATCATGTCCGTGTTGACCGTACGCGACTGGGCGTCCAGGAGGCCGCGGAAGACACCGGGGAAGACCAGCACGTTGTTGATCTGGTTCGGGAAGTCCGAGCGGCCGGTGGCCACCACGGTCGCGGTCTGCCGCGCGACGGCCGGGTCGACCTCGGGGTCGGGGTTCGCGAGCGCGAAGACGATGGCGCCGTCGGCCATCGCGGCCACGTCGTCGGCGTTGAGGACGTTGGGGGCGGAGACGCCGATGAAGACGTCCGCGCCGACCACGGCCTCGCGCAGCGAGCCCGTCAGGCCCTCCGGGTTGGTGTTCTCGGCGATCCAGCGCAGCGCGGCCATGTCGGAGCCGGCGCCGGCGCCGTTCAGGTCCGCGCGGCCCGAGTGGACGACGCCCTGGATGTCGGCGACGACCGCGTTCTTCACGCCGGCGGCCAGCAGCAGCTTGAGGATGGCCGTACCGGCCGCGCCCGCGCCGGACATGACGACCCGTACGTCCCCGATTCCCTTGCCCACCACGCGCAGCGCGTTGGTCAGCGCGGCCAGCACCACGATCGCGGTGCCGTGCTGGTCGTCGTGGAAGACCGGGATGTCCAGGGCCTCGCGCAGGCGCGCCTCGATCTCGAAGCAGCGGGGGGCGGAGATGTCCTCCAGGTTGATGCCCGCGAAGCCGGGGGCGATCGCCTTGACGATCGCGACGATCTCGTCGGTGTCCTGGGTGTCCAGGCAGAGCGGCCAGGCGTCGATGCCCGCGAACCGCTTGAACAGGGCCGCCTTGCCCTCCATGACCGGCAGCGCGGCCTTGGGGCCGATGTTGCCGAGGCCGAGGACGGCCGAGCCGTCGGTGACGACCGCGACCGAGTTGCGCTTGATGGTGAGGCGGCGGGCGTCCTCGGGGTTCTCGGCGATCGCCATGCAGACCCGGGCGACACCCGGGGTGTAGATCATCGAGAGGTCGTCACGGTTGCGGATGGGGTGCTTGGACGCCATCTCGATCTTGCCGCCGAGGTGCATCAGGAACGTACGGTCGGAGACCTTGCCGAGCGTGACGCCCTCGATGCCGCGCAGCTTTCCGACGATCTCGTCGGCGTGCGAGGTGGAGGTGGCCGCGATGGTGACGTCGATCCGCAGCTTCTCGTGGCCGGAGGCGGTCACGTCGAGGCCGGTGACCGAACCGCCGGAGGACTCCACGGCCGTGGTGAGCTGGGAGACCGCCGTTCCGCTGGCGGGCACCTCCAGCCTGACCGTCATCGAGTACGAGACGCTGGGCGCCGTTGCCATGACCGGGTTCCTCTGCTTTCCCTAGCTTCGTTGCTAACGCCGACCCGGACTGTGGCCGGGCAACGCCATCCGATGTTCGCACCTACCGGCTGGTAGCCGGTAACGGGCCCCACGTTCCGGAAAACAGTTTCCACCATACGAGAGATGATCGATCGGCGGAAGCCCCGGACAGCACAACAGGCCCACGCCATCCGAAGATGACGTGGGCCTGTCGCTCACGCTGAGACACCGGCCCGCCATGCTCGCCTCGCGGCAAGTGGTCGCTCGAAGCGACTAAGGTTGGGCCCGGGGGCTTGGATCGAGCCGGTGCCGTAACCAGGCTAACAAACCACTCCGGCAAGTGATTCGACCATCGCGCGTTGACTTCAGCGGATTTTTCAAGGCTCCGGGCATTCCGGGCGTTTCCGGCGTCCGGTCTCCACGGCATCCCCGGGCGGCCCCGGCGCCCCCGGCGCCCCCCACCCTCAGTCCCGCAGCAGGTCCGGCACCCCGTCCGCGTCCGGCTCGTCGCCCTCGCCCGAGACCACGGTGAGCTGCTGGGTCGCCCGGGTGAGCGCCACGTACAGCACGCGCAGCCCGGCGGGCGACTCGTCGGCGATCTCCGCCGGGGAGACCACCACCGTCGCGTCGTACTCCAGGCCCTTCGCCTCCAGGCTGCCGAGCGCCACCACGCGCTCGCCCAGACCCGCCAGCCAGCGCGCCGCCTGCTCGCGCCGCCGCATCGCGACGACCACGCCGACCGTCCCGTCGACCTGCTCCAGCAGCCGGGCCGCCTCCTCCCGCACCGACTGGGCGAGATCGGGCCCGGCCACCGCGAAGCGCGGCTCGACGCCGGTGGAGCGGACCGCCGCCGGGGACTTCATCCCCGGCATCGCCAGTGCCAGCACCCGGGCGGCCAGCTCGGCGATCTCCGCCGGGTTGCGGTAGTTCACGGTCAGCTCGAAGCGGCGGCGCGGGCGCGAACCCAGCGCCTCGTCGCGGGCGGCGGCGGCCTCGTCCGGGTCGGACCAGGACGACTGGGCCGGGTCCCCGACGACCGTCCAGGTGGCCGTGCGGCCCCGGCGGCCCACCATGCGCCACTGCATCGGCGTGAGGTCCTGCGCCTCGTCGACGATGACGTGGGCGTACTCGGTGCGCTCCTGGGCCAGCCGCTCCGCGCGCTCGCGCTGGGTCTCCTCGCGCTGCGGCATCAGCTCCTCCAGGCCGGTGAGCGCGTCCAGCGGGTCGTACTCGCGCTTCTTCCTGGGCCTTGCCGGGGTGCCGAGCAGCGTCTGGAGCTCGTCCAGGAGCGCCACGTCGTGCACCGACAGGGGCCCCTGGCCGTTCGCGTCGAGCCGGGAGAGGGAACGGGCCAGGCGCCGGGTCTCCCCAGGGGTCAGGACCCGCCGCGCCCAGCGGCCCAGGCGCCGCTCGTCGCCCATCGCCGCGAGCACCCCGCGCGGGGTGAGCTCGGGCCACCAGGCGTCCAGGAACGCGATGAAGGCGTCCTCGGAGGTGATGTCGTCGTCGAAGGACGAGCGCAGCTCGGCGGCCAGCTCCGGGTCGGTGTGGCGGCCGGCCGCGCCGGATCTGCTCCACAGGGCGTCCAGGAGCAGCTTGCGGGCGCGCGGGCGCAGCAGGTTGACCGGCGCGGTGCCGGACAGCACGGCGTGCCGGATGCGGCGCAGCTCCTCGGCCTCCAGCTCCACGCGCCGCCCGAAGGCGACGACGCGCAGCCGGGTGGGGGTCGCGGCGGCCGTCGCGGCCGTCTCCTCGCCCTCCTCGCCGAGGGCGAGCTGCCCGTTGTCGCGGGCGGGGTTGCCCCGGCGGGTCCTGCCCCGCGCGGGGTCGGCCGTCTCCAGGGCCCCGCGCGCCGCCTTGCGCAGCACCTGGAGCATCCGGGAGGAACCCTTGATCCGGGCGACGGCCGGCTCGTCGTACGCCGTGGCCTCGGCGCCGTCGACCAGGCTGCCGACCGCGCGGATCGCCACCTGGCCCTCCTCGCCGAGCGAGGGCAGCACGCCCTCGGTGTACGCCACGAGCAGCGGGGTCGGGGAGACGAT
Source organism: Streptomyces sp. NPDC026377 (assembly GCF_055567715.1). Taxonomy (NCBI): domain Bacteria; kingdom Bacillati; phylum Actinomycetota; class Actinomycetes; order Kitasatosporales; family Streptomycetaceae; genus Streptomyces; species Streptomyces sp. NPDC026377. Next base: position 408,459 of record NZ_JBVHPV010000005.1, read on the forward strand.
CAGGATGCCGCCCGCGTACCGGCGGCGGTCCTGGTAGAGCAGGTACGCGGCGCGGTGCAGCGCGACGGCGGTCTTGCCGGTGCCGGGGCCGCCCTCCACATAGGTGACGGACGCGGCGGGCGCCCGGATCACCAGGTCCTGCTCGGCCTGGATCGACGCCACGATGTCCCGCATGGTGTGGCTGCGGGCCTGGCCGAGCGCGGCCATCAGGGCGCCGTCGCCGACCACGGCCAGCTCGGCGCCGTCGAGCGTGGCGGTGAGCTCCGGGCGCATCAGGTCGTCCTCGACACCGAGGACCTTGCGGCCCTTGGAGCGGATGACGCGGCGGCGCACCACCCGGCCGGGGTCGACCGGCGTGGAGCGGTAGAACGGCGCGGCGGCGGGCGCGCGCCAGTCGATGACCAGCGGCGCGTAGTCCGCGTCCAGGACGCCGATACGGCCGATGTGGAGCGTTTCGGCGATCTCGGCGTACTTCCCGCTCGCGTCCTCCCGTACGGCGCCCTCGGCGGGCTCCACGGCCGTGTAGGCCCCGTCGGGGCCCTTCCTGCCGTCCTGGCCGAGGAGGAGGTCGATCCGGCCGAAGAGGAAGTCCTCGAACTCGTTGTTCAGGCGGTTGAGGTGGATGCCCGCCCGGAAGACCTGGGCGTCCCGTTCCGCCAGGGCTCCGGGCGTTCCCACCTGGCCGCGCTGGGCGGCGTCGTTCATCAGGAACTCGGCCTCGTGGATCTTCTCCTCCAGGCGGCGGTACACCCTGTCCAGGTGTTCCTGTTCGACTCCGGTCTCACGGTCTCTGACCGAGTCGACAGCGGCTTCCTGCGCGGCCACCTGGGCCCCCTTCTGACGTGCATTGGGCAGCCGTCAACCGTACGCCAAGGGGGCGGGTCTGTCAGGCGGTGACCGGCCGCCCGGCCGGTCACCGGTCAGGCGGGGACGTCCACCAGGGCCCTGCCGTCGAGGGTCCGGACCTCGAAATGATCAATCTGGTCCCGGTTCATGGCGGTACCGCCGTGCACATAGAGGGGGTACTCCGCCTCCTTGTTCGGGCTGTCCTTGATCCCGTATCCCCACTTCGGCACCGCCCAGGTGGTCACGGTCTCCTGCGCGCCGTCGCGGCCGACCGCGATGAGGCTGCACTTGAGCGGGCCCTTCACGTTCTTGAGCTGGAGGACGGTGTGGGTGCCCCACCCCTTCCTCTCGGTGCCGACGGTCGCGGTGACGCCGGTGGTGGCGTCGGTCGCGGCCACCTTCTGGGTCATGTGGTTGAAGAAGGCGTCCTCGGCGGGGCTGGTCGGGTGCGGCTCGACGGCCGCGCTCTGGTGCGTACCGCCGTCGGAGGTGGCCAGCACGGCGATCGCCGGGCCGCCCACGATCAGCGCGGCGGCCGCCGCCACCAGGTAGGTCGTGCGGCGCCTGCGCCTGGCCCGGCGCGCCGCCACCTCGTCGATGAGCCGTTCGCTCATGCTGGGCGGCGCCGGGCGCAGCGGCCGGGCGGCGGGCCCGGGGAACTCCTTCAGGGTGGCCAGGAGCGGCTCCAGGCCGCCGAGCCGGTCGAGCTCGGCCGCGCACAGCTCGCAGCCCGCCAGATGGGCCTCGAAGGCGGTGGCCTCGGCGTCGTCGAGGATGCCGAGCGCGTACGCGGCGACCGCCTCGTGCTCGGACTGGTACTCCGGTGTGCTCATGCCGTCACCCCCCGTTCCTCCAACGCGAGTTTCATGGACCGCAGGGCGTAGAACACCCGGGACCTGACGGTCCCGCTCGGCACACCCAGCACTTCGGCCGCTTCATTGACCGTACGTCCTTTGAAGTACGTCTCCACCAGCGCCTCGCGGTGCGCGGGTGTCAGGTCGTCGAGCGCGTCCGAGAGCGTCATCAGCCACAGCGCCTTGTCGATCTCGTCCTCCGCGGGCATGACCTCCAGCGGCGACGGATCGACCTCCTGCGGCCGGGCCTGCCGGCTGCGGTGGCCGTCGATGACGATGCGCCGTGCGACCGTCACCAGCCAGGGGCGGACCGAACCGGTCGCTCTGTTGAGCTGACCGGCGTTCTTCCAGGCACGGATGAGCGTCTCCTGCACGACGTCCTCGGCCCGCTGACGGTCGCCGGCGACGAGACGGAGCACATACGCGAGCAGCGGGCCCGCGTGTTCGCGGTAGAGCGCCCGCATCAGCTCCTCGTCGGGGACGGAGCGGTGCCGGGCGCCTTGCGGACGGTCATCGGCCACGGCGGCATCCTTGCGCACCAGAACCTCCCGGTCGAGACCCGGCCGGCACGCGGATCGCGTTCCGGCTCACCTCTCCATACGGGCGGTTGTCCGCAACCATTCAAACGGCGGGCGAGAAATGTTTGGCGGGCCGTCGACCCGGCTGACCGGCCGGGTCTCACAGAGCGGCGGCCGCCGTGCGCCGCCGGTGGCGCGCCACCCGCTCCCGGTTGCCGCACACCTCGCTGGAGCACCAGCGCCTGCGGCGCCCTCGCGAGGTGTCGAGGTAGAGCCGGAAGCAGTTGTCGCCCTCGCACCGGCGCAGCCGGGACCGGTCCTGCGGGTCGGTGAGCAGCTCCACCGCGTCCCGGGCGACCACGGCGAGCAGCGCGGTGCAGTCGGGCGCGGCGCTGAGGCTGCGCACCAGCCGCCCGTCGGCGCCGCGGATCGCACGTACGCCCGGGGGTGCCGCGGCGGCCAGGGCATTGACCCGCTCCAGCGCGGCCGTGGCCGTCCCGCCGCGCCCGCCGAGCTCGGCGTCGACCAACTGCCGGATGTGCTCGCGCAGTTCGGTGAAGCGCGCGAGCCACTGCCCGTCCGCCTCCGGGAGGGGGGTGCCCGGCGGCACGAGTCCGGCGCCGACGAGCCACTGTCCGAGCCGCCCGGCGCCGTCCAGCTGATCGCTCTCGTACGCCCCGGTCGCCACCAGGTCCAGACAGATCCGCCCGGAGTCGAACCGCAACATGCGCCACCGCCTTGGGGGTTGCCGGTGAGTGCCGTACCCCCAGAGTGCCCGCCCGGCGGCGGCGCCGGAAGCCCTCCTGCCGGCGCGGCCGGACCGGTCCGCGCCCGGGGGCGGCTCCCGTGCCGGCCGCTCCTCAGCCGTCCGCGTACTTGGCGTCCGCCGCGGGGTCGAGGGCCAGCCGGTAGCCGCGCTTGACCACGGTCTGGATGAGCTTGGGGGCGCCCAGCGCGGTACGCAGCCGGGTCATCGCGGTCTCCACGGCGTGCTCGTCGGTGCCCGAGCCGGGCAGCGCCCTGAGCAGGTCGGCGCGGGAGACGACCCAGCCGGGCTGCTGGGCGAGGGCGCGCAGCAGCGACATCCCGGCGGGCGGGACGGGCCGCACCTCGCCGTCGACCAGGACCGCGTGGCCGCGGATCTCCACCCGGCGCCCGGCGACCGGCAGGGCCCGCGCCCGGGCGGGCAGTTCGCAGCAGAGCAGCTGGACCAGCGGCCCGAGCCGGAACCGCTCGGGCGAGACCGTCTTGATCCCGCGCGCCTGGAGCGGCAGCGCGGTGACCGGCCCGACGCAGGCGGCCAGTACGTCCCGGTCGAGGGCCCGCAGCAGCTCGGGGAGCTGGCCGCGCTCCTCGGCCCGGGAGAAGAGGGAGGCGGCGGCGGGCGCGCTGGTGAAGGTGAGCGCGTCCACGCCGCGGCTCAGGGTGAGGTCGAGCAGCCGGTCGAGCGGGCCGAGGTCCTCCGGCGGCAGCCACCGGTAGACGGGGACGCCGACGACCTGGGCCCCGCCGGCCCGCAGCGCCTCCACGAAGCCGGGCAGCGGCTCCCCGTGCAGCTGCACGGCTATCCGGCGGCCCTCGACGCCCTGCTCCAGGAGCCGGTCCAGGACCTCGGCCATCGAGTCGGACGAGGGCGACCACTTCTCGGTGAGCCCGGCCGCCCGTATCGCGCCCTTGACCTTCGGCCCGCGCGCGAGCAGTTCGGTGGCGCCGAGCCGGGCGAGCAGCGCCTCGCCGAGCCCCCAGCCGTCGGCGGCCTCCACCCACCCCCGGAAGCCGATGGCGGTGGTGGCGACGACGATGTGCGGCGGCTCGTCGATCAGCTCCTTGGTGGCCGAGAGCAGCTCGCCGTCGTTGGCGAGCGGCACGATCCGCAGGGCGGGCGCCTGCACCACGGCGGCGCCGCGCCGCTGCAGGAGCGCCCCCAGCTCGTCGGCGCGGCGGGCGGCGGTGACTCCGACCGTGAACCCCGCGAGGGGTCCGTGCTGTGTGTCGACCATGGCTCTCCAACCGGGGTGGTGCGGCGGCTGGGCCGAGCCTGCCAACCCCGCGTGACAGGCTCGGTTCGCGCGCGTGTCCCCCGCGTTACGGCGGGGGCGGGCGCGCGGCCCGTGTGACCTATTAGACCTCGGCGTATACGGGTTCGGCCGTGGTCCGTGCCCGGACCGGACGGCGAAGGTATACCGCCCAGGTGGTCGTGAAACAGGCCGCGTAGAAGGCGAGGAAGGAGACGAAGGCGGCGGTTCCGGTTCCACCGGTCATGAACGACTGGCGGAAGGCGAGGTTGATCCCGAGGCCGCCGAGCGCCCCGACGGCGCCGATCAGCCCCATGGCGGCCCCGGAGAGCCGCCGCCCGTACGCCGCGGCGGCCTCGCCCTCCATGCCCCGGGAGACGGCCGTGGCCTGGAAGATCGCGGGGATCATCTTGTACGTGGAGCCGTTGCCGAGCCCGCTGAGCACGAAGAGCGCGATGAAGCCGACGAGGAAGACCCCGAGGGACTTCTGTACGGAAGCGAAGATCACGACCCCGGTCGCGGCGGCCATCGCGGCGAACGTCCACAGCGTGATCCGCGCCCCGCCGACCCGGTCGGCGAGCGAGCCGCCGATGGGCCGGATCACCGAGCCGAGCAGCGGCCCGATGAAGGTGAGGGAGGCGGCCTGGAGCGGGGTGCGCCCGAACTGCGTCTGCAGGACGAGTCCGAAGGCGAAGCTGTAGCCGATGAACGACCCGAAGGTCCCCACGTACAGGAACGCCATGATCCAGGTGTGCCGGTCGCGCACGGCCTCCAGGGCGGCGCCGGTGTCGTTCTTGACGGGCGCGAGGTTGTCCATCTTCAGCGCGGCGCCGAGTGCGGCGGCCACGATGAGCGGCACGTACACCCCGAGCACGATCCGCGGGTGCGAGGCCCCGGCGGTCCCGATGACGAGCAGCCCGATGAGCTGCACGACGGGCACCCCGATGTTGCCGCCTCCCGCGTTGAGCCCGAGGGCCCACCCCTTCTTCCGCAGCGGGAAGAACGAGTTGATATTGGTCATGGACGAGGCGAAGTTCCCGCCTCCGACGCCGGCGAGGGCGGCGACGAGCATGAACGTGGTGTACGAGGTTCCGGGCTCCATCACGGCGAACGCGGCGCCCGCGGGCACCAGCAGCGAAAGGGCGCTGAAGATGGTCCAGTTCCGGCCACCGAACTTGGCGACCGCGAAGGTGTAGGGGATCCGTACGACCGCTCCGACGGCGGTGGCGGTCGAGATCAGGAAGAACTTCCCCGCGGGGTCGACGTGGTACTCGGGCCCCATGAACAGCACCATCACCGACCACATGGTCCAGATGGAGAACCCGATGTGCTCGGAGAACACCGAGAACCAGAGGTTGCGCCGGGCGATCCGCTCCCCGGTCCGCTCCCAGAACACCTCGTCCTCGGGATCCCACTCCTCGATCCAACGGCCTTTCATGACGCCTCCCTGATCGACGGGTCGTAGCGCTGCGGCGCGCGGGACCGTCCCCGCTGGCTGTTTCCGGACACCGACGGTAGGGAGGCCGCATTTCACCCCCGTGCCGCCGCGTGACCATGGGGCAACCTTGTGTTCACGGGGGCTGGCTGGATGCGGTGAGGCCGTCCCCGCACCCCGTCCTCACCGCGCCGGCCCTTCCTCTGTGAGCACGGCTGTACGGAGTGATCCTGAGGGAAGGGGGGCGGGGCGGGAACGGGGGGTGTCCGCAGTCGCACACGAAAGAAGGGCCCGGACGGATCGTCCGGGCCCCTTCTTGTCGCTCATGCCGTCAGCGCTTGGCTTTCGCGCCCCCGCCGTCCGGCCACAACCGCGGGCGGCGCTTGGCCGCCACGTCCTCGACCCAGCCGAAACTCAGGACGCAGAGCCCGATCAGGAGCCAGGTGAAGGCGAGCACCGGCCAGGGGCTGTCCAGGAGCCACGGCACGCTCTCACCCAGGCTGCCCACGCCCCACAGCTGGTCCCACATCGTCGCGGCGGCGAGGATGCAGACGTTGTGCCACAGGTAGACCGTCACCGCCCGCGAGTTGAGCAGGGTGATCAGCCGGTCCCAGCGGCGCAGCCTCGGCGGCCACTCGGACCACGACGGGCTGAAGTGGAGGAGCAGCAGGACCGCCCCGAAGGACCACAGAGCCTGGGCGAGCGGGATCCCGTCCAGCTCGTTGCCGCCACCGAAGTCGTTCCGCATGGCCCACCACAGGCCGGTGCCGAGGATGAACGGGGAGACCGCCGGGACGATGTACCGCGGGACCTTGCTCAGCACGCCCTGCTGGTGGGCCATGCCCAGGACCCAGCAGGCGCCGAAGGTGGAGAAGTCGGTGACCGCGGAGTCGATCCGCTCCGGGATGTCGAAGCTGCCGAGGGTCATGACGGCCGACAGCACCAGCGGCGCCAGGATCGTCGTCCACGGCACCTTGCGCAGGTACCGAAGGATCAGCGGCGACAGCAGGACGTACCAGAGGTAGGCGCGCAGGTACCAGAGCGGCTCGGCGACGTTGCCCGCCCAGGAGCCGTCCAGGAAGCCGTGCACACCCGGGAGGTCGGCCGCGTACGGCGGGTCGCTCAGGGGGACGATCCAGAACAGGAGGTGGCCCCACCACCAGGCGGGGTGCCCGTCCGCGTCCGGTCCCCAGCCCTGCGCGATCATGCCGGTGACACCGATCGCGCCCAGCAGCCACATCGGCGGCAGCAGGCGCCGCATCCGGCTGCGGATGACCTGCGGGGCAGGGCGCTTGAGGGACCGCCCCATGAGGTTGCCGGCGAGCGCGAACATGACGCCCATGGAGGGGAAGGCCAGCGGCAGCCAGACCCAGCCCATCAGGTGGTAGAGGACGACCCGGAACAGCGCGAGCGCCCTGAGCAGGTCGAAGTAGCGGTCGCGGCCGGGCCGCGGCGCGGGCGTCGCCTCCGCCTTGTGGCGCAGGGCGGCCGCCGGCGGGGTCAGATAGCGGGGCTCACCGCCCGGCTGCCCGGCGTGCGGGCCCGCCCCTTCGCCGACGGGCACGCCCGTGCCTGCCGGGGCCGCGGCGTAAGGAGCCGCACCCGGCTCGCTGGTCCCGTACGGACCCGGCTGCGGCCAGGCGCCCGTGGGCTCGGTGGTGGTCATGCGACGGGCCTCCGGTCGATGTTCTCCTTGCTGCCGCGCTGGCTGGGGATGCCCCCGGGCGCCTCCACCACACCCGTGCGCCGGAGCTTCTGCCAGCGCAGGCGGCCGCCGGTGAGGGCGGTGATCCAGGACTGCAGGAGCACCACGTACATCAGCTGGCGGTAGAGGATCTGCTGGAGCGGGAGCGACACCAGGTGGGTGAGGCGTTCGCGGTCCAGGCGGAACGCGTAGGCCGCGCAGACCAGTTGGATCAGCAGGACGCTCAGCCACGCCACCACGGTCTTCTGGGTCGGGCCGAAGACCAGGCCGTAGAGGAGGAACACGTCGATCAGAGGGGCCAGCAGGGGGGCCAGGACCATGAAGAGCGAGACCAGGGGCAGGCCCACGCGGCCGAAGCGGCCCGAGGGGCCGCGCTCGAAGACGGCGCCGCGGTGCTTCCAGATCGCCTGCATCGTGCCGTACGACCAGCGGTAGCGCTGCGACCAGAGCTGCTGGACGGATTCGGGCGCCTCGGTCCAGGCGCGCGCGTTCTCCGCGTACACCACCCGCCAGCCGTCGCGGTGCATCGCCATGGTGACGTCGGTGTCCTCGGCGAGGGTGTCCTCGCTGATGCCGCCGACCCGCTCCAGGGCGGTGCGGCGGAAGGCGCCGACCGCGCCGGGGATGGTCGGCATGCAGCCCAGCATGTCGTACATCCGGCGGTCCAGGTTGAAGCCCATCACGTACTCGATGTGCTGCCAGGCGCCGATGAGCGAGTCGCGGTTGCCCACCTTGGCGTTGCCCGCGACCGCGCCGACCTTCGGGTCGCCGAACGGCTGCACCAGCTCGCGCACGGTCGACGGTTCGAAGACGGTGTCGCCGTCCATCATCACGACGATGTCGTACCGGGCGTTGCGGATGCCGTTGTTGAGCGCGGACGGCTTGCCGCCGTTGGGCTGGCGGATCACCCGGACGTTCGGCAGCCACATCGCCTCGACGATGTCCGCGGTGCCGTCGGTGGAGCCGTCGTCGACGACGAGGACCTCGATGGGATGGTCGCTCGCCATCAGCGAGCGCACGGTGTTGGCGATGCACTCGCGCTCGTTGTACGCCGGGACGATCACCGAGACCGGCTCGGTGACCTCCGGGCCCCAGCGGAAGCCGCGCCCCCGCACCTTGCGCGCGTGCAGGAACGACAGGATCAGCATCAGGCCGAACCGGGCGAAGACCAGCACGCCGATCACGGCGAGCCCGCCGACCAGGACGTCGGTGGTGTGCTCGGAGACCTGGACGGCGAAGACGAACGCCTTGCCCTTCCACAGGTCCATGCCGGTGACCGGGGTGTGCGCGCTGGGCGCGTTCAGGGCCTCGGTCAGATTCACGAACGCGTAGCCCTTGCCCTGGAGCCGGGGCAGGAAGGTGTCGAGCGCGGCCACGGTCTGCGAGCGGTCGCCGCCGGAGTCGTGCATCAGGACGATGGCGCCCTTGCCGTGCTTGGGCGTGGCGTTCTTGATGATCGTCTCGATGCCCGGGCGCTGCCAGTCCTCACTGTCGGTGGAGTCCAGCGCGGTGATGTACCCGCGGCTGCCGACGTACTGGATCACCGGCCAGTTCTGGTCGTCGATCGCATCCGCGAACGACGAGTACGGCGGCCGGAAGAGGGAGGTGCGGATGCCGGCGGCGCCTTCGAGGGCGAGCTGGTTCTGCGCGAGCTCCCAGTCGATGCGGGCGTGCGACTGGTAGGAGAGGTCGGGGTGGTTGAAGGTGTGCAGGCCGACCTCGTGGCCCTCGTCGACCATCCGCTTGATCAGACCGGGGTAGCGGGCGGCGTTGGCGCCGGTGACGAAGAAGACGCCGTGCGCGTGGTACTTCTTCAGCTGGTCGAGCACCTTCGGGGTCCAGGTGGGGTCCGGACCGTCGTCGAAGGTGATCACCAGCTTGTGCTTGGGGATGTCGAGGCTGGTGGGCTTGGCGGTTCCCCGCGCGTCGATGACCGGGCCGCCGTCCAGGATGCGCTCGGGCACCCGGCCGGTGGACGCCTCGGGGCGTATGCGGTGGTCGGCGAGTATCTCGTTGTGGACGTACCCGCGCAGCATCAGCATCACGAAGAGCGCGACGAGGAAGAGCAGGGGCAGCAGATAGCGCATGGGCAGTCTGCGGCGCCTGGGCTTGCGGGTCGTACCGGGTCCCGTACGAGAGGTCGTACGGCGAGGGGCTTTCACGTGCTGGCTCCAGTGGGCGGAGTCGGCTTCGTCGGCAGTCCCGTCGGGCTGCCGGACGAACCGGTGGGGAGGCCGGGGCCCGCCGAGTGGCCGCCGGTCGGCTTCGCGGTCTGCGAGGTGCCGGGGCGCGGGGAGGCGGTGATGGGCTTGCCGGGGTGGCTGGACTTGGCCGGCTTGGGGGTGCCGGAGGCCTTGGGCCGCCCGGAGCCGGTGGCCGAGGGGCGCGTCCTGCTCTTGGCGGGGACGCCGGGCCTGAGGGTGGGGTGGTGGGTGGCGTGCGACTCCGTGGGGGCGGGGGTGACCTGGACGGTCTCCGTCTTCTTCTCCTTGACGGCGGGCCCGGGTATGCCGAGCCAGGGCGCGCGGGAGCTGCCGCCGAGCAGACTGCCGACGAGCATGACGGCGTAGCAGGCGCATGCCAGGCCGAAGACCCAGCCGAGCCGGCGCAGGTTCTTGCCGCGACGGCCGCTCTCGTCCACGAAGACGGGCCCGTCCGGGTCGGCGCCCGCGACCGGCGCCTGGATGTCGACCCGCACCTCGGGCTGGACCCGGGTGTGCTCCTCGGCCGCGATACGGGGCTGGGCCTGGGTCCACTCCTCGGAGGCGACCCGGGGGCGGACCCGGGTGCGCGTCTCGGACGGGGACCAATCCCGCGCCGGGATCTGTGTCCCGATCCGCAGGGGGTCCGGCGCCGACGGGTCGCCCGGCAGGCGTCCGGCGACGTTCAGTTCCATCGTGAAGTCGTCGAGAGGGCCGCGGGGCTCCTCGACCGAGTTCGGGGATCGCCCCTGAGAGATGTCTTTTCGCCAATTGTCCACGTACGCACTTCCCCACTGGATGATTCGCGGGTTGCGCGCACTCCTCTAGCGGGCGCTGCGTTCCGGACCGGGTCCCCACCCGTTCCACGCATCCCCACTACCACACCGCACCCGGGGAATGAATGTAGCGCACGCGGCTGTGAGCCACCTTCTCGTACGGAGTCTTGTTCCTCAACTGGAACACCAGAGGGGTATTAGGTGGACATCAGGGACAGATCCCCCTCCGGAAGCCAGCTATCAGGGGGCAGTTCAAGCCATCCGGAGTCCTCCCCCATCCGACGGGCCACCTCCCTAAGAACCGCCAGGCCCGGGTGGGTCAGCCCCTTGCGCCACACCAGTGACACCGGTGACAGCGGTACAGGAGCGGTCAGCGGCCGGAGCACCATCCCGGGTATCTCCAGGAAGTCCGTGCTGACCAGCACCGACCAGCCGCGCGCCAGCACCACCCGGGCGAACTCCTCCTTCCCGGAGATCTCCGGGAACGGAGGGGCCAGTTCTGCACCCCGCCCGGCGAAGAGCCGTATGGCCAGATCTGTCCACTCGGCGGTGGCCGGATTGCCCGCCCCCGCATAGAGCGTCTCCCCCGCGAGCGCATCCAGGGGCACCTCCGCCCACCGCGCGAGCCGGTGCCCCTCGGGAAGCAGCACCGCCATCCGCTCGTACCGCACGGGCTGGTGCGCCAGGCCCGCGAGCACGGCGGGGTCGAGCCCGGCGACCCGGCCGAAGGAGACGTCGAGGCGTCCGGCGAGGATGGCGGCGGCGGCGCCGGTGAGCCCGCTCAGATGGCGCGCCACGAACTCCTGCCCGGCCGCCGCCTCCCGGGCCCGCACCAGCACCCGGTGACCGGTGCCGACGGGGGCGCTGATGTCGACGAGCAGCGGCCGGGACTCGGCCGCCCAGCCCGCCCGGAGCTCGTCGTGCGCGGCGAGCACCCGCCGCGCGTAGGGCAGCAGCCGCTTCCCGTCGGCGGTGAGCTCCACCGCGCGGGTGGTCCGCACGAACAGCTCGGCGCCCAGGTCGCGTTCGAGCCGCCGCACATCCCGGCTGAGCGCCTGCTGGGCGACGAAGAGCCGGGCGGCGGCCCGGGTGAAGTGCAGTTCCTCGGCGACGGTGGTGAACGCGCGCAGCAGCCGGGGGTCGATGTCGGGGGTCACGGACGGCAGTCAACCGTACGGCCGTTGACAACGGAAGTGCGTGAATGGCCTCTGATCAGGTGTTGGACGCCCGCACCGGGAGCCGGAGAAGCTCGGGGCATGCCGCAGCTGATGACCGTCTCGGGTTCCACCCTGGTGCTCGCCGGGCCCGCTCCGTACGAAGGCGCTCCCGGTGAGCACGGGCCCGCTCCCCGCCACCACGCACCCGCCCCCCGCGGGCCCCGGCGCCCCGCGTCCGGGAGAGCCGCCCGAAGCGTCCCCTACCGCAGTCTCTTCACCGTCCCCGGCGCCCGCGCCTTCACCCTGGGCAACCTCGTCGCCCGGCTCCCCATGGGCATGTTCGGTGTGAGCGCCGTGATCATGATCGCCGGGTCGCGCGGCTCGTACGCCCTCGCCGGGGCCGTCACCGCCACCGGTCTGGCCGCCACCGCCCTGGTCGCGCCGTGGACCGCCCGGCTGGTCGACCGGTACGGCCAGGCCCGGGTCGCCGTGCCCGCCACCGCGGTCTCGGTGCTCGGCTCGCTGGCGCTGCTGCTCTGCGTCCGCCTCGGCGCGCCCGACTGGACCCTCTTCGCCTCCTACGCCGCCACCGCCACCACCCCGAACACGGGCGGGATGTCCCGGGCGCGCTGGGCGCACGTCCACCGCGGCGACCCGGCGGCCCTGCACACCGCCAACTCCTTCGAACAGGCCGTGGACGAGCTGTGCTTCGTGCTCGGCCCGGTGGCCGCCGCGTTCCTCTGCACGGCCCTGTTCCCGGAGGCGGGGACGCTGGCCGCGGCGGTGCTCCTGATGACGGGCGTGCTGGTCTTCTCCGCCCAGCGCGCCACGGAACCGCCGGTGGCCCCGCGCACCGCCGCCCCCTCGCCGCTGCGCTCCCCCGGCCTCGCCCCGCTGCTCGCCGTCTTCCTCGCCACGGGCGCGGTGTTCGGCTCGATGGAGGTGGTGACCCTGGCGTACGCGTCGGGGCTCGGCCACGGCCCCTCGGGCGGCGCGGTGCTCGCCCTCCAGGCGGCCGGGTCGGGGGCGGCCGGGCTGGTCTACGGCTCGGCGCGGCCGGCGCGTTCGGTCCCGCGGCGGCTGCTGGTGTGCGTGGGCGCGATGGCGGCCCTGATGTGCCTGCCGCTCCTCGCGGCGACCACCGGTTCGCTGGCGGTGCTGGCGGGCGGGCTCCTGCTGGCCGGGGCGGCGACCGCGCCGACCATGGTCACCGGGATGACCCTGGTCCAGCGGCTCACGCCGGAGGGCCGGCTGAACGAGGGGATGACCCTCGCGGTCACCGCGATCCTGGGCGGTATCGCGGCGGGCTCGGCCACGGGCGGCTGGCTGAGCGACCACGCCTCGACCACGGCGGCGTACCTCGCGCCGGTCTGCGCGGCGGGTCTGGCGCTGGTGGCGTGCGCGGCGGGCCCGGCGCGGCGACGGGGCTGAGGGAGTGCGGTGACGCTGAGGGGGTGCGGCACCCGCGCCCCCGTACCGTACGCACGACGAAGGCCCGGCCGCTCAACGCGGCCGGGCCTTCGCCCAACATGGGAAAGTGGAGATGGCGGGAATCGAACCCGCGTCCAACGGTGCTGAATCAGGGCTTCTCCGTGTGCAGTTCGCTGCGATTTTCTCGGCCCCGGAGATCACGCGAACAAGTCTCCGACGGGCTCAGCCACTGTTTGATTTCCTTCTGGGCCCCGTGGCCGGGCTCAGAAGTTTAGATCCCTTGATGATGCCAGGATCCGGGTCGGGATCACCCCCGGGCTGACACTTCGCAAGTCGCTATTTAGGCAGCGAGGGCGAAGGAATCGCGCTTGGTGTTGGCGATTATTGGTTGCGACATATGGTTAACGAGATCATTGCCGCTTCCTCGACACGCTTCCCCTGCTCCGACATCCGCTGTCGAAACCGATCATCCCCATGTTTTGTTAACAAGGTGCTCCACCCCGGGGGGCGGCGCTGTTGCCATGGTACGCGACGCGGACCGCGGCTCGCCAGGACATTTACGCCCGCTGCCGCCGCCGGGCCGCGGCGACCGCGCGGTTCGTCTCGCGGGTGTCCTGCTTCTCCCGCAGCGTCTGGCGCTTGTCGTACTCCTTCTTGCCCTTCGCCAGCGCGATCTCGATCTTCGCCCGGCCCTCCTTGAAGTACAGGACGAGGGGCACGATCGTGTGACCCGACTCCTGCGACTTGCTCGCCAGCTTGTCGATCTCGGCGCGGTGCAGCAGCAGCTTCCGCTTGCGCCGCGCGCTGTGGTTGGTCCAGGTGCCCTGGGCGTACTCCGGCACATGGACGTTGTGCAGCCAGGCCTCGCCCTGGTCGATCTGGACGAACCCGTCGACCAGCGACGCCCGCCCCTGGCGCAGCGACTTCACCTCGGTGCCGGTGAGCACGAGACCGCACTCGTAGGTGTCGATGATGAGGTAGTCGTGCCGCGCCTTCTTGTTCTGCGCGACGAGCTTGCGCCCGTTGCCCTTGTCCTTCTCTTTTGCCTTAGCCATAGTGCGGCCATTTTCGCACTACGACCGCCCCCCGAGGCCACTCAATACCGCCTGGGCCCGCTCCTGGGCCCGCTCGGTGACCGGTACGTCCGGGGTGATGCCCTTCCCGTCGACCGCGTGGCCGGCCGGGGTGCGGTAGTGGCCGACGGTCAGCTCGGCCACCGAGCCGTCCGCCAGCTCGGTCGGCATCTGGACCGAGCCCTTGCCGAAGGTGCGCGAGCCGACCGTGACGGCCCGGCCGCGGTCCTGGAGGGCGCCGGTCAGCAGCTCGGCCGCGCTCATGGTGCCGCTGTCGACCAGGACGGCCAGCGGGCGGCCGGTGTCACCGCCCCGGTCCGCGTAGAGCGCGCGCTGACGGCCGTGCACGTCGTAGGTGGCGACCAGGCCGCCGTCGAGGAAGGCGGAGGCGGCGGAGGCGGCCTCGGTGACCAGGCCGCCGGTGTTGCCCCGCAGGTCCAGCAGGACGCCGGCGCCGCCGGGGGCCGCGCGGACCGCCCTGCGCACCCGCTCGCCCGCGCCCTTGGTGAAGGCCGCCACCTTGATCATCACGTCACCGCCCGGCAGCGCGCTCACCGTCACGGTCTCGGTGGTGAGCTCGGCCCTGCGCAGCGCCTCGGTCCAGGTGCGTCCGGCGCGCTCCAGACCGAGGACGACCCGGCTGCCGGGGGTCGCCCCGTCGCCGCGCAGCAGGGCGACGACCTCGGTGACCGGCAGGGTCTCCAGCGCGCGGCCGTCGATCGTGCGGAGCCGGTCGCCCGGCCTGATCCCGGCGCGGGCGGCCGGGCCGCCGGGCTGGAGGCGGGTCACCTCGACCCGGCCGTCGGCGGTGCGCCTGGCCCACAGGCCGACGCCCGTGTAGCGGCCGTCGAGGGCGTTCTCGAACTGCTCGTACGCGCTCTGGTCGTACACCGCGCCCCAGCGGTCGCCGCTGCGGCTGACGGCCTCGGCCGCCGCCTGGGTGCCGGACTTGCCGTCGGCAACCGCCTGGGCGGCGGCCCGCGCCACGTCCGCGCCGTGGTCGCGGGGCTCGACGGCGGAGGCGGGAAGGGCGTGCAGCGGGCTGGGGCGCTCCTCGGCCTGCGGCAGGGAGCCGGTCACCGCGGCGGTCGCCAGGACCGAGACGAAGACCAATGTCAGAGTCGCCCCGCGGCGCGCTCCGCGGGACCTGGGACAGCTGTCCGGACCTGACATGGCGTCGAGTCTAGGACAACGCGAGGGCGCCGCAGGGGCTGTTGCTCCCACGGCGCCCGGGGCGCATCTCACACTCGGGCGAACCCGCGTCACACCTTCAGGTACTTGCGCAGCGCGAAGAAGGCGGCGAGTGAGGGCATCAGCACACTCGCGGCCAGCACCAGCGGCAGCTTGGCGAGGACCGCGTCCCAGCCGATGAAGTTGATGAGATTCAGCTTGTGCGACAGGTCGAGGCCGTGGTCGATCATGAAGTAGCGGCCGACGATCAGCATCCCGGAGGCGGCGATGCCGCCGAGCACCCCGGCGAAGGCGGCCTCCATGATGAACGGTGCCTGGATGTAGAAGCTCGAAGCACCCACCAGGCGCATGATGCCCGTCTCGCGCCGCCTGCTGAACGCCGAGACCCGGACCGTGTTGACGATCAGCATCAGCGCCACGACCAGCATCACCGCCATGACCAGGACCGCGGCCACGTTCATCCCGCCGAGCAGGCTGAACAGGTTCTCCAGGATGCCCTTCTGGTCCTGGACGGACTGCACGCCGTCACGCCCGGCGAAGGCGGTGGCGACCACCTTGAACTTCTCCGGGTCCTTGAGCTTGACCCGGAACGACTCCTGCATCTGGTCCGGCGTGATGGAGCCGGCCATCGGTGAGTCGCCGAACTGCTCCTTGTAGTGCTTGAACGCCTGGTCCGCGGACTCGTACGTGACGGTCTCGACGATGTCCAGCTTCTTCAGGTCGGCCTCGATGTCCTTCTTCTGCTGGGCGGTGACGGCGCCCTTGGAGCACTTGGCGACGGACTCGGCGTCGGCCTTGTTGCAGAGGAAGATCGAGACGTTGACCTTGTCGTACCAGTAGCCCTTCATGTTGTTGACCTGATCCCGCATCAGCAGCGAACCGCCGAACAGGGCCAGGGACAGGGCCACGGAGACGATGACGGCGAACGTCATGGTCAGGTTGCGGCGGAGACCGACGCCGATCTCCGAGAGTACGAACTGCGCGCGCATGGCGACTGGTTGGGCCTTTCCGTGCTGGTCGTGCTTCCGAGCTCGATGCTCAGCGCATCAGTGCTGGTAGCCGTAGACGCCGCGCGCCTGGTCACGCACGAGTCGGCCCTTTTCGAGCTCGATAACACGCTTGCGCATCTGGTCGACGATGTTCTGGTCGTGGGTCGCCATGATGACGGTCGTCCCGGTCCGGTTGATCCGGTCCAGGAGCTTCATGATGCCCACGGAGGTCTGCGGGTCCAGGTTGCCGGTCGGCTCGTCCGCGATCAGCAGCATCGGCCGGTTGACGAAGGCCCGCGCGATGGCCACGCGCTGCTGTTCACCGCCGGAGAGCTCGCCGGGGCGCCGGTCCTCCTTGCCGCCGAGACCGACCAGGTCGAGCACCTGCGGCACGGCCTTCCTGATCTCCCCGCGCGGCTTGCCGATGACCTCCTGGGCGAAGGCGACGTTCTCGGCCACGGTCTTGTTGGGGAGGAGGCGGAAGTCCTGGAAGACGGTCCCGAGCTGGCGCCGCATGTGCGGCACCTTCCAGTTGGAGAGCCGGGCCAGGTCCTTGCCGAGGACGTGCACCTGCCCCTGGCTGGCGCGCTCCTCGCGCAGGATGAGTCGCAGGAAGGTCGACTTCCCGGAGCCGGAAGAACCGACGAGGAAGACGAACTCGCCCTTCTCGATGTCGAGGGAGACGTCCCGCAGAGCGGGGTGGCTCTGCTTGGGATAGGTCTTGGAGACGTTGTCGAATCGGATCACGGTGCACCACGGTCGCCGGGAATAGGTGTGCGTGACACTACGCGAACCGGCCTGGACCGTGCAGGCACCGTTCGGGGATGTTCCGGGGATGCGCCTTATGTCCCGTTGGTGGCGGGCCACAGGTCCCCTCAAGGGGGCAGAATCCGGCGGGGCGCGCCGAAACGCGCGCGAGCTGGCACAGTGGTAGGGGGAACGGTCGCGTTTCCCTGAGCGTTGTGCGGAGTAGTAGGTGCCTACAGCGGCTCCGCCGCGCGGGAGGAGGAAAGCGCATGACCTACGACCGCTTGGTGTGCGCGAACTGCGCGGCGCCGGTCAGCGAGGGCCGCTGCCCCGTCTGCCGGGCCAACCGCGAGCGGCTCCAGCAGGAGGGCCCCTGGGGCAGCCTGAGCCCGGCCGCCCTGGTGACGCTGCTCGTGGTGCTGGTGGCCGCGCTGGCGCTGCTGGCCCACCAGACCGCGTGACCTCACTTCGCCGGGTGGCAGGGCTGCACAGCTGCACGGCTTGACGTCATCGCGATTCACGGCTCGACGGCTGTACGCGAGTGGGGCCCGGGGTGCGTTGGCGCACCCCGGGCCCCACAGTCGTACGACCTGCCGACTACCGTGCGTGACGGCTAGGCGACGGTACGGCCGCCGACCAGGCGCGGCATGAAGCGGAAGCCGACGCCGCCGGCGATCATCGTCGCGGCACCGAGCAGCAGGAACGTGGTCTCGCCCGCACCGGTCTCGGCGAGCTCCTCCTTGGGCTTGCCCTGCTCGACCGGCTTGGAGCCACCGCTGTCGGGGGTGGTGTTGTCCGGGCAGCTGGCCCCGTCGAGGGAGACGGTGCAGGTGCTGCCGGTGCTGCCACCGGTGCTGCTGGAACCGCCGGTGGCGGAGGAGCCGCCGGTGGAGCCGCCCGTGGCGGACGAGCCGCCGGTGGAGGAGCCGCCGGTCGCGGAGCTGCCGCCGGTGGACGAACCGCCCGTGGTGGACGAACCGCCGGTGGACGAACCGCCCGTGGTGGACGAGCCGCCGGTGGACGAGCTGCCACCGGTCGAGGACGAGCCGCCCGTGGTGCTGGTGCCGCCCGTGGAGGAGCTGCCGCCGGTGGACGAGGAACCGCCCGTGGTGGACGAGCCGCCCGTGGACGAACCACCGGTGGACGAACCGCCCGTCGAGGACGAACCGCCGGTGGAAGAACCGCCCGTGGACGAACCGCCCGTGGAGGAGCTGCCACCGCTCGTCGTGGTGGAGCCGGACGAGCCGCCGATGTCGGCGCCGCCGATGCCGCCGGTGGAGGAGGTGCCGCCCGTGGAGGACGTACCGCCCGTGGAGCTGGTGCCGCCCGTGGACGAGGTGCCACCCGTGGAGCTGGTGCCGCCCGTGGAGGACGTGCCGCCGGTGGACGAGCCGCCCGTGGCGGACGAACCGCCGGCGGTCGAGGAACCACCCGTGTCGGCGCCGCCGATGCCACCCACCGTGCCGGTGGTGCCCTCGGACTCACCCTGGACGCCGAGGCCGACGTCCACACCGCTCTTGTCGACCTCGGCCTTGGCGCTGATGCCGCCGATGTTGACGTCGACACCGGCGGCCTGGGCCGCCCCCGCGGCGGTCAGGGACGCGCCCGCCGCGATCACCGCGCCCGCGGCTATCCGTGCAAAGCGGACCCGCGTCATTTTCGTCATGTGCCTGCTACCCCCAGTAGCTCAATCGTCATGGTGCAGCGTCCGGGGGCCGCGGGACCGGGGGGATCGTTTCTCCGTCGCCCCCGTCACACGCGCCCCGGAAATACGCATGCCGCGCGTCACCCTTCCGCACTTCCAAGAATGACGTCAAGGCCGTTGCGTACGGAATGCCCCAAATAGCGTGACTTGCCCGTCGTACGGAGTTGCGACTGTGACGTAAAAAGGGAACTGCCGCTCAAAGAACGGCAGTTCCCTTGTCGACAAAGCCCCGAAAGGGCAGTCGATTACTTCTCCTGCTGCTTGCGCCAGCGAATTCCGGCTTCGAGGAAGCCGTCGATCTCACCGTCGAGGACGGCCTGCGGATTGCCGACCTCGAACTCGGTGCGCAGGTCCTTGACCATCTGGTACGGGTGCAGGACGTAGGAGCGCATCTGGTTGCCCCAGGAGCTGCCGCCATCCTTGAGGGCGTCCATCTTGGCCTGCTCCTCCTGGCGGCGGCGCTCGAGGAGCTTGGCCTGGAGGACGTTCATGGCGCTGGCCTTGTTCTGGATCTGCGAGCGCTCGTTCTGGCAGGAGACGACGATGCCGGTCGGCAGGTGCGTGATGCGGACCGCGGAGTCGGTCGTGTTGACGCCCTGGCCGCCGGGGCCGGAGGCGCGGTAGACGTCGATGCGCAGCTCGCCCTCGTCGATCTCGACGTGGTCGCTGGACTCGACGACGGGCAGCACCTCGACGCCCGCGAACGAGGTCTGGCGGCGGCCCTGGTTGTCGAAGGGCGAGATCCGCACCAGGCGGTGGGTGCCCTGCTCGACGGAGAGCGTGCCGTAGGCGTACGGCGCCTTCACCACGAAGGTGGTCGACTTGATGCCGGCCTCCTCCGCGTACGACGTCTCGTAGACCTCGGTCGAGTAGCCGTGGCGCTCGGCCCAGCGCAGGTACATGCGCTGGAGGCGCTCGGCGAAGTCCGAGGCGTCGACGCCACCGGCCTCGGCGCGGATGTTGACCAGGGCCTCGCGCTCGGCGTACTCGCCGGACAGAAGCGTCCTGACCTCCATCTCGTCCAGCGCCTTGCGCACCGAGACCAGCTCGGCCTCCGCCTCCGCGAGGGTGTCGGCGTCGTCCATCTCCTCGGCGAGCTCGAAGAGCACCGCGAGGTCGTCGATCCGGCCGCGCAGCGTCTCGGTCTTGCGGACCTCGGCCTGGAGGTGCGAAAGCTTGCTCGTGATCTTCTGGGCGGCCTCCGGGTCGTCCCACAGGGACGGCGCCGCGGCCTGCTCCTCGAGCACGGCAATGTCTGCCCTCAGCTTGTCGAGGTCCAGGACGGCCTCGATCGACCCCATGGTCGAGGAGAGGGACTTCAGCTCTTCGGATACATCGACGACTGCCACGGGTCCAGCGTAACGGCTGTGCGCAAGGACGTTTCCCCCGCGCCGTGCCGCGGGCGTCCGGACCAGGGACTACGGGGCCGGCGCCGAGTGCTTGGAGTCCTGCGGGGGCTTGTCGTCGTCGCCCGACGTGGCGAGCCAGCCGCCGACGGCCACCGCCGCCGTCAGCACCACCGCCGAGGCGCCCAGGATCAGCCGCCGCCGGCGCAGCTGGTCCGCCCGGTGCCGGGCCGAGCCCGGGCGCGGGGTGCCCGCCGGGCGGGGGGCGCGGGCGGTGCCCAGGGGGCCGCCGGCCAGTTCGTCGGGGCCGGGGACGCGCATGCTGGTGTGGGTGTCGCGGTTGGAGTCCAGGGGAGCGCCCGGAACCAGCGGCACCGCGCCCCTGCGGGGCCTGCCGGAGGGGGCGGCGGGCTCCTCGTACACCGGCTCCTCGGGCTCCTCGGCGTCCGGCTCGTCCACGTCCAGCGGCGGCATCCCGGCCACCAGCGGCAGCAGCTCGCGCAGCCGGGCGGAGAGCTCCGAGGCGCGCAGCCGGGAGGCCGGAGCCTTGGCGAGGCACTGGACCATCAGCTGCCACAGCTCGTCCGGGATGCCGGGCAGCGGCACCACGGTCTCGGTGACGTGGCGGCGCAGGACCGCGCCGGGGTGGCCGCCGCCGAAGGGGGTGAAGCCCGCCAGGAGCTCGTAGAGGACGGTCGCCAGGGCGTAGATGTCGACCGCCGCCCTCGGCGGCAGGCCCTCGACGATCTCGGGGGCGAGGTAGTCGGGCGTGCCGATGATGCGGGTGGCCTTGGTGCGGCGCGGGGTGTCGATCAGCTTCGCCACGCCGAAGTCGGTCAGGAGCGCGGGGTGCGCGCCACCCGGGCCGAGCGGGCCCTGCATGTCCAGGAGGATGTTCTCGGGCTTGACGTCTCGGTGCACGATCCCGGCCGCGTGCGCGGCTGCCAGGCCGTCGGCCACGTCCGCGACGATGGCCACCGCCGCCTCGGGCGCGAGCCGGCGCTCGCGGTCGAGCCGGGTGCGTACGTCCGTGCCCCGCACCAGGTCCATGACCAGGGCGAGGTCGTTGCCGTCGACGACCAGGTCGCGCACGCCCACGACGTTCGGATGGTCGAGGCCGAGCAGCGCGGTGCGCTCCTGGACGAAGCGGCCGACCAGCTCCTGGTCTGCGGCGAGGTCCTCGCGCAGCAGCTTGATGGCGACGGGCCCGTCCGGGCCCTCGCCTAGCCACACCGTGCCGGCGCTGCCCCGCCCCAGGATCTGGTGGGCGGTGTACCGGCTGCCGATATTCCGTGCCAAGACTGCTCCCTCAGCGGCTGGCTGTGCACGCCGAGGCTACGCGGCCCGGACGCCAACCTTCACTTCCGAGCGGGAAATCACCCCTGAGAAGTCGACAAATCTACGAAGTCGGTGGTGCGGGGTGCGGAAAGGGCGGGCCGGTACGGGACTCCGTCCCCGGACCGGCCCGCCCTCACGTTTCCGCCGGAGCGGCACTTCTGTCCCGCTCGGCCGCCTGCTGGCTTGCCGGGCTGCTTGCTTGCCCGGCCGCCTGCCGCCTGCCGCCTGCCGCCTGCGCCGCGGCTACTTGGCTTTCGCGCCCAGGTCGCCGATCCAGCCCGACACCTTGGAGACGGCGTCGCCGATCGCCTGCCAGTAGCTCTTGCCCTCGGCCACCCAGTCCTGGAGCGGGGTGAGCTCCCAGATCAGCCAGCCCGCCACGAACAGCAGGACCAGGGTGAACAGACAGCCCTTGAGGCAGCCGAGCCCCGGAATCCGCATCGGGTTGGCGCTGCGGCGGCGCGGCTCACGGGGCTCGCGCGGCGCGGGTGCCTGCGGCTGCTGGGGCGCCTGCGGCGGCGCGTACTGCTGACGCT
The DNA here is from genome assembly GCF_055567715.1 of Streptomyces sp. NPDC026377. NCBI lineage: Bacteria > Bacillati > Actinomycetota > Actinomycetes > Kitasatosporales > Streptomycetaceae > Streptomyces > Streptomyces sp. NPDC026377. The sequence continues at coordinate 430,322 of NZ_JBVHPV010000005.1, forward strand.
GCTGGTGCTGGGGCGGCGGCGCGTACTGCTGGTGCTGCGGAGGCTGCTGCGCGTACGGCTGGGGCTGCTGCGGCTGCCGGTACTGCGGGGGCTGCTGCTGCGGTGCGTACTGCTGGGGGCGCTGCTGCTGAGGACGCTGCGGGGGCTGCTGCGCCTGGCGGTGCGGGCGGCGGCGCAGCGGGTCCTGCTCCGGGTCCAGGTACTGCACCTGCGTCTGCTCGTTGCGGTCGCGGGCCGCCTGGAGCTGGGACTGCCAGGGGTGCGGCTCCTCGGGGCGGTCGGGGCCGCCCTGGGCGCCGAACTGGTTCTGCCCCTGCGGCACCGGCGGCAGCACCGCCGTCGGGTCGGCCGCGCCCCGGCCCGGCAGGACGGCGGTCGGGTCCGCGGCGCCGGGCGTGTGCGGCAGGTACGAGGTCGCGGCGTTCGGGTCGTACGAGCCCGCGTTGGTGGGCAGCACCTGGGTCGGGTCGGCCGCGCCGGGCGTGTCCGGGACGGGCGCGGGCGCCGGGTCGGGCGCGAGCAGCGCGCCGACGCCGTCGGCCGCCTCGACCTGGGCCGGGGTGGAGTGCACCCCGATGCCGTCGGCCACCACGCGCAGGGCGCGCGCGAGGTTCTCCGCGCTCGGCCGCTCGTCCGGGTTCTTGCGCAGACAGCGCTCGATGACCGTCCACAGCGGGGCGGGCACGGTGGTGGGGCGGCGCGGCTCCTCGCTCAGATGCCGGTGCAGCACCTCCAGAGCCGTGCCCCCGGCGAACGGCGGACGCCCGGTGACCAGCTCGTACATCAGGATTCCGGCGCCGTAGACATCGACGGCGGAAGTCTGCGGACGGCCCTCGGCGGACTCCGGCGCCACATACGCGGGCGTGCCCACGAACTCGTGCGTACGGGTCAGGCCCGGGGAGTCGGCGAGGCGCGCGATGCCGAAGTCGGTGAGCATCGGGTGCATGGCGCCGTCGCGCTCGTCGAGCAGGACGTTGGCGGGCTTCAGGTCGCGGTGGACCACGCCGTCGGCGTGGCTGGCGGCGAGCGCGTCCGCGATCTGCGCGGTGAGCAGGGACGCGGCGACCGGGGTGAAGGGCCCGTTGTCGCGCAGATAGCGGTGCAGGTCCGGGCCGTCGACCAGGTCCATGACCAGGGCGAGCAGATCACCCTCGACGACCAGGTCGCGGGTGCGCACGATGTTGGGGTGTGTCAGGCGCAGCAGCACCGACCGCTCGCGCAGGAACCGCATCACGACGTCGGCGTCGTGGGCGAGCTCCTCCTTGAGGACCTTGATCGCGACGGTCTCGCCGGGCTGGCCGGCCACGGCCGCCTCGGCGCCCGCCGCCTCACGCTGGCGGGCGCGCCAGACGGTACCCGTGGCACCGCGTCCGAGCGGCTCCTCGAGCAAGTACTTGCTGCCTACCGGCCGCACGTCATGCGCTCCCTGCTGGTCTGGCTGGATCCGGGTCTCCTCGGGTGTCCCCCGGGCCGCCCACTGTAGTGCCGACGGCTGTCACCACGGCTTCGGCGGCGGCCGTGGCGGCACGGACCACACGCTTCCGCTGTTCGAAGGGAAGACGCCGCCGTCGCACGGAAGGTTGCCGAACGGCCGTGCCGGAGCGGGGTGAACGATTCCGCCGAGGTGCGCAACCGGCCACTTTGCGGCCACATTCGCGTCGAGAGCCGATCATTCAAGATCACTTGGAGGTGGGTGGCGGGCGTGTTGTCAGTGGCAGGTGCGAGGATGCCCTCAGCACGACATGTGTGCCTGGTGGGGGGAATCACAAGGGCCGTTCCCTCCCTGCCCGGCACCCCCGCGCAGAAGGGACCGCCGAGGCGATGCAGATCCGGCTGACCGTCCTCGCGCCGCGCAGCGGCCACGCTGCCGCGCGCGCCTGCGACGTGCTCGTGACCGCGCCCGCCGGGACCGCCCTCGCGGCCGTCGCCTCGGGCCTCGCCACGGCCGCGTCCGGCTCCGAGGTGTCGAGCACGGTCGTGCTCTACGCGGGCCGTGAGCGGCTCGACCTCCAGCGCCGCGTCCTGGGCGAACCGCCCCTGGTGGACGGGGCGGTGCTGTCCCTCTCCGCCCCGTCCGACTCGTCGACGTACGCGTACGAGGAGCACGAGGAGGCGGCCCGCGCGCGCCTGTGCGTCGTGGCGGGGCCGGACGCGGGCGGAGTGCATCTGCTCCACGGCGGCCAGATCCGCGTCGGCCGCTCGGCGGACGCCGACGTCCCGCTGGACGACCCGGACGTCTCCCGGCTGCACTGCGCGGTCACGGTCGGCGAGGGCGGCCGGGTCTCGGTGGCCGACCTGGGCTCGACCAACGGCACGCGCGTGGACGGCACCCCGGTCGGCCCGCACCCGGTGCGGCTGCCGGTGGGGGCGCTGCTGCGCCTCGGCGAGTCCGCGCTGCGCCTGAGCACCGGTGCCCCGTCCCCGCGCCCGCTGCCCACGACGCCGGACGGGGAGGGCCACATCCGGGTGACCCCCGCGGCTTCCCCGGCCCCGCTCGGGCCCGGGGAGGCCGCGCCGCTCGCACCCGGCCCCGGTTCCGCCGCCCGGGTGCCGTCCCCGCGCGCGTCGAGCGAGCCGGCCCCCGCCGCACCCGGACCGACGACCCATGGCACGGGGAGCGCACCGGTGCCGGGCGGCCCCGTACCCGCCGACGCGAGGGAGAGCGGCGGACGCCCGCATGCGCGGGGCGGCGGCGAGACGTCCGGGGAGGCGGGGCGGGGCCTTACGGAGGGCGGGTTCGGCACGTACGGCGGCGTGTCGGGGGCGCGGGGGGGTGCCCGGGAGGGCGGCGGTGAGGGCGGCGGTTTCGCGCCCGGGGGTGAGGGTTACGGCCCTGGGCGGGCCGGGGGGGCGTATGGGCTCGGGCCGGGGGGCCAGGGGTACGGCCCCGGGCCGGGGAATCAGAGTTACGGCGCCCGGCCGGGGGGCGAGGCGTACGGGCCCGGGCCCGGGGGTCAGGGCTACGGCCCCGGGCCCGGGGGCGAGGCACACCGGCCTGGGTCGGAAAATCAGGGCTACGGCGCCCGGTCCGGGAGTCGGGGGCATGGCCCCGGGCCGGAGGGGGTGCCGTACCGGGACGGGCGCGGGCCGGAGGGTGAGTCGTACGGGACGGGGCCCGGGCCCGCCGTCAGTCGGCGGGTCGGGACGCCTCCCCGTGGCACGCGGCTGCCCGAGAGCCCCGAGCACGAGCACACGAGCGCGGACGACGGGACGGCCGCGCGGCGGCGCGGCGGGATCGGGGCCTGGGCGCGGCGGCTGACCGGCGGGCGGCCCGAGTCCGTGGACGAACCGGCGCCGGCCGAGACCGCCGCCGTGGCGCCGGGCGCCGCCCCGCCCGCGCCCGAGCGCTGGCCCGACCCGGCCGCGCTGCTGCTGACCGCGCTCGGCCCCGGGCCGAGGCTGTGGGAGCGGCGCCCCGGGCACCCGGAGGAGCTGGCGATCCGGGTCGGGACGGCGGACCGGGGCGAGCTGGTGGCCGTGCCGGTGACCGTCGGGCTGCGGGAGGTGGGCTCGCTGGGGCTCGCCGGGCCCCGCGCCAGGCTGAACGGGCTGGCGCGGGCGGCCGTGGCCCAGCTCGCCGCGCTGCACGCACCGGCCGATCTGGAGATCGTCCTCATCAGTACCGAGCGCGGCCGCAGTCTCCAGACGCGTACGGCGGAGTGGGGCTGGCTGGGCTGGCTCCCGCATGTGCGCCCCGGGCACGGCCAGGACTGCCGACTGCTCCTGGCGTACGACCGCGAGCAGGCCACCGCCCGGACGACCGAGCTGGTCCGGCGCCTGGACGACAGCCCGCTCGGCCCCGGCTGGGCCTCCGCCGACGCGGCGGCCGTGGCCGACGCCACCCGCCGCTACTCGGGTCCGTACACGGTGGTGATCGTCGACGGTGACCCCGGCTCGTCCGTGCTACGCGAGACGACGGCCCGGCTCGCCTGCGCCGGGGGCGCGGCCGGTATCCATCTGCTCTGCCTCGCCGAGACGCCGCCGGCCTCGCCGGTGTCGCCGGTGGAGGCGACGTACGAGTCGGCGTGCGCGGTCTCGCTCCCCTTCCGCGAGTGCGGGGCGGCGGCGCTGCTGAGCGGGGACGTGGCCACGGCGCTGCGGCTGCTGCGCACGGCGGGCGGGCGTCCGGCCGGGCACGGCACGCTGGCGGCGGTCGACGCGGTGTCGGTGGCCTGGGCTGAGCGTTTCGCGCGGGCGCTCGCGCCACTGCGGGCGGGCGACGGTACGGCCGCGCCCGGCCGGCCCCCGGTGGCGCTGCCCCCCTCGTCCCGGCTGCTCGACGAGCTGGGCCTGGCGCGGGCCACCCCGGCGTCGCTGATGGCCCGCTGGGAGTCTGCGCCGGACGGCGCGGCGGTGCTCGGCACCGGTCCGCGCGGCCCGGTCGGGGTCGACCTCGCCTCGGAGGGCCCGCATCTGCTGGTCGAGGGCCCGGCGGGCAGCGGGCGTACGGAGCTGCTGAGGGCGGTCGCCGCGTCGCTGGCGGCGGGGGCGCGGCCGGACCGGCTGGCGCTCGTGCTGGTCGACGGGGCGGGCGGGGAGCGCGGCGAGGGGCTGCGCCCCTGCACCGAACTCCCCCATGTCTCCACGCACTTGGTGGCATCGGACCCGGTCCGGATGCGGGAGTTCGCGCAGGCGCTGGGGGCGGAACTGAAGCGGCGGGCGGAGCTGCTGGGGGACCTGGGGTTCACCGAGTGGCTCGCCCGGCAGGAGTCCGGGCACGAGTCCGCGCACGGGGACGAGGAGGTGGCGGGGCGGGTGGGGAGCCCCCGGCCGCCGGCCCCCGGTGAGCAGCGGGGCGAGGAGGACACGCCGTCCACGAGCACGCTGCGGCTGCGCCCGCTGGGGCGTACGCGTACGGAGGCGGGGCCGCCGCGGCCGGCGCGGCTCTTCGTCCTGGTGGACGACTTCGACGCGCTGCTCGCACCCGCGCTGGGCAGCCCCGGGCGGCCCGCGGCGGGGTCGGTGGTGCGCGCGCTGGAGGCGGTGGCGCGGGACGGGGAGCGGCTGGGGGTCCACCTGGTGGCGACGTCGTCGCGCCCGGAGCGTACGGCGGAGACGGAGCTGGCGCGCAGGGTACGGCAGGTGGTGCGGCTCGACGCGCCCCCGCTCGCCCCGTCGCCGGAGGAGCCGTCGCCGGGGCGGGGGCGGCTGTTCGGGCCGGACGGCTCGGTGACGCCGTTCCAGGGCGGCCGGGTCACGGGCCGGATACCGCGCACGGCGACACTGCGGCCGACGGTGGTGCCGCTGGAGTGGGAGCGGATGGGTGACCCGCCGACCCGGCGCCCGGTGCGGGAGCTGGGGAACGGGCCTACGGATCTGGCGTTGCTGGCGAGTGCGTTGGAGAGGGCGGGGCGGGTGGTGCAGGCCGCAACCCCGGCAACCCTGTAGCCCCCTCGCGCCCGCCCCCGCCTCCCGGCCTGCGCCCACCCCCACTCCGGGCGGAAGGCCCGCCACCCTCGGGGCTGCGCCCCGCCTCCACTCCGGGCTACGCCCAGCCCCCTTCGGGGCTGCGCCCCGGGCTCCTTCTTTTGTCTGCGGACCGTGCTGGGTTGCTCGCGCTGTTCCCCGCGCCCCTGGGCACCTGGGGGCGCGGGGAACTGCGCGCCCGGCCACAGACGGCCCGCAGACGAAGCACCGGCCCAAAAGGGGCGCGGGGAACCGCGCGACCAGCCACACACCACCCCGCAGACAAACCCCGGGCAACCCCCAGCGGAGCCGACCCCACGTCACGACCCCATCACGATCATCCAGTTGACAGCGATCGCGCTATTGCGGGGCCCCCGCACCCGGCGTAGGACTGTCCGGACGGGACGACCTCGGTGAGCGGGAGGCGGCAGACTCATGCGTACAGGCCGGAAGTTGGTCGGAATAGCCATCGTCGGGGTACTCGCCCTCACCGCCACCGCTTGCGGCGACGACAAGAAGGACGACGAGAAGAAACCGGCCCCCGGCAAGTCCGGCACGGCGGCCACCGTCACCCTCCCCCGCCTGGACGGGCAGAAGATCGAAGTGGCCGCGGTATGGACCGGCCCCGAGCAGGCCAACTTCGTCAAAGTGCTGAAGGAGTTCGAGAGCCGCACCGGCGCCACCGTCACCTTCGTCCCCGCCCAGGACCCCATCGTCAACTTCCTCGGCACCAAGATCGCCGGTGGCAGCCCGCCCGACGTGGCCATGCTGCCGCAGGTCGGCGCCATCCAGCAGGCCGTGCAGAAGAAGTGGGTCAAGCCGGCCGGCCCGGACGCCAAGGCCCAGCTCACCAAGAACTACGCCAAGGTCTGGCAGGACCTGGGCGCGGTCGACGGCACCCAGTACGCCGTGTACTTCAAGGCCGCCAACAAGTCCCTGGTCTGGTACAACACCAAGGTCTTCGACACCGCAGGCGCCCAGGTCCCCAAGACCTGGAAGGACTTCCTGGCCACCGCCGACACCATCTCCGCCTCCGGCGTCACCCCGGTCTCCGTCGGCGGCGCCGACGGCTGGACCCTCACCGACTGGTTCGAGAACATCTACCTCTCCCAGGCGGGTCCGGAGAAGTACGACCAGCTGGCCAAGCACCGGCTCAAGTGGACCGACCCGTCCGTCAAGGACGCCCTGACCACCCTGGGCCAGCTCTTCGGCAAGCCCGACCTGATCGCGGGCGGCGCGAACGGCGCGCTGCAGACCGAGTTCCCCGCCTCCGTCACCCAGACCTTCACCGGCGGCGACCAGCCCAAGGCGGGCATGGTCTTCGAGGGCGACTTCGTCGGCGTCAACATCGCGCAGACCAGCGCCAAGATCGGTACGGACGCGAAGGTCTTCCCCTTCCCCGCCGTCGGCGCCAAGGCACCCGTCGTCACCGGCGGGGACGCGGCCGTCGCGCTCAAGGACACCAAGGGCGCCCAGGCCCTGCTCACCTGGCTGGCCTCCGCGGACGCCGCCAAGGTCTGGGCCGCGGCGGGCGGGTACATCTCGCCCAACAAGGCCGTCGACCTCGCCGCGTACCCCAACGACGTCCAGCGGGACATCGCCAAGGCCCTGATCGCGGCCGGGGACGACGTGCGGTTCGACATGTCCGACCAGGCGCCGCAGTCCTTCGGCGGCACACCGGGCAAGGGCGAGTGGAAGGACCTCCAGGACTTCCTCAAGAACCCCAAGGACGTGAGCGGCGCCCAGGCCCGGCTGGAGGCCGACGCGGCCGCGGCGTACAAGAACTGACCCGGTCATGACCACCGCGCCGGTCCCCTCACCCGCCTCCCCCGCCTCGCCACCTCCCCCGTCGGCCCCGCCCGGCCGCAGGACCGCCAAGAGCGTCACCGGGACGCGCGTCTACTTCGCCGCCGCTTTCCTGCTGCCCGCGCTCGTCCTGCTGGGCGCGCTGGTGGTGTATCCGATCGGGTACTCCGTCTACCGCTCGTTCTTCGACCGGTCCGGCGACGGCTTCGCGGGGATCGACAACTACAAGACGCTCTTCACCGACGACACCATCCTGAAGGCGGTGGAGAACAACGCGATCTGGGTGGTCTGCGCCCCGACCATCGCCACCGCCCTCGGACTGATCTTCGCCGTACTGACCGAACGGGTGCGCTGGGGAACGGCGTTCAAGCTGATCGTCTTCATGCCGATGGTGATCTCGATGCTCGCCGCGGGGATCATCTTCCGGCTGGTGTACGAGCAGGACCCGGACCGGGGCGTCGCCAACGCCGTCTGGGTGGGGGTGCACGACACCTTCGCCGAGTCGGCCGGGTTCCCCCGGGCCCGTCCGCTGCCCGCGGCCCCGCTGGGGCCGGGCGGCGACGGTTCCTTCGTCACCAAGGACGCCGTCCGCGCCGGGCGGAGCGCGCTGCTGCCGCTCGTCGGGGTGCCCGCGGAGAAGATGCCGTCGTCCGCGAAGCCGGCCCGGCCCGCCGCGGCCGGCCCCGGCGGGATCACCGGTACCGCCTGGCTCGACTTCACCAAAGGGGGCGGCGGGACCCCCAACACCATCGACTCCAAGGAGCTGGGCCTCAAGGGCCTCAAGATCGAGGCCGTACGGGACGGCCGGGTCGTCGCGACCACCAGCGCCCGCGCGGACGGGACCTTCACGCTGCCCGCCAAGGCCGACGGGGCGAGGCTGCGGCTGCCCCGCAGCAACTTCCGCGAGCCCTACAACGGCGTGAACTGGCTCGGCCCGACCCTCGTCACCCCCGCCATCATCGGCTCGTACATCTGGATGTGGGCCGGGTTCGCGATGGTGCTCATCGCCGCCGGACTCGCCGGGCTGCCGCGCGAACTCCTGGAGGCGGCGCGGGTGGACGGCGCCAACGAGTGGCAGGTGTTCCGGCGGGTGACCGTGCCGCTGCTCGCGCCCGTCCTCGCGGTCGTCCTGGTCACCCTGATGATCAATGTGCTGAAGATCTTCGACCTGATCTTCATCATCGCGCCCGGCTCCAGCCAGGATGACGCCAATGTACTGGCGCTCCAGCTCTACCGCTCCTCGTTCGGAACGGACGCGGACCTCGGCGTCGGCAGCGCGATCGCGGTCCTGCTGCTGGTCCTGGTCATACCGGTGATGCTCTTCAACATCCGCAGAATGCGACGGGAGGCGCGACGATGACGACGGCCCGCGCCACCACCACCCCCTGCCGGGGGTCCGGGGGTCGCCCCCCGGGACAGCACAGCAACATCCGCAGGACGCGGCGGGAGGCCGAACGATGACAGTCGTGGGGGTCGTCAAGGCCAAGCAGTCCCTGCCCGCCCGGATCGCCGCCCGGGCCGGCGGCGGGGCGCTGCGCGTCTTCCTCGTCCTGGTCGGGCTGTTCTGGCTGATGCCGACCGTGGGGCTGCTGCTGTCCTCGCTGCGCGGCTCCTCCGACATCGCCTCCAGCGGCTGGTGGAAGGTCTTCACCGAGCCGTCCCAGCTCACCTTCCGCAACTACTCCAGCCTGCTGGACAACAGCACGATCACCGACTCGCTGCTGTCCACCGTGCTGATCACCGTGCCCGCGACCGTCCTGGTCGTCGTCATCGGCTCGTTCGCCGGATACGCCTTCGCGTGGATGGACTTCCCGGGCCGGGACTGGTGGTTCATGGTCGTGGTGAGCCTGCTCGTCGTACCCGTCCAGGTCGCCCTCGTCCCCGTCGCCAAGCTCTTCGGCAAGATCGGGATCTTCGAGACGACGGTCGGTGTCATCACCTTCCACGTCGCCTTCGGCCTGCCCTTCGCGATCTTCTTGCTGCGGAACTTCTTCGCGGAGATCCCCCGGGAGCTCCTGGAGGCCGCACGGCTCGACGGGGCGGGCGAGGTACGCCTGTTCACCCGGGTCGTCCTGCCGCTGGGCGGCCCGGCGATCGCCTCGCTCGGCATCTTCCAGTTCCTGTGGGTGTGGAACGACATGCTGGTCGCGCTGATCTTCGCGGACTCCAAGCACCCGCCGATCACGGTCGCCCTCCAGCAGCAGGTACGGCAGTTCGGCAACAACATCGACGTCCTGGCGCCCGGCGCCTTCGTCTCCATGGTCATCCCGCTGGCCGTCTTCTTCGCCTTCCAGCGGCAGTTCGTGTCGGGGGTGATGGCGGGCGCCGTCAAGTAGCCGGACGGCGCCCCGGGCCCCGGCGGCGCTCACGGGACGCCCCGCGTCAAGCGTGCGCCACGGCTTCACCCCGGGTGCCCCTCCGGCGTAACCCGTCCGCGCCGTCCGCCGTTCTACGGGCCATGCCCCGGTTCAGCGTGATCGTTCCCGTGTACAAGGTCCAGGCCCATCTCCACGGCTGTCTGGGCTCGGTGCTGAGCCAGTCGTACGACGATCTGGAACTGATCGCGGTGGACGACTGCTCACCGGACGCGTCCGGCGCGATCATCGACGAACACGCCGCCCGTGACCGCCGCGTCACCGCCCTGCACCTGGCCGCCACCACGGGCCCGGGCCCAGCCCGCGACGCCGGGCTCGCCCACGCCACCGGCGACTACGTGGTCTTCCTCGACGCCGACGACACCCTCGCCCCGGGCGCCCTCCAGGCCGTGGCGGACCGGCTCAAGGAGACCGGGGACCCGGACGTCCTGGTCCACGACCACGTGCGGACGTTCTGGTCGGGCGAGCAGGTCCGCGACGAGGCCGCCGGCCGGCTCACCGAGGCCGGTCCCGCCACCTTCCGGCTCGCGGACCGGCCGGGGCTGCTCCAGTCGGCGAGCGCGGTGTGGAACAAGGCGTACCGCCGCGGGTTCATCGAGGAGCAGGGCCTCGGCTTCACCGCCGGCTGCTACGAGGACGTGCCCTGGACGTACTCGGCGCTGCTGGCCGCCGAGACGCTCACCACCCTGGACCGGGTCTGCGTCCACCACCGGGAGGACCGCCCCGGCAGCGTGCTGTCCACGGCCGGCCGCCGCCACTTCGACCTCTTCGAGCAGTACGAGAGGGTGTTCGCGTTCATCGACGCGCGCCCCGAACTCGCCCCGCTGCGCCCCCTGGTCTTCTGGAGGATGGCCGACCACTTCCTGGCCGTGTTCACCGCGCGGGCGCGGTTGTCGCGCGGCGGTCGCGCCGAGTTCTTCCGGCGTGCCCGCGCCCAGTACCGCCGCCACCACGTCCGTGACGGTCACCCGCGCGCCCCGCGCGTTCGGGTGCGGCACGGCCTGCTGCGGCTCGGCGCCCACCGCGTGTTCCGAGGCCTTGAGGCGCTCGGCGCCGCGCGCGCCCGCGCGGGACGGTCACTGAGCGCCCTCGGTCGCGCTCTGCGCTCGGGGGTGCTCCACCTGCACTACCGGATCCAGCGGCGGTTGCCGGTGCGGGACGAGGCGGTGTTCAGCGCGTACGGGAACAGGGGGTACGCCTGCCATCCGGCCGCGATCGAGGCGAAGGTGCGCGAGCTGGTGCCCCGGGTGCGCACCCTCTGGGTGGCGGCGCCCGCGCACCTGCACACCGTGCCGCCCGCGACCGCCCGGGTGGCGCCGGACACCTTCGCGTACTGGACGGCGCTGGCCCGGGCGAAGTACCTGGTCAGCAATGTGGCGTTCGACAACCGGCTGGTCAAGCGGAAGGGCCAGGTGCTGCTCCAGACCCATCACGGCACCCCGCTCAAGACCATGGGACTCGACCTGATGGACCGTCCGGCGGCGGCCCGGCAGACGGACTTCGCCGCTCTGGTCGCCGACAGCGGCAGATGGGACTACGGCCTCTCCGCCAACCTCCACTCCACCCTCACCTGGGAGCGCACCCACCCCTCGCGCTGCACCACCCTCGCATACGGCTCTCCGCGCAACGACGTCTTCCACCGGGCGGACGCGGCCGATGTGGCCCGGCTCCGCGACGGCCTGGGCATCCCCGCCGACGCCACCGCCCTCCTCTACGCGCCGACGCACCGCGACTACACGCGCGGCCGGTACCTTCCCCTCGACCTCGAACGCGTGGCCCGCACGCTGGGCCCCGGGGTCGTCCTGCTCACCCGCGCGCACCCCGCGTACGGCGCGCCGCCGGCCGAGGAGGCGCACCCGCGGATCATCGACGTCAGCGGGCACCCGTCGGTCGAACAGCTGTGCCTGGCCGCCGACGCGCTGATCACCGACTACTCCTCACTGATGTTCGACTACGCCAATCTGGACCGCCCGATCGTCATCCACGCCGACGACCGGGAGGCCTACGAGGCGGCCCGCGGCACCTACTTCGACCTGCGGACCTTCCCGCCGGGCGCGATCGCCCGCACCGAGGACGAGCTGATCGACATCTTCTCCACCGGCCACTGGCGCGGCTCCCGCTCGGCCCAGCTGCGGGCCGCGTTCCGCGCCAGGTTCTGTCCGTACGACGACGGGCACGCGGCGGAGCGCGTGGTGCGCCGGGTCTTCCTCGGCCAGAGCACCGGATGGCCGCCGGTGGTGCCCCTGGAGGACCGCCGCCCCGCGCCCTCGGCGGTGGCGGCCGCGGCCGCCACCCGGCGGGAGCCGGCGGGGCAGGCCTGGGGCACGCCGGAGCGCCCCCTGGACCCGGGCGCGGGTACGGACCTGGACCCGGGCGCGGACCTGGACCCGGACCCGGGGGCGCGTCGACCGAGCGACGCCGGGGGCTGCTGATCGGGTGATCGGCGCGCGATGCCGGTGCGGATCACCACCCCCACGGAACCGATGACCTGTGCGCACCTCTCCTCCCGCCGGCCCCGCCCGGCTTCCGGCACCCCGGCGCGCGGCCGCCCGCCCCGACGACGCGCCGCCCCCGGCCCCCGCCTGGCGCGTCACGCCGTACTTCGTGCTCGGCGGGGTGTTCTGGGTGGTGATGTCGGCGGCGGCCTGGCGGGTGCCGTTCTGCTGCGACCTGGGCACGCACGCCGCCGTGGTGGAGCGTTTGAAGGCCGATCTGCTCGCCCCGGCCCACCCGATGGCGGACCTGCCGGGCGCGGGCAGCCCGTACTTCTCGCCGTACTCCGTGGTCCAGGGCGTGTTCGCGCAGCTCACCGAGGTGCCCGGCCGGGTGGTGGTACGGCTCTTCGGGCCGCTCAACCTGCTGGTCCTGCTCACCGGGCTCGGCCGCTTCACCCGGCTGTTCTCCACGCGCGCGTGGGCGCCGGTGTTCGCCCTGGTCTTCTCGTCGGTGCTGTGGGGCACCGCGGTGACCTGGTGGAGCGGGTTCCTCGGTCTGCTGTCGATGACCGGCAACCTGTCCTATCCGAGCACGTTCGCCATCGGCCTCACCTTCCACGTCTGGGCCCTGGCGGGCCGGCTGACGGAACGCTCTTCCCGGACCGCCCGGTGGCGGGCGGCCCCGCTGGAGTACGCCGCGCTCGGCGTGCTCACCGGCGTGGTCGTCCTCGTCCACCCGATCACCGCGATCGCCGCGGTGATCGGCACGGCCGGGCTCGCCCTCGCGCGGAAGGGGGCGTGGAGCCGCGCGGTGGCCGTCCACTGGGCGCTGGCGGGGGCGGGCGCGTTCGCGGTGGCCGTGACCTGGCCGTACTGCGACATCTTCACACTCGTCGGTGACACCGGCATCGATCCCATGCACAGGGTTCTGTATGAAAATCTGACCGGCCGTTACTGGCTGGCGGCCCTGCTCGGCGGCCCCGCCCTGCTGCTGCGCCTGCGCCGCGACCGGCGCGACCCGCTGGCGCTGATGACGCTGCTGTTCGCGCTGGTCGTCCTGTACGGCTGGGCCAGCGGCCACTACACCTACGGCCGGCTGCTCGCCGTCGCCCCGGTGCCCGCGCAGGTCGCGCTCGCCGTCGAACTGGCCCGGCCGCGCCCCTGGTCGGCGGTCCGCCGCGCGCTGGCCCCGCTCGCGGCGGCCGGGGCGTGCCTGGGGTTCGTCTCGGCCCAGGCGGGTGCGGTGGCGCCGAGCCTGGGCGTACGGGGCGTGGAGCGCCCCCCGCACTGGGGCACGTACGGCTGGGCCGCCCAGCACATCCCGCCCGGCGAGACCGTTCTGGCGGACGGCTACTACGTAGTGCGCTCCCTGCCCGGGTACGGGCCCTTCCTGGTGGCCCCGGTGTGGCCGGACCCGGCGCTCCCGGAGGCCGAACGGCTGCGCCGCAAGGCGGCGGTGACGCGCTATCTGTCCCCCTCGACGCCCCGCCACGCGCGCGCGGCCATCGCCCGGCGCTACGGAGTGCGCTGGCTGCTGCTCACGCCGAAGGAACGCCTCCCCGAGGAGGCGGTGGTGGTCGCGTTCAGCCCGCGCAGCGGCGAGGTGCTGGCCCGGGTCGCGTACTGAGCGCTCCGCCGGGAGGACGGCTGTCCGGCGCGCCACGGCCCCTCACGGGACGCGCCTGCCCGATTCCCGTCGCACGGTCCGCGACCGCGTGCCCCCTCAGCCCGTCGCCTTCAGCGCCGCCACCGCCGACGTGGCCAGATCGTCCAGGTAGCCCTGTGGCAGATCGCCCCGGACCACCACCAGCCGCCAGTACAGCGGTCCGACGATCAGGTCCAGGGCGCGGTCCGGGTCGGCTCCCTCGGGGAGCTCGCCGCGCTCCACGGCCTCGCGCACGACGACCGCCGCGACGCCCTTCTGCCCGTCGAGCAACGCCCCCTTGATGGCGTCGGCGATCTCCGGGTGCCGGACGGACTCGACCAGCAGGTCCGGGATCACCTGGGAGGCGACGGGGTGGCGCAGGGCCATCGACGCCACCGTCAGCAGCGCCCGGATGTCCCCGTGCAGCGAGCCCGTGTGCGGCACCGGGAGACCCTGGGCGGCGAAGGCGGACACCAGGTCGAGGACCAGGCTCAGCTTGGACTTCCAGCGGCGGTAGACGGCCGTCTTGCCCACTCCGGCGCGGCGCGCGATGCCCTCGATCGACATCCGGGCGAACCCGACCGCCGCCAGCTCCTCGAACACGGCCTTGCGGATGGCCTCGGTCACGTCCGAGCGCAGCACGGCGGCGCCGGCCGGGGCGCGGCGCTGGGGGCCGGCGGGGGCCGGGGCGTCCGAGTTGGTCATGTCTTGAGGATAGCGATACGACGAGACGGTTGCGTTGCGACGCCGTCGCGTCCTACGCTCGACGTGACGACGATACGGACCCGTCCCGCCGTCACCGCAGGTTCACCGCCCGGCAACGCCCCGGCCTCCCGAGCACCCCGGCCGGGCGGCGCGCCGCGCCGGAACAGGCGCCCCCGCCACCAACGCCCGCCCGCGAAGCCACGTCGAAAGCGACCGTTGTGAGCCAGACCGCAGCACCGCCGGCCCCGCCCGCACCCGCGCGGGACATCCGGCCCGCCGACCCCGACCAGGGCCTGAGCGCCGCCGAACTGGCCGCCAGGTACGGCCTGACGGTCAGCGGCGCCCGGCCCCCGCTCAAGGAGTACGTCCACCAGCTCTGGGAGCGCCGCCACTTCATCTCGGCGTTCGCCACCGCCAAGCTCACCGCGCAGTACAGCGGGGCGAAGCTGGGCCAGATCTGGCAGCTGATGACGCCGCTGCTCAACGCGACGGTCTACTACTTCATCTTCGGCGTCCTGATGGGCACCAAGCAGGGCGTCCCGGACTACATCCCGTTCCTGGTCACCGGCGTCTTCATCTGGACCTTCACCGCCAACTCGATCATGTCGGGCACGCGCGCGATCACCGGCAACCTGGGCCTGGTGCGCGCCCTGCACTTCCCGCGCGCGTCCCTGCCCGTCGCGCTGGCGCTCCAGCAGTTGCAGCAACTGCTCTTCTCCATCGCCGCGCTCGCCATGATCCTGGTCGCCGTCGGCGTCTACCCGGCGCTCTCCTGGCTGATCGCCGTGCCCGCGCTGGTCCTCCAGGCCATGTTCAACACGGGCCTCTCGCTCGCCATGGCCCGGATCGCCAGCAGGACCCCGGACATCTCGCAGCTGATGCCGTTCGTCCTGCGCACCTGGATGTACGTCTCGGGCGTCATGTGGAGCCTGCCGCAGCTGATGACCCACAGCTCGCTGCCGCACGGCCTGGTGAAGGTGCTCCAGTACAACCCGGCGGCCGTCTACATCGACCTGATGCGCTTCGCGCTGATCCACAGCTTCCAGGCGGAGCAGCTTCCGCCGCACGTGTGGGCGGTCGCGGGCGGCTGGGCGCTCCTCGCCCTCGTCGCCGGGTTCGTCTACTTCTGGAAGGCAGAGGAGACGTACGGCCGTGGCTGACAGCACTCCCGCCGTGACCGGCGCCCCCACCGTGATCGCCGACGAGGTGCACGTCGTCTACAAGGTGAACGGCGGCTCCTCCAAAGGAAGGGGCAGCGCCACCTCGGCGCTCAGCCGGATCGCCTCCCGCCGGGCCACCCCGGGCGTCCGCGAGGTGCACGCCGTCAAGGGCGTCAGCTTCGTCGCCCGCAAGGGTGAGGCGATCGGCCTGATCGGCTCCAACGGCTCGGGAAAGTCCACCCTCCTGAAGGCCGTCGCGGGCCTGCTCCCGACCGCGAGGGGCCGGATCTTCACCCAGGGCCGGCCCTCCCTGCTCGGCGTCAACGCGGCGCTGATGAACGACCTCACCGGAGCGCGCAACGTCACCCTCGGCAGCCTCGCCATGGGCATGTCCCGCCAGGAGGTCCGGGACCGCTACGACGACATCGTCGACTTCTCCGGGATCAACGGCAAGGGCGACTTCATCTCGCTCCCCATGCGCACCTACTCCGCCGGGATGGGCGCCCGGTTGCGGTTCTCCATCGCCGCCGCCAAGTCCCACGACGTCCTGCTGATCGACGAGGCCCTGTCCACCGGCGACGCCCGCTTCCAGCGGCGCAGCCGGGAGCGGATCGAGGAGCTGCGCGCGGAGGCGGGCACGGTCTTCCTGGTGAGCCACAGCAACGGCACCATCAAGCAGACCTGCGACCGGGCGATCTGGCTGGAGTCGGGGGTCCTGCGGATGGACGGCCCGGCCGGCGAGGTGGTCGAGGCGTATGAGGAATACACCGGAAAGAAATAATGCACAACTGGAAAAATTAGGGTCACACCGGTACGAATAATTATTCCAAAACGGTCTAAACTTCTGGGCGATGACGACCCAGCAGCTGCGTGTCCCCGCTCCGTCCACCGCCCCCGGCCCGGGCGCCGCGGACCGCCGCGCCCGGTACGCCGCCCTCGCCGCCACCTGGCTCGCCACGCGCGCGTTGATGCTGTTCCTCCTCGTCGACGACTCCCTCGGCGTCGGCGGGGTCAGCGGCGAGGTGTACGTGCTCTACCGCCAGTGGTACGGGCAGCTGACCTCCGGCCACTTCCCATACGGCGATCCCACCTGGCAGTACCCGCCGGGCGCGGGCGCGGTGATCCTCTCCCCCGCGCTGCTGCCGTTCCTCACCTTCTTCCAGGCGTTCGTCGCACTCACCCTGGCCGCCGACGCGCTGATCACCGTGGCCCTCGTACGGGCCGGGGCCCGCCCGGGCGGCAGCGCGGCGGGCGTCTGGACCTGGGTGGGCGGCCTGCCGCTGCTGCTCCACCTCCCTTACGGCCGCTACGACGTCCTGGTCACCGCCCCGGCCGTGGCCGCCCTGCTCTGCGTACGGCGCAGACCGCGCCTGGGCGGGGCGCTCGCCGGGGTCGGCGCGCTGGTCAAGGTGTGGCCCGCGCTGACCCTGATCGGCACCCCGCGCGGTCGCACCACGCGCGCGTCGTGGACGGCGGCGCTCGGCGCGGCCGCCGCCCTGCTCGCCGTACTCGCCCTCGGCTTCAGCCACACCCTGGACTTCCTGCGCCAGCAGGGCAGCCGGGGCGTGCAGATCGAGTCGCTCGGCGGCACCGCCCTCCAGCTCGCGCACCTCCTCGCGCGCTGGCCGGGCCGGGTCGTCTACCGGTACGGCGCCATGGAGTTCACCGGCCCGTACGTCTCCTCCGTGGCCGGGCTCGCCCTGGCCCTGACCGCGCTCGCCTTCTGCTGGCTGCTGCTGTGGCGCGTCAGGGCGCGCCGCTGGACGGCGGCCACTCCGGCGGACGCGGCCCTGTGCGCGGTGCTGCTCTTCACCGTGACCAGCCGGGTGATCAGTCCGCAGTACCTGGTCTGGCTGCTGGGCCTGGCCGCCGTGTGCCTGGCCTCCCGGCAGACCTGCCAGCGGCCCGTGGCGCTGCTGATGCTGCCCGCCGCCGCCCTGAGCGCCCTCGCCTTCCCGACCCTCTACGACCAGGTCATGGCCGGGACCGCGGTCGGCACCTCGCTGATGGTCCTGCGCAACGGGCTGCTGCTGGGCGCCGCGCTGCTCTCGTGCCGCAGACTGTGGGCCGCGACGAACGCGCCGCCCGTTGTCAGTGGGCCGCGATAGTCTCGTTCCCCATCGGCACGAAGGCCTCGGCAGCACCGCAAGAGGCCCTGGGGGGAAGGGAGATCGCGGTGTCCGACACCCGTTTTCCGCCGCTGCGCGCGGACGACCCGCGCCAGATCTCCGGCTATGTCCTGGAAGCCCGCATAGGCGAGGGCGGCATGGGCACGGTCTACCTCACCCGCACCCGGGGCAGCCAGCCGGTGGCCCTGAAACTGATCCGCGGTCAGTACGCGGAGAACGAGGAGTTCCGCCGCCGCTTCGCCCGCGAGGTCGAGGCCGCCCAGCGGGTGTACGGGGCGCATGTCGCCCCCGTTCTGGACCACTCGGCGCAGGGCCCCCGCCCCTGGCTCGCCACCCGCTACATCCCGGGCGTCCCCCTGGACGACGCCCTTGAGGCACACGGCCCGCTGCCGCCCGAAGCCGTGCTGCACCTGCTCGCCTGCGCGGCCCGCGCCCTGGACTGCGTGCACCACGCCGGGGTGATCCACCGCGATGTGAAGCCCGGCAACCTGCTGCTCGCCGCCGACGGGCCCTGGCTGCTCGACTTCGGCATAGCCAAGGCCGCCGGGGCGGTCCGGCTCACCACCACCGGACGACTGGTGGGCACCCCGAAGTACATGTCGCCCGAGCACGCCCTCGGACGCGAACTCACCCCCGCCGCCGATGTGTTCGCGCTCGGACTGCTCGCCGGACTCGCCGCCACCGGGCAGCATCCGTACGGACGGGGCAGCGCCCTCGCGGTCGCGGCGCGCATCGCGGGCACCGACCGCGAGCCGCCGGACCTCGCGCCGTACCCCGAACCGCTGCGCGGGGTGCTCCGGCTCTGTCTGGCCGCCCGTCCCGAAGAGCGGCCCGGCGCGGCGGAGTTGGCGGCGCTGTGCCGTCGGCTCTCCGGCCGTGGACCGCTGGACTTCGCCGGCTGGCTGCCCGCGCCGCATCTGGCCGCGATCGGCGCGACCGAGGCGGCGGCCCGGCTGCGGATGGCCCTGCCGGACGCGGCCACCGTCCCGGCCGCGCCCCTGGCGGTGCCGCCGACCGCGCCGCTGACCGTCCGCGACGCCCACGCGGCCGAGTTCATCCGGCGCGTGCGCGGGAGCGGGCGTTCCGGAGCTGAGTAGTACCGGCGGCGACCGCCCGCGTAGGCTCTGCGCCCGCAGGAGTTGACGGCACGTCGGGTGCCATGGACGGGGGAGGAACCATCAGCAGATCCGGCGACACACTCAGGCCACTGGGACCCGATGACCCGCGCGAGACCTCCGGTTACCAGCTCCTCGCCCGCATCGGCGAGGGCGGCATGGGCACGGTCTACCTCTCGCACACCCGCGGTGGCCAGCCGGTCGCGCTCAAGGTGATCCGCAGGGAGTACGGCCAGGACGCCGACTTCCGGCGCCGCTTCGAGCAGGAGGTGCAGGCCGCCCGCCGGGTGCAGGGCTACCACATCGTCCCCGTGGTGGACCACGACACCAGCGGCGCCCAGCCCTGGCTCGCCACGCAGTACGTGCCGGGCCTCTCCCTGCACGACGCGCTGACCACGTTCGGCCCGCTGCCGCTGCCCGCCGTCTTCCAGCTCGTCGGCTGCGCCGCCCGGGCGCTGACCGCCGTCCACGCCGCCGGGGTCATCCACCGCGACCTCAAGCCCAGCAACGTCCTGCTGGGCTCCGGCGGCCCGTACGTGATCGACTTCGGCATCGCGCGCGCGGCCGACGCCACCCAGCTCACCGCGAGCGGCGGCATGATCGGCACACCGCAGTACATGTCGCCCGAGCACGCGCTGGGCGAGCCGCTCACCTCCGCCACCGACGTGTTCTCGCTCGGTCTGATCGCGGCCGTCGCGGCCACCGGCCGCCATCCGTACGGAGACGGCGGCGCCATCACCGTGGCGGCGCAGATCGCCAACTCCGCACACCGCCCGCCGGACCTGAGCGGCTACCCTGCGGAGCTGCGCCCGCTGCTGGAGTGCACCCTGACCGCCGATCCGGCGCAGCGCATCACCCCGGCCGACCTCGCCCCGCTCTGCGAGCAGGCGTCGAGGCGCGCCCTGCGCGACTTCGGCGGCTGGCTGCCGGAGGCGATGGCGGCGGAGATCGCGCGCAGCGAGCAGGCGGCCGCGACGCCGCCGAGGCCCGCCCCGGCCCCGCCCCCGCTGCCGCCCACCGCCTCCCCGGCGATGCCCCCGGCCCCGCCGCACACGGCCCCGCAGACCCCGCCCCCGTCCGCCACCTCCGTCCCGGTCCCGCAGACGGGCCCCCAGACCGGTTCCCTGCCGGGGTACGGCACGGCGTACGGCGCTCCGTACGACACGGCGTACGGCCAGGGCTACGGCACGGCGCAGCAGCCCTCCGCCCACCCCCAGGGTCAGCCCCACCACGCCCAGGCCCCTCACCCCCAGGCCCACGCCCCGGCGCCGACCACGCCGCGGAAGAAGCGGCGCCGGGTCCGTGCCGTCCTGATGGCGGCCACCCTGGTCGTGGCGGTCGGCGCGGGCGCCGCCGCCGCGGTGTGGTTCACCCAGAAGGACGACGGCGACGCCGAGGCCAAGGGCGGCGGCCCCTCGTCGTCGCCCTTCGTCAAGAACCCGCCGAAGCAGTCCCCGGTGGTCTCCACCCCCTCGGACGCGCCGAGCGGCGACGTCTCGGTGCCGCCCGCCAACGTCACGTACACGGTGGTCTTCCAGGACAAGCCGATCACCGTGCGTACGCCCGAGTCACTCGCCACCACGCAGATCGACTTCGATGTGCCGGCGGTCGACCCGACGGGCAAGCTCGCCTACGACAACACCGAGTTCGAGGCGCGCGACGACCGGCTGGACTTCAGGCAGGCGCTCGGCAAGGCGAACGGCACCACGCCGGAGGAGTGCCGCGACGGCGCGCTGCAGAACCCGCTGCCCAACTCCGCCTCGGCGCAGGCGCTCAACGACGACCATCTGATCAAGGCGGGCGACACCATGTGCTCGGTGACCACCAAGGGCAATTTGGCCATGTGGAAGATCACCAAGGTGACGCCGTCCACGGACAAGGACATCCCGACGTTCGAGGGCACGGTCACGCTCTGGAAGGCGACGCGCTAGGGACGGACGGCTCCGGGGACCGCCGCGCGGCGGCTGTGCCAGGGGCACGGGGAACCGCGCGACAAGCGTCCGCCCGCCCGTGGACGAACGCGATGCGCGGCGTCCCGCACGCGTGAGGGGGCGGCCACCGGTGCCCTACCGGTGGCCGCCCCCTCACGCGTGACTCAGCTGTGCGTGCGCAGCAGCGTCCGCATCGTCCGCATCGCGACCGACAGGTTCGCCAGGTCGAAGGCGTCCGAGCCCTGGATCTCCTCCAGGGTGGTGCGGGCGCGGCCGAGGATCGCCGCGTTCTTCTCCTCCCAGGCCTTGAAGCGCTGCTCGGGCGACGCGGCTCCGTCGGCGGCCGCGAGCACGTCCTGGGTCAGCCCCGCGTGCGCCGCGTACAGGTCCTCACGGATGGAGGCGCGGGCCATGGACTGCCAGCGGTCGGCCCGCGGGAGCTCGATGATCCGGTCCATCAGCTGGGTGATCCGCAGCCGGTCCGCGAGGTCGTAGTACACCTCGGCGACCGCCAGCGGGGCCTTGCCGGTACGGCCCGAGATGGCCACCACGTCGAGCGAGGGGAACGCGGAGGAGAACCCGGCGACCCGGCGCGCGAGCTCGTCCGGCACCCCGGCCTCGGTCAGCTCGTCCAGGATCGACTGGTACCACTCCAGGTCGGCGCCCTTGAGCAGGTTCGCCAGCTCTCCCCAGACCTTCCCGACCCCGTCGGTGAAGTCCGTGATGGTCTCGGCGATCTGGAGCGGCTGCGGCCGGTTGTTGAGCAGCCAGCGCGTGCCGCGCTCGACGAGCCGGCGCGAGTGGAGCCGGATACGGGTCTGGACGTCGGCGTCGACCTTGTTGTCCAGCGCCTCCACCGCGTCCCACACCGCGCTCAGGCCGAAGATCTCACGGGCCGCGGTCTGCGCCCGGACGATCTCCTCCATGGACGCGCCGGTCTCCTCCCGCAGCCGGTGCAGGAAGGTCGAACCGCCGGTGTTCACCGTGTCGTTGACCAGGACCGTGGTGACGATCTCGCGGCGCAGCGCGTGGCCGTCGATGGCCTCGGCGAACTTCTCGCGCAGTTGCTTCGGGAAGTACGCGTGGAGCAGCTTCTGCAGGTACGGGTCGTCCGGCAGGTCCGTGTGGATCAGCTCGTCGGCCACCGTGATCTTCGTGTAGGCGAGCAGCACGGCGAGCTCGGGCTGACTGAGCCCGCGCCCGTTGTTCAGCAGCTCGCGGATCTGGCGGTCGGTCGGCAGGAACTCCAGCGCCCGGTCCAGGTGGCCGTCGCGCCCGAGGCGGCGCATGAACCGCTGGTGGGCGTGGAGCAGCGACGGGGACTGGGCGACCGCGTTGGCCAGGGCGGTGTTCTGCGCGTAGTTGTTGCGCAGCACCAGGTGGCCGACCTCGTCGGTCATCTGGGCGAGGATCTTGTTGCGCTGCTTGACGGTCATGTCGCCGTCCGTGACCAGACCGTTGAGCAGGATCTTGATGTTCACCTCGTGGTCGGAGGTGTCCACCCCCGCGCTGTTGTCGATCGCGTCGGTGTTGACCTTGCCGCCGTTGCGGTCGAACTCGATCCGGCCGAGCTGGGTCAGACCGAGGTTGCCGCCCTCACCGACGACCTTGACCCGCAGGTCCTCGCCGTTGACCCGGATCGCGTCGTTGGCCTTGTCACCGACGTCCGCGTTGGACTCGGCGGAGGACTTCACATACGTACCGATGCCGCCGTTCCACAGCAGGTCCACCGGCGCCTTGAGGATCGCCTGCATCAGCTCGGCGGGCGTCAGCTTGGTGACACCGCCCTCGATGCCCAGGGCCGCGCGCATCTGCGCGTTGACCGGGATCGACTTCGCCGTACGCGGGTGGATGCCGCCACCGACGGACAGCAGTTCCTTGTTGTAGTCCGCCCAGGAGCTGCGCGGCAGGTCGAACAGGCGGCGGCGCTCGGCGTAGGAGGCGGCGGCGTCCGGGCTGGGGTCGATGAAGATGTGGCGGTGGTCGAATGCGGCTACCAGGCGGATGTGCTCCGAGAGCAGCATGCCGTTGCCGAACACGTCACCGGACATGTCACCGACGCCGACGACCGTGAAGTCCTCGCTCTGGGTGTCGTGGCCCAGCTCGCGGAAGTGCCGCTTGACCGACTCCCAGGCACCGCGCGCGGTGATGCCCATGCCCTTGTGGTCGTATCCGGCGGAGCCGCCGGAGGCGAACGCGTCACCGAGCCAGAAGTCGTAGCTGATCGCCACGTCGTTGGCGATGTCCGAGAAGGTCGCGGTGCCCTTGTCGGCGGCGACCACCAGGTAGGTGTCGTCCTCGTCGTGGCGCACCACGTCGGCGGGCGGCACGACCTCGCCCGCCACCAGGTTGTCGGTGATGTCGAGCAGCGCCGAGATGAACGTCCTGTACGAGGCGATGCCCTCGGCCAGCCACGCGTCGCGGTCCACGGACGGGTCCGGGAGCTGCTTGGCGACGAATCCGCCCTTGGCGCCGACCGGCACGATGACGGTGTTCTTCACCATCTGCGCCTTGACCAGGCCCAGGATCTCCGTACGGAAGTCCTCGCGCCGGTCGGACCAGCGCAGGCCACCGCGCGCGACCTTGCCGAAGCGCAGGTGGACGCCCTCGACGCGCGGCGAGTACACCCAGATCTCGAACGCCGGGCGGGGCGCGGGGAGGTCCGGGATCGCCTGCGGGTCGAACTTCATCGAGACGTACGCGTGGGGGTTGCCCTCGGCGTTCTTCTGGAAGTAGTTCGTGCGCAGCGTCGCCTTGATGACGGTGAGGAAGGAGCGCAGGATGCGGTCCTCGTCGAGCGAGGCGACCTGGTCGAGCGCCCCGTCCAGCTCTTCGAGCAGTCCGTCGATGAGCTCGGTGCCCGCGCTCTGGCGGCCCGGCGACATCCGCGCCTCGAAGAGCGAGACCAGCAGCCGGGTGGTGTGGACGTTGTCGCGGAGGGTGTCCTCCATGTAGTCCTGGCTGAAGGTCGAACCGGCCTGGCGCAGGTACTTGGCGTAGGCGCGCAGCACCAT
This sequence comes from Streptomyces sp. NPDC026377, assembly GCF_055567715.1. NCBI lineage: Bacteria > Bacillati > Actinomycetota > Actinomycetes > Kitasatosporales > Streptomycetaceae > Streptomyces > Streptomyces sp. NPDC026377. The sequence continues at coordinate 454,043 of NZ_JBVHPV010000005.1, forward strand.
CGCCTGGCGCCAGTTGAGCCCGGCGCGCAGCACCAGCGAGTTGAAGCCGTCGTTCTCGGCGGCGCCGGTCCAGGTGGCGGCGAAGGCCTCCTGGAAGCGCTCGCGGGCGTCGTCCGCCAGGTAGTCACCGGCGCCGACGACCTTCTTGGGCAGGCGCAGACCGAAGTCGTAGATCCACGCGTGCGTGCGGTCGGCGCATCGCAGCTCGTAGGGGCGCTCGTCGGTGACCTCCACGCCCAGGCGCTGGAGGACCGGCAGCACCGCGGAGAGCGAGACCTGCTCACCGATGCGGTAGATCTTGAACCGGCGCTCGCCGGGGGCGGCGCCCACCGGCTCGTACAGCGAGAGCGCGAAGTCCTTGCGGCCGTGGGTGAGCTGCTCCAGGTGGACCAGGTCGGCGACGGCCGCGCGCGGCGAGTGGTCCGCCTTGTAGCCCTCGGGGAAGGCGTGGCCGTAGCGGCGCAGCAGCTCGGCGGCGCGCTCCTCGCCGCACTCGGCGTTCAGCGCGTCGGAGAAGCCGTCGGCCCAGGAGCGGGCGGCCTCCACCAGGCGGGCCTCGATGCGCTCGGTGTCGGCGTCGGTGAGGTCGGGCAGCTCGGTGCCGGCGGGCACCCGCACCACGAAGTGGAGCCGGGACAGGATCGACTCGGTGTTCCAGGCGGTGAAGTCGACGCTGATGCCGCCGAGCTCCTCCTTGAGGATGTCGATGAGCCGCAGCCGCACGCCCGTGGTGTAGCGGTCGCGGGGCAGGTAGATCAGCGCCGAGTAGTAGCGCCCGTACTCGTCCTGGCGCAGGTAGAGGCGGAGCCGGCGCCGCTCCTGGAGGTAGAGCACCGAGGTGACGATGGAGCGCAGCTGGTCGGCCGGGGTCTGGAACAGCTCGTCGCGCGGGTAGGTCTCCAGGATCTGGAGCAGGTCGCGGCCGTCGTGGCTGTTCGGCGAGAATCCGGCGCCGCGCAGCACCTCGGCGACCTTGCGGCGCACGACGGGGACGCGGCGGACCGACTCGGTGTACGCGGCCGAGGAGAACAGGCCGAGGAAGCGGCGCTCGCCGACCACGTTGCCGTTGTCGTCGAACTTCTTCACGCCGACGTAGTCGAGGTAGGAGGGCCGGTGCACGGTGGCCCGGCTGTTGGCCTTGGTGAGCACCAGGAGCTTGTGCTCACGGGCCTTGGCGCGCGCGTCGGCGGGCAGCCGCTCGAAGGACGGGCTGACCGGGTGGGCGTCGTCGCCCGCGTGCTGCGGGTCGGAGCGCAGGATGCCGAGGCCGGTGCCGGGCACGGCCGCCAGCGAGTCGTCCTCGCGCAGCTCGTACTCGCGAAAGCCCAGGAAGGTGAAGTGGTCGTCGGAGAGCCAGCGCAGCAGCTCCCGGGCCTCGTCCACCTCCTCGTCGCGCAGATCGCCCGCCTTGGGCTCCTTGGGGAGCTCGTCGGCGATGCGCAGCGCGGCGTCGCGCATCTTCTCCCAGTCCTCGACGGCCTCCCGGACGTCGGAGAGCACCCGCTGAAGGTCGGCGGTGATCTGCTTCAGGTCGGCGCGGTCGGTCTCGCGGTCGATCTCGACGTGGATCCAGGACTCGGTGAGCGCGTCGTGCGGCAGACCGGAGGTCTGGGCGCCGGTGTCCAGGACCTCGATGAGCTTGCCGGTGACGTCGCGGCGGACCACCACCTGCGGGTGGATCACGACGTGGATGCCGCGGTTCTGACGGGAGAGCTCGTTGGTGACGGAGTCCACCAGGAAGGGCATGTCGTCGGTCACGACCTCCACGACCGAGTGGCTGCAGGTCCAGCCGTTCTCCTCGACCGTCGGGGTGTGCACCCGCACGCTCGCGGTGCCCTGGGGGCGATTTTCGGCCAACCTGTAGTGCGACAGGGCTGCGCCGAAGACGTCGACCGGGTCGCGGTCGGTCAGGTCCTCGGGAGCGGTGTGCAGGTAGTAGCGCTGGAGGTACCCGAGGACGGCGTCCCGGGCAGGACCTTCCTCCCCCGCGGCCCCGGTGGTGGCTGCCCGGTCCTGGGGGGCGCCCCCCAGACCGCCGGGGCCCCCCACCGGGCTGTTCTCAGCTACCCGGGCGGCCCGTGCGAGCAGCTCGGCCTTGGCTTCGTCCAGCTTGGTCTGCATGTCCTCTGGCTCCTGTCGCGCGCCATTGCGTGACGTAGGTAGAAGCGGCGCAACGCCACGACGCGGGGTGTCCGGTCGAAGTCGACGTTATGCCGCGATGAGAGATGCCCGGGTCGTTATTGGCCATTTTCGGCGAAGGGCCCGGGATACGGGAATCAGCGAGGGCCCGGGCACTGTGGCACTCCGGGCGCAGGGCAGGGGCGGCAGTGCCCCTGCGGGATATCGCGCTGATCACGGGTCAAGGCTATCGCCCCGCCCCCCCGAACCGTCATGAGCCGTATGTGTACAAAACCAGGACCCGAAGTTTGACACTCTGGACAGCGACGCGCCCCCCCCTGATGCCCTCTTGGCAAACCGGCCGGACCGGGGCACGTTTGCCCCGTACGCGCGGTACGCCTCACATCCGCGCGCACGGCACCCCGCAAAGCCCGAGGAACCGCGGGACGAAGCGCCCCGCGCACCCTGTACGGGCCAGGCACGCACGGTCGACTCCGGGAGCACCGATGGCAGCCAAGATCCTGATCGTGACCGGCGACGCGGCGGAGTCGCTGGAGGTCCTCTACCCCTACCAGCGGCTGCGCGAGGAGGGCTACGACGTCCACATCGCCGCCCCCGCCCGCAAGAAGCTCCAGTTCGTCGTCCACGACTTCGAGCCCGGCTTCGACACCTACACCGAGAAGCCGGGCTACACCTGGCCCGCCGACCTGGCCTTCTCGGAAGTCGATCCGGGCCAGTACGCCGCCTTGGTGATCCCGGGCGGCCGGGCGCCCGAGTACCTGCGCAACGACCCCGAGCTGCGCAAACTCCTCAAGACCTTCTTCGACGCGGACAAGCCGGTCGCCCAAATCTGTCATGGCCCCCTCCTGACCGCGGCGATCGGCAGCCTCAGCGGCCGCCGGGTCACCGCGTACCCCGCCCTCGAACTCGACATGCAGGCCGCCGGTGCCGACTTCCGCGACGCGGAAACGGTCGTGGACGGCACCCTGGTCTCCGCCCGCGCCTGGCCGGACCACTCCACCTGGATGCGGGAGTTCCTCACGGTGCTACGGGCGAAGGCACCGGTGACGTAGGGACGCGGGACGACCGGCCCGGGGACCACCCGGGCCGGCGCCGAGGCCCCACTCGTGCAGCACCGCACCCCCGGGGACCGTGCCCGAGCCCTGTTCCCCGGCTGCGAGGACCCCCCGGGGGCGCGGGGAACTGCGCGAACAACCCCCACCAACCCGCAGACGAAGACTCAAGGCACCCTTGGGGCACCCCGTACGGCGGCATCCCCGGGCGCCCCGCACCAAAGGGCACCCTCAACCCGCCAACGCCTCCGCGACCTCCACCGCATCCGCCAGCGAATCCACCACCGGCACACCCGCCAGCGCGAGGCTGGCCCGGCTGTGCGACCCCCCGGTGTACAGCACCGCCCGCGCGCCCACATGGGCAGCCGCCACGGCGTCGTCCACCGCGTCCCCGATCACCACGATCCGGTCCGGGGATATGCCCTCGCCCACCTCGCGCAGCCGGGTCAGATGCCGCACCATGTGCTCGGCCTTGCTGCCGTGCGAGGGGCCGGTGCGCCCGTCCACGCGCACGAAGTGCTCGGTGATGCCGTGCCGCCGCACGATCGGCACCAGGTGCTCGTGCGGCGCCATCGACAGCAGGGACTGGCTGAGCCCGGCCGCCCGCCGCGCCGCGAGCAGCTCGGCCGCTCCCGCCGTGAGCGCGCAGGCGTCCGCCCGCAGCCAGTAGTGCTTGTGGAACGCGTCGTCCATCACGAGCCACTCGGCCTCGGTCGGCAGCCGTCCCATCAGCCGTTCGTAGAAGCGGGGTATCGGCACGCAGTACAGCTCGCGGTAGCGCTCCAGCGTGATCGGCGCGAGGCCGAGCTCGGCGAAGGCGGCGTTGGTCGCCTCGATGACCGTCGCGATGTCGTCGAGCAGTGTGCCGTTCCAGTCCCAGACCAGATGCGTCGTGCGCTTCCCCATGCCAGAACGGTACCCACCCCCACTGACAACGGATCCGCCCGAGCCTCAGATCTGCCCAAGAGCGCAGGTCAGCGGGCCGTCAGCAATCAGCTGTCAGCCGATCAGGCCGGGAATCTCCTGCACCCCGAACCACAGCAGCTCATGGTCCTCGGCGCCGTCGACCGTGAACTGGGCGTCGTCATCGCCCTGGTCCGCCGCGCCCAGCGCGTCGGCCGCCGCGGTGACGTCACCGACCGCGTCGTCCGCGTCCACGTGCACCGCCGCCGCCTTGGCCAGCGGCACCGGCCCCGCGATCCGCACCTCGCCCAGCGCGCTCGCCTCCAGGCCGCGGTCCGGGTCGGCCGAGGCGGCGCCGTCGGGCACGTCCACGGCGACCACGACACGGCGCCTGGGGGCGCGGGGGTCCACGGCGAGCAGCCGCAGCGACGCCGCCGCGGCCCGGCTCAGCGCCGCGTACTCCAGCTCCTCGATGTCGTCCGAGACGTACCACTCGCGCAACCCCGGCGTGACGGCGTAGGCGGTCAGCGGGCCGGGCCCGAGCTCCCCCGCCGTGTGCGCCGTCGCGAGACCGGGGAGCGTCAGGGGGAGGTACACGCGCATGGCAGGCCGCTCTTTTCTGATCGGAAGACGCCCTCAGGATACGTGCGGGAGTCCCCCTTCGGGTTGCCCGCACGGCGTCGGCGGCCCCGCCGTGCCCGCGTCCGATCCTCCGTCGCCCCGGGCCCCGCCGGGCCCCGGATCACCCGGATAGGTGAATCTCCCGAGCCCCGCCACGCCCCTCCCGCCGCCCTTGCGACCGGCGCCGCCACCCCCGTACAAGATCCCCAACAGAAAGCTACTGGCCGGTATCAAAGGGGGCGACGGGCATGAACAGGACCGACAGGACGAGGACGGCCGCGCGGACCGACAGCACCCGCCCCGCGGGGCGCGGCGACCGGGTGGGACCGGGCAGGACCGGCGCCGTCTCCGCCTACGCACGGCGCCAGCGGCTGCCGCGCTACTGGTTCGCCGAGCGCCTGCTCGCCGTCCTCAGCGGTCACCGCCCGGTCCACTGGATGCTGGGGCACACCGTCGGGGAGGCGTACGAGCAGCTGGTGCTCCTGGCCCTGGCCAGCCCGCTGCGGGCCTCCTGCCGACCGGTGGTGCGCCACTGCGACGAGTACGTACCCCAGCCGGGCGTCATCGAGGCGTTCGCGCGCATCGGCGCGGGCGACCACGTACGCGCCATGGCCTTCCGTCTGGAGCAGGGCGCCGACCTGCGCTGGCGGTGCGCGGCAGTAGAAGTGGGGCCGGGCACCCGTACGGTGCCCGGCCCCACCCGGTGACACCGCGCGCCTCGCGGGCGCGCGGTGCCCCTGCTTCCTACTTCTTGCGGCGACGGCCGCCCGTGCTCTTCTGGGCCTTGCGGCGCTCCGCGCGGGTCATACCGTCGGCCTCGGAGCGGGCCGGCTCCTCGCCGTTGTCGAAGTCGCCCTCGACGACACCGCCCTCGCCGTCCACCGTCGGCGCGGAGAAGTGCAGCCGGTCCGGGCGCTGCGGGGCGTCCAGGCCCTTGGCCCGGATCTCCGGACGCGCCCCGGCGGTCTCCTTCTCCAGCGACGGCCGGTCGGACGGCGCCGCGTCCTCGACCGGCACCTCCTCGACCTGCTGCTCGACCTGGACCTCCAGGTTGAACAGGTAGCCGACGGACTCCTCCTTGATGCCGTCCATCATGGCGTTGAACATGTCGAAGCCCTCACGCTGGTACTCGACCAGCGGGTCCTTCTGCGCCATGGCACGCAGGCCGATGCCCTCCTGCAGGTAGTCCATCTCGTAGAGGTGCTCGCGCCACTTGCGGTCGAGCACCGAGAGGACCACGCGCCGCTCCAGCTCACGCATGATCTCGGAGCCGAGCTGCTCCTCGCGCGCCGCGTACTGCTCGTGGATGTCGTCCTTGATGGACTCGGCGATGAACTCGGCGGTGATGCCCGCGCGGTCGCCCGCCGCCTCCTCCAGCTCCTCCACGGTGACCTTCACCGGGTAGAGCTGCTTGAACGCGCCCCACAGCCGGTCCAGGTCCCACTCCTCGGCGAAGCCCTCGACGGTCTCCGCCTGGATGTAGGCGTCGATGGTGTCGTCCATGAAGTGCTGCACCTGCTCGTGCAGGTCCTCGCCCTCCAGGACGCGGCGGCGCTCTCCGTAGATGACCTCGCGCTGGCGGTTGAGCACCTCGTCGTACTTCAGGACGTTCTTGCGCGTCTCGAAGTTCTGCTGCTCGACCTGCGACTGGGCCGACGCGATCGCGCGCGTCACCATCTTGTTCTCGATCGGCACGTCGTCCGGGACGTTGGCCATCGACATGACGCGCTCCACCATCTGCGCCTTGAACAGGCGCATCAGGTCGTCGCCCAGCGACAGGTAGAAGCGGGACTCGCCCGGGTCGCCCTGACGGCCGGAACGGCCGCGCAGCTGGTTGTCGATACGGCGGGACTCATGGCGCTCGGTGCCCAGCACGTAGAGACCGCCGAGTTCCTTGACCTCTTCGAACTCCGCCTTGACGGCCTGTTCGGCCTTCTCCAGGGCGGCGGGCAGGGCCTGCGCCCACTCCTCGACGTGCTCCACCGGGTCCAGACCGCGCTGGCGCAGCTCCGCCTCGGCGAGGTCGTCCGGGTTGCCGCCGAGCTTGATGTCGGTGCCTCGTCCGGCCATGTTCGTGGCGACGGTGACGGCGCCCTTGCGGCCGGCCTGGGCGACGATCGTCGCCTCCCGGTCGTGCTGCTTGGCGTTCAGCACCTCGTGCTGGATGCCGCGCTTGGAGAGCTGCTGCGAGAGGTACTCGGACTTCTCGACCGAGGTGGTGCCGACCAGGATCGGCTGGCCCTTCTCGTGCTTCTCGGCGATGTCGTCGACCACCGCGTCGAACTTGGCGACCTCGGTGCGGTAGATCAGGTCCGACTGGTCCTTGCGGACCATGGGCCTGTTCGTCGGGATCGGCACGACGCCCAGCTTGTAGATCTGGTGGAACTCGGCGGCCTCGGTCATCGCCGTACCGGTCATGCCGGAGAGCTTGTCGTAGAGGCGGAAGAAGTTCTGCAGGGTGATCGTGGCGAGGGTCTGGTTCTCGTCCTTGATGTCCACCCCTTCCTTCGCCTCGATCGCCTGGTGCATGCCCTCGTTGTAGCGGCGGCCGGCGAGGATACGGCCGGTGTGCTCGTCGACGATCATGACTTCGCCGTCGATGACGACGTAGTCCTTGTCCTTCTTGAACAGTTCCTTCGCCTTGATGGCGTTGTTCAGATAACCGACGAGCGGGGTGTTCACCGACTCGTACAGGTTGTCGATGCCCAGCCAGTCCTCGACCTTGGCGACGCCCGGCTCGTGGATGGCGACGGTGCGCTTCTTCTCGTCGACCTCGTAGTCGCCGGTCTCCTCGATGCCCTTGAGCGGGTTGCCCGCCTCGCCCTTGGTGAGGCGCGTGACCAGCTTGGCGAAGTCGCCGTACCACTTGGTGGCCTGGTCGGCCGGGCCGGAGATGATCAGCGGCGTACGCGCCTCGTCGACCAGGATGGAGTCGACCTCGTCGACGATCGCGAAGTTGTGACCGCGCTGGACGAGCTCCTCCTGGGACCACGCCATGTTGTCGCGCAGATAGTCGAAGCCGAACTCGTTGTTCGTTCCGTACGTGATGTCGCAGGCGTACTGCGCGCGGCGCTCGGCGGGCGACATGTTGGCCAGGATGCAGCCGACCTCGAGGCCGAGGAACTTGTGCACCCGGCCCATCATCTCGGAGTCGCGCTCGGCCAGGTAGTCGTTGACCGTGATCAGGTGCACGCCCTTGCCGGAGAGCGCGTTGAGGTAGGCGGGGAGCGTGCCGACGAGGGTCTTGCCCTCACCGGTCTTCATCTCGGCCACATAGCCGAGGTGCAGGGCCGCTCCACCCATCATCTGGACGTCGTAGTGACGCTGGCCGAGGACGCGCTTGGCGGCCTCGCGGACGGTGGCGAAGGCTTCCGGGAGCAGGTCGTCCAGGCTCTCCCCGTTCGCGTACCGCTCCTTGTACTCGTCGGTGAGGGCACGGAGCTCGGCGTCGGAGAGGTTCACGAAGTCCTCTTCGATGGAGTTGACCTGGTCCGCGATGCGGTGCAGCTTGCGCAGGATCTTGCCTTCGCCTGCACGCATGAGCTTTGAAAGGACGGACACGGGGGTTGGTCTCCTTGCCGGTCGGGCCTGGCGCGGTCGAGTACGGTTGATTACTTCTGGGCAACGGCCATCGTATGCGAGGACCCGCCCGCGCCGGGAGGTCTGCCATGACGACAACGGACCGGGCGCCCGGAAGGTGCCGGGAAACACGAAAAGCCCTGGCGCCCCCTGCGGTCCCGCGCGGAGAATCAGCCGATGGACCCAGTCACTCTCAGCACCGCACGCCTCCTGCTGCGGCCGGTCGGCCCCCAGGACGCGGACGACACCTACGCGGCCTGTCAGGACCCCGACATCCAGCGATGGACGACCGTCCCCTCCCCCTATCTGCGCGAGCACGCGGAGTCCTTCACCACGACCTTCGCCCCCAACGGCTGGCGGGACGACTCCGACTACACGTTCGCGGTACGTCTGCGGGTCGCCGCCGGGACTGATGAGGCCGAAGGACGTGGTGGGGCGACGGAGATTTCAGGGCCTCCGGAGGCTCCCCATGCTTCAAATGCTCCGCAAGCTCCGGAGGCGGAGGGGCCGCTGGTGGCGATGGTCGGCGTCATGCGGCGTGGCGAGAACGTCGCCGAGCTGGGGTTCTGGGCGGCCAAGGAGCACCGGGGGCGCGGCTATATGACCGAGGCGGCCCTCGCCGCCGCCCGCTGGGCCTTCGAGTCGGCGGGCGTCGAACGCCTGGAGTGGCGGGCGGAGGTCGGCAACACGGCCTCGCGCGCGGTGGCCGAGAAGGCGGGCTTCACCATGGAGGGCACCCTGCGCGCGGGTCTCGTCCACGGCGGCACTCGCCGCGACACCTGGGTGGGCGGCCTCCTTCCCGGCGACCTCGGCCTGCCCACCACGCGCGCGTACCTGCCCGCCCGGGCGTGAGGCGGGTGACGGCGACGCCCCGGCGCGCAGGGCCCCCAAAAGTGAAGGACTCCCCAGCGGTAAGGGTCCGGCATGAGGGGTTCCCGGGCCTGACGGGCTCCCCCGGTGGGTTGTCAGTGCCGCCGTCTATCGTGCGAAGCATGACCAGCCTGCCGCGTCCCGCCGTCCAGCTCTCCGCCGACGAGGCCCGTCGCATCGCCCTGCGCGCCCAGGGCTTCATGGGCGCGCCCGACCGCAAGGGCGGGGTGCGGGGCGTGCTGCGCCACCTGGGCGCGGTCCAGCTCGACACGATCTCGGTCCTCGCCCGGTCGCACGAGCTGATTCCGTACGCCCGCCTGGGCGCGGTGGGCCGCAAGACGGTGGACGCGGCGTACTGGACGGGCTCCCACGCGTTCGAGTACTGGTCGCACGCCGCCTGCATCCTCCCCGTGGAGGAGTGGCCGCACTTCGCCTTCCGCCGCCGCGCCTACCGCACCCGCCCGCACTGGCACCACGACCTGCCGGCCGAGGCGTACCAGCAGGTGATCAAGCAGCTGCGGGCCGAAGGCCCCCTGACCGCGACGGACTTGGGCGGCGCCAAGAACAAGGGCGAGTGGTGGGACTGGTCGGAGTCCAAGGTCGCCGTCGAACGCGCGCTGATGTACGGCGAGGTGGTGTGCGTCGAACGGCGCGGCTGGAAGCGGGTGTACGACCTGGCCGAGCGCGCCATTCCGGACGTCCACCTCCACGACGAGCTGGACGACGCCGAGTGCCTGCGCCGGCTCGTCGCGCTGGCGGGCCGCTCCCTGGGCGTGGGCACGCGCGCGGACATCGCGGACTACCACCGCCTCAAGGGCGAGCAGGTGGACGCGGTCATCGCCGACTCCGGTCTGGTGCCCGTCACCGTCCAGGGCTGGGACAAGGCCGCCTGGGCGGATCCGGAGGCGCTGGCCACCGAGCCGCGCGGACGTCACCGTACGACGCTGCTGTCCCCCTTCGACTCGCTGATCTGGGACCGCGCGCGCACCGAGCGGATCTTCGGCTTCACCCACCGGCTGGAGGCCTACACCCCCAAGCCGAAGCGGGTGTACGGATACTTCGCGATGCCCCTGCTGGCGGGCGGCAGGCTCCTCGGCCGCGTCGACCCCGCCCGCGAGGGCCGCACCCTCGTGGCCAAACAGGTCTCCCTGGAGACGCCCAAGGCCATCGCCCCGATGGCGCAGGCGCTGCTGGAGGCGGCACGGTGGGTGGGCTGCGACGCCGTACGGATCGAGCGCGCGGACACTCCGGGGCTGGCCCGTGAGCTGACGGCGGCGATAGCGGCGATCTGAGAGGCGCGATGGGGCGGGGCGCGGTCGGGCTGGACAGGGTCGGGCAGGCGCGGTGGGGCGGGTTAGCGGATCTCCAGGATCTTCTCGCGCATCGCGTACACCACCGCCTCCATCCGGGAGTGCAGCTGCAGCTTCTCCAGGATGTTGCGGACGTGGTTCTTCACGGTGTTCTCGGAGATGAACAACTCCTTGGCGATGTCCCGGTTGTTCATCCCCGTCGCCACGAGCTTGAGCACTTCGAGCTCGCGGTCGGTGAGTCTCGGCGCGGGCACCAGCCGGCGCTCGTCGGTGCGCTGGATCATCGACTTGAACTCGGTGAGCAGCTTCGACGCCATCGACGGGCTGATCTGGGACTGGCCGTCCGCGACCGCGCGGATGGCGGTCGCCACCTCGTCGGTGGAGATCTCCTTGAGGAGGTAGCCCGTCGCCCCCGCCTTGATCGCGTCGTAGAGGTCGGCCTCCTCGTCGCTGATCGTCAGCATGATGATCTTCGCGCTGGGAGCGACCTCCTTGATGGAGGTGCAGGCCTCGATCCCTCCGCGCCGCGGCATCCGCACGTCCATCAGCACGATGTCGGGCAGCAGGTCCGCCGCCTTGTCCACGGCCTCCGCCCCGTCGCCCGCCTCGCCGACGACCTGGATGTCCTCCTCTGCGGCCAGCACGATCTCCAGGCCCCGGCGGAACAGCGCGTGGTCGTCGACGACCAGGACCCGGATGGGCTCCTTGCGCGACCCCGCCGCTTCCATGCCGGTGGGAGCCCCGTCAGAACCGTCCGGGGCCGATCCGTCGTGCACCGGCCCGAAGCTGTCTGCCATCGTTCCTCCCCCTGAAGGCCATGGCCCGAGTTGGTGTGGCTGCCAACCGCGCTCCGGGGAGAAGCGGTTGGCGTGCGACGCCATGATTTCATGCCCGGCCGACAGAGCGGTGCTCCAGCCGTCGCACAGTGGTGCCCCTGGGGGCGCACAGGGCGCTCCAGGGGCACTACCGCTCTCTGGTACGGCGCGCCGCACGGGTCCGTTCAGCGCGCCGCCCACCTGGTCATCCGCCGAGCGCTCCGCCGGCGCCGCTCGCGTCCTCACCGGCCAGCGGGTCCGTCTCCAGGTGGATCACGCCGTAGTCGTAGGCGTGCCGCCGGTAGACGACGCTGGGATTCTTCGTCTCGGAGTCGACGAAGAGGTAGAAATCGTGCCCGACCAGTTCCATCTCGTAGAGCGCCTGGTCGAGCGTCATCGGGGCGGCGACATGGTTCTTCTCGCGGACCACCAGCGGTCCTTCGCCCTGGACCTCGACCGATCCCATCCTGGTGACGGGAACGCGCTCCTCCTGCGATCCCACCGGCTCGCCGTTCGCGTTCAGCTGGGCCACGCCCGGGACCACGTCGGCCACCTCGGCGGCCGGGATCCGACCGTTGCCCCTACGGGTGTAGCGCTTGTCGTGCTGCTTGCGCAGCCGCGCCTCCAGCTTGCTGTGGGCAAGGTCGAGGGCCGCGTACGGATCGGCTGCCGCCGCCTCCGCCCGGATCACCGGGCCACGCGAGTGCAGTGTGATCTCCACTCGGTCGGAACGGTCGGCCTGCCGCGGGTTGTGTTCCTTGGACACCTCGACGTCGAGGCTGATTACCTTGCCGTCGAGCTTCTGGATCTTCTCCAGCTTCAGCTTCTCGGCCACGTGCTTGCGGAACCGCTCGGGTACCTCGGTCTTGCGGCCCTTGACGACGATGTCCACGCAGAACTCCGTTCCCGGATCACTCCGCCTCAACCGCGGAGCATCTCCCTCTTGCACCAGACTCCGGTGAGCACCGGAGTCCCGGACTGGGCGACTTTCACCTCCTCCTCCCCTGCGGGGATGATCGCCACCCCACCGACTTCAGGGTCAGGGAAGTACCCAGAAGCGAGGCCGTGCATTCCGTGAGGCCGGCTGTCGCCATTCCTCACAACCGAACATAGCTCGCTCGGACGGATGTCGGCACCCGCTACCAGCACGTACCTCCGTTCAGGTGTTTCATGCCTCTTACTGCCTGCAACGATGCGGGTTCCCCGTCAGTTCCGGTTTATTTCGAAAGATGCGGGGGTCGATGCGACGACCGCCGCCGTCGCCCTCCGTTGCGCGAATCCCGCAATTCCGTGCGCCGGGACACCGCCCACCGCGCCGCCCGTTCCACCGGCCGCGCACGCCACCGCCCGGGCCGCCTCCACCAGCGAGGCACCCGTGGTCATGAGGTCGTCCACCAGGACCACCCGGCCGCCCTCCAGCAGCCGGTCACCACCCACCGCCACTTCCAGCGCCCCGCTCAGATTCGCCAGCCGCTGCCGGGCGCTCAGCCCCGACTGGTCCGCCACCGCACGCCGCTGACGCAGCACCGCCGCCACGCGCGCGTCCGTTCCCGTACGCCGTAGCTCCCCCGCCGCCGCCAGGGCGATCCGCCGCGCCGCGTCATGTCCGCGCGCCCGCACCGCACGCCGCGCCGACGGCACCGGCACGAGCAGCAGCGGCCCGTCCCGGGGCGCTGCCGCGGCCGCGCCCACCGCGCCCGCGAGCGCCTTGCCGAGGACCCCGGCCAGGCCCAGGGCGCCCCGTTCCTTGTGTGCGAGGAGCACCGCCCGTACGGCGTCCTCGTAGACCGCCGCCGCGTACACCACCGGCAGTCCTGCGGGCTCGGGGGCAGGTCGGACCCGCCGCGCCCGCACACCGAGCAGCGCCGCCGCGCACCGCTCACACAGCGCCGTACGGGGACTGCCGCAGCCGCCGCAGGCAACCGGCAGCACCAGCCCGGAGACCTCCTGCCACCATCCCCGCATGGCATCCACTCTGCCAACAGCGAGGCTGCCCGGCCACCCCTGTGGAAAACCGAGGGGGTGAGCCGGCCACCGGATCCGGCGAATCGGCGGGCACCCGTTCGCCACCGGCGGGGGCGGCCGGGCACCCGCCACCTACGGACCGGCCGATCGAACCGTAGAGCCCGTAGAGCGACAGCGGGCCGGCCGGGCGGCGGGGCCGCGGTCGGCCGGGCGGGCGGTCGGGTGACAGCCGCGGGGCGGGGCGGCCGGTCGGGTGACAGCCGCGGGGCGGCGCGGCCGTCAGCCCGGGTAGACCGGCGAGGACCCCGCCTTGACCGCCGTCTTCCAGTTGGCGCCCGGAGGCAGCCGAACGATGCCGTCCTCCTTGGAGTGCGCCACCAGCGGCAGCCGCTCGTCGTCCGCGGCGGCGATCTCGGTCACCCGGTTGGCGCCCGGCAGATTGCCCGCAGCCGACAGCGAGCCGTCCGTCTGCATGTAGCGCAGCTGCTGCTGAAGGCCGCCGGTCTCCTTGCCGACCACGACAAGACGGCTGCGGCCCGCCCAGGACACGGCCGTCACATCCTCCATCTGCGGGGCTCCGGGGCGCAGTTCCACCACGGAGACCTGAGGGTGCTCCGGGTCGCCGATCCGCTCCACGCGGCCGATCCGCAGCGTCGTGCGCCCGCCCTCGTTCACCAGGAGCGCGATCCGTACGCTGTCCGCCGACATCCGCACCTGCTCGATGTGCGCCCCGTTCAGACCGGCGACATCGACCTCCTGCGGCTGCCCCTGGCCGTGGTCGAGGTGGAGCAGCCGGGGGTGGGCCGGGTCACGGTCGGCCACCCACAGATCGTCACGGCCGTCCCAGCTCGGCGCCGAGAGGCCGTCCTTCGGATCCTTGCTCTGACTGGTCACCGCCGTCTTCACCAGCTCACCGTCGGAGACGATCGGCGCCACGTACAGCGAGCGGCCGTCGTTCGTCACGCCCGCGGCGCGCCTCTCGTCCCGCTCCACCGCGACCGAACGCAGCCGCTGCTCGGCCCGCCCGAAGGGTCCGGGGACCAGCTCGGTGACCACGTCCCCGTCCGCGCTGTCGGCACTGTCGGCGCCGTCCGCGCCGTCGCGCTCACCCGCCCGCATCCGCGCGAGCCGTCCCTGCGTGTCCACGAAGTACTGGCCGGGCTTGGGCGAGATCCGCTCCGGGGCGTACTGCTCGGCCTGGTCGCCGCCGAGCACGCACAACTGCGAGCCGTTCGCCCGGTCCAGCTCCACCTGGCTGACCCGGGTCGCCGTCAGATCCCGCAGGGTGAACAGCAGTTGGGCCGCCATCTTGCGGCACTGCCCGCCGCCGACGTTGGACGCCCGCTCACTGAGTGGCACCTTGAGCGCGTTGCGGTCGTCGAACGCGAGCGCCTTGGTGCCGTCCTTCAGTGCCGTACCGCTCGGGAAGCGTGAACCCACCACCGGCCGCAGCCAGTTGGTCGGCCCCTCCAGCACGGCCATGACCGTCTGGGTGACCAGGTTCATCTGCGTCTCGGGGTCGTTGCGCTGGCGCACGTACACCGGATCGGCGACCAGCCGGTCCTGACCGGAGGCGAAGTAGTACTTGTTGACGGAGCGGTAGATGCGCTGGAAGTCCGACTGGCCGAGCAGCAGCCCCTCGGGCAGCGTGTCGATGCGCCACTCCTTGCCGCTCGCCGTGTTCTGCCGTACGAGATGGATCGTCTCGTTGTACGTCGGCTTCGCTCCGGCCGGCTGGTAGGCGTGCTGTTTGTCCACCACGGCGACCGGCCTGCCGGTCACGGTGAACGTGAAGCTGGAGCTGTCGCCCTTGTCGCTGGTCCGGCTCGGCTGCGGGTTCGGCCCGTCGGCCAGCACCGTGGTCGCCTGATCCGGCTTCCAGGTCCGCGCGGCCTGCGGCGTCAGATACTTGCGCGCCGTCGCGAACTGCGGGTCGTCACTGGTCATCGCCTCCAGGAACCCGTCGACTATCTCGTCGGCGGCCGCCCCCTCGCGCGGCGGCACCGCGTACACCTGCACCTGCGAGTCGGCGCGCTGCGAGGCCTGCACCGCGTGCACATCCCCGCTGTCGGGCATCGACGCGCACCCCGCCATCAGCACACCGCCGCAGCCCAGCAGCGCGGCCGACCGCAACCGACGGCCGCGGCCCCTCCCCCGATCAGCGCCCACGAGACGATTCCTCCTGGTCGGCGGCTGCCTGGGCAGCCGCTCTGTCAGCAGCCTGCGATGGTACGGACTCGCCCTCCCCGCGCGCGTCGGTGACCCGCGGCACCACCCTGGCCCCGCCGCCACCGGGCAGCGCGGTCGGATCGGCGGCCGGCCCGGACGTACGCGGCGGGGCCGGCGGCCGGGGCGGCACCGGCAGCGAGGACCGGGTGGCGGCGGGCTGGACCGGCACGCTCGCCAGCCGCAGCCCGTTGCCCTGCTCGGGCGCCGCGCCCAGCCGGGCCCGCTCCCGCGCGGCCCGGGAATCCTCCGGCTCCAGCGGTATCGGAGATCCGCGCAACGGCTCGTCGGCCGTACGCGGCAGCGTCAGCCGGAACTGGGAGCCGCCGCCGGGCTCACCCCAGGCCTGGAGCCAGCCGCCGTGCAGCCGCGCGTCCTCGACGGCGATCGACAGACCCAAACCGGTGCCCCCGGTCGTCCTGGCGCGGGCGGGGTCGGCGCGCCAGAAGCGGTTGAACACCCGGGTCGCCTCGCCGGGCTTGAGGCCCACTCCGTAGTCGCGCACCGCGATGGCTACCGCGCCCCCGGCCGAGCCCATGCGCACCACCACGTCCCGGCCCTCGCCGTGCTCCACGGCGTTGACCACCAGGTTGCGCAGCACCCGCTCGACCCGCCGGGCGTCGGCCTCGGCGATGACCGGCTGCTCGTCACCGACCACCCGTATCCGGGTGCCCTTGCGCTCGGCGAGCGGCTCGGCGCCCTCGATGACCCGGCGCACGACCTCGCGCAGGTCTATCGGCTCGGCCTCCAGAGCAGCCGCGCCCGCGTCGAACCGGCTGATCTCCAGAAGGTCCGCCAGCAGCGACTCGAACCGGTCCAGCTGTCCGGCCAGCAGCTCCGCCGACCGCGCCGTCACCGGATCGAAGTCGACCCGCGCCTCGTGGATGACGTCCGCCGCCATCCGTACGGTCGTCAGCGGCGTCCGCAGTTCGTGCGAGACGTCCGAGACGAACCGCCGCTGCATCCGCGACAGCTCCTCCAGCTGCTGGATCTTGAGCTGGAGGTTCTGCGCCATCTTGTTGAAGGCCTCGCCGAGCCGCGCGATGTCGTCCTCGCCGGTGACCTTCATCCGTTCCTGGAGCTTGGCCGCGGAGAGCCGCTCGGCGATCTGCGCCGCCATCCGGACCGGGGTGACGACCTGGCGCACCACCAGCCAGGCGATCGCCCCGAGCAGCACCACCAGGAAGAGGCCGGCGGTGGCGAGAGTGCCCTTGACCAGGCTCAGCGTCTTCTCCTCCTGCGCCAGCGGGAAGAGGTAGTACAGCTGGTAGGCCTGGCCGTCGACGTCCTTCAGCTTGGTCCCGATGACCAGGCCCGGCTTGGGCTCCTGGCCGTCGAGGTACTTGATCGAGGCGTACGTCTTGTACGCCCCCGTGCCCTGGTCGACGTCGTCCCGCAGGCTCTGCGGGACGCTCGCGGCCGGGTCCACGCCGCCCGACGCGCGCGGGCCGCGGTTGCTGGAGCCCGAGTCCTCTGAGTCGGCGCTCAGCGCGACCACGTAGAACGCGCCCTGGCCGCCACTGGCGAGCTGGGTCACCAGCTCGCTGCGCCAGGTCACCGAGCTGCCGGCCTGTCCGTCGGAGCCGTCGTCCTGCCCGCCCGGCGCCGCCGGGGCGCTGGCCTTGTCCTTGGCCACGGCGAAGCCGCCCGCGGACTGGCTCTCGGACGCCTTCTCCTTGGTGACGAGGAGCCCGTTGCGCACCTGACCGATGACAACGAACCCGAGCAGCAGCACCACACCCAGCGACATCAGCAGGGTGGAGGCGACCACCCGCAGCTGGATGTTGCGCCGCCACAGCCGCACCGCGGGCAGCAGCGGACGCCTCACCCAGCGCGCGAACAACCGCAGCACGGGGCTGCCGGGCGTGCCCTCCTGGAGGATCCGCCCGCCCCATGACGTCTTTCGTCCCCCGTCAGCAGCCCGCCCCCCACGGACCCCGGGCTTCCCGGGCTTCGGAGCAGCGCCGCCGCGGGACATGTCAGCTCGGTCCAGCCTTGTAACCGACACCACGGACGGTCACCACGATCTCCGGACGCTCGGGGTCCTTCTCGACCTTCGAGCGGAGCCGCTGCACATGCACGTTCACCAGCCGCGTGTCCGCCGCGTGCCGGTACCCCCACACCTGCTCCAGGAGCACCTCACGGGTGAACACCTGCCACGGCTTGCGCGCCAGCGCGACCAGCAGGTCGAACTCCAGCGGGGTCAGGGCGATGGACTGCCCGTCCCGCTTCACGGAGTGACCCGCCACGTCGATCACCAGATCGCCGATCGCCAGCTGCTCCGGCGCCGGCTCCTCCGACCTCCTCAGGCGCGCCCGGATACGGGCGACCAGCTCCTTCGGCTTGAACGGCTTCACGATGTAGTCGTCGGCCCCGGACTCCAGGCCGACCACCACATCCACCGTGTCGCTCTTGGCGGTGAGCATCACGATCGGCACGCCGGACTCGGCCCTGATCAGCCTGCAGACCTCGATGCCGTCCCGTCCGGGCAGCATGAGGTCCAGCAGTACCAGGTCCGGCTTGGCCTCACGGAATGCCGCCAGTGCCTTGTCGCCGTCCGCTACGAACGACGGCTCAAAACCTTCTCCACGCAGCACAATGCCGAGCATCTCGGCCAGCGCGGTGTCGTCGTCGACGACAAGGACGCGTCCCTTCATAAACGTCATCATCCCATTAGCTAATCGTTACCTGGCGTGACCTGGCACACAGCTCTCTCAGACCGCCCCCGGTGACGGGCGAGAGAACACCTTCTTCGGTGACGATCGCCGTCACCAGCTCGGGGGGCGTCACATCGAACGCCGGGTTGTACGCCTGCGTCCCCAACGGCGCCACGGGCAGCCCTCCGCCCGCCCCCCACCCGGCCACAGGAGCCTGCGGTCCGGTGAGCTCCGTCACCTCCTGCCCGGGCCGCTGCTCGACCTCGATCGACGCCCCGTCGGGGGTTTCCAGATCCACCGTCGTGACCGGTGCCACCACGATGAACGGCACATGGTGGTACTTGGCGAGCACGGCGAGCGGATAGCTCCCCACCTTGTTCGCCACCGATCCGTCGGCGGCTATCCGGTCCGCCCCCACCAGAACGGCGTCCACCTCCCCCGCCGCGAACAGCGAGCCCGCGGCATTGTCGGTGAGCAGGCTGTACGCCATTCCGCTGCGCGCCGCTTCGTACGCGGTCAGTCTGGCCCCTTGGAGCAGCGGCCGCGTCTCGTCGACCCACAGCCGCCGCAGCCGGCCCGCCCGGTGCGCGGCCAGCGCCACCGCGAAGGCGGTGCCCTCGCCGCCGGAGACCAGCCGTCCGGTGTTGCAGTGCGTGAGCACCCGGTGGCTGCCGCCGGGCAGCAGCTCGTCGAGCAGAGCCAGGCCGTGGGCAGCCATCCTGACACTCGCCTCCGCGTCCGCCCGATGCAGGGCCCTCGCAGCGGCCAGAGCCGCCGTCCCCGCCTCCTGCGGACCGGCGCCCTTGTCCAGCGCCGCCTGATACGCCCCGAGCGCCAGCCGCACCCCGTATCCGAGGTTCACCGCGGTGGGCCGCGCCGCCGCCAGCAGAGCCGCGGCCTCCTGGACGTCGTAGCCGCGCACCCCCGCCAGCGCCACCCCGTACGCCCCCGCGATACCCAGCAGCGGCGCCCCACGGACGGCCAGCGTCTGGATGGCCCGCACCAGCCCCGGCACATCCGTACAGACCAGCTCCACCTCCTCGGCCGGCAGCCGGGTCTGGTCGAGGAGCACCAGCACCGGCCCCTCCGGCGGCTCGTCCCAACGCAGCTGTTCCAGTCCCGACGGCTCGGAGCCCACGGTGGATCGCACCTCGTGATCAGCCATCCGCCCAGTCTGCCCGGTGAGCCACCGACAATTGAAGGTGCCAACGAGATACGGGGGCCGGTCCGCGGCTCGGAACCGCATGGCACGATGGCTGCCGACCCCGACGTGCCGGCTCGCCGAGCTGGTCCCACGACCAATCCACGAGGTGGACGACCGTGAACGACTCTCCGGGCTGGGCTTCGCCCGGATCGGCCCCCTCCGACGGCGAGGACACCGGTACGTCCGGGCAGTCCGAGCCCTCCGACCGGGCCCGCGCGTCCTCGCAGTGGTCCCGGAACCAGCCTCCGGCGGGCCAGTGGTCGCCTCCGGCCCCCACACCGGGCCCGGGCACGCCCCCACCCCCGCCGGGCCGTCCTGGGCCCCAGCAGGGCGGCTGGGGGCCGCCTCCGCCTCCCGGCGGACAGTGGAACTCCGGCTGGGGTCCCGCGCCCGCCGCCAAGCCCGGCGTGATCCCGCTGCGCCCGCTGGGCGTCGGCGAGATCCTCGACGGCGCGGTGTCGACGATGCGCGCCCACTGGCGCACCGTCCTCGGGGTGACCCTCACGGTCGCCGTGATCACCCAGATCGCGGACATCCTCATCCAGCGCTACCTGCTGCCGGACCCGCCGGAGATCGACGCGAACGCCACCGGCACCGAGGCGCTCGACCAGGCCATGGACTCGCTGCGGTCGAGCATGCTCAGGATGCTGCCCGCCGGGGTCCTGGCACTGGTCGGCACGCTCTTCGTGACGGCGGTCCTGACCATCGTCATCAGCCGCTCCGTGCTGGGACGCCCGGTGACGCTGCGGGAGGCCTGGACGGAGGCCCGGCCGAGGCTGCTGCCGCTGCTGGGCCTGCTGGTGCTGCTTCCCCTGATGGCGGGCGCGATCGTGGGCATCGGAATCCTGCCCGGCGTGCTCATCGGGTCCGACGCCGGTGCGGCCCTGGCCGGACTCGGCGGTCTGGCCGCCTTCGTGGTCGTGATCTGGCTGCTGGTCCGGTTCAGCCTCGCCGCGCCCGCGCTGATGCTGGAGCGCCAGAGCCTGGTGAAGTCCCTGCGCCGGTCCGCCAAGCTGGTGCGCGGCGCCTGGTGGCGCATCCTCGGCATCACCCTGCTGACGGTTCTCCTGACCTCCATCGTCTCGATGATCATCGCTATCCCGTTCACCGTAACCGGGATGATCGTGGACGACGGCGGTTCCAGCAGCCTCTTCTCCGGGAACGCCTCCGACTTCGGCTGGCCGTTCCTGATCATCACCGGGATCGGCGCCGTGATCGCCGCGGCGATCACCTACCCGATCTCCGCCGGGGTGGCCGCGCTGCTCTACATCGACCAGCGCATCCGCCGCGAAGCCCTCGACCTCGACCTCGCGCGCGCCGCCAACCTGCCGGGCTACGAGACTCCCGGGAGCTGATGCGGTGTCCGCGACGGGGGGCGCTACCATGGGGCGGCTGCTGGTCCGAGCGGTCGGCGAACCACCGGTGGACACGCCGCGCGTGCCCGCCCGCGAGGCGGCACGGCGCGAACTGTCCAAGCCGATGTACCACGAGAACGACCCGAATCTGCTGGAGCGCGCCCTCGACCGCTTCTGGGACTGGGTCGGCGGCCTGTTCAGCGCCGCCTCGGGCGCCACCCCGGGCGGCGCGCTCGGGCTGGTGGCCATCGCCGTGTTCGTCCTGGCCCTGATCGCCGCCCTGTGGTGGCGTCTGGGCACGCCGCAGCGCACGGTCTCCACCCTCGGCGCGGTCTTCGACGACCGCCCGCGCAGCGCGGCGGAGCACCGCGCCACGGCCGAGGCCCACGCCGCCGCCGGCCGCTGGACCGAGGCCGTCCAGGAACGGATGCGTGCCCTTGTCCGCTCCCTGGAGGAGCGCGCCCTGCTCGACCCGCGCCCCGGCCGCACCGCCGACGAGGCCGCGGCCGAGGCGGGCCGTCCGCTGCCCGGCCACGCCGACCGGCTCCGCGCCGCCGCCCGCGCCTTCGACGACGTCACATACGGCGGCCGTACGGCGAGCCAGGCCGTGTACGCCCGTCTGCGCGACCTCGACACCGACCTGGAACGTACGAAGCCGGATCTCAACGCCCTCGACCAACGCCCCACGACGGAAGCGGCTTCCCGGGGAGCGGCCGAATGACCAGCACGCAGTCCCCGGCGGCCTCGTCCCCGTCCACATCCACCGACGCGACGGCCCGTCAGCTCTGGACACGTGGCCGTGGGTTGGTGCTCGCCGCCGTGATCCTCCTGGTCGCGGGGATCGTCCTCGCCGCCACCCGCTCCGGCGACCACCACGGCCGTCTCGACCCCCGCTCGGCGGACCGCTACGGCAGCCGCGCCGTCGCCGAACTCCTCAAGGACCAGGGTGTCTCCACCCGCGTGGTCACCACTCTCGACGACGCCACCCGGGCCGCGGGACCGGACACCACACTCCTGGTCACCGCCCCCGATCTGCTCACCACCTCCCAGCAGCACCGGCTCCATGACGCGGCCGCCAAGTCGGGCGGCCGAACCCTGCTGCTCGCCGCCGGCGCACCCTCCCTTCCCGTCCTGGCCCCCGGCGTACGGGAAGAGGGCTCTTCCTCGGTCGGCAACCGCGAGCCGAACTGCCCCCTGCCCCTGGCCAACCGCGCCGGAAGCGCCGACACCGGTGGCTTCCGCTACACCTCCGGGAACCAGGCCGATGACGCCTGCTACCCGGCGGGCGGCCTGCCCACCCTGCTCCGGATACAGACCCCTGCCCAGGGCGACACCGTCCTGCTCGGCGCCCCCGACATCCTCTACAACCACCGTCTCGACAAGCAGGGCAACGCCTCGCTCGCCCTCCAACTCCTCGGCTCCCGCCCCCATCTGGTCTGGTACCTCCCCTCGCTCGGTGATGACTCGGCCACCGACGGCGGTGACCGCAGCTTCTTCGATCTCGTCCCCTCCGGCTGGCTCTGGGCCACCCTTCAGCTCACGCTCGCGGCCGCCCTCGCCGCCATCTGGCGGGCCCGCCGCCTCGGCCCGCTGGTGACCGAGCAACTCCCGGTAGCCGTCCGCGCTTCCGAGGCGACTGAGGGCCGAGCCCGCCTCTATCGCAAGGCCAACGCCCGCGACCGCGCGTCCGACGCCCTGCGTTCGGCCACCCGCGCCCGACTTGCCCCCCTCCTGGGCGTGCCCGCCGCCTCGGCACACGCGCCCGAACTCCTCCTCCCCGCCGTCTCCGCCCGGATCCCGGCGCCCGGACAGGACCTGCACGTCCTGCTCTTCGGCCCGCCCCCGGCCGACGACGCCGCACTGGTCCGCCTCGCGGACGAACTCGACGCCCTCGAAAGAGAGGTACGCACCTCATGAGCGACCGAACCCCGGCGACCCCCGCGACCCCGGACAACGCCCGCGCCTCCCTGGAGGCCCTGCGCGCCGAGATCGCCAAGGCCGTCGTCGGCCAGGACTCCGCCGTGACGGGCCTGGTCGTGGCCCTGCTCTGCCGTGGCCATGTCCTGCTGGAAGGAGTGCCGGGCGTCGCCAAGACACTCCTGGTGCGCTCGCTCGCCGCCTCACTCGAACTCGACACCAAGCGCGTCCAGTTCACCCCCGATCTGATGCCCAGCGATGTCACCGGTTCGCTGATCTACGACGCCCGCACCGCCGAGTTCTCCTTCCAGGCCGGCCCCGTGTTCACGAATCTGCTGCTCGCGGACGAGATCAACCGAACACCCCCCAAAACGCAGTCCTCCCTCCTCGAAGCCATGGAGGAGCGCCAGGTCACGGTCGACGGCACACCGCGCCCGCTTCCCGAGCCGTTCCTGGTCGCCGCGACCCAGAACCCTGTCGAGTACGAGGGCACGTATCCCCTGCCGGAAGCCCAGCTGGACCGCTTCCTGCTGAAGTTGACGGTGCCCCTGCCCTCCCGCGCGGACGAGATCAGCGTCCTGGCACGTCACGCCGAAGGCTTCGACCCTCGTGACCTCAAGGCAGCGGGAGTCCGCCCGGTCGCGGGAGCAGCCGATCTCGAAGCCGCCCGCGCCGCCGTCGCCAAGACCTCCGTCTCGGCGGAGATCACCGGCTATGTCGTCGATATCTGTCGTGCCACGCGTGAATCCCCCTCACTCAGCCTCGGTGTCTCTCCCCGAGGCGCCACCGCCTTGCTCTCCACCGCCCGCGCCTGGGCCTGGCTCACGGGCCGGGACTATGTCATCCCCGACGACGTGAAGGCCTTGGCCCTCCCCACACTGCGCCACCGCATCCAGTTGCGTCCCGAGGCGGAGATGGAGGGCGTCACCGCCGACTCCGTCATCACCTCGGTCCTCGCCCACGTCCCCGTCCCCCGCTGAGACGGCGGCCGTGGCTCTCACCGGGCGCGCCGCGCTGCTCGCTGCTCTCGGATCCGTACCCGTCGGCGTATGGGCCCCGAGCTGGGCGGGAATGCTCGCGGTCAACGCCCCCCTCACACTCGCAATGATGTGCGACTACGCCCTCGCCGCGCCAGTGCGAAAGCTTCAATTCACCCGAAACGGTGATACATCAGTTCGACTGGGTGACGCCGCCGAGGTCGTCCTCACCGTCACCAACCCTTCGACCCGCTCGCTGCGGGCCCAGCTCCGCGACGCCTGGCCGCCCAGCAGTTGGGCCTCCGCCGCCGAACAGGACGCCTCCCGCCACACCGTGACAGTCCCAGCGGGCGAACGCCGCCGGGTCACCACAGCTCTGCGCCCGACCCGCCGTGGCGACCGCCGCTCCCAGCAGATCACCGTCCGCTCCTACGGGCCGCTCGGCCTCGTCTCCCGCCAGGGCAGTCACCACGTCCCCTGGACCGTACGTGTGCTCCCGCCGTTCACCAGCCGCAAGCACCTGCCTTCGCGGCTCGCCCGACTACGGGAACTGGACGGACGTACCAGTGTGCTGACGAGGGGCGAAGGAACCGAGTTCGACAGCCTGCGCCCATACGTTCCTGGCGACGACACCCGCTCCATCGACTGGCGTGCCACCGCCCGGCAGAACGCCGTTGCCCTACGCACCTGGCGACCGGAGCGCGACCGCCACATCCTCGTCGTCCTGGACACGGGCCGCACGTCGGCCGGACGCGTGGGTGACATCCCCCGCCTGGACGCCGCCATGGACGCCTCCCTACTCCTGGCTGCCCTGGCCTCACGCGCCGGCGACCGCGTTGATCTCCTCGCGTACGACCGCCGCGTACGAGCCCAGGTACGAGGCCGTTCCGCCAGCGAACTCCTGCCGGCTCTCGTCAATACGATGGCATCACTCGAGCCGGAACTCGTGGAAACGGATGCACGAGGGCTGAGTGCCGGCGCCCTCGCACATGCCCCTCGACGTTCCTTGATCGTGTTGTTCACCAGCCTGGACGCGGCGCCGGTCGAGGAGGGCCTACTGCCCGTCCTCCCTCAGCTCACCAAGCGCCACACGGTCCTGGTGGCGGCGATCGCCGACCCCCGTATCAAGGCGATGGCGAAGGCACGCGGCACTGTGGATGCCGTTTACGAGGCAGCCGCAGCCAGCCGTACGCACGAAGAACGTCGCCGCACGGCCGAGCAGTTGAGGCGGCATGGAGTCACCGTCGTGGACGCCGCCCCGGACGAACTCGCGCCCGCGGTGGCGGATGCCTATCTGGCACTCAAGGCCGCAGGTCGTCTCTGAGGGGAAATGGGAATGTGGTTGGGCGAGGGGTGGAGAGCGCCTCTGCCAGCCCAACGGGTCCTGAACGCAAAAATGCCTCAACCCCCGGCCCAAAAGGGCACGGGGGTTGAGGCTAAAGATTGTTCGGCGGCGTCCTACTCTCCCACAGGGTCCCCCCTGCAGTACCATCGGCGCTGAAAGGCTTAGCTTCCGGGTTCGGAATGTAACCGGGCGTTTCCCTAACGCTATGACCACCGAAACACTATGAAAATTTGAACGCTGGCATTGACACAGCTGTTCGTTATTTCAGAACTAACACAGTGGACGCGAGCAACTGAGGACAAGCCCTCGGCCTATTAGTACCAGTCAGCTCCACCCCTTACGAGGCTTCCACATCTGG
>NZ_JBVHPV010000006.1:0-397493 GCF_055567715.1 Streptomyces sp. NPDC026377
GGCTGCCGGGAACCCGGCGGTCAGGAAGCGCGCGGCGTGGGGGGGGGGGGGGCCGGCCCGGGCGGGCCCCCCGGGGGGGGGGGGGGGGGGCCGGGGGGGGGGGGGGGGGGGGGGGGGGGGGGGGGGGGCCCCCGCGCCCCCCCCCCCCCCACGCCGGCTTCTTGAACATGCGGGTCGCGGTGATCTCCCCGTGCACCGACCCGTCGGGGTCGGCGGGCAGACCCGGCCGCAGGTGCTCCTCGACGCTGATGTACTTCAGCCCCGCCCGCAGGTCCGCGTCGTTGCGCAACCGGATGACCAGCGGGAACTCCGCGAGCGCCGTGGTGTCGAACAGGCCCGTGGTGTACAGGAGCTGTACACCCAGCGCGTCCGACACGGCCCGCTGGAGCTCCAGGAGGTACGTGGCGTTGGCCCGGCCGATCGGGTTGTCCAGGAAGAGCGTGCCCGCGTGGCGGTGCTTGTCGCGGCCCCGGTCGTTGCTGCGCAGGGCGGCCATCGTGCAGTACAGCGCGATCGCCGCGGTGAGCAGCTGCCCGCCGGAGAACACGTCGCCCATCTGCCCCACGGGGACGCGCTCGGCGCGCAGCACCGCGTCCGGCTTGAGGATCTCCACCGCGATGCCGCGCGGTTCGAGGGCCGCCTGGACCCCCCGCAGCAGCAGGGACATCCCGTCCCGGCGCATGTCCGAGTTCTTCTTCACGGCCGCGCGCGTGGCCTCGTCGATGACCTCGCCCAGGCGCTCGGTCAGCGTCGCCTGGTCGGGCTCCTCGAAGCGGATCCGCAGGAACTCCTGCCCCGACCACTCCCCGAGCCCCTCCGGCAGCTGCGAGAGCCGCTGGGCCGAGCGCAGGGTCGTCAGCGCCGACTCCACGAGCCCGCGCAGCCGGTCCACGATCGAGTCCCGGTTGCGCTCCAGCTGCTCCAGCTCGTCGGTGAGGACCCGCAGCCGGGGCGCGAACGCCGCCGCCCACGCCGCCGCGTGCTCCGGCAGCGCGACGGCGGGCAGCTCCCGGATCTGCTGGCGGGCCGGGGTGCGCACCTGCTCGTAACGGGTCGCGTTCGCGTGCCGGACCAGGATGTCCGAGGCCTCGCGGACGGCGGCCTCGGCGGCCGACAGATCAGTGGCGCAGCCGCGCAGCGAACGCCGTGCCTCGGCCGCCGACTGCCGCGCCTCGGCGAGGTCACCGGGAAACGGCTCGCTCTCCTGCTCGTCCTCCTCCTGCTGGTGGTCGCGGAGCAGATCGCGCAGGAGCGCGGCGGTCTCCTCGAAGCCCCCGGCCGCGTCCTCGGCGGCGCGGTGGGCCGTCAGGAGCTCGGCGTGCGCGGCGCGCGAGGTCTCCAGCGCGGCGGTGCGCGCGGCGAGTTCGCCCGTGGCCGTCCGCAACAGGGCCTGCGCCTGCTCGGCGTCGCCGGGCACCAGCTCCTCGGGCAGCTCGGTGTGCGCCGCGCCGTCCTCGGGGGCCAGGCGCTCGGCCTCGCCGCGCAGCCGGCCCAGCTGCTCGCTGGCCGCCGACGCCCTGGTCTCCAGGAGCTGTACGAGCGACTCGGCGCGGGCGGCGGCGGCCTGCCGGGACGGGCCGTCGGCGCCGTCGGTGCCCTCAAGCAGCTGGGCGGCACGGGTGCGGACCTTGTTGGTGAGGCGGTCCAGCTCGGCGAGCGCGGCGCTCTCGTCGCTCTCGGCACGGGCCTGCTCGGCGCGCAGGTCGGCGCCGACGCCGACCTTCTCGTACAACTGGGAGGCGGCCCGGTAGGCCTCGCGCAGGGCGGGCAGCGCGGTCCTCGGCGCGTCCGCGTCCGGCTCCGGCAGGTTCTCCGGGGCGCCCGCGATCTCGGCACGCTCGGCGCGCAGCGCGCGGGAGGTGCGGTGGGCGTCGTCGGCGGCGCGCTGGGCGGCGCGGCGGTCCTCGTCGGCGGCCCGGGCGCGCTCCAGGAGCGACTGGGCGCGGGCCTCGGACTCCGCGGCCTCGTCCACCAGCTCGCGCAAAGTGGCCTGCCAGCCCGCGCGCTCGCGCAGCCGGAAGGCGAGCCCGGCCAGCGCGTCGGCGGCGCGGCGGGCCCGCTGCGCGGCCTCCTGGCGCTCGTCGCGGACCCGGGCCGCCTCGGCCGCGGCCTCGTCGGCCTCCGTCCGTGCCGTACGGGCCTCGGTGAGCTCCTCGACGGCGGTCCGGGCCGCCTCGCGCGCGTCCCGCGCGGCCGTGGCGAGCTCGTCGAGCATCCCGGGCGGGCAGTCGGCGCGCCAGGAGCCGAGCCGCGCGGCGAGGCTCCGGTCACCGGCGAGGCGGGCGGCGAGCGCGCGGATCTCCTCGTCACGGGCGGCGGCGCGGGTGCGCAGGGCCTGCCGCTCCTCGTCGGCGGCGTGCTCGTCGTGCATGGCGGGGTTCGGCGGGACGAGGAAGACCTCGCCGTCGCCCGCGCCCTCGCCCTGCCGGGGCACCGGGGCGAGCAGCGCGGCCGCGGTGCCGACGGCGACCGCCGAGCGGGGCAGCAGCGCCGCCCCGGCCAGCACCTCGCGGGCCCGCACGTGCGAGGCGGGGTCGGTGATCACCACACCGTCGACCAGTTCGGGCCGGGCCGCGAGCACCGAGGCGTGGTCGGCCGGGTCGACGGCCTGGGCGAGGTAGCGCCAGCCCGGCAGGGCCGGGATGCCGTGCTCGCCCAGGTACTCCACGGTGGCCAGCACGTCCGGGCCCGGCGGCAGCAGTCCGCCGTCGCCGAGCGCGCCGAGGATGCGCGAGTCGTCGGCGGCGGCGGTGCGCAGCTCGAAGAGCTGCCGTTCGGCGGAGGCGATGTTCTGGTCGAGGAGCTTGCGCAGCTCGTCGGCCTGGCGGTCCAGCTCCTCGGCGGTCAGCGGGGCGTCCGCGCCGCCCGGCGCGAAGGAGGCGGGGGTGCCGCGGACCGCGGCGTGGACGGCCTCGGCCGCGTACCTGGTCGCGTTGCGCGGCTGCGGGACCCCGGCCGCCGGGGCGGACGGCAGGCCGAGGAGCTCGGCGAGGCGCTCCTCGGAGGCGATGGACTCGGCGGCGCGGCGCTCGGCGTCGTACGCGTTCCCCGCCGCCTCGGCCGCGTCCTGGGCGCGGGCGGCGGCCAGTTCGGCGCGCGCCTCGGCGGCGGCGGCCTCGCGGGCGCGGTCGGCGGTGGCGCGGGCGCTCTCACGGGCCGTGTCCCAGGCGGCGACCGCGCTCTTCTCGGCGTCGCTGGCGGCGAGCGCGGCCCTGGCCGGGTCGGCGTCGGGGGCGCTGTCGTCCAGCCAGCCCGCGCGCACGGCCTCGGCGGTCTCCTGCTCGACCTCGGCCAGACGCTGGCGCAGATGCCCGGCCTCGCTGCGGGCGCGCTGGGCGTCGGTGGCGGCGGCCGTGGCGTCGCGGTGGGCCGCCTCGCTCGCCTCCTGGAGCGCGGCGGAGCGCTCCTCCTCCTCGGCCGCGAGCCGCTCGCCGTCCTCGGCGGCGGTGTGCAGGGCCCGTACGAGATCGGCGGCGGCGGTGGCGCGGGCGGCGAGCGCGGGCGCCGCGTCCCGCTCGGCCTCGCGGATGGCGGCGGCCACGCGCGCGGAGCGGTCGGCCGCGGCCCGGTGCCGCAGCACCGCCTCGGCGGCCTGCCAGGCGGAGTGCAGCGTACGGGCGTCGGCCAGCTCGCGGCGCTGGGCGGTGGCGGCCTTCTCGGCGACGGCCAGGGCCAGGGAGGCGTGGCGGTAGGCGAGTTCGGAGGCGATCAGGGCGCTGCGGCCGCGCGCCTGCTCGGCCTCGGTGACGGTGTGCGCGGCGGCGGTGACCCGGCCCGCGAGGTCGGTGGCGCGCCCGCGCTCCTGGGCGGCGCGCGCGGAGAGCCTGCGCGCGAGCGTACGGGTACGGCGCTCGGCGCCGGTGTGGACGTCGCGCGCGCGGGAGCGGGTCTCGGCGGCCTCGACGATCTTGGTGAGCAGGTCCACCGAACCCGCGGTGAAGTCGCGCTCCGCGGTCAGCTCGGCCCGCCTGCCCAGCTTGTTGCCGAAGCCGCTGACCAGGTCCGCCAGGCCGTCGGTGTCACGGGTGTCGGTGACCGCGCGCAGCAGCAGGTCGGTGAAGTCGGAGTCCTTCTTGACCGCGAAGAGACCGGCCGCCTCGCCCTCGTCCGCGTTCATCTCGCGCTGGTAGCGGAAGAGTTCGGGGTCCAGGCCCAGGTCGCCCAGGTGCTCGTTCCAGCGGTCGTGGATCTCCTCCCACACCACGTCGAGGTGGGGATACGCCTTGCCCGCCTCGGTGACCGCGTCGCGGAAGCCCTTCATGGTGCGGCGCCTGCCCTGGGCGCCGGAGGCGCCCTCGGCGGCGGGGCGCATCGCGCTGGACTCGGCGACCGGCAGCGAGTCCAGGCCGAGGCCGGGGCCGGGCCGGAACGAGTACCACGCCTCGGCGAACTTCCTCGGGTCGTTGGAGACCTGCCGGCCGCGCCACTCGCTGACCTTGCCGACGACGACCAGCTCGCCGGTGAGGGTGTGCTGCCACTCCAGGGCGACATGGCCGCAGTCGTCGGCGAGCAGGAACTTGCGCAGCACGCCGGAGCTGGCGCCGCCGAGGGTGTTGCGGTGGCCGGGCAGCATCACCGAGAAGATCAGCTTGAGCAGGACGGACTTGCCGCCGCCGTTCTCCAGGAAGAGCACGCCCGCGGGCGCGGGGCGGCGGGGCGGGCCGACCGGCTCGTCCTCGAAGAACTCCGCCTGGGCGGGCGCCGGGTGGGGCACGGGCGCGCCCACGCCTCGCAGGTCCAGCACGGTGTCGGCGTACCGCGCACCGGCGGGACCGATCGAGTAGAGGCGGACCCGGGACAGCTCGTACATGGCGGACTCTCGTGGATGTGGCGGTGGATGGGCGTGGGGGGCTTACGGGTGCCGGTCAGGCGTGGAAGGGGAGCCCGGCGTCGGCGGCCAGGTCGAGGTCGTCGCCGTCCGGGGGCGGCAGCAGGGTCGCGCTGCCGTCGCTGACCGCGACGACGCCGAGCTCCAGGAGCTCGGCGAGGGCGGCGCTGCCGGCCATGTCGCGGACCTGGAGCTGGTAGCGGGCGGTGGTGCGGTAGGCGCCGCCCGCGTCGTCGCCGGTCCGCTGGAGGAAGCCGGACTCGGTGAGGAACGCGACGGCCTTGGCCACGATGCCGGTGGTGGAACCCGCGAGGCGGCGGGCGTCCTTGGTGGCGCCGGTCGAGCTGCGCCGGGCATAGATGCGCCAGGCGGCTTCAAGGCCCGGGGCGCCGGTCTCGGGGTCGGTGTTCTCGCCCTGTTCGGCGGCCTTCTCCTCCAGCCGGCGGCAGGCCTGGCGGACGAAGGCGTCGACGCCGTTGACCGTGATCCGTCCGATGTAGCCGTCGTCGGCCAGGTCCTCGGGGCGGGGGAAGGCCATCGCCGCCACGGCGAGGTGGGCGAGGCCGTGCAGGAAGCGGTCGGCGGAGTCGGTGGCGGCGCGGCGGGCGTAGTCGCCCATCCGGACGGCGAAGACGGAGTCCTCGGCGGCGGTCACGGCCATGCCGGCGCGGGGGGAGACCTCCAGGACGACCAGGCCGAGCCCCGCGGCGATGGCGTCCGCGAGGCGCGCGAACGCGGGGTCCTCGCGGTGGCGGCGGAGCAGTTCCGCGTACTCCGCGTCGCGGGCGGGGAGCAGTTTGGGCTGGAGGCCGAAGGCGACGAGGCGGGCGGCGTCGGCGGCGTCGCCCGGGGTGATCCGGCGCTCGCCCCCGTCCCGGGGCACGTCGACGGGACCGTCGCCGGCCTCGGGGTCGTGCTCGGGGTGGTGGTCGGTCACGGGTCTGCTCCTTGGGGGGGTGGGTTGTGCGGTGGGGGTGCGGTGCGGGTGGGGGGCGCCTGCGGCGGGCGGGTCCCCACCCCGCCCCTTCCCCGAAGCCCAGGGCGGGCGGCCCGGGGGGCCGATGTTCGTCTGCGGGTCCGGTGGGGGCTGGTCGCGCAGGTCCCCGCGCCCCTGAAGGAACGGGGCTCCGCCCCGGACCCCGCTCCTCGAACGCCCGAGGGGCTGGAGGTGGCTGGGGCCGCAGTTGCCCAAGGGGCGCGGGGAACTGCGCGGCCGGCCCCCACCGGCCCGCAGGTCAACACAGAAGCGGGCCGCGGGCTCCGCAAAGGGGTCCGGGGGCGAAGTCCCCGGGGGACCGCCCTCACCCCCACCCGCCCCCGGAGGGGCTCGGGAAGGGGCGGGGTGGGGGAAATCACGCCGCCTCCCGGTCCGCCGCCATCCCCGCCGCGTCCAGCCGCGCCATCCCCACGATCAGGTCCGCCCCGCCGAACTCCGGGTCGTCCAGCTGCGTCCCGTCGTCCACGGCGAACAGCAGGCGCTCCTCGCCCTGGCGGTAGGCCGTGCCGACCGGCGGGCTCGCCGCGTGGACCGCGAGGAGGGCGACCAGGTACGGCAGGTCGGGGTCGAGGCCGCGCGCCTCGGCGAGGAGGCCCGAGAGGCGGCGCGGAGCGTCGTGCTCCAGGTCGAGCAGTTCCATCGCCGCCGCCAGCTGCTCCTCGCTGAAGCGGCTGTCGTCCGGCGTGGCGATCAGATCGGGCTCGGGCATCTCCGCGCCGAGGTGCTCCCGCTCCATGGGCGGCGTCAGCAATATGTCGACGAGGTCGGCCACCCGCACGGAGACCGGGGTCCGCAGCCCCGTCCCGCGCGCGAAGAACGCGTCCGTCACCCGCGACGCGTCCTCGACCGGCAGCGGCAGCAGGGGCGCGACCAGCTGCCCGTACAGGTCGAGGCCGGTCCGGGTGGCCGGGCGCGCGAACGCCTGGCGGTCCTGCTCGGCCCGGAAGAGCGGCCCGGCCTCCAGCAGCCGCGACTGCAGCTGCGTGTGGCGCCGGATGCAGTCCTTGACGATGTCGACGAGCTCGGCGGCCCGCCGCTTGTTCTCGGGCTCCTCCGCCTCGTCGCGCGCCTTGCGGATGTTGGTGAGGATCGCGTTCTCGTGCCGGTAGCGGTCGGCGACGTGGTCGAGCGCCTCCGCGATCATGTCCGGGACCGCGTTGAGCCAGTCGACCGCGCGGACGTTGCGCCGTGTCGCCTCCAGGGTGCGGCGCAGCGTCTCCGCGTACTGCACGGTCCGGTAGCGGGCCTGTTCGGCGGCGAGCTGGGCGTCGGCGAGGCGGCCCCGGCTGATCAGCACCTCCAG
This sequence comes from Streptomyces sp. NPDC026377, assembly GCF_055567715.1. Classification (NCBI taxonomy): domain Bacteria; kingdom Bacillati; phylum Actinomycetota; class Actinomycetes; order Kitasatosporales; family Streptomycetaceae; genus Streptomyces; species Streptomyces sp. NPDC026377. Next base: position 7,129 of record NZ_JBVHPV010000006.1, read on the forward strand.
CTTCACCTCGGCGGCGATCTGCGCGCTGGTGACGTCCGTGTCGAGCGCGCCCACCAGCACGTTCACGGCCTCGTCCGTGGTGCGCAGATAGACGCTGCCCCCGTATCCGGGGACCTCCTCGATCAGCTTGAAGTCGTAGTCCCGGCGGACATAGACGCCGTCCGGGCCGAACGTCCCGTACACCGCGCGGAAGCCCCGGTCCACGCTGCCGACGTTGATCAGGTTCTCCAGGACCCAGCGGGCCACCCGCTCGTGCTCGGCGGCCGGGCGGCCCGGCGCCTGGGCGGCGACGCGCGGGATGAGCCGGGCCACGATCTGCTCGTGGTCGGCGCCCGTGTCGAAGTCCATGTTCAGCGTGATGAGGTCGATCGAGGCGAGGGCGACCTCCGCCATCGCGTAGACCGAGTACTCACCCGCGAGGTTCGCCTTGCGGACGTCCAGGTCGTGCAGCGGGGCGGTGCAGGCGAGCGCGCGCAGCCGTCGCGCCAGCCCCTCGTCGGCGGCCGGGCCCTGTGCGGGGCGCGGCCCCGCGCTGAGCTGGGGCGGAACGGGTTCCGTCGAGGCAGGCGAAGTCACGCTGCACAGATTAGGTCCTCGCACTGACAACGGTCGAAACGGCGCAGATACCACCGCCCGGCCGCCCCTGCCGCCCCTCGGCCACCGTCACGCCCGCCGTTCAGCCGGCGTCCGCCACCAGCCCCGCGTACGCCTGGACCAACTGCTCGCGGGAGTCGTCGAGATAGTCGGCCAGCAACCGGGCCGCCCCGGTCCGCTCACCCGCCCGCAGCGCTTCCAGAATCTCCCGGTTCCGTATGAGATAGGGCTGATGGAGCAGTTTCGGGTCGTCCACCACATGGAAGGCGAGCCGCAGTTCGGCCAGGACCCCGCGCATCAGCTCGTCCGTGCGCGCGCTGCCCGCGAGGGCCACCAGCTCCCGGTGGAAGTGGATGTTGGCGGTGGAGACGCCCTGCCAGTCGTGGCGCCGGGCCGCCCGCTCCCCGCCCGCGACCGCCGCGTCCAGCGGCCCGAGCGCGTACGGCGGCGCGCCGAGGCTCCGGACGACGGCGCACTCCACCAGGCGCCGGGTGCGGTAGATGTCCTCGACGTCCTCGACCGCCAGGATCCGTACGAACACCCCCCGGTTGAGCTCGTGGACCAGCAGCCGTTCGTGGGTCAGCAGCCGGAACGCCTCGCGCAGCGTGTTGCGCGAGACCCCGAGCGCCTTGCCGATGGCGTCCTCCGCCAGGCGCTCGCCCGGCGGGAAGTAGCCCTCCGCGATCCGGCCGCGCAGGATGTCCGCGACGCGCTCGGCGGTACTGGTGCGGCCGAGCAGCGGGCGGTCGTCCGCCAGCCCGCCGGCCCCGGACCCGGTGGTCCCCACGGCAACCTCACTCCCCCGCCGGGCTTCCGGCGACGCACTGCCCCCCATCGTAGAAGCGCCGTCACGGAAGAACGGGCCGACACGACTCTTGTCGGATTGTTCAACGATCCTCTAGCTTGGGCGGCACCCCACCCGGGGCCCCCACCCCTCCGCTCTCGACCGCACCCTCCCCCCTCCCCCTGCGAGGTGCAGATGAGCACGACCAAGGCCCAGCCGGAGCAGGACGAACTCCCCGGCGACGGCGGCCCGTTCGGCTGGCTGCGCGCTCTCGGCCCGCGCGGGCGGCGCGCCTTCGGCGGCGCGTTCGGCGGCTACGCCCTCGACTCCTACGACTACTTCACCCTGCCGCTGAGCATGGTCGCGATCGGCGCGTACTTCGGCCTCGACCACGGCCAGACCGGTCTGCTCACCACCGTGACGCTGGTGGTCTCGGCGGTCGGCGGCGCCCTCGCGGGGATCCTGGCCGACCGCATCGGCCGGGTGAAGGCACTGATGATCACGGTCATCACCTACGCGGTCTTCACCGTGGCCTGCGGTTTCGCGCCCACGTACGAGACGCTGATGGTCTGCCGCGCCCTCCAGGGCCTCGGTTTCGGCGGCGAGTGGGCGGTCGGCGCGATCCTGGTCGCCGAGTACGCCTCGGCCAAGGAGCGCGGGCGGACGCTGGGCGCGGTGCAGAGCGCCTGGGCGGCGGGCTGGGCGCTGGCCGTCCTCGTCTACACGCTGGTCTTCCACTACGTGGACGCCGGCACCGCCTGGCGCGTGATGTTCTGGACGGGCGCGCTGCCCGCCCTCCTGGTGATCTACATCCGGCGCAACGTCAGCGACGCACCCCAGGCAGCCGCGCGGCGCGCCGCCGACTCCACCCGCGGCTCCTTCGCCGCCATCTTCAGGAAGGACCTGCTGCGCGCCACCTTCTTCGCGACGCTGCTCTCCACCGGCGTCCAGGGCGGCTACTACACGCTCGCCACCTGGGTGCCGACCTACCTCAAGACCGAACGCGGGCTGACCGTCGTCGGCACCGGCGGCTATCTGACGTTCCTGATCTCCGGCGCGTTCCTCGGCTACCTCACCGGCGGCGTCCTCAGCGACCGGCTGGGCCGCAAGCGGAACATCCAGCTCTTCGCCGTGCTGTCCGCGCTCTGCATCCTGATCTACACGCACATCCCGTCCGGCGCGAACACCCTGCTGCTCGTCCTCGGTTTCCCGCTGGGGTTCTGCATGTCCGCGATCTTCAGCGGGTTCGGCTCGTTCCTCAGTGAGCTCTACCCGACGGCAGTGCGCGGGACCGGCCAGGGCTTCACGTACAACAGCGGCCGGGCCGTCGGCGCCTTCCTGCCCACCTTCGTGGGCTACCTCTCCGACAGCTGGGGCGTGGGCGGCGCGCTGACCCTGGGCGCGGTCGGCTACGCGCTGGCCGTCGTCGCCCTGTTCGGGCTGCCCGAGACCCGCGGCAAGGAGCTGCTGTGACCCAGGTCCCCTCCCGTATCGACCTCAACGCCGACCTCGGCGAGGGCTTCGGGCGCTGGAAGCTGACCGACGACGAGCAGTTGCTGTCCGTCGTCACCAGCGCCAACGTCGCCTGCGGCTTCCACGCGGGCGACGCGGCCACCATGCGGCGCGTCTGCGCGCTCGCGGCCGAGCGCGGGGTGCGGATCGGCGCCCAGGTCTCCTACCGCGACCTGGCCGGATTCGGACGGCGCGGCATGGACGTGCCGTCCGACGAGCTGGCCGCCGAGGTCGCCTACCAGATAGGCGCGCTGGAGGTCTTCGCCCGGGCCGCCGGCAGCCGGGTCGCCTATGTGAAGCCGCACGGCGCGCTCTACAACCGGGTCGTCCACGACGAGGAGCAGGCGGCGGCCGTCGTCGAGGGGGTGTGTCTGGCGGCCGGCGCGGTGCCGGTGCTCGGGCTGCCGGGCTCGCGCCTCCTGGAGCGCGCCGCGAAGGCCGGACTGCCGGTCGTCACCGAGGCGTTCGCGGACCGCGCCTACACCGCGCGCGCCACCCTCGTCCCGCGCGGGCAGGAGGGCGCGGTCATCACCCATCCGCGCGCGGTCGTCCGGCGCGCCCTCGCCCTGGCCACGAGCGGGACGGTGGACGCCGTCACGGGCGGGAGCGTCGAGGTACGCGCGCGTTCGCTCTGCCTGCACGGCGACACCCCGGGCGCGGCCTCGCTCGCCCGCCGGGTGCGGGCGGAGCTGGAGGGCGCGGGTGTGCGGGTGGAGGCGTTCGCGTGAGCCGTGCCCTGCCGATGCGTACGCTGCCGGTCGGCGACCGCGCGCTCCTGGTCGAGCTGGAGAGCGGCGAGGACACCGAGGCCCTCCACGCCGAGCTGCTGCGCCGGCGCGCCGCCGGACGCCTGCCTGCCGTACGGGAGATCGTCCCGGCGGCCCGTACGGTCCTGCTCGACGGCCTGGACGACCCGGCGCGCCTGGCGGCGCTGCTGCCCGGCTGGGAGGTGGCCCCGCCGCGCGCGGACGCGGGCGCGGCGGTCGAGATCCCGGTCCGCTACGACGGCCCCGACCTGGCCGAGGTGGCGGCGGTGTGGGGCGTCTCGCCAGAGGCGGCGGTGCGCATCCACAGCGCGGCCGCCTTCCGGGTGGCCTTCTGCGGCTTCGCGCCCGGCTTCGGCTATCTGACCGGGCTGCCCGAGCGGTACGCGGTGCCCCGCCGCGCCACGCCGAGGACCGCCGTTCCGGCCGGGTCGGTCGCGCTGGCGGGCCCGTACACCGGGGTCTATCCGCGCTCCTCCCCGGGCGGCTGGCAGCTCGTCGGCACCACGGACGCGGTCCTGTGGGACCCGGGCCGGGAACCCGCCGCGCTCCTGGCTCCGGGCACCCGGGTGCGCTTCGTCCCGCTGGGCGTCGCATGACGGACCGGGCCTTCTGCGTGGTGCGGCCCGGGGCGCTCACCTCGGTCCAGGACGAGGGCCGCCCCGGCCACGCCCATCTCGGCGTGCCGCGCTCGGGGGCGCTCGACCTGCCCGCGAGCCGTCTCGCCAACCGCCTCGTGGGCAACCCCGTGGGGGCCGCCGTCCTGGAGACGACGGTGAACGGATGCGCGCTGCGCCCCCGCCGTACCGTCACGGCCGCGGTGACGGGAGCGCCCTGCCCGGTGACCGTCGACGGGCGCCCGGAGGCGTGGGGCGCGCCGGTACGGGTGCCCGCCGGTGCGGTCCTGGAGGTGGGCGCGGCCGTACGCGGGGTGCGCTGCTATGTGGCGTTCGCCGGCGGGGTCGCCGTAGAGCCGGTCCTCGGCAGCCGCTCCACCGACCTGCTCTCCGGACTCGGCCCGCCGCCGCTCGCGGACGGCGCCGTGCTCCCCCTGGGGCCCCCGGCGGGCCGCCCCGCGCGCGTGGACGCGGCCCCCGCCCCGGGCCCGCCGGGCGAGCTGGTGCTGCGGGTGCTGCCGGGGCCGCGCGCCGACTGGTTCACGCGGGACGCCTTCGGCGCTCTCGCGCGCGGGCGGTACCGGGTCTCCTCCGCGAGCAACCGCATCGGCCTGCGCACCGAGGGCCCGGCGCTGGAGCGGGCCGTCCACGGCGAGCTGCCGAGCGAGGGCATGGTGTGGGGCGCGGTCCAGGTGCCACCGGACGGGCGGCCGGTGGTGTTCCTGGCCGACCATCCCACCACCGGCGGCTATCCGGTGCTGGGCGTGGTCGCCGCGGCCGACCTGGCCGCCGCCGCGCAGGCCGCGCCCGGTACCCCGCTGCGGTTCGCGCCCGTCCGCCGCCCCGTCGCGCGGGGCCCTCAGGAGCCGTAGCCGCCGCCTCCGGGCGTGCGCACGACCAGGAGGTCCCTGGGGCCCACCTCGACCGTGTCCACGCCGTCCAGCGGCTCGACGCGGCCGTCCGCGCGCTCCACCAGGTTCTCGCCGAGCGCGCCCGTCGGTGAAGGTGCCGCCCCGGTCGATCCAGAACTCCCAGCGCCCCGTCATCCCTCCATTCCGGCAAGGAGGGGCGGGCCCGGGGGCGCGCCGAGGGCCACGTGCGCGGCGCCGATCCGGCTCGATCCGCCCGGGGAGCGTCCCGTGATCCCTTCGACGAGCTCGTGCACGAGGTCTTCAGAGAGGGTGTCCCGCCGACAGCGCGCCCCGCGCGCCCGGACGGCTCGCGCGGCTCATATCGCGGGCGCGTCGGGGCCCATCCGGTTGTGGATGGCGCTCTGCACCTCGGCCTCCTCGGCCGGGTCGTCGGCCAGGCGCCGCAGCCGCTCCGCCACGCGCGCGTCGACCAGCTCGGCGTACTGCGCGGCCACCTCGCGGGTGGTCTCCTCGCAGTCCCACAGGCACTCGACGGCGAAGCCGGTGGCGAAGGAGGGGTCGGTGGCGGCGAGCGCGCGGGCGGTGCGGCCGCGCAGCTCGGAAGAGGCGGTCTCGCGGTAGAGGTGGCGCAGTACGGGGGCGGCGCAGCCGATGCCGAGCCGTCCGGCGCCGTCGACGAGGGGGCGCAGCAGGGGCGCGTCGGGCCCCTCGGAGCGCACGCACTCGCGCAGCGCGCCCAGCACCAGCTGGGCGTCGTCGGCCTCGCCCCGGCAGGCGAGGACGCCCGCGGCGGCGGCGCCGAGCGCGTCGGGCCGGTGCACCCAGCCGCGCGCCCGGTCGACGGCCGCGGGCCCGCACATCCGCTCGAAGGCCTGGACGGCGGCCTCGGCCACCATGCGGGAGCCGCCGCCGACCGCGGCTTCGACGAGGTCGAGGACGCGCGGGTCGCGCGCCTCGGTGAGGTAGTGCAGTGCGGCGCAGCGGGCACCGTCCGCGCCGGCGCGCGCGGCCTCGACGATCAGCTCGCGGTCGTCCGGTCCGGCGACCGCGCCCAGGCAGCGGGCGGCGGGCAGGGTGAGGTCCGCGCCGCGCTCCAGACCCTCCTCGGCCCAGTCGAAGACGGCCCGGACGCTCCAGCCGGGACGCGGCCCGGAGGGCCGCAGCTGACGCTGCCAGCGGTCGAAGGACCCCGCCTCCTGTGCGGCGCGCACCCGGGCGCCGACGGCGGGGCGACTGTCCTCGGCCCACAGCCGCCAGGGCCGGGGCTCGAAGGCGTCGCGGACGGTGGCGGCCAGTTCGGCGTCGCCCTCGGGGGTGGCGGGGAAGCGGGCGAGAACGGGCTCGGCCAGGCCGCGCAGCCCCGCGTCGTCGTCACGCAGCGCGAGCTCGTCCAGGGCCCAGCCCCAGTTGGCGCCGACCGCGGCGTACCGCCGCAGCAGCGGCAGCGCGTCGTGCCGTCCGTAGGAGGCGAGGTGGCCGAGGACCGCCAGCGCGAGGCCGGTGCGGTTCTCGTCGGCGTCGAGCACGTCCCCGGCGCCGAAGAGATGGGCCTCGATCTCGTCGAGTCCGCCGTCGAGATCCAGGTAGAGGCGCGCGTAGTACAGGGAGCGGTTCTCCACCTGCCAGTCCTGGCGGGGGTCGCTCAGTACACAGTGGTTCAGGGCCGCCAGGGCTTCTGGGCGCGGGGCGGCGAGCGCGTGCAGGGTGCCGTCGCCGCGGCCCCGCTGCAGCAGGCCGAGCAGCGTACCGCTCGGCGCTATGACCGGATCAAACATGGAAGTAGCCTCACATCAAGCTGTCGACGCAACCGGGATTCGTGCCGTGCCTAGTAGGCCGCGCGCCAACATGTTCGGCCGTCCGCCGTCTTCCGCTTGCTGTGGACCATCTTCCTGCCTCTCGTCGTGTGGCCCCCGATGTAAGGACCCTGCCCCTGATGAAGGGGCTCGTCGTCATGATGACCCAGGCATTTCGCCACCGCGACCACATTTACGAGCCTCTCCGACCAGGTAGGCAGGGGTACCCCGACACAAACCTCAGCGGTCGCCGAAGAGTGCGAGCAGTTCCGTCTTGCCGAACATCCGTGCGGTGTCGAGCGCCGACGGCGTCCCGGCGGAAGGATCGGCTCCGCCTGTGAGCAGCGCCTTCACGACCTCCTGCTCGCCCTTGAAGACCGCTCCCGCGAGCGGGGTCTGGCCGCGGTCGTTGGCGCGGTCGGCGTCGGCACCGCGCGCGAGGAGCGCGGAGACCGCCTCCGCGTGCCCGTGGTAGGCGGCGAGCATGACGAGGGTGTGACCCTGGTCATTGGTGAGGTCGGGCGAGACCCCGGCGTCCACGTACGCGGCGAGCGCCTCCGCGTCGCCCCGGCGCGCCAGATCGAAGATCCTGCTCGCCAGTTCGACCACCTCGGGATCGAGGGCATCGCTCATCGCACGGACCGCCTTCCATGGGTGCGGCGCTCCTCGGAACGCCTGTGACCTGGCCCGTACGGCACCGGGGCCGTACGAGTGAATCGACAGGGTACTGCCCGCCGGCCGACATGGACCGGCCCGCCCGGGGCAAAGCTCACCGCGAGTAACAGCGGCCGGTCCGCCGGCGCGCAGTGTCCCTCCCGCGGCCCGGATCCCTGTCCGCCACTCCAGTGAAAATCAGAGGATTTCACCCGATTGCACCTTTTATCACATAGATACTTCCCGTGATCCTGGAAGAACTCATGGTGACTGTCCCCACAACCAGGAGAACTCCTCATGATCCTGTCCATCTCCGGTGTCGTCCTGCTCGGAATCATCGTCTTCCTCTTCTTCCGGAAAGACGGTCTGAAGGCCTCGCACGCCATGGTCTGCGCCCTGTTCGGCTTCTATCTGGCGGGCACCGCGATCGCCCCGAGCATCAAGGCCGGCGGCCAGAGCCTGGCCAGCCTGCTGGGCGGGATCAAGTTCTGACCTCCCGCAGTCCCGACCACCCCCACAGGAGACCGACGTGGCCCGGCGACCACTCCCCCGCATTCTGAGCAGCACGAGCGCGCCGATCGCCCGCAGCCGCGAGCTGGCGCGCACGGCCGCCGACAGCGCCACCGACGTCCTCCATCCGCTCATCACGATCACCCGCGGCCTGCGGCTGATCGTCGCCGCCCTGGGCGGCAGGTGGACCGCCACGCCCAAGGAGCGGCGTGGTCCCGCGCTGTTCCTGGTGGCAGCCGTGGTCCTGGTGGTCGCGCTCATCCCGTACGGGCCGCTGCTCGCCCTGATCACGGTGATGGCCGCGGCCGCCTGGAAGGGCCGGGTGCGCGTCCCCGTCAAGACCGGCCCCGACGAGGCCGAGACCGCCCGGCTCCAAGCGCTCTACGAGGCGCTCGTGCCGTACTTCTCGGTGCCGGAGGACCCCGCCCCGCTCTTCGCCCACGGCGGCGACTGGACCGCGGCCTTCAGCGAGTACGCGTTCGACGACGCGGGCCGGGTCACCCGCCTCCTCATCCGCTATCCCGCGTACTTCACGGACGGCGAGCCCGAGGCGCGCGCCCGTATCGAGCAGTTGCTGCACACCAAGTCCGGGCGCGGCCGGGAGTACCGGTTCGAGTGGGACGAGGAGGGCAACCAGCTCGTGATGCGCGTCCTCGGCGCGCTCCCCACCTCCATCGCCGCCCAGCACTTCGTCGTCGGCCCGGGCGAGACCGTGCTCGGGTTCACCGACGCCGACGCGGTGCAGCGGACCGTGCCGGTCGTCGAGGGCGAGGACGTCCGCGACGCGCCCCCGGTCGTCTGGCGCACCGGGCCGCGCTCCACCGAGCCGCACCTGCTGGCGGTCGGGGAGCCCGGCAGCGGCACCACGACTCTGCTGCGCTCCATCGCCCTCCAGGCGCTCCAGCACGGCGATGTGCTCGTGGTCGAGGGCAGCGGCACCGGGGAGTACGCGTGCCTGGCCGGGCGCCGGGGCGTGCTCGCCGTCGAGTGCGGCCTCGCCGGGGCGCTGGCGACGCTTGAGTGGGCCGCGCACGAGACCGAGCGCCGTCTGATCGCCGCCAACCGCGCCCGCCAGGCGGGCCACCCGACCCCGGACGACATCAAGCGGCCGCTGTGGATCCTGCTCGACCGGCCGAGCGTCTTCGGGCACCTGGCCGCCGCCGACGGGCGCCCCGAGCCGCAGCATCTGCTCCAGATCCCGCTGCGGCACGGGCGGGCGGCCGGGGTGACGGTGGTGGTCGCCGAGCAGTTCGACTGCCTGGAGGCGCTGACCGAGCCGGTCCGCACGCACACCCGCGCGCGCGTGGTGCTCGGCCCGGCCACCGCCGCCCAGGCCGCCTGGGTCCTCGGCGTCCCGCCGCACACCACCCCGACGGCGGCGGTCCCGCCCGGCCGCGGCTACGCCCGGCTGGGCACGGGGCCCGTCCTGCGCCTCCAGGTCCCGGCGACCCCGGACCCGTACGACGAGGCGACCAGCGAACAGCACCGCCAGGCGGTTCTCGACCTGCTCCCGGAGCGCGACCTGCCGGTGGAGGCCGCCCCGCACGCGCAGGCCGTACCGGCGGAGGGGTGAGGCCGGACGGCTGTGGAGGGGTGGGGCGGGACGCCTGCGGGCCGGGGGCCGGCGCCCCTCGGCCGCCTTGCCACTGACCTCCGCGGGCTCACGCCACGAACGTCCGCGGCGACTCGCCCCCCGTGCTCGCCCCCTTCTCCACCAGCCGCGCCGCCGCCGCGAGGCGGGCCGCCGCCTCCTCGGCGACCGGGCCGCTCACGGTGAAGGGCAGGCGCACATAGCCCTCGAAGGCGCCGTCCACGCCGAACCGGGGGCCCGACGGCACCCGGACCCCGACCCGTTCGCCCACCTCCGCCAGGCGCGAGCCGGAGACTCCCCCGGTGCGCACCCACAGCGTGAGCCCGCCCACCGGCACGTCGAACTCCCACTCCGGCAGCTCCCGGCGGACCGCCGCCACCAGCGCGTCGCGGTTCTCGCGCGCCTGGGCGCGGCGCAGCCCGACCGCCTGCTCCCAGCCGCCCGTGGCCATCAGCCAGTTGACGGCCAGTTGTTCGAGGACCGGGGTGCCGAGATCGGCGTAGGCGCGGGCGGCGACCAGGGAGCGGATGACGTCGGGGGCCGCGCGCACCCAGCCGATGCGCATGCCCGCCCAGAACGCCTTGCTCGCCGAGCCCACCGTGAGCACGGTCGCCCCCGCCGGGTCGAAGGCGCAGACCGGGCGCGGCATGTCGACGCCCTCGTCCAGCCACAGTTCGGACATGGTCTCGTCGACGACGAGCACGGTCCCGGCCGAGCGGGCGGCGTCCACCAGGGCCCGGCGCTGGTCCTCGTCGGCCAGCGCGCCCGTGGGGTTGTGGAAGTCGGCGACGACATAGGCGAGCCGGGGCGCGGAGTCGCGCAGCACCTGCCGCCACAGGGGCAGGTCCCAGCCGGTGAGCCGCTCGGCCATGGCGACCGGGACGAGCCGGGCCCCGGCCTCGCGCATCAGCTGGAGGATGTTGGCGTAGCTGGGCGACTCCACCGCGATCCGCTCGCCGCGCCCGGCGAAGAGGTGGCAGATGGCGTCGATGGCGCCCATCGCCCCGGTGGTGACCATGATCTGCTCGGGCATGGTCGGGATGCCGCGCGCGGTGTACCGCTCGGCGAGCATCTGGCGCAGCGCGGGCAGCCCGGCCGGATAGTCGCCGTGGGTGTGCGCGTACGGCGGCAGCTCCTCCAGCGCGCCCTGCACCGAGCGGGTCAGCCAGGGTTCGGGCGCGGGCAGCGCCGCGCACCCCAGGTCGATCATGGAGCCCAGCGACTCCGGCGGCAGCGGCTCCAGGCCGCGCGCGGGCAGCGGGTTGCCCGCCGGCACGGCCGTCCAGCTGCCCGCGCCCCGGCGGGACTCCAGGAAGCCCTCGCCGCGCAGCGCCTCGTAGGCGGCGGCGACCGTGGTGCGGCTGACCGAGAGCGCCAGGGCCAGCTCCCGCTCGGCGGGCAGCCGCGCGGCCACCGGCACCCGGCCTTCGAGGACGAGGAGCCGGATCCCGTCGGCCAGCGCCCGGTAGGCGGGCGGCTTGCGGGTGCCCGCCGGGCGGGGCTGCCGCTGTGCGTCGAGCTGCCGGGCCAGCTGTGCCGGCCCGACCGCCGAGGTCCACTGCGCCATGGAAGTCAGTCCACCTTCCCCGAATTGGCCATGGTTGGGAGAGGATTCCCAGCCACAGAGTGTCATGCATCGGTCCACCACCACCAGACAGGGGGCGCTCACGTGTCCACACACCTCACCCGGAGGCTGCTCCAGCTCTATGTCGGCCTCACGCTGTACGGGGTGAGCTCGGCGCTGCTGGTGCGCAGCGGGCTCGGGCTCGAACCGTGGGGTGTGCTGCACCAGGGCATCGCCGAGCGCACCGGGCTGACCATCGGGGTCGTCTCGATCATCGTCGGCGCGCTGGTGCTGCTGCTCTGGATCCCGCTCCGCCAGCGTCCGGGCCTGGGCACGGTCTCCAACGTGTTCGCCATCGGCATCGCGATGGACGCCACGCTCGCCCTGGTGCCGGACGTGCACGGCCTCGCCGCCGGAATCCCGCTGCTGGCCGGCGGGATCCTGCTGAACGGCGTGGCGACGGGGCTGTACATCTCGGCGCGGTTCGGCCCCGGCCCGCGCGACGGTCTGATGACCGGGCTGCACCGGGTCACCGGCCGTTCCATCCGCCTGGTCCGCACCGCGATCGAGGTGGCGGTCGTGGTGACCGGCTTCCTGCTCGGCGGCTCGCTCGGCGTCGGCACGGTCGCCTACGCCCTCGCCATCGGCCCGCTCGCCCAGCTCTTCCTGCGGGTCTTCGCGATTCCCGGGGCGGCGGGAACAGCGGAGGTCCCCCACGGTCCCGCCCCGGCCGCCGGACCCTTGGCCACCGGCCCCTTGGCCACCGGACCCTTGGCTGCCGGACCCCCGGCCGCCGGACCCCTGGCCGAGGAAGCCCCGGCACAGGCGATACTGCCCGGGTGATTCGCGTACGCCACCCCTATCTGGACCACCCGACGCCGCTCGCCTTCGCCCATCGCGGCGGGACGGCGGACGGCATCGAGAACACCGCCGCCGCCTTCGCGCGCGCCGCTGCGGCCGGTTTCCGGTACTTCGAGACCGATGTCCACACCACCGCGGACGGCCGTCTGGTCGCCTTCCACGACTCCACCCTGGACCGGGTGACCGACGCCGTGGGCCGGATCGCCGACCTGCCGTGGGGCGAGGTGTCCCAGGCCCGGGTGGCGGGCCGCGAGCCGCTGCCGCTCTTCGAGGAGCTCCTGGAGGCGTTCCCCGAAGCCCGCTGGAACGTCGACCTGAAGGCCGAGTCGGCGCTCGTACCGCTGGTGGAGCTGATCCACCGGACCGACTCCTGGGACCGGGTCTGCGTGGGCTCGTTCTCCGAGGCCCGGGTCGCCCGGGCCGCGAGGCTGGCGGGCCCGCGCCTGGCCACCTCCTACGGAGTGCGGGGCGTGGCCGCGCTGCGACTGCGCTCGCTGGGGCTGCCCGCGCCGCTGCGCCGGGGCGCGGTGTGCGCGCAGGTGCCCGAGTCGCAGAACGGCGTACCTGTGGTGGACCGGCGCTTCGTGCGGACCGCGCACGCCCTGGGCCTGCAGGTACACGTGTGGACCGTCAATGATCCCGATCGGATGACAAGGCTCCTGGACCTCGGTGTGGATGGCATCATGACCGATCATCTGGAGACGCTGCGCAAGGTCCTGACCGACCGGGGAACCGGGCTCTGAACTCCGCGCGCGCCCACAGGACGAACGGAAGGGCGCGGGGTTTGACCGCCGAGACCATGGGCCGGGCCGCCGCGGAGGCGGACCCGGACGCCGACCGCCGCCGCGAACAACGCGGCTGGTACTTCTACGACTTCGCGTGTTCGGTCTACTCCACGACCGTCCTGACCGTCTTCCTCGGGCCGTATCTGACGGCGATCGCCAAGGACGCCGCCGACGCGGACGGCTTCGTGCACCCGCTCGGCGTCCCGGTGCGGGCCGGGTCCCTCTTCGCGTACGCGGTGTCCGCCTCGGTGGTGCTCGCGGTGGTCCTGATGCCGGTGGTGGGCGCCGTGGCCGACCGCACCGGCCGCAAGAAGCCGCTGCTGGCGGCAGCGGCCTACACCGGAGCCGCGGCGACGGCGGGCATGTTCTTCCTGGACGGGCACCGCTATCTGCTCGGCGCGCTCCTCTTGATCGTCGCCAACGCCGCGCTATCGGTCTCGATGGTGCTCTACAACGCCTATCTGCCGCAGATCGCGGGCCCCGAGGAGCGCGACCGCGTCTCCTCGCGCGGCTGGGCCTTCGGCTACACCGCGGGCGCCTTCGTCCTCGTCCTGAACCTGGTCCTCTACTCCGGCCACGACGGCTTCGGGCTGTCCGAGGGCACGGCCGTACGGATCTGTCTGGCCTCGGCCGGGGTGTGGTGGGGCGCCTTCACGCTCGTACCGCTGCGGCGGCTGCGGGACCGGCGCGCGCCCGCCGGGCACGTCCCGGCCGAGGGCAGGGTGGGCGCGGGCTGGCGCCAGCTCGTCGCGACCCTGCGCGACATGCGCGCGCGTCCGCTGACGCTCGCCTTCCTGCTCGCGTACCTGATCTACAACGACGGCGTGCAGACCGTGATCTCCCAGGCGTCGCTGTACGGCTCCGAGGAGCTCGGGCTCGGCCAGAACACCCTGATCGTCGCCGTGCTCCTGGTCCAGGTGCTGGCGGTGGCCGGGGCGCTGGGGATGGGACGGCTCGCGCGGACCCACGGCGCCAAGCGCACGATCCTGGGATCGCTGGCGGTGTGGGCGCTGATCCTCGGGGCCGGGTACTTCCTGCCGGCGCACTCGCCCGCGCTCTTCTTCGTCCTGGCGGCGGCGATCGGCACGGTCCTCGGCGGCAGCCAGGCGCTGTCGCGGTCGCTTTTCTCACACATGGTGCCGAGCGGCAAGGAGGCCGAGTACTTCTCGGCCTACGAGATGAGCGACCGCGGGCTGAGCTGGCTGGGGCCCCTGGTGTTCGGGCTCGCGTACCAGCTGACCGGCAGCTACCGGGATGCCATCATCTCTCTGGTGATCTTCTTCGTGGCCGGCTTCGCGCTGCTCGCCAGGGTTCCGGTGCGGGCCGCAGTGGCGGCCGCCGGGAACCCTGTTCCGGCGCGGATTTAGACGTTGAAGTGAAAGGCCGGTAGTGTACGCCTTTGGCCTGCCAGGCGGACCGTTACTGCGTGCTCGACTAGGGAAGACGCTGGGTGACATCTGCTGCCAGATGTGACAAACCGGGCACTGGTGGGTACAACAAGGGGCGGCACGACGGCGACACATGACCCACAACGGGAATCTTTAACGCCGACCGGACGTTGACCGGATGACGACGACAGCGACACCTGTCCTGTGGGCGACAAGCCCGGGAGGCACGATTCATGAGTGAGCGAGCTCTTCGCGGCACGCGCCTCGTGGTGACCAGCTACGAGACCGACCGCGGCATCGATCTGGCCCCGCGCCAGGCGGTGGAGTACGCATGCGAGAACGGACATCGCTTCGAGATGCCGTTCTCGGTGGAGGCAGACATCCCGCCGGAGTGGGAGTGCAAGGCGTGTGGCGCCATGGCACTCCTGGTGGACGGCGAAGGTCCTGAGGAGAAGAAGGGCAAGCCCGCGCGTACGCACTGGGACATGCTCATGGAGCGGCGCACCCGCGAGGAGCTGGAGGAGGTTCTGGCCGAGAGGCTGGAGGTCCTGCGTTCCGGCGCCATGAACATTGCCGTGCATCCGCGCGACAGCCGCAAGTCCGCCTAGGCACGCAAGCGCCGAAGCGCCAGAGTGGAAAAGGGCCGGCCCCACCGTTTCGGTGGGACCGGCCCTTTTCTTGTGCCCGGGAGGCTGTGGGGCGGGCCGGGGGCGTGTCGGGGGGCGAGCGGCCCAGGATCTGTCCGGCCGGTGGCCGGGGCCCGTCAGGGCGGTGGCCGGGGCCGTCAGATCAGCCGCGGCCGGGGGCCCGTCAGGTCAGGGGCGGCCGGGGGCCGCGCTCCTCGCGGTACGGGGAGGAGCCGGCGTCCTCGCGGATGACCTCGCCGCGCACCACCTTGCCGTCCGGCTGGTGGATACGGGCCTGCCGGAAGGCCTCGCCCAGGCCGCCGGGGCGGGAGGCGCGCATCCGCTTCTCCAGCGAGCGCTCCGCGTACCGTCCGAGGGCCTTGCGCACCGGCGGCACCAGGCACAGCAGCCCCAGGGCGTCCGAGAGCAGTCCCGGCACCATCAGGAGCAGACCGCCGAGCATCGTGACGGTGTTGCCCTCGCCGCCGGGCCCCGGCCCGCCGCCCGATTCCGCGGACCCGGACTGCTGCCGCTGAAGCGTTTGCGTGAGGTTGCGGAAGGCCCGGCGCCCGGCCCGCTTGATGACGTAGCCGCCGAGCACGGCGCCCGCGACCAGCAGGGCCAGTACGGTCAGCCCTCCGGCGGCGCGCGCCACCATGACCAGCAGCCAGATCTCCGCGAGGAGCCAGGCGGCGATCGCCGGGGGGACGAGGGTACGCGCACGGGAGCGCTTGGGCGGGGCGGAGGGCGAGGTGCCGGTCGTCATGCTCCCAGTGTGCCTGGGCGTATGACAGGACGGCATAAGGGATCCGTCTGCTCAAGGGACCCGTCGGCGGGGAGCTCGCACGGCGGGGCCGGGCGGGAAGGTACGTACGGCGGTGCGGGGCGGGCGGCCCGTCGGAGACGGGTGACCGTCACCCGCCCTTCCTCCGCTCGACCGGGCCCGTTCAGGACGGCTTGCGGCCCATGAGCTTGTTGGCGCGCGAGCCGACGCCCCAGGCGGTGACCCGCCACAGCGCCTCGACGATGATGTCGTTGCTCATCTTGGAGTCGCCGCGCTCGCGCTCGACGAACGTGATGGGCACTTCGACCACGTGGTATCCGGCGGCCACCGCGCGGCGGGCGAGGTCGACCTGGAAGCAGTAGCCCTGCGAGGCCACCTCGTCCAGGCCCAGGCCCTCGAGCGTCTCGCGGCGGAAGGCGCGGAAGCCACCCGTGACGTCGCGGATGTCCACGCCGAGCAGCAGCCGGGAGTAGGTGGAGCCGCCCCGGGAGATGAACTCGCGGTGCTTGGGCCAGTTCACCACCCGGCCGCCCGGCACCCAGCGCGAGCCCAGGACCAGGTCGGCCCCCTTGAGCGCGGTGAGCAGCCGGGGCAGCTCCTCGGGCTGGTGGGAGCCGTCGGCGTCCATCTCGACCAGGACGCCGTAGCCCTCCTCGACGCCCCAGCGGAAGCCCGCGAGGTAGGCGGCGCCGAGGCCCTCCTTGCCCTTGCGGTGCAGGACGTGGACGTGGTCGTCCTCGGCGGACAGCTCGTCGGCGATCTTGCCGGTGCCGTCCGGACTGTTGTCGTCGGCGATCAGGACATGGGCCTCGGGGACCGACTCCCGGACGCGGGAGACGATCGGCTTGATGTTCTCCGCCTCGTTGTAGGTCGGAATGATCACCAAGGCTCTGCCGAGCGGGCCGTATCGCCTCTGACCGCCGTCGTTCACTGCTGCCCCTTATTGTCCGTACGCAGGGCACCACCATAGCGAGCGGTTCGGGCACTGCCGCACCGCGAGGTCCCGGGGTGTCGGAATGGGGGCCCGGCGCCCTTCGGGCCGGCCCGGGGGCCCGCTGGCTGCGGGCTGCCTGGAGTCGTTGTCTACTGAACGTCCGGGCCCCATCCGGGTCGCACGCTCCCCCGAGCTCCCGCGGAGCAGGGGGACCCCCCGGACGGCAGAAACCTTCTGTCGGCCGGACGTCCTGCGATGGACCCGGCCGAACCTACCGGCCCCCCGCCGCTCTCTGTCAACAGCCGTTTGACCTGCGGGATCGCCGTGAACCAGCAGGTCAGCGCGGGAGATTCGCAGGTGGCGACGGCCCGGGCCAGGCAGCCTGACGGCCGTACGGAACGTCTTTACGTCACTCGTTCGGCCGGACGAAGACGGTGTGGCCGGACACCACCGTGCGCAGACAGACCGGCAGCGCCACCCCCGGGCTGAGGTCGGGCAGGCCGGGCGTGCCCGAGCGCGGATCGGTCGACCAGCGGGCCACCCGGTCGTCCGGCGCCTGCACCACCAGCTCGTCGGTGCGCCAGACCGCGTAGTCGGCGGGGGCGCCGGGCACCAGGGTGCCCGCGTCGTCCCGGCCGATGGCGCGCCAGCCGCCCCGGGTGTGGGCGGTGAAGGCGGCGCGGGCCGAGACCCGGTGCTCGGGGGTGCGGTGGAAGGCGGCCGCGCGGACGGTGCCCCACGGGTCGAAGGGGGTGACCGGGGAGTCGGAGCCGAAGGCGAGGGGCACCCCGGCGCGCAGCAGGGCCGCGTACGGGTTCAGGGTGCGGGCCCGCCGGGCGCCGAGGCGCTCGGCGTACATGCCCTCCTCACCGCCCCACAGCGCGTCGAAGGCGGGCTGCACGGAGGCGGTGAGCCCGAGCTCGGCGAAGGCGGCGATCGTCTCGGGGGTGAGCATCTCGGCGTGCTCGACGCGGTGGCGGGCGGCGCGGATCCGGGCCAGGCCCACCTTGGCGGCGGCGGCCCGGACGCCCTCGACGACCGAGGTGACGGCGGCGTCCCCGATGGCGTGGAACCCGGCCTGGAGCCCGGCCTCGGTGCAGGCGGTCACATGGGCGGCGATGTCGGCCGCGTCCAGGTGGGCGGTGCCGGTGTGCGCGGCGTCGGCGTACGGCTCGTGCAGACAGGCCGTGTGGGAGCCGAGCGCGCCGTCGACGAAGAGGTCGCCGGCCGCGCCGAGCGCGCCGAGTTCGCGGATGCGATCGGCGTCCTTGGGCCCGGTGACCTGCTCGGCCCAGTAACCGAAGACCCGCGGTCCGGCCTCCTCGCGGGCCAGGGCGAGCAGCGAGGTGAAGTCGTCCTCGTCGGAGATCTCGGGACCGCCGCACTCGTGCAGGGTGCCGATGCCGAGGGAGGCGGCGTGGCGCCGCGCGGCCCGCTGGGCCTCCTCGCGCCGGCGCGGGGTGATCGCCGCGTGGGCGGCGGCCCGGACCGCGTGGTGGGCGGCGCCGGTCAGCGGGGCGTCCGGGTGGTAACCGTCGAGGCCGGTGACGCCGGGGATCCGGTCGAGCAGCGCGGTGCTCGCGACGGCCGAGTGGACGTCGACGCGCGGCAGGTACAGCGGGCGCCCGCCGGTGGCCTCGTCGAGCTCGGCGCGGGTGGGCGCGGTCCGCTCCGGCCAGCGCGCCGCGTCCCAGCCGTGGCCGAGCAGCACGTCGTCGCCGGGGCGGGCCGCGGCGTACTCCCGTACCGCGGCCAGGGCTTCGGCGCGGCTGCGGGCGCTCGAAAGGTCGAGGCCGGTGAGCGCGAGACCGGTGGCCGTGGTGTGCACATGCGCATCGGTGAACGCCGGGGTGACCAGGGCCCCTTCGAGGTCGACCACCTCGTCCACGCCCGCCGCGAAGGCGTCGGCCGCGCCCTCGGAGCCGACCCAGGCGACATGCCCGCGTTCGACGACCATCGCCGTGGCGAACGGGTCGGCGGGACTGTGCACCTCCCCGCCGCGCAGCAGCACGGTGCGGTGGTCGGGCTCGCCCGCGGGCAGCGGGGCGACGGTTCGGGCCGGAAGGGCGGCGGCGCTCTCGGAACTCATGGGAACAGCCTAGATACGCGGCGGCCGTGCCTCGTACGGGGTCGACAGGACGACGGTGGTCCGGGTGGAGACGCCGGCCAGCGAGCGGATACGGGTCAGCAGGTGCTCCAGCTCCAGCGGGGTCGCCACGCGCACCTTGAGGATGTAGTTCTCGTCGCCCGCGACACTGTGGCACGCCTCTATCTCCGGCACGTCGGCCAGCCGTTCGGCGATGTCGTCGGGGGCGCTCGGGTCGAAGGGCTTGACCGAGATGAACGCGGTCAGCGGCAGCCCCACCGCCTCGGGATCCACGACGGCGACATAGCCGCGGATGACCCCGCGCTGCTCCAGACGGCGTACCCGCTGGTGCACCGCCGAGGTGGACAGGCCGGTGGCCTTGCCCAGGTCGGTGTAGCTCATCCGCCCGTCCTTGACGAGCAGATCGACGATCTGACGGTCCAGCTCCTCCATGCCGATCAACCTATTCCCCCAGGTCCCCTCCGGCACAGCCCACGGCGACCGGAAGAGGCACCTGCGGCGGGCATGTGACGAATGCCACAGGTTTGTGGGGCCCTGGTGAGGGTCCGCGCGGTTACGGACGGGGCGTGGCGGGAATTGCTTGCTGTGGTCGCGGCTACGGCGCCTTGCCGGCCCACCCGAGGGGGAGAATCCCAATGCAGAACATGAAGCGCGGCGGACGTGTGCCGAATGAACGCACCGACGAACGCACCGGTCCTGAGCCCGTCGCTCACCTCGTCGAGGACGAGTTCACCGACGACGAGGCGGCCGACGCCTACGACACCTTCGAGATGTACCGGGTGATCTGCCCGGACTGCGCCCAGCCGATCGCGCTCCTCGCGGACGAGACGGTGCTGCCGGAGCACGCGCTGTGCCCGAGCCCGTGGAACCCGTTCGTCCTGACGGTGTGCGCCGGGACCGGCCGTCCCGCCGCGCAGAGCAGGCCCGCGGACACCTCCAAGGAGCTGCTGGAGCAGGACACCGCGCTGCTCCTGACGCTCCCGCAGGGCCTGGACTGGCGCACCCAGCCCTTCTCGCACGTCGGCGGCCCCGGCTCGCGCCCGATGCGGGTCCCGCGCATGCGCCGCGCCGCCTAGGGCGCGCCCCCGCTCCAGTACGTTCCCCGCACCATCGCCTCCAGGCTCGCCCGGTGCAGGATCAGCGTGTCCGGGTCCTCGGGGGCCCGGACCTCGCCGAAGTGCAGCTGCCGGTAGGCGATCCTGAGCATCACCACCGCGTGCCGCAGGGCGGCGTAGAGCGTGTGGAACTCCATGGCGCGGGGCGTATGGCCGGTCAACTCCGCGTACCGCGCCTCGATGTGGTCGCGCGTCAGGAAGCCGGGCAGCCCCGGCTGGCCGAAACTCACCGTCAGATCCTGGAAGAAGCGGTGCAGGTAGACGGTCCAGCCGAGGTCGAGTTCGCGCGGGCCGAGCGCCGCCATCTCCCAGTCGAGGACGGCGGCGGGCTCGAAGCCGTCGTAGACGATGTTGCCGATCCGCGCGTCGCCCCAGCAGAGCACCGCCGGGCCTTCGTCGGCGGGCCAGTGCGCGTCGAGCCAGTCGAACGCGGACTCGATGAGCGGGGAGCGCGGCAGGCCCTCCACCACCCAGGCGTAGTAGGCCCGTTGGGCCTGCACATGGCGCCGCAGCGGTGAGCCCTCCCCCGGGGGCAGCAGGAACGCGGCCTCCTCGGCGGGGAAGCGGTCGTGCAGCCGGGCGAGCACCGCGACGGTGGCGTCCTCCAGCCGTCGGCGCTCGGCGTCGCTCGCGGAGTGCAGCCAGTTCCCCTCGTACGTGTAGGGCATGACGTCGGGCGGTACGCGCCCCTGCGCGCGCTCCATCACGAAGAAGGGGGCGCCGAGCGCGGCGGGGTCCTCTTCCAGCCACAGCACCCGGGGCACCGGGACATCGGTGTGCCGCGCGACCAGCCGCATCACCCGGTGCTGGCGGGCCATGTCGTAGACGGGGAAGACCGTGTACGCGGCCGGGTCGGCGGCGAGCCGCAGGGCGCAGGCGCGCACCGGCGCCCCGGGGTGGTCGAGGCCGAAGAGCAGGGTCTCGCTCGACATGCCGTTGGAGGAGGGGACCTCGACGCCGGTGACGCGGGCGCCGGGCAGCCGGGCGTCCAGCCAGCGGGCGAGCCTGCGGCCGGTCTCCTCGGGGTCGCGCGTGGTGGTGCGGGGGCGGGGTGCCGTGGCCATGGGCGGTTCCCTTCTCGGGGCGCTGAGGGGTCAGGGCGCGACGGACGTGTACGTGGTGAAGCCGCTGGGGTCGTGGCGGCCGAAGCTGCCGTGCTCGAAGATGCCGTACCCGGTCCGTCCGTCGAGGGTGAAGCGGGCGGCGTGGTCGGTGACGCCGTGGGCGGCCAGGGGGTGGGCGGCCGGGTCGGAGAGGTCGTGGACGCGGCGGTCGGTCCAGCCGCGCCCCTGCCAGGTGCCGTGCTGCCAGTCGTCCGCCGGCGGGTATCCGGCGCCGACGGCCAGCGGCGAGGAGGTGAGCACCTCGACGTCCAGCTCCAGGGGCTCGCGGGCGGCGTCGGCGAGATGGATCACCGCGCGTTCGGGGTGGCGGGTGCCCGAGCGGTAGGCGATGTCGGCCCGGGGCCAGCCGAGTTGGGTGTCCGGGTGGCCCTCGCGCACGAGCACGGCTTCGTTGAGGGTGCGGTAGCCGTCGGCGTCCTCCTGGGCGATCACCATCAGGAAGCGGTCGTCGAAGCGGACCGGCACCCAGAGCCAGTGGAACCCCTCGGGCCGCTGCTCCTCGGCGCGCCCGTCGCTCTCGCCGGGGATCGGGCGCACCCCCCAGCTGCGGTCCCGGGTGCCGGTCCACTCCCCCGCCGCGACGGCGATCTCCTCGCCGCCGACGCGGATGGTTCCGGTGCAGCGGCCGGCCTGGACGAAGCGGCGGCCTTCGAGGGTCAGCCGGCCGCCCCGGCGCTGGACGTGGTGGGGCTCCCAGACGGCCGGGAAGTCGGCCTGCCAGGCGATCTCGTACGAGAGCGAGGCGGGGTCGGCCGGGTCGGGGGCGCAGTGCAGGGTGAGGCGGCGCAGCGGCTCGTCGACGGTGATGCGCAGCGGGCCCACCGAGAGGTTCATCCGGTCGTCGGTGAGCGCGTCGCTGGCGCGGACGGCGTGCAGCCGGTCGCCCAGGCGCAGGGTGGCGTAGGCGTCGATGACCCCGGTGTTGGGGTAGACGCCGAGGCCCGCGATGAGCAGTGCGCGGCCGTGGTGGTCGAAGACGTGGAAGATGCAGCGGTCGTAGGCGTTGCGGTCGCCGGTGGCGACGTGTTTCAGGGAGAGCGGGACCTGGTGGATCGGGTATTCGTCGAGTGCGATCGGACGGTCCTGGGACACGGCAACCTCCTGGACGACAGGGAAGTTGACGGTACGTCAGAAAGCGCCAAAAGCCAGCCCCCGCGGTCCGGGGCGTACGGATCCGTACGCCCCGGACCCCCAGGGGTCAGCGGGTCTCCGGACCCGCCAGGTGGCGGGCGACGACCATCCGCTGGATCTGGTTGGTGCCCTCGACGATCTGGAGGACCTTGGCCTCGCGCATCAGGCGCTCCACGGGGAAGTCGGCGGTGTAGCCGTAGCCGCCGAGCACCTGGACGGCGTCGGTGGTGACCTTCATCGCCGCGTCCGTGCAGAAGAGCTTGGCCATCGCGGCTTCCTTGGAGAAGGGCCGTCCGGCGTCCCGCAGCCGCGCGGCGGACAGGTACAGCGCGCGGCCCGCCTCGATCTGGGTGGCCATGTCCGCGAGCATGAACCGCAGGCCCTGGAAGTCCGCGATGGGCCGGCCGAACTGCTGCCGCCCGGTGGCGTACGCCACCGCCTCGTCCAGCGCCGCCTGGGCGACGCCGATGGCGCAGGCGGCGATCCCGAGGCGGCCGGAGTCCAGGGCGGAGAGCGCGATCGCGAAGCCCTGGCCCTCCTCGCCGATCCGGCGGCCGTCGGAGACCCGGACCCCGTCGAAGTGCAGCTGGGCGGTGGGCGAGCCCTTCATGCCCATCTTCTTCTCGGGGGCGGCCGCGCTCAGCCCCTCGGCGTCCCCGGGGACCAGGAACGCCGTGATGCCCCGGGACCCCTCGGCGCCGGTGCGGGCGAGGACGGTGTAGAAGTCGGCGACACCTCCGTGGGTGATCCAGGCCTTGGTGCCGGTGATCACCCAGTCGTCGCCGTCCCTGACCGCCTTGGTGCGCAGGGAGGCCGCGTCGGAGCCCGAGGCGGGTTCGGAGAGGCAGTAGGCACCGAGCAGACCGCCGCCGAGCATGGCGGGCAGATGGTCGGCCCGCTGCTGCTTGGTGCCGTAGCCCGCGAGACCGTGGCAGGCCAGCGAGTGGACGCTGACGCCGAGGCCTACGGTCAGACGGGCGGCGGCGAGCTCTTCGAGGACCTGGAGGTACACCTCGTACGGCTGGTCACCGCCGCCGAACGCGGAGTCGTACGGAAGGCCGAGCAGCCCGGACGCGGACAGCAGCGAGAAGATCTCGCGCGGAAAGCGTCCGGCATCCTCCTGCTCGGCGGCATGAGGAGCGATCTCCCGCTGGACGATGTCGCGTACCAGTGCGACGAGGTCCCGGGCCTCCTCGGTGGGCAGCTGTCGGTCCACCGGCTGCGGGGCGCGGTCGGGCATGGCGGCGCTCTCCTCCCTGTCGGGCGCTTCGGCGGTCGCGCGCGCAGGGTGTGGCGGCGCCGCCGGTGAATCTGCCGGACAGCCGATGCCTACCCTTCCGGATCACGGAAGCCGCAGGCTGGTGGCCGTGGCGCTGTGAGTATGCCCGATCGGACGCGTCCCGTCACTGGCTCCAAGATCACGGATTGCGCACCCGGCGGTCACGGAACGAACTGTCCCGGGCCCGGTCCGGCCCCCGACGGACCCGCCCGCTCCCCCGTGTCAGGTGCCCGGCTCCGGCGAGGGGCAGGACGGCTCGCACTCGGCGATGGTGTCCATGGTCCGGCGCAGCATCCGCACCAGCAGTTCGCGCACGGCCGCGCGGTCGGGCTCGCCCGTCCCCAGCCACTCCAGGGTCACGCTCTCCACGCAGCCCATCCAGCCCAGCAGCGCCAGCCGGGCGAGCACCGGGACGTCCCGTCTGCCGTAGGCGCCCTCCGCGATGGTGGCGATCAGCTCCTCGCGGACGGCGTCGCGTATCGCCTGGACCTGGGTGTCGAAGCCGACGCCGCCGGTGACGATCGTGCGGTACGCCGCCTGGTGGTGCTCGGCGTAGAGCAGATAGCCCTCCATCGTCCGGTGGACGCGGTCGGCGCGCGGCAGCTCGGTGTGGGCGGCGGCGCGGGCCACCAGGTCGGCCACGGAATCTTCGACGATGGCGAGGTAGTAGCCGCGCTTGCTCGTGAAGTAGTAGTAGATGAGGCCCTTGGCGACCCCGGCGTGCTGGGCGATGTCGTCCATCGACAAGGCGTCGTACGACCTGTCGGCGAACAACTTCCGCCCCGTCGCGATGAGTTCGGACCGGCGGACCTGCGATCGCCCGGTCGCGCCGCGCTGGTGACTCTGGTTCAAAGCCGTCCCTGGTCTCCGACTGCCACAGGATCCCGGCAGTATGGCAGACCGCTCTGTGGGCCGGGCCGGCGGACGGAGGCCGGCCCGGGGGTCACAGCAGGCCGGTCTGGGTGACCAGCATCGCCAGGACCACCACGAGGGTCCACCCGAGGAAGTGCTCCAGGATCTTGGGGCCGTCGTCGGGGCCGCCGGTGCGGGCGCGGAGCTCGGCGAGGGCGCGCGGGTCGTCGGCGGTGGTGGCGTGCAGGGTCATGGGATCTCACTCGGTCGTCTGGCGGTGGACGGTCCCCCCGGGTGCCATTTCAGAGTGCCAGCAGATCCGGCCCGCGCGGGCGAGACGTTGGTCACGCCCGGACGCCCACCGAGGCCAGGGCCCTGCGCTGGTGCTCCCGCGGGCGCGCGGGCCAGTACAGGTAGCAGATGCCGCCGGTGCCCGAGACCACCTTGCCACTGGCGTTGTACCGCTTGGTCCGCAGCCAGATGTTCTCCCACTCGCGCCGCAGATAGACGCGGCGCACCTCCGGGTCGCCCGGCGAGGCCGGGTCGTTGGCGATCACGTCGCCGTCGGCCGTGAAACCGATCACCGTCATCAGATGGCCCGAGGTGCCGTACCCGGCGCCGGTCAGCTCGGTCT
This sequence comes from Streptomyces sp. NPDC026377, assembly GCF_055567715.1. Taxonomy (NCBI): domain Bacteria; kingdom Bacillati; phylum Actinomycetota; class Actinomycetes; order Kitasatosporales; family Streptomycetaceae; genus Streptomyces; species Streptomyces sp. NPDC026377. The sequence goes on from NZ_JBVHPV010000006.1 coordinate 32,004, forward strand.
TGAGGAAGGACTGGGAGGTGATGGCCGGGATGCCCGCCCGGACCAGCGTCTCCAGGTCGTTCAGGGAGCGCAGCCGGGTCACCACCGCGCTCATGTCCCGGTAGGTGGCGGCGTACGCGGCGTTGAAGGGCCAGTTGCCGCAGCCGCCGTACTGGTAGTCGTAGGTGTACCGGGCCGCGTGGCAGACCTGGGGGTCGGCGAAGGCCGGGTCGACCCAGGCGAGGTCCGCCGCCGTGGGCCCGCGGCCCCAGTACTCGATGATCATCTCTGAGGAGGTCGGGCTGCACCAGGCCTCGCCGCCGTTGTCGTACTGCGGGTACTGGCCCTTGTGGATCTCCTGCGAGTAGCGCGGGACGAGCAGTTCGCCCGCGTACGCCGGGGTGGAGGCGGGCACCGTGAAGCGGTCCGGAATGTCGGAGGCCATCGCGCCGAGCCGCCACACCGTGGGGGTGAGGTGGGTGCCGGGGGTGCGGTAGAGGGTCAGACGCAGCCGGTAGGAGGCCAGGCGCAGCCCGCTGGCCGGGGTGTCGATGGCGAAGGTGTCGGTGTAGACGGTGCTCCTGCCGTCGCTCTGGCCGTCGACGGAGGTGCGCCGGATGTCGGTGTCGCCGTCGCCCGCCGTCCAGCGGCCCAGCACGTACGCGGGGGTCGCGGCGCCGTCCGAGTAGGTGCCCAGGAGCTCGGCCTGGAGCCAGGTCCCGGCCGGGGTGTGCGCGTTCCAGTGGGCGACGAGCTCGGTGGCCGGGACGGGCGTGCGGTGCTCCGGCGAGGTCCAGTGGGCGTACTCCCAGGTGGCCGTCTTCTTGGTGTGCGGGTCGGTGTAGTCGATCCGGCCTGCCGGGCGGGCGATGACCAGGCCCGGGCGGCGGCCCGGGACGGCCCGCACCCCGGCCGTCTCGCCCGAGCGCCAGTCGGCGTGCGTGGTCCAGGCGCGGTTGTCCACCAGGGAGGGGATGCCTTTCCCGGGCCGGCCCCGGGCGGCGGGCCCGGCCGAGGGGGCCGGGGCGGCGGCCGCGGAGGCCGGGACGGCGGTGCCCGCCGCGGCGGCGAGCGCGGCGGCCAGGACGGTTCTGCGCGGAGTGGAACTGCTCATGGGCGTGACCCCCGGTCGGACGAGGATGGGGCGGTGGGCGCTGCCGTGGCCCAACTATCCCGGGTCCCGGGCGGCTTCTGCCAGAGACGCGCGCCGAGCCGCGCCACCAATATGGGTCTGGACCACTGGTATGACCTGCGCCGCCGCCCCGGCCGCGCCCCTAGGGTGGAGGCATGGCAGAACTTGACCCGATCCTGGCGGCCGTGCGCGCCCTGCCGCCCTCCTGCGGGCCGGTCCGGCTGGTCGCGGTGGACGGGCACGCGGGCTCCGGCAAGTCCACCTTCGCCGGAGCGCTGGCCGCCGCGCTCGGCGGGGCGCCGGTCCTCCACCTCGACGACCTCGCCACCCACGAGGAGTTCTTCGCCTGGACGCCCCGGCTGCTCGCGCAGGTCATCGGGCCGCTGGCGCGGGGCGAGGCCGGGCGGGTCACGCCGTACGACTGGAACGCGCGCCGCTTCGGCCCGCCGGTTCCCCTGGCGCCCGCGCCCGTGGTGCTGATCGAGGGCGTCGGGGCGGGCCGGCGCGAGGTGCGGCCGTGGCTGACGTTGCTGCTGTGGATGGAAATGGACGCCGAGGGGTCCTGGGCGCGCGGTCGCCGACGGGACGGAGCGGCACTTTCCGGCTTCTGGGACGCGTGGACGGAGGCGGAGATGCGCCATTTCGCCGCGGATCCCTCCCTTCCGTATGTGGATGCCTTGGTACGTCAGTGTCAGGAGGGATACGAGTGGCTCCCGAGGCGCGATTTCGCACCCCTCGCACACCATTCTGTCACGGAGAGTGACGACAAGCCCCCGTGGGGCTGAAGCGTCGGAAAACCGCCCCTCGCACTCCTCCAACTCCGCTTGACCCGGGGGCCGTACAGGTCTTACGTTCTGAATGTGCGGCTTTCCGGAGCCGCCGCGGACGCGAAGCCCCCGGTTGTTCCCCCGTGATCGGGGGCTTCGTTCTGCCCTTTCCGGCCCTCTCACCGTGCACGTCAGCGCTTTTCGCTCACCCTCGGTCACTGGCCGCGTCACGCTTTCACCCGCCCCGCGCCACCCTTCGATCCGGGGCCCCCTCGCAGGTACGATGCGAGAGGTGCGGTCAGTTCCCGTCAATTCCGTTCGGTCATTCCCTTCTGCGAATTGGCGGTTCAGCACGGGGGCACGGTGGTGGGGGACGTGATGGACTTCGGCACGCAGGGCGCGCACGCCCCGGCCGATCTCGCCTGGCTGCGGGGCATCGACGCGTACACCATGGGCGCGTATCCGCAGGCCGAGGAGGAGTTCCGGGCCGCGGTGCGGATGGATCCGGGCATGGTGGACGGCTGGCTGGGACTGCACGCGCTGCGGGTGGACACCACCACGGCGCTGCTGCGCATGTACCGCCACCGAGAACGCTTCGGCGAGCAGCGCGCCCGGCACCGGCGCACCCTCAACTCCTGGTACTGGCTGGGCTGGTGGGTCCAGCCGGTCCTGGAGAGCCCGCGCGATCTGCTGCTCGCGCACGCCTCGCACTGGCTGGACGGGCGCCATGTGCCCGAGCTGGACCGGGCTCTGGCCGGGCTGCCGCCGGTCGACACCGACCCGCAGGTCCGCTTCCTGCACGCCTGCCGGGCGTATCTGGTCAAGGACTGGGACCAACTGGTGCGGCACACCGAGCCGTTGCTGGGCGATCCCCTGCTGGGGATCGAGGCCGGGCTCTTCGGCGGGATGGCCCGGGTGCGCCTGGAGATGTTCGGCCAGGCCGAGCCGCTCCTGTCGGCGGCCCTGATGCGCTGCCGCAGCGAGCAGCCGCAGCGCAAGGAGCTGCGGTACTGGCTGGCCCGCGCCCACGAGGGCACCGGCCGCTCCGCCGCAGCGCTGCCGCTGTACCGGGCGGTGCACCGGGTCGACCCGGCGTTCATGGACACCTCGGCGCGGCTGGCCGCGATCACCGAGTCCGATGTCCTGGACGGGTCGTACGGACCGGAGGACCCGGCCGATCTGGCGGCCGTCTCGCTGGCCGGGTTCGGCCAGGACGGCACGGCGGACGGGGCCGAGCCCGAGGCCGCCCCCCTCGAACCGCCGGAGGGACGCGAGGCGCGGGCGCCGCTGACCGGTCCGGCGGTGGTGGCGCCGCCGCCCGACGGCGTACGGCACAAGGCGGGCGTCCCCGCCCAGCCCGCCCCGCCGACGGTGCCGGCCGGTCCGACTGACTCGGCGCTGCTCGCCCAGGCGCTCGCGGAGCTGGAGCGGATGGTGGGCCTGGAGCCGGTGAAACGCCAGGTCAAAGCCTTGTCGGCGCAGCTGAACATGGCCCGGTTACGGGTCGGCCAGGGCCTGCCCGTCCAGCCGCCGAAACGTCACTTTGTCTTCTCCGGCCCCAGCGGCACCGGCAAGACCACGGTCGCGCGCATCCTGGGCCGGGTCTTCTACGCACTCGGCCTGCTGGGCGGCGACCACCTGGTGGAGGCGCAACGGTCCGACCTGGTGGGCGAGTTCCTCGGCCAGACGGCGGTCAAGGCGAACGAGCTGATCGACTCGGCGCTGGGCGGGGTGCTGTTCGTGGACGAGGCGTACAGCCTCTCCAACTCCGGCTACAGCAAGGGCGACGCGTACGGCGACGAGGCGCTCCAGGTGCTGTTGAAGCGGGCCGAGGACAACCGCGACCACCTGGTGGTGATCCTCGCCGGCTACCCCGAGGGCATGGACCGCCTCCTCGCCACCAATCCCGGCCTCTCCTCCCGCTTCACCACCCGGGTGGACTTCCCCTCCTACCGCCCGCTGGAGCTCACCGCGATCGGGGAGGTCCTGGCGGCGGAGAACGGCGACTGCTGGGACGAGGAGGCGGTGGACGAGCTCCGCTCGATCAGCGGCCATGTGGTGGACCAGGGCTGGATCGACGAGCTCGGCAACGGCCGCTTTCTGCGCACGCTGTACGAGAAGAGCTGCGCGTACCGGGATCTGCGCCTGTCGACGTATCCGACGACGCCGGGCCGCGAGGACCTGTCCACGCTGCGGCTGCCGGACCTGATGCAGGCATACGGGGAGGTCCTGTCGGGCCGGGGTGGCCCGGACCCGCTGTAGGGGTTCTGGCGGGGGGCTGGCGGGGCGGGGTTCCGGTCGCGCTCTGCTCACGCAGTTCCCCGCGCGGCTGTCGGGCCCGGTCTTCGTCTGCGGGGCGGTGGGCGGTTGCTCGCGCAGTTCCCCGCGCCCCTTCAGGGTCGGATGTTGGCTGCGGGTTGTCTGTGGCTGAGCGCGCAGTTCCCCGCGCCCCTGACTGCCCAGGGGCGCGGGGAACGGCGCGAGCAACCCAGCACGGTCCGCGGACGAAAGAGGGGTGCCGGGGCGCAGCCCCATAGGGGGTACAGGGGGCCCGGGGGCACAGGCCCCACGGGACACCCCCGCCCGCCCCCGGAGGGTTTGGGGAAAGGGCGGGGAGGGGCACGACCCCCGGTCAGCCCGCCAGGGCCTGTTCGGGGCGGGGCTGGGCCGGGAACGGTCTGTGGGACGGGTCGCGGACCTCCCCGACCAGCATCTCCAGAACGTCCTCCAGCGCCACCAGCCCCAGCACCCGCCCTGAAGCATCCGCCACCTGCGCAAGGTGCGCCGCCGCCCGCCGCATCACGGTGAGCGCGTCGTCGAGCGGCAGCTCGGCCCGCAGCGTGACCAGCGGGCGCCACACCTGCTGCGGCACCGCCCGCTCCCGCTCCTCCAGGTCCAGCACGTCCTTGACGTGGAGGAACCCCATGAAGGCGCCCCCCTCCGCGCAGACGGGGAAGCGCGAGTACCCGGTGCGCACCGTCAGCTCCTCCAGTTGCCGGGGCGTCACCGAGGACCCGACCGTCACCAGGGACGACCGGTCGAGCAGAACGTCCGTCACGGGCCGGCTGCCCAGCTCCAGGGCGTCCTCCAGACGCTCCATCTCCCGCGGGTCGAGAAGCCCGGCCTGCCCGGAGTCCTCCACCAGGCGGTTCAGCTGCTCGCTGGTGAAGACCGCCTCCACCTCGTCCTTCGGCTCCACCCGGAACGCCCGCAGCACCAGCCGCGCGCACGTGCCCAGCGCCACCGTGACAGGGCGGCAGACCCGGGCGAAGGCGACGAGCCCGGGGCTGAACCAGAGCGCGGTCTTCTCGGGCGCCGCCATCGCCAGGTTCTTCGGGACCATCTCGCCGATGACGAGGTGGAGGAAGACGACCAGGGCGAGCGCGATCGCGTAGCCGAGGGGGTGGATCAGTCCCGCAGGGACGCGGGCGGCCTCGAATACGGGTTCGAGGAGGTGGGCCACGGTGGGCTCGGCGACCGCGCCCAGCGTCAGCGAGCAGATGGTGATGCCGAACTGCGCGGCCGCCATCATCTGCGGCAGGTTCTCCAGACCGTGCAGCACCTGCCGGGCCCGCGCCGACTGCGGGGCGAGCGGTTCGATCTGGCTGCGGCGCACGGAGACCAGGGCGAACTCGGCGCCCACGAAGAAGCCGTTCGCCAGCACGAGCAGCAGGGCGAAGAAGAGTTGCAGCAGGCTCATCGCACGGCCTCCGCCACGCTCTTGACGTCGGCGGTGCGGACGAAGCGCACCCGCTCGGCGCGGTACCGCTCGACCCGGCGGACCTGGATCCGCCACCCGGGCAGCTCGGCGCGGTCACCGGGGACCGGGATGCGGCCGAGCAGATCGGCGACGAGTCCGGCGACCGTCTCGTACGGGCCGTCCGGCGCGTCCAGTCCTATCCGGCGCAGGCTCAGCACCCGGCAGCTGCCGTCGGCCTCCCACGCGGGGCGGCCGTCGTCGCTCGGCACGGCGGCGAGCTCGGGAGGGGTGTCGCCCTCGGCGTCGTGCTCGTCGCGCACCTCGCCGACGAGCTCCTCGACGATGTCCTCCAGGGTGACGACCCCGGCCGTGCCGCCGTACTCGTCGACGACCACGGCTATCGGCTGCTCGCTGCGCAACCGCTCCAGGAGCTGCTGCACGGGCAGGGTCTCGGGCACCAGCAGCGGCGGCACGGCGATCCGCGCGGCCGGTGTGCGGTGGCGCTCCTGCGGCGGTACCGCGAGCGCGTCCTTGAGGTGGACCATGCCGACGACCTCGTCGATCCGCTCCCGGTAGACGGGGAAGCGGGAGAGCCCGGTGGCCCGGGTGAGGTTGAGGACGTCGGCGGCGGTCGCGGAGGTCTGGAGCGCGCTCACCTTCACGCGCGGCGTCATCACGTTCTCCGCGGTGAGCCGGCCGAGGGCCAGGGTGCGTACGAAGAGGTCGGCGGTGTCCTGCTCGATGGCTCCGGCGCGCGCCGAGTGGCGGGCCAGGGAAACCAGTTCGCCCGGGGTGCGGGCGGAGGCCAGCTCGTCGGCGGGCTCCACACCGAGGGCCCGGACCAGCCGGTTGGCGACGGTGTTCAGCAGCGCGATGACGGGCCGGAAGAGCCGGGAGAAGCGGCCCTGGGGGCCGGCGACGAACCGCGCGACCTGAAGGGGCCGGGAGACCGCCCAGTTCTTGGGGACGAGTTCGCCGATCACCATCTGGACGGCGGAGGCGAGCAGCATGCCGATGGCGACACTCACCCCGGGCGCCACCTGGTCCGGCAGGCCGGCCGCGGTGAGCGGCCCGTCGAGCAGCCCGGCGAGCGCGGGCTCGGCGAGCATGCCGACGACGAGGGAGGTGATGGTGATGCCGAGCTGGGTGCCGGAGAGCTGGAAGGACAGCTCGCGCAGGGCCGCCACGACGGTGCCGGCGCGGCGGTCGCCCTCGGCGGCGGCCTGCTCGGCGTCCTGGCGCTCCACGGTGACCAGGCCGAACTCGGCGGCCACGAAGAACCCGTTGGCGAGGATGAGAAGGAATGCCGCGGCGAGCAGCAGCAGGGGGGTGGTCATGCCGCCGCCTCCCGCGAAGGGGCGGCGCAGGTACTACCGGACGATCCGTCCATTGCTGGAGGGAGTCACTCCTCGGGTCGCTGGTGCCCCGCAGGCTGGTGGTGCCGCCTTCTGCGCGGGGCCGGCGCGTTGCGCGCCACGTCCACCAGGGTAGCTATTGAGATCGTCGCCGCAATGCCTGCCCCGGTGCTGAAAAGGGGTGGGTCAGCCGTCCTGGCGGGTGCCGTGCGCCTCGGCGAGCGCGCGCAGCGCGCGGGCGTCGCGGATGGCCCGTTCCTTGGCGATGCCGGGCTGGATGCCGAGCGCGGGCAGGCTGGTGCCGTCGCTGAGGTCCAGGAAGACCCAGGGGTCGCCGGGGCGGAGGTTGACGCGCAGGATCTCCGCCCAGGCGAGCCGCCGGGTCCGGGTGAGGTTGACGACGGTGACGCCCGTGTCGTCGGCGACGACCTTGGGGCGGCTCAGCAGCGCCAGGACCGCGAAGAAGACCGTGGCGGTGAAGACGAAGCTGGCCCGCTCGCCCCCGCTCATGTTCTCCAGGAGCAGTGCGACGCCGGTGATCACGGCGAACATCACGGCGCCCACGCTCAGCAGCACGGCCCGGGTGCGGGTCGGCCGGAACGTGACCGGGAGAGCGGGGAGCCGGGGGGCGGGGGCGGACACGGGGAACGTCACTTCCGTACGGGAGTCGGGGGCCGGGCGGACCGGTCAGAGGCGGCAGGCGTGGATGGCCGTGGTGAGGATCGCGCGGGCGCCCAGCTCGTACAGGTCGTCCATGATCCGCTGGGCCTCCTTGGCCGGGACCATGGCGCGCACCGCGACCCAGCCCTCGTTGTGGAGGGGCGAGATCGTCGGCGACTCCAGGCCCGGGGTGAGGGCGACGGCCCGCTCCAGGTGCTCGGCGCGGCAGTCGTAGTCCATCATCACGTAACTGCGGGCGACCAGGACGCCCTGGAGGCGGCGCAGGAACTGCCGCACCTTGGGGTTCTCGGCGTCGGCGCCGGTGCGGCGGATGACGGCCGCCTCCGACTTCATGATCGGCTCTCCGAAGACCTCGAGACCCGCGTTGCGCAGCGAGGTGCCGGTCTCCACGACGTCCGCGATGACCTGGGCGACGCCCAGCTCGATGGCGGTCTCCACGGCCCCGTCGAGGTGCACCACGGAGGCGGCGATACCGGCCTCGGCCAGGTGCTTGGCGACGATGCCCTCGTAGGAAGTGGCGATCGTCTTGCCCGCCAGGTCCTCGATGCCGGAGACGGTGCCGGGCTTGGCGGCGAAGCGGAAGGTGGAGCGGGCGAAGCCGAGCGGCAGGATCACCTCGGCGTCGGCCCCCGAGTCGATCAGCAGGTCCTCGCCGGTGATGCCGATGTCGAGCTTGCCCGCCGACACGTAGATCGCGATGTCCTTGGGGCGGAGGTAGAAGAACTCCACCTCGTTGACCGGGTCGACCAGGACGAGTTCCTTGGACTCCTTGCGCATCTGGTAGCCGGCCTCATGGAGCATCGCCGACGCAGGTCCGGACAGTGAACCCTTGTTGGGGACGGCGATGCGCAGCATGAGGTCGGCTTCCTTCAGGTGAGGGGTGGGGGTGTGCGGGTGTGCTCAGAGGTGGGCGTAGACGTCGTCGAGGGAGATCCCGCGCGCGACCATCATCACCTGGACGTGGTACAGCAGCTGCGAGATCTCCTCGGCGGCGGCGTCCTTGCTCTCGTACTCGGCGGCCATCCAGACCTCGGCGGCCTCCTCGACGACCTTCTTGCCGATGGCATGCACGCCCTTGTCCACCAGCTCGGCGGTGCGGGAGGTGGACGGGTCGCCGTTGGCGGCCTTGAGCTGGAGCTCGGTGAAGAGCTCTTCGAAACTCTTGGAGGGTTTGTTCGCCATGATGCTTCTCAGGGTAAGGGGTGCGTCCCTGCCACTCAGCGCCAGGGTTCGCTGACGGTGCGCAGCGTGGCGGCCGTGGCGACGGCGGCGGTGACCGCTTCGTGGCCCTTGTCCTCGTTCGACCCTTCGAGGCCGGCCCGGTCCAGGGCCTGCTCCTCGGTGTCGCAGGTCAGCACGCCGAATCCGACGGGTACGCCGGTGTCGATGCTGACCTGGGTGAGACCGTTGGTGACACCCTGGCACACGTAGTCGAAGTGCGGTGTACCGCCCCTGATGACGACGCCCAGGGCGACGACCGCATCGTACCCGCGGCCCGCGCAGACCTTGGCGACGACCGGCAGCTCGAAGCTGCCGGGGACGCGCAGCAGCGTCGGCTCGTCGATGCCGAGCTCGTGCAGGGCGCGCAGGGCGCCGTCGACGAGTCCGTCCATGACCTTCTCGTGCCACTGCGCCGCGATCACGGCGACCCGGAGGTCTGCGCAGTTGCGTACGGACAGTTCGGGTGCGCCCTTGCCACTCACGTGCTACTCCTCGGTGATCTTCGCTGTTACGGGTGTCGTCAGGGGGTCGTTACTGGTTGCCGCAGGTCGACGCGGTCGCGTCCAGCCACGGCAGGTCGTGTCCCATCCGGTCGCGCTTGGTGCGCAGGTACCGCAGATTGTGCTCGCCCGCCTTCACGGGCATCGGCTCGCGGCCGGTGACCTTCAGGCCGTGGCGCACCAGGGCGTCGGTCTTCTCGGGGTTGTTGGTCATCAGCCGCAGGCTGCGCACGCCCAGGTTCTCCAGGATCTGCGCGCCGGCCGCGTAGTCGCGGGCGTCGGCGGGCAGGCCCAGCTCCAGGTTGGCGTCGAGCGTGTCGCGGCCGCGCTCCTGGAGCTCGTAGGCGCGCAGCTTGGAGAGCAGTCCGATGCCGCGCCCCTCGTGGCCGCGCAGATAGACCACGACGCCGCGGCCCGCCTCGGTGATGCGCGCCATGGAGGCCTGGAGCTGGGGACCGCAGTCGCAGCGCTGGGAGTGGAAGATGTCGCCGGTCAGGCACTCGGAGTGGACGCGTACCAGCACGTCCTCGCCGTCCCCGAGCTCGCCGTGGACGAGGGCGACGTGCTCGACGCCGTCGACGGTGGAGCGGTAGCCGTAGGCGGTGAACTCCCCGAAGGAGGTGGGGAGGTGGACCTCGGCCTCGCGGCGCACGGTCGGCTCGCTGGAGCGGCGGTAGGCGATCAGGTCCTCGATGGAGATGATCGTCAGACCGTGCTTGCGGGCGAACGGGATGAGTTCGGGCAGCCGCAGCATGACGCCGTCCTCACCGGCGATCTCCACGATCGCACCGGCCGGGGCCAGCCCCGCGAGCCGGGCCAGGTCGACCGCGGCCTCGGTGTGGCCGTTGCGGGCGAGGACACCGCCGGGCTTGGCGCGCAGCGGGAAGATGTGCCCGGGGCGGACGAAGTCGCCGGCCTCGGACTGCCCGTGGGCGAGCAGGCGCAGGGTGGTGGCGCGGTCGGCGGCGGAGATGCCGGTGGAGACGCCGTGCGCGGGGGACGCGTCGACCGAGACGGTGAACGCGGTCTTCATCGACTCGGTGTTGTGGTCGACCATCTGCGGCAGCCGCAGCCGGTCGAGCGCCTCGCCCTCCATGGGCGCGCAGATCAGCCCGCGGCACTCGCTCATCATGAACGCGACGATCTCGGGGGTCGCCTTCTCGGCGGCGATGACGAGGTCGCCCTCGTTCTCGCGGTCCTCGTCGTCCACGACCACGACCGGCCGTCCGGCCGCGATGTCGCGGACGGCCTGCTCGACGGGGTCGAGGGAGAGGTCCTCGCGGTTGTCGGTGGAGTACCAGGTGGGTGTGGTGGCGCTCATGCCGCCGCTCCTTCCAGGACGGGCTGCGCGCTCGTACGGGAGCGCAGCCACCAGTCGCGCAGGCCCCACAGGACGATTGCGCCGTAGATGACGTAGACGAAGCCGGAGAAGGCGAAGCCGTTGGCGAAGTTGAGCGGCACGCCCACGGCGTCGACGAGCAGCCAGGCGAGCCAGAACTCGACCATGCCGCGCGCCTGGGCGTACATGGCGACGATCGTGCCGACGAAGATGTACGCGTCCGGCCACGGGTCCCACGACAGCGTCGGGTAGGCGGTGAACAGGGCGCCGACCGCGAGGGTGCCGAGCGCCGCGCCCGCGGCGAGCAGCCCGCGCTCGCGCCAGGTGGCGAAGCGCACCGCGATGGAGCCGTCCTGGCCCTGGCGCCGCCCGCCGCGCCACTGGTACCAGCCCCACAGCGCCACCACGATGACCACCAGCTGCTTGCCGGCGCTGCCGGAGAGGTGGGCCGTGCTGAAGGCGGCCAGCAGGATGACGCCGGACAGGAGCTGGGCGGGCCAGGTCCATATGGAGCGCCGCCAGCCGAGTGCGAGGGCGGCCAGACCGACCGTGTTGCCGATCATGTCGGACCACATGATGTGCTGGTCGAAGGCGGTGAACGCCTCGGAGTTGAGCCAGTTCACTTCGGGTCCTCCTGGCCGCGGGCGCCGAGCAGGCGCTCGACGTACTTGGCGATCACGTCGACCTCCAGGTTGACCGGGTCACCGGGCTGCTTGTGGCCGAGCGTGGTCAGCGCGAGGGTGGTGGGGATGAGGCTGATGGTGAAGTAGTCGGGGCCGGCGTCGACGACCGTGAGGCTGACGCCGTCGACGGTGATCGAGCCCTTCTCGACGACGTAGCGGGAGAGGTCCGCGGGAAGCGAGACCTTGACGATCTCCCAGTTCTCCGAGGGGGTGCGGGCCACGATGGCGCCCGTGCCGTCGACATGGCCCTGGACGATGTGCCCGCCGAGCCGCCCGCCCACGGCCATCGGCCGCTCCAGGTTGACGCGGGCGCCGACGTCGAGGGCGCCGAGGCTGGAGCGCAGAAGCGTCTCCTCCATGACGTCGGCGGTGAACTCGCCGTCGCCGCTCTCCACGACGGTCAGACAGACTCCATTGACGGCGATCGAGTCGCCGTGCCGGGCTCCCTCGGTGACGACGGGGCCGCGCAGACGGAAGCGGGAGGAGTCGCCGAGCTTCTCGACGGCGGTGACCTCACCCAGCTCTTCGACGATTCCGGTGAACACGCTCAACGCTCCTTGGGAGTGGCACTGATACGGAGATCGGGGCCGACGCGGACGGTCTCGGTCAGTTCGAGCCGCAACGCCTCGGCGATCGTGGTGATTCCGGCGTCGCCCAGGGCCGCCGGGCCCGCCCCCAGCAGGACGGGGGCGAGGTAGCCGACGACCTTGTCGACCGCGCCCGCGGCGACGAAGGCCCCGGCGAGGGCCGGGCCGCCTTCGAGGAGGACGGACCGCACACCCCGGGCGTGCAGGGCGGCGAGCAGCGCCGGGATGTCCAGACCGGTGGCGGCGCGCGGCAGCCGCACCACCTCGGTGCCCGCCAGATGGGCGGTGCCGGCGTCCTCGGCGACCGCGATCAGGGTCGGCGCGGCGCCGTCGAGGACCCGGGCGCCGGGCAGCACGGCCGCGGCCTCGGTGTCGACGACGACCCGCAGCGGCTGGACGGCGCCGTCGATCCCGCGCACCGCGAGGTGGGGGTCGTCGGCGCGGGCGGTACCGGACCCCACGACCACGGCGTCCGCCTCGGCGCGCAGCCGGTGGACGTCGGCGCGGGAGGCGTCCGAGGTGATCCAGCGGCTGCTGCCGTCCTCGGCCGCGATCCGGCCGTCCAGGGTCGCGGCGTACTTCCACAGGACGTACGGGCGGCCGAGCCGTACGGAGGTGAGCCAGGCGGTGTTTCCGGCCTCGGCCTCGGCCGCGAGCACGCCCTGCTCGACCGCGACGCCTGCCGCCGCGAGCGTCTCGGCGCCCCCGGTGGCCTGCGGGTTCGGGTCGCCGACCGCGTACACGACGCGGGCGATGCCGGCCTCGACGAGCGCCTGGGCGCAGGGGCCGGTGCGGCCGGTGTGGTTGCAGGGTTCGAGGGTGACGTAGGCGGTGCCGCCCCGGGCCTTCCCGCCCGCGGCGGACAGGGCGTGGACCTCGGCGTGCGGGCCGCCGGCCTCCTGGTGGAAGCCCTCGCCGACGACGGCGCCCGAGGCGTCGGTGATGACACACCCGACGACCGGGTTGGGGCTGGTGGAGCCGAGTCCGCGCGCGGCGAGCTCGACGGCTCGGCGCATGGCGTCTGCGTCGGCTGCGGTGGCCACCGGGTCCTCCTGCCTCTTCGGGCACGGACTCCGGGGCTGTCGATGAACGACAGAGAGCGGGAACAGGGCCGTACGGACAGCTCACGCATGGCCGAAGGACGCCGATCGCCGATGACGGCGATCCGCACAACGGCCGGCCTGAGCCCTCGAAGGGCCCGCCCGCCGCGCACTGCCTCCCATCCGGACTTTCACCGTCGGTCCAGGAATTCCACCTGGTCAACCGGCCACTGGATGCGGCCGGGTCGCGGACTATTACCGCCGGTTCGGAATTACACCGACCCCGGAGTGCGCTGCTGCTGGTACAGGGTCAGTGTGCCACGACTGATCGTCGGCCATACGGGCGAACATCTATGGCCTGGGTCACAGTCCGGTAGCGACCCGTGACGGAGGTTGACCGTCCGCCATCACCGGCCCCCTGCGGCCGAACATTGGTCCATACCTATTGACGCTCTGGTCTAGTCCTCTTAATCTCCGTGTCACCTCCGAGGTGAGGCCGCCGGTGTGCGCACGCCGGGGCCGCCGCACGACCGCCCGCAGTCCGCCGTGTCCCACCGACCTCCCCTGGAGGAACCGATCGTGCTGTCCCCCACTCGTACGAGAGCCACGCTGCTCGCGACCGGTGCCGCGGTCGCCGGGCTGCTGCTCTCGACGCTCTCCGCGGGCGTCTCGCACGCCTCCGACAACGAACCGTGTCGCCCCGACGGGCTCTACAAGACGCCGGGCGTCGACGTCCCGTACTGCTCCGTGTACGACACGGAGGGCCGGGAGAAGATGGGCGCGGACCACCAGCGCCGGGTCATCGGGTACTTCACCGGCTGGCGCACCGGCCAGGACGGGACCCCGGCCTACCTCGCCTCCGACATCCCGTGGGACAAGGTCACCCACGTCAACTACGCCTTCGCGCACATCGGTTCCGACAACAAGATCTCCGTCGGCGGCGACGGCGAGAAGAACGCGGCTACCGGGATGACCTGGCCCGGCGTCGCCGGGGCCGAGATGGACCCCGCGCTCCCCTACAAGGGCCACTTCAACCTCCTGAACAAATTCAAGAAGCAGCACCCGAACGTGAAGTCGCTGATCTCGGTGGGCGGCTGGGCCGAGACGGGCGGCTACTTCGGCGACGACGGCAAGCGCGTCGCCTCGGGCGGCTTCTACTCGGTGACCACCAACGCCGACGGCTCGGTGAACCAGCCGGGCATCGACACCTTCGCGGACTCGGCCGTCGCCTTCGTCAAGAAGTACGGGTTCAACGGCGTCGACATCGACTACGAGTACCCCACCACGATGAAGGACGCGGGCAACCCGCTGGACTGGACGCTGTCCAACGCGCGCCGGGCGGGCCTGGTCAAGGGCTACGCGGTGCTGATGAAGTCGCTGCGCGAGAAGCTGGACCGCGCGGGAGCGGCCGACGGGAAGCACTACCTCCTCTCCGTCGCCGCGCCCTCGTCCGGCTATCTGCTGCGGGGCATGGAGACCTTCCAGGTGCAGAAGTACCTGGACTACGTCAACATCATGTCGTACGACCTGCACGGCGCCTGGAACGAGTACGTGGGCCCGAACGCCTCGCTCTTCGACGACGGCAAGGACGCCGAACTCGCCGCCGCGGGCGTCTACTCCACCTCCCAGTACGGCGGGATCGGCTACCTCAACGCCGACTGGGCCTACCACTACTTCCGCGGTTCGATGCCGGCCGGGCGCATCAACATGGGGCTGCCGTACTACACCCGGGGCTTCAAGAACGTGAGCGGCGGGACGGACGGGCTCTGGGGCAGGGCCGCCTCCACCAGCTGCCCGGCCGGGTCGGGGCTGACCAAGTGCGGTGACGGCGCGACCGGCATCGACAACCTCTGGCACGACCTCGACGACAACGGCAAGGAGGCCCCGGCGGGCTCCAACCCGATGTGGCACGCCAAGAACCTGGAGAAGGGCGTCGTCGGCGACTACGTGACCAAGTACGGCTTCCCCGCCGGTACCCGGCTGACCGGCGCCTACGCCCGCAAGTACAGCTCGGCGCTGGTGGCGCCCTGGCTGTGGAACGACCAGAAGAAGGTCTTCCTGTCCACCGAGGACGAGCAGTCGGTGAACGCCAAGGCCGACTACATCGTCGACCGGGGCATCGGCGGCACGATGGTCTGGGAGCTCGCGGGTGACTACAGGTACAACGCGGCCAAGGGCCAGTACGAGCCGGGGTCGACGCTGACGTCCGCGATGTACGACAAGTTCAAGACGGCCGCCCCGTACGGCGCCAAGCGCTCCTCGGTGACCCTGCCGACGCAGGCGCTCGACATCGGCGTGGACTTCGGGCAGTTCCCGCTCGGCGACTCCAACTACCCGATCAGCCCGAAGGTGACGCTCACCAACCGCACCAGGGCGACGCTGCCGGGCGGCACGGAGTTCCAGTTCGACTACGGCACCTCGGCCCCGGCGAACGCCAAGGACCAGTCCGGCTTCGGCACCACGATCGTGCGCAGCGACCACACCGGCAGCAACGTGGGCGGGCTCAAGGGTGACTACAACCGGGTCTCGCTGAAGCTCCCGGCCTGGCAGTCGCTGGCCCCGGGCGCCTCGGTGACGCTGGACTTCGTCTACTACCTGCCGGTGTCCACGCCCTCCAACTGGACGGTGACCTTCGGCGGCCGCACCTACGCGGTGGCCGGCGACCTCACCCGCGGCGCGACGCCTACCGAGCCGGACACGGGCACGACGGGCGGCACCACCGGGGGGACCACGGGAGGTACCACCGGGGGGACCGGAGGGACCACAGGCGGGACGACGGGTGGCACCACCGGCGGTACCACGGGCGGCACCACTGGCGGTGGCTCCTGCACCGCGCCCGGCTGGTCGGCCACGGCCGAGTACGGCGGCGGCACGACCGTCTCGTACAAGTCCCACACCTGGAAGGCGAAGTGGTGGACGAAGGGCGAGGAGCCCGGGACCACCGGCGAGTGGGGCGTCTGGCAGGACCTCGGCGGCTGCTGAGGCCCCGCTCCCCGAACGCCCGGCGGCGCGCCTCGGGGCCCTTGCCGCCCCGCCGGGCACCCTCGGCGAAGCGCCCGCACCCCGGCCGGACCTACCGGCCGGGGTGCGGTGCGTCAGGGCCCGAACAGCGCGTCCTGCGCGGCGTCCCGGGCGGCGAGCAGGGCCCCGCGCAGCACCGCGCGGTCCCCGAGCTCGCTGGTCCTGACGTCCGCGCCGAGCGGGGTGAGGGCGGCGAGCCGGGCGCTCACCCGGGCGGAGAGCGACGCCCCGCCCGCGTGGCCGAGTTCGCCGCCCAGAACGATCAGGCCCGGGTCCAGTACGGAGACCACGGCCGCCGCGCCGATGGCGATCCGCTCGGCGAGCGCGTCCAGGAACGGGCCGTCCGCCTCACGCACCAGGGCCTCCGCGCCGCCGCTCAGCCCGTGCCCGGCGGCGAGCCGCACCACCGCCTCGGCGCCCGCGAGCGCGTGGAACCCGCCGTCGCAGCCGGTCGCGGACGGCAGCGCTCCGGTTCCGGGGACGGGCAGGAAGCCGATCTCGCCCGCGCCACCGGAGGCTCCCCGGCGCAGCTTCCCGTCCAGGAAGACCGCCGCCCCCACGCCCTGGCCCAGCCAGAACAGGACGAAGTCGGCCTGGCCGCGCGCGGCACCGAGGCGGTGCTCGGCCATCGCCGCCAGGTTCACCTCGTTCTCGACGAGGACCGCGGCCGACAGCCGCCCGTGGAGGGCGGGGACCAGCGCCCGGTGCCAGGCGGGCAGCCCCGTGCTGTCGCGCAGCTCACCGGTCGCCGGGTCGATCAGGCCGGGCGCCCCGATCCCGATGCTGTGCAGCCGCTCGGCGCCCGCCTCCTTCGCGGTGCGCTCCAGGAGCGCCACCGCCTGCTCCACGGCCGGCTCCGTCCCGGCCTCGGCGTCGATCGGCAGGGCGGCCCGGGCGAGGGTCGCGCCGAGCAGGTCCGCCACCACCACCGTGACGCTGTCGGTGCGCACGTCGAGGGCGGCGAGGTGGGCCCGGTCGGCGACGATCCCGTACAGCCTGGCGTTGGGTCCGCGCCGCTCGGCGCCGGACTCCCCCACGACCTGGACCAGCCCCGAGCCCTGGAGCCGCTCGACCAGGTCGGCGACGGTGGGCCGGGACAGACCGGTGAGTTTCTTGAGCTGACCCGCCGTCAGCGGCCCCTCGTCCTGGAGCAGACGCAGGGCGAGGCGGTCGTTGATGACCCGGGCGGTGCTCGGTGATGCGGGCATGCCGGAATCCTTCCAGACGACCGAAAGCCGGTGGACGGCACGGTATTTATCAGGCAGGCTTCCTGATAGTTTAACGCGGGCACCGGACCGCACCGTCCACGCAAAGGGGAGGACCGGCCAGATGACGACCGAAGCGGGTGCCGCACCACGGCAGTTGAGGCGGGCCAGGATCGCGATCGCCGCGGTGTTCTGCGTCCATGGCACGGTCACCGGGAACTTCGCCACCCGGGTCCCCTGGATCCAGGAGCACACCGGGATCTCCACCGGCCAGCTCGGTCTGGCGCTCGCGTTCCCTGCCATCGGCTCGTCGCTGCTGATGCCGCTCTCGGGCGCGGTCACGCACCGCTTCGGGGCGCGCCGGGCGCTGCGCGCCCTGCTGGCGCTGTGGACCCTGGCGCTCGCCCTCCCGGCGCTCGCGCCCAACCTCTACACGCTCTGCGCGGCGCTCTTCGTGTTCGGGGCGACGGCGGGCCTGTCGGACGTCGCCATGAACGCGCTGGGCGTGGAGACCGAGGACCGGCTCGGGCGGTCCATCATGTCGGGGCTGCACGGGATGTGGAGCGCGGGCGCGCTGATCGGCTCGACCGCCGGTACGTTCGCCGCGCACCTCGGCGTCGACGCGCGCGTGCACCATCTCGTGGCGGCGGCCGTCCTCACCGCGCTCGGCGCGCTCTGCTGCGGCGCCGTGCTGGATCTGCGCAGCGCGCCCGACGAGGTGGCGCCGCCGCGCTTCACCCTGCCGCCGAGGGCGGCGGTGGTGATCGGCCTCGTCGCGTTCTGCGCGGTGTTCGCCGAGGGGGCGAGCCTGGACTGGTCGGCGGTCTATCTGCGGGACACCCTGGACGCGTCGGCGGGGCTCGCCGCCGCCTCGACCACCGCGTTCACCCTGACCATGACGGTGGCGCGGATCGCGGGCGACCGGGTGGTGGACCGGTTCGGCGCGGTACGGACGGTCCGCTGCGGCGGTGTGCTGGCCACGGCGGGCGGGCTCGCGGTGGTCCTGGCGCCCTCGCCGGCCGTGGCGATGGCCGGGTTCGCCCTGGTGGGACTCGGAGTCGCGGTGGTGGTGCCGCTGGCGTTCGCGGCGGCCGGGCGCAGCGGTCCGAACCCGAGTCAGGCCATCGCGGGTGTCGCCACCATCACGTACACCTCGGGCCTCGTGGCCCCCTCGACGATCGGCGGCATCGCCGATCTCACCTCCCTGACGGTGTCGTTCGGTCTGGTGACGGTGCTGGCGCTGGGGCTGGTGGCGGGGGCGAACGTGCTGCGTACGTCAGGGCGCGCCCCGGCCGCGGGTGGCGGGGCCGCCGTGGAGGCGGCACCGGCGCGGTCGACCGGCACCGCCCCCTAGGCTCACCCGGCGGCCATGCCCGATATTCCCCTCGTAGAGGCACCTTCCCACCCAGAAGCTTCACATAGCTGAACGCTGTTCACCAGTAAGACCGTTGGAGCGCAGAGCCAGCAGTTCCGGGTGACAATGCCTCGCCCGGAATTCACGGATGGGATCCGATCTCCCGGGCCCCACTACCATGGCGCTGATTCTTCTCAGCACGGAACGAACTGGAGCAAACTCATGGGCCTCGGCGTGCGCTGGACCCTGCACGGTGACGGGCGGACCCCCGCCCCCGGCGCCGTCGTCCGTCCGGACGAGCGGCTCTCCTGGCCCCGGACGATCGGCCTCGGCGCCCAGCACGTGGTGGCCATGTTCGGCGCGTCCTTCGTGGCGCCCGTGCTCATGGGCCTGGATCCCAATCTCGCGATCATGATGTCCGGCGTCGCCACGGTCATCTTCCTGCTCGCCACCAAGGGCCGGGTCCCGAGCTATCTGGGCTGCTCGCTCTCCTTCGTCGGCGTCGCGGCCACGATCCGGGCCACCGGCGGCACCAGCGCCACCGTCACCGGCGCGGTCCTCGTCGTCGGCGCCGTCCTGTTCGCGGCGGGCCTCGCGGTGCAGCGGTTCGGCGCCCGGGTCATCCACGCCGCGATGCCGCCCATCGTGACCGGCGCGGTCGTCATGCTGATCGGCTTCAACCTGGCGCCGGTGACCGCCTCCACGTACTGGCCGCAGGACCAGTGGACCGCACTGCTGGTGATGCTCTTCACCGGGCTCGCCGTGGTCTGTCTGCGCGGGTTCTGGTCCCGGGTCGCCATCTTCCTCGGGCTGCTCTTCGGCTACGGCGTCTCCTGGCTCTTCGACCGCGTCTTCGGCAAGATCCATTCCGTTACGGGCGCGGGGGCGGCCACCGACCACTGGCGTCTGGACCTCTCCGGCGTCGGCCGGGCCGACTGGATCGGCCTGCCCTCCTTCCACGCCCCGCACTTCGAGTGGTCCGCCGTCCTGGTCGCCCTGCCCGTGGTGATCGCGCTGATCGCCGAGAACGCCGGGCACGTCAAGGCCGTCGGCGAGATGACCGGCGACGACCTCGACGACAAGCTGGGCACCGCGATCGCGGCCGACGGCGTGGCCTCGGTGCTCTCCACCGCCGTCGGCGGCCCGCCCAACACCACCTATTCCGAGAACATCGGCGTCATGGCCGCCACCCGCGTCTACTCGACCGCCGCCTACTGGGCCGCCGCCGGCTTCGCGCTGCTCTTCGGTGTCTGCCCCAAGTTCGGCGCGGTCGTCGCCGCCATCCCCGGCGGCGTCCTCGGCGGCATCACCGTCATCCTCTACGGCATGATCGGCCTCCTGGGCGCCCAGATCTGGATCAACGCCGGGGTGGACCTGCGCAATCCGCTGAACCTGGTCCCGGCGGCGGCCGGGATCATCATCGGCATCGGCGGCGTCAGCCTGAAGTTCACCGACGACTTCCGCCTGGGCGGGATCGCCCTGGGCACCCTCGTGGTCATCACCGGCTATCACGTGCTGCGCGCGCTCGCCCCGGCCCATCTGAAGGAGCAGGAGCCGCTGCTCGACGAGGGCACGTCGTCCTACGACGAGGGCGGCGAGCGTGGTGAACGCGGCGAGCGCGGCGACGGGCAGGAGGCGCCCGAGGAGTCTCAGCGCGCCAAGTCGTAGGCGTAGTCGGGTGCGAAGCCGCCCGCCGCGCCCCGGCAGCCGTCGGACTCGCCGGGCAGCTTCACCCACAGATAGGCGTCGATACGCGCCTCGCCCGTGTGCGTGGTGGGGGCGCGCCCCAGGCTCCGCCCAGCCGGGTCGCACCACTGCCCGTCCGGCGGCGCGCCCCTGCCGTTGCGGCTGGTGTCGATCACCGCGCCCAGCCGCGCGGGGCCGCCCAGCGCCGTGAGCACCCGGCGGGCATACGCCACCTCCTCCGCCGTGGCGTGGAAGTTGGAGACGTTGGTGAAGATCCCGTCGCCACTGGTGGCCGCGCCCGCCTCGCGCAGCAGCCCCGCCATCTCCCGCGCGCCGTGCCAGCCGGAGTGGCCCGCGTCGAAGTACACCCTGGCGCGGGCGTCGGCCGCGTGCACCGCGCGCCCCGCCCTGGCCAGCGAGGCGAACCGGGCCGTGCGCTCGCCCGCGGTGAGGCAGTCCGACTGGGCGATCGCGTCCGGCTCCAGGACCACGACGACCGGTGAACGCCCGAGCCCCGCAGCGAAGTTCCCCATCCACCTGTCGTACGCGGCGAGATCCGGCGCACCGCCCTGCGAGGCGCCACCGCAGTCCCGGCCGGGTATCGCGTACGGGACGAGCACCGCCACCCGGCCCTGCGCGGCGGCCGCCGAGGTCACCGCCCGCACCTCGCGCGTGATCGAGCCCGGGTCGTACTCGGTGAACCAGACGGCCGTGGGCCGGTCCGCGATCCGGCGCTCGATCAGCGGGCGCCGGGGGTCGTCGGGGTGTGCCCGGACCCAGTCGAGGACCTGCGAGCCGGGCGAGCGGTAGAGCTCGGCGGAGATCGCGCCCCGCGCGGGCGGGGCGGCGGCCGTGGGCCGGGGAGCCGTGGACGGCCGGGCGGCGCGCGGGCTCGCGCGCGTGGGCGACGGGGGCGCGGGGGCGGGCACGGCGGGCAGGGTCGCGACGGCGGACGACGCGGACGGCGCGGGCCGGGCCGTGCCACCACCCCCGCCCCCTCCCCCGAGGGCCGCCACCGCGCCCGAGACCACGCCGACGCCCGCGACCGCGCAGGCCAGCGCCACCATGGCGGTGCGCCGGGCCGCCGAACGGCGCGCGGCTCTGTCCTCGCCGCGCCGGTGCGCGCGCGACGGCGGTGTTCCCGACAACAGCTGACTCCTCTTCCTCCGGGCCCACGGCCCGGGTTCACCCGTTCCGGGGAAGCCCCGGGCACGGCGACGTCCCGGGCGGCGCCGGACTGGGACGCTGCCCCCATGGTGCGGATGATCGAGCAGCGGGCAGGTGCCACGGGCCTCGCCGGGGCGTCGGTGGACACCGTAGCGGGACGGATGCGGGCGCTGCGCGCGAGCCTGCCGCCCAGGGACGGTCTGGCCGTCTTCAACCGGGTCTATCTGGCGGTCACCGAGGAGGTCGGCCGCTCCCTGAACCGGGGCGCGTTCGAGGATCCGGGGGCCGCGGCGACGCTGGACGTGCTGTTCGCCCGGCGCTATCTGCGGGCGGTCGACGCGGTGGCGGCGGGGCGGCGCCCGCCCGCCTGCTGGCGACCGCTGTTCCAGTACCGGCGCCACCCGGGCGTGCGCCCCCTGCAGTTCGCGCTCTGCGGCATCAACGCCCACATCGGGCACGACCTGGCCCTCGCCGTCGTCGACAGTTGCCGTGCCCTGGATTGCGGGCCGGAGGGGCTGGAGCGGGACTTCGAACGGGTCGGCGACATGCTGGTGGCGCTGGAGGAGCGGGTGCGCGAGGAGCTGATGCCCGGCCCCGACCTGCTGGAGGTCGCCGACCCGCTCACGCACCTGCTGGCGTCGTGGAGCCTGGAGCGGGCGCGCGACGCGGCCTGGTCGTCGGCGCGGCTGCTGTGGAGACTGCGGGAACTTCCCGAGCTCTCGGGCGAGTTCAGAGAGCGGATGGACGCGGGGGTCGGCCTGGTGGGGCGGTGCCTGCTGACGCCGTACGCGGGCCCCTCTCCCGTACGGGAAGTCCCCTCCTGGCGCTCCGGCGCGGACCCGGTCCTCCTTGGCTGAGGCAGGACGACACCGGCGGCACAGGCGTACGGACCCGCGCGCGGCCGGGCCGTGAGCGGGCGGCGGAACGGAAGAGGGGCCCGGGAGCCGCAGCCCCCGGGCCCCTCGTGCCCGGTCCCCGCCCTCGTCGGTCCGCCGTCAGTCCTCCGGCAGCTCGACCGGCGCGATCTCGTCGTACAGGTCGCCGGGGCCGGGGTTGGTGCCGTCCGTAGAGCCGCCGAGGTGGTGCATGACGCCCCACACCGCGTTCAGGGCGGTCTGCACCGCGCCTTCGGCCCAGCCGGCCGTCCAGGAGATGTCGTCGCCCGCGAGAAAGATGCCCCGCTTGTCCTCGGGCAGTGAGTCCTGCATGAAGTGCGTGAACAGACGGCGCTGGTAGCGGTAGTGGCCCGGCAGGTTCGCCTTGAACGCACCCATGAAGTAGGGCTCGTTCTCCCACGACACGGTCACCGGGTTGCCGATGATGTGCTTGCGGATGTCGACCTTCGGGTAGATCTCGCCGAGCGACTTGAGCATGACCTCCATGCGCTCGTTCGCCGACAGCGGCAGCCACTTCAGGCTGTCGTCGCACCAGGTGTAGGAGAGGCAGATGACGGCGGGCTTGTCCGGGCCGTCGTCCAGCAGGTAGGTGCCGCGGGTCATCCGGTCGGTGAGCGTCATCGACATGACGTCCCGGCCCGTCGGATTCCCCTTGTCGTCGACGGCCTTGTCCAGCCAGAAGGGCCGGTCAACCGGCACGAAGAGCTTGCTCGACTCCATGTAGTGGGTGCGCTCGATCGCCGTCCAGTGGTCGATCGGGAAGAGCGAGTCATCGCACTCGATCTTGGAGAGCAGCATCCAGGACTGCGCCGTGAAGATCGCCGCACGGTAGGTGCGGATGTCGCCCGACGCGTCGGTGACGGTGATCCGGTTGCCGGAGGTGCGGGTCAGCCGGGTGACCGCCGGGCGCGGCGCGCCCTCGTGCAGCGAGGAGAGCGAGGTGCCCTGCGCCCAGTGCACGATCTTCTCCGGCTCGCGCTCCCACAGCCGCAGCGGCAGCTGCTGGGAGCCGCCGACGATGCCGCGGTGGTGGTCGTCCGCCTCGGTGTAGACGACGCGCAGGATCTCCAGGATGGAGTTGGGGAAGTCGGTGTCCCAGCCGCCGGTGCCGAAGCCGACCTGGCCGAAGATCTCGCGGTGGCGGAAGGACTTGAACGCCTGCGAGTCGCAGAGGAAGCCGTAGAAGGTCTGGTTGTCGAGCTTCTCGACGAGCTTGGCCCAGATCTCCCGGATGCGCGGGACGTCGCGCTCGCGCATCGCGGTGTTCATGTCCGAGAAGTCGGCGCCCTCCTCCAGACAGGCGTTCCAGGCGGCGGCCACGTCGCGGTAGACCTGCGGCAGGTCGGCGATGGTCTCGGCGTAGTGCGACTCGCCCTTGAGGTCGACGACGGTCGAGGGGGTGGCCTCGGCGAGCGGGTTCGGGAACGGCTCGGTGACCAGGCCGACCAGGTCGATGTAGTGCTGGAGCGCCGTCGAGGAGGGCGGGAAGCGCATCGCGCCCATCTCGGCGGTCAGCCCGTCCGTGCCGGGTCCGTCGAAGGTGACGGTGCGCAGCCGCCCGCCGATCTGGTCGGCCTCGTAGACGACGGGCTTGAGGCCCATCTTCATCAGCTCGTACGCCGAGATGATGCCGGACAGACCGCCGCCGATGACGGCGACCTCGGTGCCGTGCTCGGTCGCGGGTATCTGGCCGAGCCCGGCCGGGTGGGCCAGGAAGTCGTCGTACGCGTAGGGGAAGTCCGGACCGAACATGGTGATCGGCGGCTGGCCCTCGGGCTGCGGGACGGCGGTGGGCACCGTGGACGTCATGAGGTACGGACTCCTTGCACAGTACGAGGGGGGTGGGGGACGGCCGGAAGGGGTCCGGGTCAGACGAGGGAGGTGTAGAGGCCGGGGCGGCGGTCGCGCAGATACGGGTTGTTCGCGCGCGAGGCGGCCAGGAACTCGGGGTCGGCGTCGCCGACGACCAGCTCGGCCTCGCGGCCCGCGCGGGCCCGGGCGGTGCCGTCGGGACCGGCCAGGCAGCTCAGCCCGACGAACTCGAACTCGCCCTCGGGGCCGGTCCGGTTGACGTACGCGATGTACATCTGGTTCTCGAAGGCGCGCACCGGCACCACGGACTCGGCGACGAACTGGAAGGGGTGCATCTGCGCGGTGGGCACCAGGAGGAGGTCGGTGCCGGCCAGCGCGTGCGCCCGGACGTTCTCGGGGAACTCCACGTCGTAGCAGATCATCATCCCCAGCCGCAGGCCGTTCAGCTCGGCCTGGACGACCTGCTGGTCGCCGGGGGTGAACCACTTCTGCTCGAAGCAGCCGAAGAGGTGGGTCTTGCGGTAGTTCGCCAGGCTCCGGCCGTCGGCGTCGATGAGCTGCGCCGAGTTGTAGACGCTCTCGCCGTCCCGCTCGGGGTAGCCGTAGAGGACCGCGAGGCCGTGGCGGCGGGCGATCTCGGCGATGGCGTGCGCCCCGGGGCCGTCGGCGGCCTCGGCGAGCCTGGGCACGTCGTCCCCGATGGCGTAGCCGGTGAGGAACATCTCCGCGGTGACCAGCAGGCCCGCCCCGGTCGCGGCGGCCCGCCCGGCCGCCTCGTCCAGCACCTTCAGGTTCGCGGCGACGTCACCCGGACGGCCGGAGCTCTGGAGCAGGGCGGTGCGCAGCGGGGGCATGGCGGTCCTCGGGGCGAAAGTGGTTGAAGGGGTCACCTAGACGGTACGTTCCGCCGCTCGACCCCGACAAGGCGCGACTGTTGCACGCCGGAGGAGGATTCGTTGCGCGTCAGGGGCCCTCGGCGGCGATTCGTTGCGCGCCTGCCCTGCGGCCGGTACGCCCCCCGATCCCCGGGACCGTCGGGAGTCAGGCGGGTGAGCCCGAGGAGAAGCGCCTGAGCAGGGGCGAGAGCACCAGGACCGACTTGGTGCGCTCCACGTACGGTTCCCCGGCGATCCGTTCCAGGACCCGCTCGAAGTGGCGCATGTCGGAGGCGAAGACCTGGACGATCGCGTCCGCCTCACCGGTGACGGTGGAGGCGGACGCGACCTCGGGGTACCGCTCCAGGCCGCGCTTGATGGCCTCGGGCGAGGTGTTGCGGCGGCAGTAGAGCTCAATGAAGCCCTCGGTCTCCCAGCCGAGCGCCGCGGGGTCCACCCGGACGGTGAAGCCGGTGATGGCCCCCTCGGCGCGCAGCCGGTCCACGCGCCGCTTCACGGCGGGCGCGGAGAGGCCGATCAGCGAGCCGATGTCGGCGTAGGAGCGGCGGGCGTCTTCGGCGAGGGCGTGGACGATGCGCTCGTCGAGGTCATTGAGTCGCACTGCGGGTGGATCACTTCTCTGCGGATGCGGTCTCCGTGGCCGGGGCCGAGGCCGTGGCCAGTCGGGAGCGGCGGATGCCGTATCCGAAGTAGATCACGAGACCGACGGCCATCCAGACTCCGAACACGGTCCAGGTGGACATGCCGAGGCCCTTCATCATGTAGATGCAGAAGAAGAAGCCGAGGATCGGGCAGACCCAGCCGAGCGGGGCGCGGAAGGTGCGCGGCATGTCCGGGCGGGTCCGGCGCAGCACGATGACCGCGACGTTGACCAGCGCGAAGGCGAAGAGCGTGCCGATGCTGGTGGCGTCGACGAGGTCGCCGAGCGGGACGGCGGCGGCGAGGACACCGCAGAAGAGCGACACGATGACCGTGTTGGCGCGGGGGGTGCCGGTCTTGGGGTTGACCTTGCCGAAGACCTTGGGGACCAGGCCGTCGCGGGACATCGAGAACAGGATGCGGGTCTGGCCGTAGAGCACGGTCAGCACCACGCTGGCGATGGAGATGACGGCGCCGGCCGCGAGCAGCGTGCCCCAGAAGGTCTGGCCGCTGACGTCGTTCATGATCGCGGCGAGGGTCGCCTCGCTGCCCTCGAAGGTCTTCCACTGGCGGGCGCCCACGGCGACCGCGGCGACCAGGACGTACAGCGCGGTGACGATGATCAGCGAGAGCATGATCGCGCGCGGCAGGTCGCGCTGGGGGTTCTTGGCCTCCTCACCGGCGGTGGAGGCGGCGTCGAAGCCGATGTAGGAGAAGAAGAGCGAGGAGCCCGCGGCGCTGACACCGGCCATGCCGAGCGGCATGAAGTCGGAGTAGTTGCCGGACTTGAAGCCCATGATGCCGATGGAGCAGAAGAGCACCAGGGTGACGATCTTCACCGCCACCATGATGGTGTTGGCGCGCGCCGACTCACGGGCGCCGCCGAGCAGGAACACCATCGCGAGCAGCACGACGATGAGCGCGGGCAGGTTGAATATCCCGCCGTCGCCGGGCGGCGCGGAGAGCGCGTCCGGGATGGTGACACCGATGGTCCCGTCGAGCAGCTCGTTGAGGTACTGGCCCCAGCCCACGGCCACGGCCGCGACCGAGACGCCGTACTCCAGGATCAGGCACCAGCCGCAGACCCAGGCGACGAGTTCGCCCAGCGTTGCGTACGCGTACGAGTACGAGGAGCCCGCGACCGGGATGGAGCCCGCCAGCTCGGCGTAGGAGAGCGCGGAGAACAGCGCGGTGAGTCCGGCCAGGACGAACGACAGGGTGACCGCCGGTCCGGCCTCGGGGACGGCTTCGCCCAGGACGACGAAGATGCCGGTGCCGAGCGTGGCGCCAATGCTGATCATGGTGAGCTGCCACATGCCGAGGGTGCGGCGCAGAGTGCCGCCCTCGCCCTTGCCACCCTCGGCGACCAGCAGTTCTACCGGCTTGCGTCGCAGCAGCGGGTTGCCGGGGCGCGCTGCCCCGGTGGCCGGTGCTGCTGCGGTGGGGGGCGCTGTGCCGTGGTCCAACACTTCAGTGGGCTCCTTGTCGCTGCCTTCGGACGTCGGCGACCACGACGGTCCGGCCCTTCGGATGCGAAGGGGCAATCCGGGCATGACTGAGCACACCGTGGTCGGTACCGCCGAGCAGGCGGTCGCCGCCACTCCACGTATCGCGAGAAGAGTAAAGGGTTCCGCTTCCCGCTCGTAATGCAGCAACCTTGCGCATCGGTGACTGATCATTGCGCACAAGCGCGACGGATGGGTGTTTGTTGCGCATCAGCGTTCGATCCGTGCGTCAACGGTGTGATCAGGCCACGCCCGGCGGGGTAGGAGTGAGGTCCCCGACACCCTGCCGACGTGGTGTGCGGGTACCCCGATCGGAGGCGTGGATGACCTGGCTGGACCCGGAGCCGTTCCAGCGCGGAGTGGCGTGGCGGGACGCGAGGGGCCTGCCGGTGCGGGCGGACCCCGACGATCTGGCACGGCTGCCCTGGGACACCGCGGAGCGGGCCGGACTGCCGATAGGGGTGCGGCTGGAGTTCGTCGCGGACGGAGCGTCCGCGGTGGAGATCCACTACCGGGCGCGGGTGCCCGCACCGGGCGAGGCGATGCGCTCCCTCGCCCACACCTTCGCCCTCTGGGCGGACGGCCACCTCGTCCACGAGACGGCCGTGACCCCGGCCGAGGAGGCGGTCGCGGTCCTCCAACTCCCGCCCGGCGGCGGCCCGTTCACCCTGTATCCGCCGCAGGACCGGGCGCCGCGCATCCTCGCCCTGCGCGGGGTGGGCGGCAGGCTCGCGCCCGCGCCGCGCGGGCCGCGCTGGCTGGTCCACGGCGACTCGATCACCGAGGGCTGGTGGTCGACCCGCCCCGCCCACGCCTGGCCGGCGGTGGCCGGGCGGGCGCTCGGCCTGGACACCGTCAACCTCGGTTACGCGGGGTCGGCGCGCGGCGAACTCGCCACCGCGCAGCAGCTCGCCTCCCTGCCCGCCGACGCGCTGACCCTCGCCTTCGGCACCAACTGCTGGTCGGGCGTGCCGAGTTCGGCCGAGCTGATGTACGAGACGACGCGCGCGTTCCTGACGCTGGTGCGCGCGGGCCACCCGCACACCCCGCTGCTGCTGCTCTCCCCGCTGACGCGCCCCGACGCCGAACACACTCCGAACGCCCTGGGCGCCACGCTGGGCGACCTGCGCACCGCGATGGAGGCGGCGGCCGAGAACCGCGTCAAGGACGGCGACAGCCACCTCCACGTGCTTCCTGGCCGTGATCTGCTGACGCCCGAGGATCTGGCGGACGGTCTGCACCCGGACGACGGCGGCCACGCGAAGGTCGCGGCGGCGGTGGTGGAGGCGCTGGGACCCCACATATAGAGACCGTCCCCCGCGCACAGCGCGGGGGACCGTTTCTTCAGGGGCGCGGGGAACCGCTCGATCGGCCGCGGCGAACCCGCGGAGGAAGGACCGGGCCCCCGCGCAGCGTCTAGCTCCAGCTGGCGTGGAGCGGCTTGCCCTCCGCGTAACCGGCGGCGGACTGGATGCCGACGACCGCCTTCTCCTCGAACTCCGCCAGCGAGCTCGCGCCCGCGTAGGTGCAGGAGGAGCGGACGCCCGCGATGATCGAGTCGATCAGGTCCTCGACGCCCGGCCGGGTCGGGTCCAGGAACATCCGCGAGGTGGAGATGCCCTCCTCGAAGAGCGCCTTGCGGGCCCGGTCGTACGCGGACTCCTCGCTCGTGCGGTTGCGCACGGCACGGGCCGAGGCCATGCCGAAGGACTCCTTGTACAGCCGCCCGTCGGCGCTCTGCTGGAGGTCGCCCGGGGACTCGTACGTACCGGCGAACCAGGAACCGATCATGACGTTGGAGGCACCGGCCGCGAGCGCCATGGCGACGTCGCGCGGGTGGCGGACACCGCCGTCGGCCCACACGTGCTTGCCGTACTTCTTCGCCTCGGCGGCGCACTCCAGGACGGCGGAGAACTGCGGGCGGCCCACGCCGGTCATCATCCGGGTGGTGCACATGGCACCGGGGCCCACACCGACCTTGATGATGTCGGCGCCCGCGTCGATGAGGTCGCGCACGCCCTCGGCGGCGACGATGTTGCCCGCGACGATCGGGACCTGCGGGTCCAGGGCGCGGACGGCCCTGATCGCGGCGATCATGGACTCCTGGTGGCCGTGCGCGGTGTCGACGACGATCGTGTCGGCGCCGGCGTCCAGGAGCTGCTTGGCCTTGCCCGCCACGTCGCCGTTGATGCCGACGGCGGCGGCGATGCGCAGCCTCCCGGCGGCGTCGGTGGCCGGGGTGTACAGGGTCGCGCGCAGGGCGCCCTTGCGGGTGAGGATGCCGGCGAGGCGGCCTTCCTTGTCCACGGCCGGGGCGTAGCGGCGGTTGGCGTGGTCGAGCTTGTTGAACGCCTCGCGCGGGTCGATGTCCGCGTCGAGCAGCAGCAGGTCCTTGGACATGACCTCGGAGAGCTGCGTGAAGCGGTCGACGCCGGTCAGGTCGGCGTCGGTGACGACGCCGACGGGGCGCTGCTCGGAGTCGACGACGACACCGGCGTTGTGGGCGCGCTTGGGCAGCAGCGCCAGCGCGTCCGCGACGGTCTGGGTCGGGGCGAGGACGATCGGGGTGTCGAGCACGTGGTGACGCGTCTTGACCCAGGTGATGACGTCGGTGACGACCTCGATCGGGATGTCCTGCGGGATGACGACGATGCCGCCGCGGCGCGCCACGGTCTCGGCCATCCGCCGTCCCGCGATGGCCGTCATGTTGGCGACGACGAGCGGGATCGTGGTGCCCGAGCCGTCGGGCGAGGCCAGGTCGACGCCCTGGCGGGAGCCCACCGCGGAGCGGCTGGGGACCATGAACACATCGTCGTACGTCAGGTCGTACGGCGGCTTGATGTCATTGAGGAAACGCACGTGCAGAACATCCCAGTCGATCGGAGTGACCCCAGGCATTTCAGCCGGGGCTAAACGCACGTACTTCATTGTCCCATGTTCGGGTGATTGCGCCGCCCGGGCCGATCCTCCAGGGGTCGGGGAAGGCCCTGGTGCGATCAGACGAACGCGCCGAGGGCGAGCACCACCGCCAGGGTGCCGCCGTCGCCGGTGACCACCGCCCCGTCCAGCACGTCCCGGGCGCTCTCCCACTCCTGCGGGCGCGCCGCCGCGTACCCCTGCCAGCCCCGCACCACCAGCAGCCGGCCGGGGTCGGCCGGGCCCCGGTCCGGGTCGCCCAGGCAGTCGGCGAGGGCGTCCCAGTTGCGGCCGAACCACTCCGGCAGGCGCAGCGCGCGGGCGCAGCGGTCCATGAAGCCGGCCTTGTCGGTGACCCCGGTGAGGTCGAGCACGTCGACCTGCCAGCCCGCGGACCGTACGGCGTCGAACGGGTCGGCCGTCATCGCAGCACCGCCTGATACGTCTTGTAGTGGTCGCCGGTGTAGTAGATCTCGCCGCCCTGGCCGGTGACCAGCCGCCGGGCTCCGCGGTCGCGCGACTTCGGGGTGGGCACCGTGTACTCGTGGTAGTAGCCGCGCGGGTGCCGCGGCAGGGCCTTCTCGAAGTCGGCGAAGACCGTGCCGTCCTTGCGGTACGGGAAGGGGCCGCCCCGGTCGATGAGCTCCAGGGTCCGCCGGGCCTCCGCGGGCAGAGCGCCCGGCCGGACGGTGGCCATGCCCCGGGCCCAGCCGGGCGTCGCGGCGGCGGTGGCGCGGGACGGCCCGGCGTCCTTCTCCGCCGTGCCCCCGCACCCGGTGAGCAGGAGCGCCAGGCAGGCCAGCAGGGCGGCGGCGATCGTTCGGGCGGACCGGGTGGGCATGCGCCGATGCTGCCATCTCGGACCTGCGGGCGCGAACGGGCCGGGTGAGGATGGGGACATGCTTCTCGCCGATGTGGCCACGACCTCCCGGGAGATCGCGGCGACCTCCTCCCGTACGAAGAAGGCCGCCCTGCTCGCCGCGCTGTTCCGCGAGACCGCCCCCGCCGAGGCCCCGCTGGTGGTCACCTATCTGGCGGGCCGGCTGCCGCAGCGCCGTACGGGCCTGGGCTGGAGCACCCTGAAGGACCGTCCGCCGCCCGCGCGGAGCCCCGCCCTCACCGTCCAGGAGGTCGACGCGGCGCTCGACCGGATCGGCGCGCTGTCGGGCAAGGGCGCCCAGGGCGAGCGCGTGCGGCTGGCCCGCGAGCTGATGGCCGCCGCCACCGAGGAGGAGCAGCGCTTCCTCATCGGTCTGATCACCGGCGAGGTCCGCCAGGGCGCGCTCGACGCCGCGGCCGTGGAGGGCCTGGCCGAGGCGACCGGCGCCCCGGCGGCGGACGTACGGCGCGCGGTGATGCTCGGCGGCTCACTGGGGGCGGTGGCCCAGGCACTGCTCGGCGGTGGCGGCGACGCGCTGGCGGCCTTCCGGATGGACGTGGGCCGGCCGGTGCTGCCGATGCTGGCGCACACCGCCAAGGACGTGGACGAGGCGCTGGACCGGCTGGGCCCGTGCGCGGTGGAGGAGAAGCTCGACGGCATCCGGGTGCAGGTCCACCGCGACGGCGACGAGGTGCGCGTCTTCACCCGTACGCTCGACGAGATCACCGCCCGGCTGCCCGAAGTGGTGGCCGCCGCGCGCGAGTTGGGCGCCGAACGGGCGATCCTCGACGGCGAGGTGATCGCCCTCGACCAGGAGGGGCGGCCCCGGCAGTTCCAGGACATCGCGGGGCGGGTCGGCTCACGGCTGGATGTGGCCGGCGCCCAGGACCGGCTGCCACTGTTTCCGGTCTTTTTCGATCTGCTCTCGGTGGACGGCCGCGACCTCCTCGATCTGCCGGTACGGGAGCGCTGCGCCGAGCTGGTCCGGCTGGCGCCGGAGCCGCGCCGCGTGCGGCGGGTGGTGGTGGAGGACCCGGCCGACCCCGAACAGCGGGCGGCGGCAGGCGAGTTCGCCGCCCTGACGCTGGAGCGCGGTCATGAGGGGGTGGTGGTGAAGGCGCTGGACTCGGCGTACAGCGCGGGCCGCAGGGGCGCCTCCTGGCTGAAGGTCAAGCCGGTGCACACCCTGGACCTGGTGGTGCTGGGGGCGGAGTGGGGCCACGGGCGGCGCACCGGCAGGCTCTCCAATCTGCACCTGGGCGCCCGCCGCCCGGACGGCTCGTTCGCCATGCTGGGCAAGACGTTCAAGGGCCTCACCGACGTCCTGCTCGCCTGGCAGACCGAGCGGCTGCGGGAGCTGGCGGTGGCCGAGGAGCCGTGGGGGGTGCGCGTGCGGCCGGAACTCGTCGTAGAGATCGCCTTCGACGGGGTGCAGAGATCGTCGCGCTACCCGGAGGGGGTGACACTGAGGTTCGCACGGGTAGTGCGCTACCGCGAGGACAAGAGCGCCTCGGAGGCGGACACGGTCGCCACGGTGAAGCAACTGGGCGGCGGGAGGGACTGAGGCAGTGGGGTCGGAGCAGGTGCGCGAACGGGTACGGCGGGCACGGCAGGAGGCGGCACGGCTCGCCTCCGAGGGGGTCCGCGCGGTGGCGCTGACCTCGGTGGACAACGCGGGCATCGCGCGCGTGAAGGCGGTGCCCGCGGCCCGGCTTCCCTCGGTCGTGGAGCGCGGGGTCGGGATGTCGCCCTGCTTCGACGCCTTCCTGGTGGACGACTCGGCCACCTCCAGCCGCTTCAGCGGCGGCCCGGACGGCGATCTCCGGCTCTTCCCCGACCTGGACCGGCTGACCGTGCTCGCCGGGCAGCCGGGCTGGGCCTGGGCCCCGGTCGACCGCTACGACCAGCGGGGCGGTGAACACCCGGGCTGCCAGCGGCTGTTCGCCCGGCGGATGACGCGCCGGGCCGCCGAGCGGGGCCTCTCCCTGCGGATGGGCTTCGAGACGGAGTGGACGGTCTCGCCCGCGCTGGAAGGCCCGGCGTACGGGATGGCGCGGGTCGTGGAGCGGTCCGCGTATCTCGGTGATGTGCTCGGCGCACTGCTGGACCAGGGGGTGGATGTGCTACAGATCCACCCCGAGTACACGGAGGGCCAGTTCGAGGTGTCGGTGGCCCCCACCGATCCGGTGGGGGCCGCGGATCTGGCGGTGCTGGTGCGCGAGACGATCCGCGCGGTCTCGGTACGGCACGGGCTGACCGCCCTCTTCGGACCCGTGGTCACCCCGGGCGGCGTCGCCAACGGCGCCCACCTCCACCTCAGCCTCTGGCGGGACGGCCGGAACCTGTGCGGCGGCGGCGACGGCCGTTTCGCCATGACCACCGACGGCGAGGCGTTCCTCGCGGGCGTCCTGGCGGCGCTTCCCGCCCTCGTGGCCGTCGGTGCCCCCTCCCCCGCCAGCTACCTCCGCCTGGAACCCTCCCGCTGGGCCGGCGCGTTCCAGTGCTGGGGGCACGAGAACCGGGAGGCCGCCCTCCGCTTCATCACCGGCGCCCCCGACGACCCGGACGCCGCCAACGCCGAGGTCAAGTGCTTCGACCCGGCCGCCAATCCGTATCTGGCGGTGGGCGCGGTGATCGCGGCGGGCCTGGCGGGCCTCGACGCCAGGACGATGCTGCCCGAGCCGGTCTCGGGCGATCCCGCGGTGGTCGGCGGGCCGCCACGCCTCCCCGCCTCCCTGCCCGAGGCGCTGCGCCACTTCACCGCCTCCGACGTCCTGCGGGAGGCGATGGGCGACCCTCTCTTCGAGGCGTTCGCGGCGGTCCGCCAGGCGGAGTCGGCCCTGTTCGAGGGCAAGTCCCCCCAGGAGATCGCGGACGCGACGCGGGGGCGGTACTGAGATGGGCGGCCAGGAGGGGACTTCGGCGCCCCGCGGGGCGACCGCCGACGGGCCCCGCCGCCCACCCGTCGTGGTCCCCGCGGGCACGCTCCTCGACCACCACTGCCACGGCGTGCTGCGCACCGACCCCACCCCGGAAGCCTTCGAGGCGTTCCTGACCGAGGCCGACGGGCCCGCCGCGCCCGGGACGAGTTTCTTCGACACCCAGCTCGGCTTCGCGGTGCGCCGCTGGTGCCCGCCGCTGCTCGGCCTGGAGCCGCACTGCGCGCCGGAACGCTATCTGGCGCGGCGCCGCGAGCTCGGCGCCCGTGAGGCGACCCGGCTTCTCCTGCGCGGCAGCGGCATCGGCGCGTACGTCATGGACACCGGCCTCCCCGGCGACATCACCGGCCCCGGTGAGCTCGCCGCGCTGAGCGGCGCCCCGGTCCACGAGATCGTGCGCCTGGAGCGGCTGGCCGAGCTCGCGGCCGACACGACCGGGGACGCGGACGCGTTCCTGGCGGAGCTGGCGGCGCGGATCCGCTCGGCGGCGGCCACGGCCGTGGGTTTCAAGTCGGTGGCCGCCTACCGGTACGGGCTGGACCTCGCCCCCGAGCCGCCCGCGCTCCACGAGGTACGGGACGCGGCGGCGAATTGGCTGAAAAAACGGCCGAAGGGCGACCGGCTCAAGAATCCGGTGCTGCTGCGTCATCTGCTGTGGTCGGCGGTCGCGACCCGGCTCCCGCTCCAACTGCACACCGGCTTCGGCGACCCCGACCTACGGCTGCACCGCTGCGACCCGCTGCTCCTGACGGACTTCATCCGGGCCACGCGCCGCTCCGCCACCCCGCTGATCCTGCTGCACGGCTACCCCTACCACCGCAACGCCGCCTACCTCGCCCATGTGTACCCGCATGTGTACGCGGACATGGGCCTCACCCTCGGCCACACGGGCGCGCGGGCCGGCGCGGTCCTGGCCGAGATGCTGGAACTCACCCCGTTCGGCAAGCTCCTCTTCTCCACCGACGCCTACGGCCTGCCCGAGCTGTACGTGGTCGGGGCGCGCCTCTTCCGGGAGGGCCTGGAAGAACTCCTGGAAACCTGGACGAGGTCGGGCGCATGGTCGCCCCCGGACGCGCACCGGGTAACCGCCCTCCTGGCAAACGAGAACGCGCAACGCGTTTACGCACGCCGGGACGCCTGACGGGGGGGCAGGTGAGCCATCGGGGCCCGCTGGCCGACGGCACGGGGTGGGGGTTTACGGATGGCGGGACAGCCCCGCCTCCCGGGCGGACGGCACGTGGTGCACAACCCCCGTCCCCCAGGAGCGCGGGGAACCGCGCGACCGGCCCCCACCGGGTCCGCAGACAAAAGGGGCGGGGGCGCAGCCACAAAGGGGCCCAGCCGGGCCGAAGCCTCAGACCCCGTCGGGGTCCGCCCGATCCAGCGCGGGCCGAGGCTGCACACCGGTCTCATGCAGCAGAAAGTCCGCCGCGGCCGTATCGGTCACCAAGCTGGTGACCAGCCCCGACCGCAGCACCGCGTCGATCGCCGACGCCTTCCGCGCCCCCCCGGCGATCGCCACGACCTCCGGAATCCGCCGCAGCCGGTCCGCCTCGACCGTGATGCACCGCTCCCCGAGGTCCCGCCCGACCCGCCGCCCCTCCGCGTCGAACAGATGGGCGGACATCTCGGCCGCGACGCCGAGCGAGGCGTAGTGCGCCCGCTCCTCGTCGGTCAGCATGTCGTGCACCGTGGAGATCCCCGGCTCCCACGACCCGATGGACACGGCCGCCACGGTCACCTTGTCGAAGTACTCGAAGGCCCGCGCGATCCCGGTCTGGTTGCGCAGGGCGGCCGCGGTGGCGGCATCCGGCAGCAGCATCGGCGCGTAGATGGGGTGGGCGTCGCCGCCGGACACCTGGGCGGCACGCCGTACGGCCTCGACCGAGCCGCGCTCGGCGGTGCCCGCGTCGTACACCCCGGTGAGCTGCACGACCGTGCAGGGCGGCAGCCGGTCGAGGGCCGCGGCCATGTGGATGGTGGACCGGCCCCAGGCCAGGCCCAGCACATCGCCCTCGCTGACCAGCTCGCCGAGGAGATCGGCGGCCACCTCACCCAGGTTCTCCGGGTCCGGCGACGACTCGTCCTCGCCCGCCTCCGGGGACTCCACGACGACCGCGTGCCGCAGCCCGTACCGGGCGCGCAGCGCGTCCGAGCGCTCCGCGTCCAGCTCCGCCGGGACGCGGATCTCGATTCTCACGAGGTCGCGCTCCAGGGCGGTCTCCAGGACCCGGGCCACCTTGAAGCGGCTGACGCCGAACTCCTCGGCAATCTGGATCTTGGACTTGCCCTCCAGATAGAAGCGGCGGGCCATCGCCGCCGCCTGCACCAGCTCCGCGGGTCCCATCCGCAGGGCTGACCGTCCCGCCGACATTGCAGACACCGCGATCTCCTCACTGCTGTTCACACTCTGGACTCGCTGTTCATCCTGTCAGATCCAACGGTCCTTGATCAGCCCCGGAGGGCCGCGTTCACCGAGCCGTGGCTCAGTGGCCGCATGCCCATGGGGCGTCGGCCGTGCTCCGTTCCGCCATGGAGCGCAGGGTACGCACCGCGTCGGCGGGGTCCTTCGCCCCGTAGACGGCCGACCCGGCCACGAAGACGTCCGCGCCCGCCTCCGCGCACCGCTCGATGGTCGTCGCGGAGACCCCGCCGTCCACCTGGAGCCACAGTTCGAGGCCGTGCTTGGAGATCAGCTCCCGGGTGCGGCGGATCTTGGGCAGCATCACATCGAGGAAGGGCTGGCCGCCGAAGCCCGGCTCCACGGTCATGATGAGCAGCATGTCCAGCTCGGGCAGCAGGTCCTCGTACGGCTCGATGGGCGTCGCGGGCTTGAGCGCCATCGACGCCCGCGCTCCCTTGGCCCGGATCTCCCGCGCGAGCCGCACGGGCGCGGCGGCGGCCTCGGCGTGGAAGGTGACCGACCCGGCTCCGGCCTCCACGTACTGCGGGGCCCACCGGTCCGGGTCCTCGATCATCAGATGGCAGTCCAGCGGGGTGTCCGTCGCCCGGCGCAGGGATTCCACGACCGGCACACCCAGCGTGAGGTTGGGCACGAAGTGGTTGTCCATGACGTCCACGTGCAGCCAGTCGGCGCCTTCGACGGCCTTGGCCTCTTCGGCGAGACGGGCGAAGTCGGCGGAGAGGATGCTGGGGTTGATCTGAGCCATGCCCCAAGCCTGCCATGCCCGGCACCACTTGCCAGCCACGGTACGGACTCGGTGCCCGCGGGAGGCGAGACCTACGTCTCTCCTACGCCTCTCCCACGACTCACCGGGCCGGGACGCTCCGTGCAATTTTGGCGTTTCAGGCCGTTTTAGTCCGTTTCGGGAGTGGCTCGACACCTTCGCGGTCCGCTCGGTCCTGCTCACGCCGCTCTTCCCGGACGTGGGGTCCGGTGACCGCGGCGGCTGTCGCGGGAACCCGAGGAGGGACCGCCCCCGCACCTGCGGGGCCCGTACGCCCGGCGCCCAGCGCCTCAACCGGCGCGAGCGGGCCCGGAGTTCACCGCTCCGGGCCCCTCATCTCACGCCGTGCGCCGCAGCAGCGCCAGATACATCGCGTCCGTGCCGTGCAGATGCGGCCACAGCTGTACGTCGGGCCCCTCGCCCAGCCCCGCGACGCCCGGCATCAGCGGCCGTACGTCGATCCACTCGGCCTCGACGGGAGCCCCGCCCCGGCCCTTGAGCACGTCCTCCACCACGATCCGCGTCTCGGCGAGGTGCGGCGAGCAGGTCGCGTATCCGACGACGCCGCCCACCCGGACCGCCGACAGCGCCTCGCGCAGCAGCCCGCGCTGGAGCGGCGCGAAGCCCTCCAGATCCTCGGGGCGCCTGCGCCACCGGGCCTCGGGGCGGCGGCGCAGGGCACCCAGGCCGGAGCACGGCACATCCATCAGGACGCGGTCGAAGGAGCCCTCCCGCCACGGCGGCCGGGTGCCGTCCGCCGTGATCACCTGGTACGGGCCGGGGTTGCCGGCGAGCGCCCGCTCCACCAGCCGGGCCCGGTGCGGCTGCTTCTCGGAGGCGAGCAGCAGCGCCCCGCGCTCGGCCGCGAGGGCGGCGAGCAGCGCCGCCTTGCCGCCGGGACCGGCGCAGCCGTCCAGCCAGCGCTCGTCGCGCCCCTCGACCGGCGCGTTCGCGAGTGCGACGGCCACCAGCTGGCTGCCCTCGTCCTGCACACCGGCCCGGCCGTCCTTCACGGCCTCCAGCGCACCCGGCTCGCCGCCCTCGGCCATCCGTACGGCGTAGGGGGACCAGCGGCCGGGCAGCGCGCTGTCCTCGCCGAGGGCGTCCATGAGTTCGTCGGTGGTGGAGCGGCCGGGACGGGCCACCAGGGTCACCTCGGGCCGCTCGTTGTCGGCCTCCAGAAGGTCCTCGATGCCCGCGCGACCGCCGCCCAGCGCGTCCCAGAGGGCCGAGACGACCCATCGCGGGTGCGAATGGACCAGGGCGAGGTGGTCCTCGGCGTCCTCGTCGTACGGGGGCGCGATCTTCTCCAGCCAGCCGTCCAGGTCGTCCGCCGCGATCTTGCGAAGTACGGCGTTGACGAAGCGGGCCCGGCCGTCGCCGAGCACCACACGGGCGAGCTCCACGCTGGCGGAGACCGCGGCGTGGCTGGGGATGCGGGTCCCGAGCAGCTGGTGCGCGCCGAGCGCGAGCACATCGAGGACCGGCGGGTCCACCTCGCGCAGCGGCCGGTCGATGCAGGCCGCGATGATCGCGTCGTAGGTGCCCTGGCGGCGCAGGGTGCCGTAGACGAGCTCGGTGGCGAGCGCCGCGTCACGGCCGTCGAAGTTCCCGCCCTCGCGGGCCTTGCGCAGCAGCGGCGGCAGTACGAGGTTGGCGTACGCGTCCCGCTCGTCGACGGCGCGCAGCGCCTCGAAGGCGAGGATGCGGACGGGGTCCTTCTTGGGGCGGCGGTACGGCTTGCCGCCGCCCTTGCCGTCGCTGCTGCGGGGACGGCCGTGCGGCTGATCGTTCACGTGGAAGGTGCTCCGCTGGTCAGATGGTGCGAACCCGACCAGCCTACGACTGTTCGCCGCGCGCCCCCACCCGGGTCCGCGCGCCCGGTTCAGCCGACGTGCTCGCCCGGGGCGATGCGCACGCCGCGCGCCCAGTCGGCGCCCTTCATCGGCTTCTTGCCCTGGGGCTGGACCCAGAGCAGCTCGACGGCGTGCGAGCCGGTGCCCACGTACACGTTGTTCTTCCCCGCGGACAGCTCGCCCGGCGCCAGGTCGGTGCGGTCCGGGACCGGCGCCGCCTGGACGAGCTTGAGCCGCTCGCCCCGGAAGAGCGTCCAGGCGCCCGGGGCCGGGGTGCAGCCGCGCACCACGCGGTCGACCCGGAGCGCGGGCGCGGCCCAGTCGATCTGCGCGTCCTCGACGGTGATCTTGGGGGCCAGGGTGATCCCGTCCGCCGGCTGCGGAACGGCCTTGAGCGTGCCGTCCTCGATGCCGTCCATGGTGGCGGCCAGCAGCCCGGAACCGGCGAAGGCGAGCCGGGTCAGCAGATCGCCGCTGGTGTCGGTGGGGCGGACGACCTCGGTCACCGTCCCGTACAGCGGACCGGAGTCCAGGCCCTTCTCGATCTGGAACGTCGAGGCCCCGGTGATCTCGTCACCCGCCATCAGCGCGTGCTGGACGGGGGCGGCGCCGCGCCAGGCGGGGAGCAGCGAGAAGTGCAGGTTCACCCAGCCGTGCACCGGGATGTCCAGCGCCACCTGCGGGAGCAGCGCCCCGTAGGCGACGACGGGGCAGCAGTCGGGGGCGATCTCGCGCAGCCGCGCCAGGAAGTCCTCGTCGCGCGGCTTCACCGGCTTCAGCACCTCGATGCCGGCCTCCTCGGCGCGCTGGGCGACGGGGCTCGCCACCAGATGGCGACCGCGTCCGGCGGGCGCGTCCGGCCGGGTCACCACGGCGGCGACCTCGTGCCGCCCGGAGGCGATCAGGGCGTCAAGGGCGGGAACGGCGACCTCGGGGGTGCCTGCGAAGACGAGCTTCACTGGGGAGTACCTCGCTTTGTAGAGAGCGACGCCCAGTCTATTGCGTGCCCGGGCCGGTCGGTTGGGTCTCCCGGCCGTGCCGCCGCCGATGACGTTCGAGTGCTCTGTTCGGGTTTCCTTTCGCGGTATCGGGACAGGGGCGTACGCCACTTCGCGCGCCCTGCGCACAGACCCATACGCCCCCGCACCGTGACCACAAGAGCGGGTGGCGCGTTGGTCAAGAGAGATTGACCGAAACGGGCCGCGCGTGCGGCCCGATCCCTTTTCAACAACGCCGGTCCGAGAGGCTTGTTCATGGCCGACCACGCAACCCACGACGCCCAGGCACGGGCCAGTCTTCACCTGTTGGTGCGGGACATCGAGCGGGTCCGCCGGCAGGTGGACGCGCTGCGCACCCTCACCGCCCAGCTCGGCAACGTCTACCGTCCGCGCCGCTCCGGCCCGTCCACGGGCTTCGTCGTCTACGGCCGGGCCCCCGCCCCCACCGTCCGGCTCGCCCAGGAGCTGCGGGACAGCGTGGAGACCCTGGTCACCGCGGCGGTCGACTTCGACCGTTCCCTGGGCTTCTCGTGGGACGCGGTGGGCTCGGCGCTCGGAGTCACCAAGCAGGCGGTGCACCGGCGGTACGGGGCGCGGCGGGCCGCCGCGCAGAGCACCGAGGCCGAGCGCCCGGCAGAGGCGACGGTGACGCGCACGCTGCCGGTGCCCGCCGTGATCCCCGCGGTTCCGGCCGCGCGTTCGATGCCGCCCCAGCCGACGGCGACCACGCAGTCGCTGCGCGAGGAGGCCCGCACGACGGCGCTCCCGGGGCCGCGCAACGGCTGACCGCCCCCTCGTCTTCCGTGCCCTCGTCGCACCCGCGTGTGCGCCGGGGGCACCTGTCTGCGGGGGCGCGGGGGCGCGGGGGCTGGGTTTCCCGGACCGGGCGTACGCGCGGCCGCCCGCGGGACCGGTGGCGCCCCGCCGCCCGCCAGGCCGCGCCCGCTCCGCCCGCCGCCCCCTCAGCCGATGTCCGGCGGGTCCACCCTGATCCGCACCGGATCGCCGCCCCCGCGCGCCAGCCGTCCCGCCTGGGCGGTCTTGAGGGCCGTGGCCAGGGCCGCGCCGCTGCCCGGTGGCACGCGCAGCAGCGCCCGCTCCCAGGTCTCCCCCACCGGAGGGTCGCCGGGGCGCCGGGCCCGGCCCGGCTCGCTCGGGCGCATCAGGACCGGGCCCAGGATCTGTGCGTCGGGCGGCAGCCGAACACTCGTCAGGAACGTCTCCACCGCCTCCGCGCGCCCGGTGACCTCGGCCATCCGGGAGACCGGGGGGAAGCCCAGCTCGGCCCGCTCGGCCAGCTCGCGCAGGGCGTGGCCGACCGGGTCCCAGCGGACCAGGGCCTGGACCGGCCGCAGGGTCGGCTCGGCGACCACCACCACCGTGCCGCCCTCATCCTGGCCGCGCACCAGGGAGGCCGCGCCGATCCAGCGGCGCAGCGCCTCCTCCCCGGCGCGCAGGTCGGGCCGCCCGAGCATGGCCCAGCCGTCCAGGAGCAGCGCCGCCGCGTACCCGCCCTCGGCGACCGGCTCGGCGCCGGGAGTGGAGACGACGAGCGCGGGCCGCCCGGGCACGCTGTCCAGTACGTGGTCGCGCCCGGAGGTCCGCACCGGCACGGCGGGGAACGCCCGGCCGAGCTCCTCGGCGGTCCGGCGCGCGCCCACGACCCGCGCCCTGAGCCGGACGCCGCCGCACTCCGCGCAACGCCACTCCGGCTCGTTCCGCCCGCACCACCCGCACCGCAGGTCCCGCTCGTCCGGCGCCTCCAGGGGCCCGGCGCAGTGCCGGCACCGGGCCGGGGTGCGGCAGCGCTCGCAGGAGAGACGGGGCACATAGCCCCGGCGGGGCACCTGGACCAGGACCGGGCCGCTCTTCAGACCGTCCCGGACGGCCTGCCAGGCGAGGCTGGGGAGCCGTGCGGCCCGGGCCGCCTCGTCGCGGGCCAGCTCGCCGTCCCCGACCGTACGCACCAGGGGCGCGGCCGACCGTACGGTGGCGCGGTCCGCCACCAACGGCGCCGCCCAGCCGCTCTCGACGAGCTGGGCGGCCTCGACCGTACAGCTCGTACTGCCCAGCAGGAACGCGCATCTGTCGTGGGTGGCGCGCAGCTCAAGGACCTCGCGGACGTGCGGGAAGGGCGCGTGGTCGTCGCTGTGGCTGGAGTCGCCGTCCTCCCAGACGACCACCAGGCCGAGCTTCTCGACGGGGGCGAACATCGCGGCCCGGGTGCCGACCACGGCCCGCACCGAACCGCGCCGCACCGCGAGCCACTGCCGGTACCGCTTCTCCGGGCCGGACTCGGCGGTCAGCAGCGCGTGCCGCCCCTCCCCGAGCAGCGCGGTGAGCGCGGCGTCGACCCGTCCGGCGCTGCGCCCGTCGGGCACCACGACCAGCGCGCCGCGCCCGCCCGCCAGGGTGGCCGCCACGGCCCGGGCGATCTCCTCGGCCCAGGAGGGACCGGGCAGCGCGGTCCACACGGCGCGCGGCGCCCCGCCCGCGGCGAGCGCGCGCAGGAACGCGCCCCCGTTCCCGTACCGCCCCCACGTCCCCGCGTCCGGCTCCGGCGGGGGCCCCGGCGGCTCGGGCGAGGGCTTGGACTCGGCCCGTGCGTTTCTGGGCGGCACCGCTAGCTGGAGCACGTCCGCCAGGCTGCCCGCGTACCGGTCGGCGACCGCGCGGGCCAGGGCGAGCATCTCGGGGCTGAGCACCCGCTCGGGGGAGACGACACCGGCGAGCGCGGCGAGCGGCCCCGAGTAGTCGGACTCGGCGAGGCGCTCGACCACGAACCCGTCGATCAGCCCGCCGCCCTCGCGGCGCCCGTCGCGCACCTGGCGCGCCCCGGCCCCGAAGCGCACCCGCACCCGCACCCCGGGCTGGGCGTCCGCGTCCAGCTCCTCGGGAACCGCGTAGTCGAAGTACCGGTCGAGGTGGACCCCGCCCTTGTCCACCACCACCCGCGCCACGGGCAGGGCCTTGGCCAGCGCGGCGCCGCGCCAGGTCCGCGGCTTGGCCCTGGGCACCTTGGCCTTGCGCACGGTCTCCCGAATCAGCGCGAGCTGCTCCGCCCCGCCCCCCTCGGCGCCCCCGCCCGGCTTCTCGTTCTCGCTGCTCACAGCCAAATTCCTACCAGACACCACTGACAGCGGCCCGAGCCCGGACGCACCGCGGCCCCGGACCGCACCGGTCCGGGGCCACCGTGGAGCCGGGTCGGGCTACAGCCCCGCTGCCGTGCGCAGCGCGTCCACCCGGTCCGTGCGCTCCCAGGTGAAGTCGGGGAGCTCGCGGCCGAAGTGGCCGTACGCGGCGGTCTGGGCGTAGATCGGGCGGAGCAGGTCGAGGTCGCGGATGATGGCCGCCGGGCGGAGGTCGAAGACCTCGGTGATGGCGGTCTCGATCTTGTCCGTGTCGATCGTGGCGGTGCCGAAGGTCTCCACGAAGAGACCGACCGGCTCGGCCTTGCCGATCGCGTACGCGACCTGGACCTCGCAGCGGGCCGCGAGACCGGCGGCGACGACGTTCTTGGCCACCCAGCGCATCGCGTACGCGGCGGAGCGGTCGACCTTGGACGGGTCCTTGCCGGAGAAGGCGCCGCCGCCGTGGCGGGCCATGCCGCCGTACGTGTCGATGATGATCTTGCGGCCGGTGAGGCCGGCGTCGCCCATCGGGCCGCCGATCTCGAAGCGGCCGGTGGGGTTGACCAGCAGGCGGTAGCCGTCGGTGTCGAGCTTGATGCCGTCCTCGACGAGCTGCTTGAGGACGTGCTCGACGACGAACTCGCGGATGTCGGGGGCGAGCAGCGAGTCCAGGTCGATGTCGCTCGCGTGCTGCGAGGAGACGACGACGGTGTCGAGGCGGACCGCCTTGTCGCCGTCGTACTCGATGGTGACCTGGGTCTTGCCGTCGGGGCGCAGGTAGGGGATGGTCCCGTTCTTGCGCACCTCGGAGAGCCGGCGCGAGAGGCGGTGCGCCAGGTGGATCGGGAGCGGCATCAGCTCGGGCGTCTCGTCGCAGGCGTAGCCGAACATCAGGCCCTGGTCGCCGGCGCCCTGCTTGTCGAGCTCGTCCTCGTCGCCCTCGACCCGCTTCTCGTACGCGGTGTCGACGCCCTGCGCGATGTCCGGGGACTGCGCGCCGATGGAGACCGACACGCCGCAGGAGGCGCCGTCGAAGCCCTTCTTCGACGAGTCGTACCCGATCTCCAGGATCTTGTCCCGGACCAGCTGGGCGATGGGCGCGTACGCCTTGGTCGTGACCTCGCCCGCGACGTGGACCAGACCCGTGGTGATCAGGGTCTCCACGGCGACACGGGACGTCGGGTCCTCGCGCAGGAGCGCGTCGAGGATCGTGTCGCTGATCTGGTCAGCGATCTTGTCGGGGTGACCCTCGGTCACGGATTCCGAGGTGAACAGACGACGGGACACAATGCTCCCTGGGGTTGCAGCGGCTGCTGGCTGATCATGGGTGGAACGGGCCGGAGGCTGCGCCCGACATCGTTCCACCGCCAGTTTATCGGTCGGTACCGCTCACCGGGCCACTTGTCTCGCACATTGAAAGCTCTGTGACCTGCGACACCGCGTTCCGCGGTACGCGGATCGGACTCCATCTGGGGCTCGCGGAGCGGATTTTGGCGGGTTTGGGCCCGCCGTCGGGGCGCGCGTGAATTTATGCGAAACGCGGGGCCACGAGATCCCACACCACGTCCGCGAGAGCCTCTTTCG
Organism: Streptomyces sp. NPDC026377; assembly: GCF_055567715.1. NCBI lineage: Bacteria > Bacillati > Actinomycetota > Actinomycetes > Kitasatosporales > Streptomycetaceae > Streptomyces > Streptomyces sp. NPDC026377. The sequence continues at coordinate 76,661 of NZ_JBVHPV010000006.1, forward strand.
GCCCGTACGGAACCGGTGTCTCCGTCCCGTCGGCGGCGAGCACGACCGCCTCGTTCTCCTCCGAGCCGAAGGTCTTGCGCTCCCCCACCTCGTTGACGACCAGCAGGTCGCAGCCCTTGCGGCGCAGCTTCTCGCGGCCGTTGGCCAGGACGTCGTCGGTCTCGGCGGCGAAGCCGACGACCACCTGGCCCGGGCGCGCCCGGTCGGCGGAGATCTCGGCGAGGACGTCGGGGTTGCGGACCAGGGTGAGCGGAGCGGGCTCCTGGCCGTCCCTTTTCTTGATCTTCCCGGCGGCGTACGACTCCGGCCGGAAATCGGCCACGGCCGCCGCCATGACCACCGCGTCCGCGTCCGCGGCGGCCTTCAGCACGGCCTCCCGCAGTTGAACGGCGGTGCCCACCCGGACGACGTCGGCCCCGGCCGGGTCGGGCAGCCCCGTGTTGGCCTCGATCAGCGTGACGCGGGCGCCCCGGGCCACGGCGGTGCGGGCCAGGGCATACCCCTGCTTTCCGGAGGAACGGTTCCCCAGGTAGCGGACCGGGTCCAGCGGCTCGCGCGTGCCGCCCGCGCTGACCACCACGTGGCGGCCTTCGAGGTCCCGCTCGGCGGTCCCGCGGGCCAGCACCCTGCGGCAGACCTCGAAGATCTCGCCGGGGTCGGGCAGCCGGCCCTTGCCGGTGTCGACGCCGGTGAGGCGGCCGACGGCGGGCTCGATGACGACCGCGCCCCGGCGGCGCAGCGTGGCCACGTTCTCCTGGGTGGCGGGGTGCTCCCACATCTCGGTGTGCATCGCGGGGGCGAAGACGACCGGACAGCGGGCGGTGAGCAGGGTGTTGGTGAGCAGGTCGTCGGCGAGGCCGTGGGCCGCCTTGGCCAGCATGTCCGCGGTGGCGGGGGCGACGACGACGAGGTCGGCGTCCTGGCCGATCCTGACGTGCGGCACCTCGTGGACGTCGTTCCACACCTCGGTGGAGACGGGGTGCCCGGAGAGCGCCGACCAGGTGGCCGCGCCCACGAAGTGCAGCGCCGCGGCGGTCGGCACCACACGGGTGTCGTGCCCGGACTCGGTGAGCCTGCGCAGCAGCTCGCACGCCTTGTAGGCGGCGATGCCGCCGCTGACCCCCAGAACGACCTTCGGCCTGTCCACCGCGTCTCCCCGCATTCGGATACGTACTCGTCTATGACACACCACAGGCCCGGCAGTCACGCTGCCGGGCCTGTGGTCACACGTAACGGAGGCCTTACTGGGCCGGGCCCTCGATGGCCTCGGAGGTCAGCAGACCCGCGTTGATCTCGCGAAGCGCGATGGAGAGGGGCTTCTCGTGGACGTGCGTGTCCACCAGGGGGCCGACGTACTCCAGCAGGCCCTCACCGAGCTGCGAGTAGTACGCGTTGATCTGACGGGCGCGCTTGGCCGCGTAGATCACGAGGCTGTACTTCGAGTCGGTTGCTTCGAGCAGCTCATCAATCGGCGGGTTGATGATGCCCTCGGGCGTGGTGATGGAAGAGGACACGTCTGCCTTCCGAAGGGGTGAAAAATCAAAGAACTCTCATCAAGGCTAGCAGCTCGCGCGCTACGTCCTCGACGGAGGTGTTGACCAGGGTCGTGTCGAACTCCGACTCCGCGGCCAGTTCCACCTTGGCGGCGGCGAGCCTGCGCTCGATGACCTCGGGGGCCTCGGTGCCGCGGCCGGTGAGCCGGCGGACCAGTTCGTCCCAGCTCGGCGGGGCCAGGAAGACGAGCTGGGCCTCCGGCATCGACTCGCGCACCAGCCGGGCGCCCTGGAGGTCGATCTCCAGGAGGACCGGCTCACCGGCCTCCAGGCGGTCCAGGACGGCGCGGCGGGGCGTGCCGTAGCGGTTGCCCGCGAATTCGGCCCATTCGAGCAGTTCGCCGTTGGCGACCAGCTTCTCGAACTCCTCGTCGTCCACGAAGAAGTAGTGGACGCCGTGGCGTTCGCCGGGGCGCGGCTTGCGGGTCGTCGCCGACACCGAGAGCCAGACCTCGGGGTGGACCTTGCGCATATGAGCGACGACCGTGCTCTTGCCGACCCCGGAGGGGCCGGAGAGCACGGTCAGCCGCGGACGTGCGTCCGGGGGTACGGGGGATGACCCCCGGGGTGAAGCTGCCATGCACCGATTATTCCAGCTTCCCGGGGGTGCCCGGGACGTCAGGCCCCGGAGCCGCCGAACTCACGCTCCAGGGATGCGATCTGGTTGGAGCCGAGACCCCGCACACGGCGGCTCTCGGAGATCCCCAGCCGCTCCATGATCTGCTTGGCCCGGACCTTGCCCACACCGGGCAGGGACTCAAGGAGGGCGGAGACCTTCATCTTCCCGATGACGTCGTTCTCCTGGCCCTGCTTGATGACCTCGTGGAGGGAGGCGCCGGAGTGCTTGAGTCGATTCTTGACCTCGGCCCGCTCCCGGCGAGCCGCGGCGGCCTTTTCGAGCGCGGCTGCGCGCTGTTCAGGGGTAAGGGGCGGAAGAGCCACGCCTACGTCACCTCGGATGTCGAACTGTCGGATACGGACCGGTGCGGAGGCTGGTCGCCCCACACCAGGCGAGCAACGAGCGACGCGTCTTGCCCGTTCGCTCGTCTCTGCTCTCGTCGGAGACTAGCGGCCTGGACCGCTCCAGTCAGCGAGAACAGACGAAAAGTCCTGGTCAGCCTCTGCCGACCAGGACATTCACGACATAACACCCCGGTTTTGGGTAAGGAATGCGTCAACCTTTGGCGCGCGGACTCCTCCGGGGGCCGCGCCGACCGTCAGGCCGAGGCCACCGCGGTGCGGATCTCGTCCGCGAAGCGGGCCGCCGCGTCCTGGAGCCCGACGAGGTCGGGGCCGTGACGCAGAACACCCCGGCTGACGTTCGGGACCACGTTGCGCACGGCCGCGCCGAAGACCGCGGGCAGGTCCGCGGCCGTCGCGCCCTGCGCGCCGATGCCCGGAGCCAGCAGCGGTCCGTTGATGTCGAGGTCGAAGGCGGACAGATCGCCCAGCGTCGCCCCGACCACGGCGCCGAACGAGCCCATCGGGGCCGCGTCGGCGTTCTCGTCCGCCAGGTGCGCCAGCATCGTCGCGCCGATCGTGCGGCCGTCCTCGCGCACCGCGCGCTGCACCTCCGCGCCCTCCGGGTTGGAGGTCAGGGCGAGCACGAAGAGCCCGGCGCCGCTCTCGCGCGCCAGCTCCACGGCGGGCTTCAGCGAGCCGTAGCCGAGGTAGGGCGAGACGGTGAGCGCGTCGGAGAACAGCGGCGCGTCCGGGTGCAGGAAGGTCTCGGCGTACGCGGCCATGGTGGAGCCGATGTCGCCGCGCTTGGCGTCCATCAGGACCAGCGTGCCGGCCGCGCGGGCGTCCGCCACGGTGCGCTCCAGGACCGCGATGCCGCGCGAGCCGAAGCGCTCGAAGAACGCCGCCTGCGGCTTGAAGACGGCCACCCGCTCGGCGAGGGCCTCGACGACCGAGCGGGAGAACCGCTCCACCCCCGCGACGTCGTCGCTCAGGCCCCACTCGGCGAGCAGGGAGGCGTGCGGGTCGATGCCGACGCAGAGCGGGCCCCGCTCGTCCATGGCGTGGCGCAGCCGCGCGCCGAAGGGAAGACTCACTTCACGGCCTTTCGGGTCTCGGCGCCGACGGCCTCGGCGAGGGTGGCGTAGGGGGAGGCGGCGAGCCGGGCCGCGAGGCCCTTGTGGATCGCCCGGCCCCAGAAGGGGCCCTCGTAGACGAAGGCGCTGTAGCCCTGGACCAGGGTGGCCCCGGCCAGGATCCGCTGCCAGGCGTCCTCGGCCGTCTCGATGCCGCCGACGCCCACCAGGGTGATCCGGTCGCCTACGCGCGCGTAGAGGCGGCTCAGGACCTCCAGGGAGCGCTCCTTGAGCGGGGCGCCGGAGAGGCCGCCGGTCTCCTTGACGAGCGCGGGGCCGGACTTCAGACCGAGGCCCTCGCGCGCGATGGTGGTGTTGGTGGCGATGATGCCGTCCAGGCCGAGCTCGACCGAGAGGTCCGCGACCGCGTCCACGTCCTCGTCCGCCAGGTCCGGGGCGATCTTGACGAGCAGCGGCACCCGCCTGTCGGTCACCGTGCGGTCCGCGGCCTCGCGCACCGCGGTGAGCAGCGGGCGCAGCGACTCGGTCGCCTGGAGGTTGCGCAGCCCGGGGGTGTTGGGCGAGGAGACGTTGACGACCAGGTAGTCGGCGTGCGCGGCGAGGCGCTCGGTCGACTTCACGTAGTCGGCGGCGGCGTCCGCCTCGGGGACGGTCTTGGTCTTGCCGATGTTGACGCCGACCGTCGTGCGGAAGACGGCCCTGCGGGCGGCCAGGCGCTCGGCGACGGCCGCGGAGCCCTCGTTGTTGAAGCCCATGCGATTGATCAGCGCGCGGTCCTGGACCAGCCGGAAGAGCCGCTTCCTGGGGTTTCCGGGCTGGGCCTCGCCCGTGACCGTGCCGATCTCGACGTGGTCGAAGCCGAGCATCGCCATGCCGTCGATGGCCACGGCGTTCTTGTCGAAGCCGGCGGCGAGCCCGAACGGGCCGTGCATGCGCAGCCCGAACGCCTCGGTGCGCAGCTCCTTGTAACGGGGCGCGAGGACGGCCGCGACGAAGGTGCGCAGGACGGGGATGCGGGCGGCGAGGCGGATCCAGCGGAAGGCCAGGTGGTGGGCCTGCTCCGGGTCCATCCGCTTGAAGACCAGGTGGAAGAACAGCTTGTACATGTCTTGAGTCCTCATGCGGAGGGGGACACCGGATTCCGGTGTCCCCCTCGGGCGGTTGCTAGTCGCGGGCCGCGGTCAGGTGTTCCGCGTGCTCCTGGAGCGAACGCACTCCCACGTCCCCGTGGTTGAGGGCGTCGATGCCCTGGACGGCGGCGGCGAGGGCCTGGACGGTGGTCAGGCACGGGACGCTGCGGGCGACGGCCGCGGTGCGGATCTCGTAGCCGTCGAGGCGGCCGCCGGTGCCGTAGGGCGTGTTGACGATGAGGTCGACCTGGCCGTCGTGGATGAGCTGGACGATGGTCTTCTCACCCGCGGGCCCCTCGCCCTCGGACTGCTTGCGCACGACGGTGGCGTTGATGCCGTTGCGCTTGAGGACCTCGGCGGTGCCGGAGGTGGCGAGCAGTTCGAAGCCGTGCGCGACGAGCTCCCGGGCCGGGAAGATCATCGAGCGCTTGTCGCGGTTGGCGACCGAGATGAACGCGCGTCCCTTGGTCGGCAGCGGTCCGTAGGCCCCGGCCTGCGACTTGGCGTAGGCGGTGCCGAAGACGGAGTCGATGCCCATGACCTCGCCGGTGGAGCGCATCTCCGGGCCGAGCACGGTGTCGACGCCGCGCCCGTGGATGTCGCGGAAGCGGCTCCAGGGCATCACGGCCTCCTTCACCGAGATCGGCGCGTCCAGCGGCAGGGTGCCGCCGTCGCCGTTCCTCGGCAGCAGGCCCTCCTCGCGCAGCTCGGCGATGGTGGCGCCCAGGCTGATGCGGGCGGCGGCCTTCGCCAGCGGCACCGCGGTGGCCTTGGAGGTGAAGGGCACCGTGCGCGAGGCGCGCGGGTTGGCCTCCAGGACGTAGAGGATGTCCCCGGCCATCGCGAACTGGATGTTGATCAGGCCGCGCACCCCGACGCCCTTGGCGATGGCCTCGGTGGAGGCGCGCAGGCGCTTGATGTCGAAGCCGCCCAGCGTGATCGGGGGCAGCGCGCACGCGGAGTCGCCGGAGTGGATACCGGCCTCCTCGATGTGCTCCATGACCCCGCCGAGGTAGAGCTCGGTGCCGTCGTAGAGGGCGTCCACGTCGATCTCGATGGCGTCGTCGAGGAAGCGGTCGACCAGGACCGGACGGGTCGGGGAGATCTCGGTGGACTCCGCGATGTAGGACTCCAGGCGCGTCTCGTCGTAGACGATCTCCATCCCTCGTCCGCCGAGCACGTACGAGGGCCGGACCAGGACCGGGTAGCCGATCTCGTCCGCGATGGCCTTCGCACCCGCGAAGGTGGTGGCGGTGCCGTGCTTGGGTGCGGGCAGGCCCGCCTCGGCCAGGACCTGGCCGAAGGCGCCGCGGTCCTCGGCGGCGTGGATGGCCTCCGGCGGGGTGCCGACCACGGGCACGCCGTTGTCCTTGAGCGCCTGGGCGAGCCCGAGCGGGGTCTGGCCGCCGAGCTGGACCACCACACCCGCCACCGGACCGGCCAGCGTCTCCGCGTGGACGATCTCCAGCACGTCCTCCAGCGTCAGCGGCTCGAAGTAGAGGCGGTCGGAGGTGTCGTAGTCGGTGGAGACGGTCTCGGGGTTGCAGTTGACCATCACCGTCTCGTAGCCCGCCTCGCTCAGCGCGAAGGAGGCGTGGACACAGGAGTAGTCGAACTCGATGCCCTGGCCGATGCGGTTGGGCCCCGAGCCCAGGATGATCACCGCGGGCTTCTCGCGCGGCGCGACCTCGCACTCCTCGTCGTAGGAGGAGTAGAAGTACGGGGTCTTCGCGGCGAACTCGGCCGCGCAGGTGTCGACCGTCTTGTAGACCGGGCGCACCCCCAACGCGTGGCGCACCTCGCGCACCACGTCCTCGCGCAGGCCCCGGATCCCGGCGATCTGGGCGTCGGAGAAGCCGTGCCGCTTGGCCTCGGCCAGCAGGGCGGGCTCCAGCTTGTCGGCGGCGGCGAGCTCGTCGGCGATCTCCTTGATGAGGAAGAGCTGGTCGACGAACCACGGGTCGATCTTCGTGGCGTCGAAGACCTCCTCGGGGGTGGCGCCCGCGCGGATGGCCTGCATGACGGTGTTGATCCGCCCGTCGGTCGGCCGTACCGCCTCTTCCAGGAGGAGCTTCTTGTCACCGGGCTCACCGGTGAAGGTGAACTGGCTGCCCTTCTTCTCCAGCGAGCGCAGCGCCTTCTGCAGGGCCTCGGTGAAGTTCCGCCCGATCGCCATCGCCTCGCCCACCGACTTCATGGTGGTCGTCAGTGTGGAGTCGGCGGAGGGGAACTTCTCGAAGGCGAACCGCGGGGCCTTCACCACGACGTAGTCGAGGGTCGGCTCGAAGGAGGCCGGGGTCTTCTCCGTGATGTCGTTGGGGATCTCGTCCAGCGTGTAACCGACGGCCAGCTTCGCGGCGATCTTCGCGATCGGGAAACCGGTGGCCTTCGACGCCAGCGCGGAGGAGCGCGACACACGGGGGTTCATCTCGATGACGATGATCCGGCCGTCGTCCGGGTTCACCGCGAACTGGATGTTGCAGCCGCCGGTGTCCACACCGACCTCGCGGATGATCGCGATACCGATGTCCCGCAGCCGCTGGTACTCGCGGTCGGTCAGCGTCATCGACGGCGCCACCGTGATCGAGTCACCGGTGTGCACGCCCATCGGGTCGAAGTTCTCGATGGAGCAGACGACCACGACATTGTCGTTCCTGTCGCGCATCAGCTCCAGCTCGTACTCCTTCCAGCCCAGGATCGACTCCTCCAGGAGCACCTCGGTGGTCGGCGACAGCGTCAGGCCCTGGCCCGCGATACGGCGCAGCTCCTCCTCGTCGTGCGCGAAGCCGGAGCCGGCGCCGCCCATGGTGAAGGAGGGACGCACCACGACCGGGTAGCCGCCGAGCGTCTCCACGCCCTTGAGGACGTCGTCCATGGAGTGGCAGATCACCGAACGGGCCGACTCGCCGTAGCCGATCTTGGCCTTGACGGCCTCGACGACGCCCTTGAACAGGTCGCGGTCCTCGCCCTTGTTGATCGCCTCGACGTTGGCGCCGATCAGCTCGACACCGTACTTCTCCAGCACACCCTGCTCGTGCATGGAGATCGCCGTGTTCAGCGCGGTCTGGCCGCCCAGGGTGGGCAGCAGCGCGTCGGGACGCTCCTTGGCGATGATCTTCTCGACGAACTCGGGCGTGATCGGCTCGACGTAGGTGGCGTCGGCGATCTCCGGGTCGGTCATGATCGTGGCCGGGTTGGAGTTGACCAGGATGACCCGCAGGCCCTCGGCCTTCAGGACCCGGCAGGCCTGGGTGCCGGAGTAGTCGAACTCCGCGGCCTGGCCGATGACGATCGGGCCGGAGCCGATGACCAGGACGGACTGGATATCGGTGCGCTTAGGCACGCTGGCCCTCCATGAGCTGGACGAAGCGGTCGAAGAGGTAGGCGGCGTCGTGCGGGCCCGCCGCGGCTTCGGGGTGGTACTGGACGCTGAAGGCCGGCTGGTCGAGCAGCTGGAGGCCCTCCACCACGTTGTCGTTCAGACAGACGTGGGAGACCTCGGCGCGGCCGAAGGGGGTCTGGGAGACCTGGTCGAGCGGGGCGTCGACGGCGAATCCGTGGTTGTGCGCGGTGACCTCGACCTTGCCGGTCGTACGGTCCTGCACGGGCTGGTTGATGCCGCGGTGGCCGTACTTCAGCTTGTACGTGCCGAAGCCGAGCGCGCGGCCCAGGATCTGGTTGCCGAAGCAGATGCCGAAGAGCGGGGTCCGGCGCTCCAGGACGGCGCGCATCACGGACACCGGGCCGTCGGCGGTGGACGGGTCGCCGGGGCCGTTGGAGAAGAAGACGCCGTCGGGGTTGACCGCGTAGACGTCCTCGGCCGTGGCGGTGGCGGGCAGCACGTGCACCTCGATGCCGCGTTCGGCCATCCGGTGCGGGGTCATGCCCTTGATGCCGAGGTCGACGGCGGCCACGGTGAACTTCTTCTCGCCGATCGCCGGGACGACGTAACTCTCCTTGGTGGCGACCTCGGCCGCGAGGTCGGCGCCCGACATCTCGGGAGCCTGGCGGACCTCGGCGAGCATGGTGCCCTCGTCGGGCAGCGCGTTGCCGGAGAAGATGCCGACGCGCATCGCGCCGCGCTCGCGCAGATGGCGGGTGAGCGCGCGGGTGTCGATGCCGGAGATCCCGACGACGCCCTGCTCGCGCAGCTCCTCGTCGAGCGAGCGCCTGGCGCGCCAGTTGGAGGAGACGCGGGCGGGGTCGCGCACGACGTAGCCGGCGACCCAGATGCGCCGGGACTCGGGGTCCTCGTCGTTGACGCCGGTGTTGCCGATGTGCGGCGCGGTCATCACGACGACCTGGCGGTGGTACGACGGGTCGGTGAGGGTCTCCTGGTAGCCGGTCATGCCGGTGGAGAACACGGCCTCGCCGAAGGTCACCCCCACGGCCCCGTAGGCACGGCCGTGGAAGGTACGGCCGTCCTCCAGGACGAGTACTGCGGGAGCCTGGGCTCCTGGGGTGGAGGTCGTCATCGTGCGGCGCCTTCCGTCGTGGTGGTGGGGTGGTTCATGGAGTTGATGGCCTCGATCCAGGCGGCGTGCTCGGACGCCCGGTCGGAGCGGAAGCCGGAGTCGATCAACTTGTCGCCGTGGGCCCAGGTGACGACCAGCAGGCCGCCCTCCGGGAGCACCTTTCCGGCGATGGCCTTCTCGGACCGGGCCCCGCGCAGTGCGGCGGCCGGGATGAAGAAGTCGTTCGCCCCGGGGCGTACGACGTTCACTCCCTCGGCCGTCAGGGTGAGCTCGGCCTTGCTGCGCACACCCAGACCGTGCGCGACGATCCGGTCGAGCCACTGCCCGGCCGTGGTGGAGCCGTGGTAGCGGCCGCTCATGCCGAGTGTCGCCGGGCCGGTGGCCTTCGGCACGGCGGGAAGCTCCGGCAGGTCCGACTGGAGGGTGCCGCGCCACTTCCAGCCCTGGCGCATCAGCCAGTAGACGAAGCCGATGAAGATCAGCACGCCGACGACCCAGGCGATCCGGGCCCCCCAGTGCGTCACCTCGGCCGACTTCTGCTCCGCGGCCAGTGCCGCCCCGCCGAGATTGAAGAGTGCAGGTGTCATGCCAGCTTCCCGTCCGCGACCGTCGCCCTGCCCCGCAGGAAGGTGTGGGTGACGCGACCCGGCAGCTCACGGCCCTCGTAGGGGGTGTTGCGGCTGCGGGAGGCGAAGCCCGCGGGGTTCACCGGGCCACGGTATGCCGGATCGACCAGCGTCAGGTTGGCGGGCTCGCCTGCCGAGACGGGACGGCCGTGGTCCTCGGCGCCGCCGATCCGGGCGGGCTTGAACGACATCCGCTCGGCGACGTCCGCCCAGTTCATCAGGCCGGAGTCGACCATGGTGTGCTGGACGACCGAGAGCGCGGTCTCCAGGCCCACCATGCCCATGGCGGCCGCGGCCCACTCGCAGTCCTTGTCCTCGTGCGGGTGCGGGGCGTGGTCGGTGGCGACGATGTCGATGGTGCCGTCCGCGAGCGCCTCGCGCAGCGCCATGACGTCGGCCTCGGTGCGCAGCGGCGGGTTCACCTTGTAGACCGGGTTGTACGAGCGGACCAGCTCGTCGGTGAGGAGCAGGTGGTGCGGGGTGACCTCGGCGGTGACGTCGATGCCGCGCGACTTGGCCCAGCGAACGATCTCGACCGAGCCGGCCGTGGAGAGGTGGCAGATGTGCACCCGGGAGCCGACGTGCTCGGCGAGCAGCACATCGCGCGCGATGATCGACTCCTCGGCGACCGCGGGCCAGCCGCCCAGGCCCAGCTCGGCGGAGACGACGCCCTCGTTCATCTGGGCGCCCTCGGTCAGCCGCGGCTCCTGGGCGTGCTGGGCGACGACACCGCCGAAGGCCTTCACGTACTCCAGGGCGCGGCGCATGATCACGGCGTCGTCGACGCACTTGCCGTCGTCGGAGAAGACGGTGACCCCGGCGGCCGAGTCGTGCATGGCACCCAGCTCGGCCAGCTGCTTGCCCTCCAGGCCCACGGTGACGGCGCCGATGGGCTGCACGTCGCAGTAGCCGTGCTCGCGGCCGAGCCGCCAGACCTGCTCGACGACGCCCGCGGTGTCGGCGACGGGGAAGGTGTTGGCCATGGCGAAGACCGAGGTGTAGCCGCCGCGGGCGGCGGCCCGGGTGCCGGTGAGGACCGTCTCGGAGTCCTCGCGGCCGGGCTCGCGCAGATGGGTGTGGAGGTCGACGAGACCGGGGAGCAGGATCTGCCCGTCGGCCTCGATCACTCGGGCGCCCTCGCCGGAGAGCCCGGTGCCGACGGCGGCGATGGTCTCGCCGTCGATCAGGACGTCCTGGACCTCGCCGCCCAGCACCTGCGCACCGCGGATGAGGATCTTGCTCATGATTACTTGGTCTCCGAATCGACGGGGCGGGCGTGGCTGACGGCGGGCTCGTTGCCGCCCAGGAGCAGATAGAGGACGGCCATCCGGGTGTGGACGCCGTTGGCGACCTGCTCGACGACGGTGCAGCGGTCGGAGTCGGCGACCTCGGCGGTGATCTCCATGCCGCGGACCATCGGACCGGGGTGCATCACGATGCCGTGCTCGGGCATCCTCGCCATCCGCTCGCCGTCCAGGCCGTACCGCCGCGAGTACTCGCGCTCGGTCGGGAAGAAGGCGGCGTTCATCCGCTCTCGCTGCACACGCAGCATCATCACCGCGTCCGACTTCGGCAGCACGCTGTCGAGGTCGTAGGAGACGTCGCAGGTCCAGTGGTCCACGCCCACCGGCAGCAGCGTGGGCGGGGCCACCAGGGTGACCTCGGCGCCCAGGGTGTGCAGCAGGTCCACGTTGGAGCGGGCCACCCGGCTGTGCAGCACGTCGCCGACGAGGGTGATGCGCTTGCCGGCCAGGTCCTGGCCGAGGCCCGCGTCCCGGCCGACCAGGCGGCGGCGCATGGTGAAGGCGTCGAGCAGGGCCTGGGTGGGGTGCTGGTGGGTGCCGTCGCCGGCGTTGATGACGGTCGCGTCGATCCAGTCGGAGGTGGCGAGCCGGTAGGGCGCGCCCGAGGCGCCGTGCCGGATGACGACGGCGTCGACGCCCATCGCCTCCAGGGTCTGCGCGGTGTCCTTGAGCGACTCGCCCTTGGAGACCGAGGAGCCCTTGGCGGTGAAGTTGATGACGTCCGCGGACAGGCGCTTCTCGGCGGCCTCGAAGGAGATCCGGGTGCGCGTGGAGTCCTCGAAGAAGAGGTTGACGACGGTACGGCCGCGCAGGGTGGGCAGCTTCTTGATCGGCCGGTCGGCGACCCGGGCCATCTCTTCGGCGGTGTCGAGGATGAGCACGGCGTCGTCGCGGGTGAGATCGGCGGCCGAGATGAGGTGACGCTTCATCTGGTTTCTTCTCCAGGAGGGTGGAGGTTCGGGCGTGCGGGCGCGCGGCAGTACCGCACGGGCCGGTGCGGCCCGAACTCCGTGCGGAGGTGGACTACTGCTCGCCGGCCGGGGCGGTCCGCTTGGCACCGAGCAGCACGGCGTCGCGGCCGTCCTCCTCGGCGAGCAGGACCTTGACCGTCTCCCGCAGCGACGTCGGGAGGTTCTTGCCGACGTAGTCGGCGCGGATCGGGAGTTCGCGGTGGCCGCGGTCGACGAGGACCGCGAGCTGCACGGCGCGCGGGCGTCCGATGTCGTTCAGCGCGTCGAGCGCGGCGCGGATGGTGCGGCCGGAGAAGAGCACGTCGTCGACGAGGACGACCAGCTTGCCGTCGAGGCCGTCCCCGGGGATCTCGGTGCGGGCCAGCGCGCGCGGCGGGTGCATGCGCAGGTCGTCGCGGTACATGGTGATGTCGAGGGAGCCGACCGGGATCTTTCCGGCGGTGATCTCTTCGAGCTTGTCGGCGAGCCTGCGGGCGAGGAAGACGCCCCGGGTGGGGATGCCGAGCAGGACCACGTCGTCGGCGCCCTTGGCGCGTTCGACGATCTCGTGGGCGATACGGGTCAGTACCCGCGCGATGTCGGGGCCCTCGAGAACCGGGCGCGCCGCATCGGAGTCATGCGTGTCCATACGAAACGGACCTCCTTCTCCGCCTCACGGGACGGACCTTAAAGGACGTCGGAATTACTCCGTCCACGGTACCAGGGCCACAGGCCGCCCACACACGGGGCTGTCACCCGTCTGGGGTGGGGGTATGGACCATTCGGCTTGACGCAGCCAAGTAACGCTGCGTAACCTCACAGTGAGTTACCAGCCACGCGGCCGAGCCGCACGTTGTCACAGCGTCCGGGGAGCTATATGTCCAGCGAATACGCAAAACAGCTCGGGGCCAAGCTCCGCGCCATCCGCACCCAGCAGGGCCTGTCCCTCCATGGTGTGGAGGAGAAGTCCCAGGGCCGCTGGAAGGCCGTCGTGGTCGGGTCGTACGAGCGCGGCGACCGCGCCGTGACCGTGCAGCGCCTCGCCGAGCTCGCGGACTTCTACGGGGTCCCGGTGCAGGAGCTGCTGCCCGGCACCACGCCCGGCGGGGCCGCCGAGCCGCCGCCGAAGCTCGTGCTCGACCTGGAGCGCCTCGCGCACGTCCCGCCGGAGAAGGCGGGCCCCCTGCAGAGGTACGCGGCGACGATCCAGTCGCAGCGCGGCGACTACAACGGCAAGGTGCTGTCGATCCGTCAGGACGACCTGCGCACCCTCGCCGTGATCTACGACCAGTCGCCCTCGGTCCTCACCGAGCAGCTGATCAGCTGGGGCGTGCTGGACGCGGACGCGCGCCGCGCGGTCGCCCACGAGGACAACTGACGCCCGCGACCCCTCAGCAGAAACGTGCCGCCGCCGGGCCGGCCGGGACCTTCGAGGTCCCGGCCGGCCCGGCGTCGTCTTCTCCGCCCGGTGGGCCGCGGATCCGTCCGGGCATGACGAAGGGGCCCGCTGTACGCACGTACAGCGGGCCCCTTCGTGTGCCGGGCGGCGGCGGGGACTAGGCGTCCCGGCGAAGGCTCGGCTTGAGGTCCTTGAAGCGGGCCAGCAGCCCGTTCACGAAGGCCGGGGAGTCGTCCGTGGAGAACTCCTTCGCCAGCTGCACCGCCTCGTCGATGGCGACGGCGTCGGGCGTCTCGTCCTCCCAGACCAGCTCGTACGTCCCGAGCCGGAGGATGTTCCGGTCGACGACCGGCATCCGGTCGAGCGTCCAGTCGACGGAGTACGTGGAGATGAGGTCGTCGATGCGCTCGACGTACTGCGCGTACCCCTCGACGAGCTGCATCGTGTACTCGTTGACCGGCGGCTGACGGTCGTCCGACCGCGAGTGGCGCACCCAGTCCGCAAGGACCGTCTGCACGGACTCGCCGCGCTGGTCGGCCTCGAAGAGGATCTGGAAGGCGCGCTTGCGCGCCTTGTTCCGGGCAGCCACGGTTAGCTGTTCACCCGGCCGAGGTAGTCGCTCGTACGGGTGTCGACCTTGATCTTCTCGCCGGTGGTGATGAAGAGCGGGACCTGGATCTGGTGGCCGGTCTCCAGGGTGGCGGGCTTGGTGCCGCCGGTGGAGCGGTCACCCTGGACGCCGGGCTCGGTCTCCTGGATGGTCAGCTCGACGGCGGCCGGGAGCTCGACGTAGAGCACCTCGCCCTCGTGCTGGGCCACGGAGGCGGTGAAGCCCTCGATCAGGAAGTTGGCGGCGTCGCCGACGGACTTGCGGTCGACCATCAGCTGGTCGTACGTGTCCATGTCCATGAAGACGAAGTACTCGCCGTCCATGTACGAGAACTGCATGTCGCGGCGGTCGATGGTGGCCGTCTCGACCTTCACACCGGCGTTGAAGGTCTTGTCGACGACCTTCCCGGAGAGCACGTTCTTGAGCTTGGTGCGCACGAAGGCAGGGCCCTTGCCGGGCTTGACGTGCTGGAACTCGACGACGGACCAGAGCTGGCCCCCGTCGAGCTTGAGCACCATGCCGTTCTTGAGGTCGTTCGTGGAAGCCACGGTTGCGGAATCTCCTGGACTGAAGCTGGTGGGACCGAGGGTGCGCGGCACAGCCGGGCTAGAGCGCGAGCAGCTCCTTGGTCGTGATGGTGAGTAGCTCTGGCCCGCCGTCCGCCTCGGGGCGGACGACGAGCGTGTCATCGATTCGGACACCACCCCGGCCCGGGAGGTGGACCCCCGGTTCGACGGTGACCGGCACGCAAGCGTCCAGTTTACCCATGGCTCCAGGTGCGAGCTGCGGGTCCTCACTGATTTCGAGGCCGACACCGTGTCCGGTGCACGCTCCCAGGCCCTCCGCGTGGCCCGCCGCGTCCAGCACCTGACGCGCCGCACGGTCCACCGCGCGGTACTCGGCGCCGGGGACCAGCGCCTCCCGCCCGGCCCGCTGAGCGGCGAAGACGACGTCGTAGAGCTCGATCTGCCAGTCCGCGGGCGTCGTCCCGATGACGAACGTACGGCCGATCTCGCAGCGGTAGCCGCGGTAGGTGGCGCCCAGGCAGACCGAGAGGAAATCGCCTTCCTCGACCCGTCGGTCCGAGGGCCGGTGGCCGCCGCGGCCGGAGTTGGGGCCGGTGCCCACGGAGGTGCTGAAGGCGGGACCGTCGGCCCCGTGGTCGACCAGGCGGCGCTCCAGCTCCAGGGCGAGGTGGCGCTCGGTGCGGCCGACCAGGATCGACTCCAGGAGCTCACCGAGGGCCTGGTCGGCGATCTCGGCCGCGATGCGCAGGCACGCGATCTCCTCCTCGTCCTTGACCAGCCGCTTCTGCTCGACCGCTCCCCCGACGTCGTGGAGGAGCAGCCGGGGCGCGACCGAGCCGATCGCCCGGTGCCGGGCAACCGTGAGGTCGTGCTCCTCGACACTGAGGGAGTCGGCTCCGCCGGCCTGGGCGAGGTCGGCCGCCGCCACCGCCGGGTCTCCCGAGGGCGTGGGCAGCACGGTGACCCGCAGCAGCTCGTCGAGCCGCCCCTCCACGAGGTCGCCGGTGGGCGTACGGGGGCAGAGCAGGACGTCCTCGGCGGGGCCGAGCAGCAGGACGGCCCCGGGCGGGGCGCCGCCCGCGAGATAGCGGACGTTCGCGGGGCGCGAGACCAGTGCGGCCGCGCTGCCGGCGGCGGCGCAGCGGTCGCGCAGCCAGCCTCGGCGGAGCCCATACACCTCTGACATGCGACGAGCGTATGAGGGGGCCCGGGGGTGTGCCGGATGTGCGCGTCCGACCGGGGGGCCAACGCGTCCGCAGCCGGTGGGGCCGGTCGCGGACGCGCGGCGGAGCCGCACGCGCCACGGTCCCGCGCCCCCGGGCGGCCGCCTCCCTCACCAGCTCGGCGGGCTCGCGATCGCTCGTGCCAGGACGTCGTCCAGGAGACGGGCCGTGGTGGGGACGTCGTACTGGGAGTTGTCGATGATGGGCAGGCCCGAGCCGTACCAGCCCGCCATGCGGCCGTGGATGCCCGCCACCTCCTCGTCCGAGAGGCGGCGGTTGCCGGAGCGCTCGGCGTTGCGCTCCAGGACGATGTCCAGGCCGGGGAGCAGGACCACCGGGAGCAGGCCGGGGCCGACGTGGCGCTTCCAGCCGCCGAGGCCGACGACCGGGCGGTCGGGGAAGACCGCGTCGTCGAGGATGCAGGAGATGCCGTTGGCCAGGAAGTTCCGCGCGGCGAAGCCGCAGGTGCGGCGGGCCAGGCGGTACTGCGCCTCGGAGTGGTCGTTCCAGCCCGCCTGCGGGTCGGCGAAGCCCGCGCAGACCCATTCGCGCACGTCGTCGAGGCTGATGTGGGCGGTGGGGACGCGGCGGTGCTGGGCCCAGTAGCGGGCGACCGTGGTCTTGCCCGCGCCCGCCGGGCCTATCAGCAGCACCGCGAGCGTGGTGACGCCGGTGCCCTCGGGGGCCTGCGGCAGCGGGACGGGGCCGCCCGGCGGCAGCGCGACGTGCCCGGTGGTGTCCCGGGACGGGGGCGGGGCCTGCTGGGGCGCCGGGGCGTGCCAGCCCGGGGCCGGTGGCGGCGGACCGGGGACGGGCGGCGGCTGGGCGCCGGGGGCGGGGGGCTGGTGGGCACCCGGGGCCGCGGGCCCGCCGAGGGGGGCCGCGGGCTGATGGGCGGCGAAGGCCCAGTCGGCCACGGGGCCGCGCCCCGGGGCGTGGGGCGGCGGAAGCGGCGCTCCCGCTTCGTGCTGCATCCGGTGCCACTCCGTCTCGTACAAGGCAACTGGCGCTGGTGTGACGCCCGTCGGGCGTCCGGTCCAGAACCGTACCTCCCCCGGCCGTCGCAGTGTGAACGGCCGGGGTGCGGCGAAGGTGCCCGGTCAGCCGCCGAGTTCGCCGGAGAGCTCGTCGGCGAGCGCGCGCAGGGCCAGCCGGTAGGAGCCGATGCCGAAGCCCGCGACCGTGCCGCTGGCCACGGCCGCCACCACGGAGGTGTGGCGGAACTCCTCCCGGGTGTACGGGTTCGAGATGTGCACCTCGATGAGCGGGGCGGTGCGCTGGGCGGCCGCGTCGCGCATTCCGTACGAATAGTGGGTGAACGCGCCCGGGTTGAGAACGACCGGAATCCTTCCGTCGGCAGCCTCGTGGAGCCAGCGGATCATGTCGCCCTCGTCGTTGGTCTCGCGGACCTCCACGTCCAGGCCGAGCTCCTTGCCGAGGCCCTCGCAGACCTCGACGAGACCGGCGTACGTCGTCGCCCCGTACACATCCGGCTCCCGCGAACCGAGGCGGCCCAGATTGGGGCCGTTGAGCACCAGGACGCGGCGGCTCACGAGGACACCTCGCCGTACGCGGCGAGCAGCACCGCGGGGTCAGGGCCCTCCAGGACCGTGGGCTTGGCGAGGCCGTCCAGGACGATGAAGCGCAGCAGGTTGCCCCGGGACTTCTTGTCCAGCTTCATGTTCTCGACCAGCTTGGGCCACTGGTCGCCGCGGTAGGTGAGCGGCAGGCCCACCGACTGAAGGATGGAGCGGTGCCGGTCGGCCGTGGCGTCGTCGAGGCGCCCGGCGAGACGGCCCAGCTCGGCCGCGAAGACCATGCCGACGGAGACGGCGGCGCCGTGGCGCCACTTGTAGCGCTCGTTCTTCTCGATGGCGTGCGCGAGGGTGTGCCCGTAGTTGAGGATCTCGCGCAGCCCCGACTCCTTGAGGTCGCTCGAGACGACCTCGGCCTTCACCCGGATCGCGCGCTCGATCAGCTCGGCCGTGTGGGGGCCCTCGGGGGTGCGGGCGCCCGCCGGGTCGGCCTCGATCAGGTCGAGGATGACCGGGTCGGAGATGAAACCGGCCTTGATGACCTCGGCCATGCCGGAGACGAAGTCGTGGACCGGCAGCGAGTCCAGCGCGGCGAGGTCGCACAGGACACCCACGGGCGGGTGGAACGCGCCCACCAGGTTCTTGCCTTCGGCGGTGTTGATGCCGGTCTTGCCGCCCACGGCGGCGTCGACCATCCCCAGCACGGTGGTCGGGACCGAGATCCAGCGCACCCCGCGCAGCCAGGTCGCCGCGACGAACCCGGCGAGGTCGGTGGTGGCGCCGCCGCCGACGCCGACGACGGCGTCGGTGCGGGTGAAGCCGGACTGGCCGAGCGCCTTCCAGCAGTAGGCGGCGACCTCGTAGGTCTTGGCCTCCTCGGCGTTGGGCACCTGGATGGCGATGGCCTCGTAGCCCTGCGCGGCCAGGTCCTCGCGGATGGCGTCGCCGGTGCCGGCCAGCGCCTCCGGGTGGATGACGGCGACCTTGCGGGCCGCGGGGCCGATCAGCCCGGCCAGTTCGGCGAGGAGGTTGCGGCCGACGAGCACGTCGTACGGGTCCGTCCCGGCGGTGGCGCCGACGTGGATCCGGGTGGGTGCCTGCTCGCTCATGCGGATTTCAGCTCCAGTGCGTCGAGGACCGCCTGGGCGACCTCTTCGGGGGTACGGGCGTCGGTCTCGACGACGACCCGGGCGACTTCGGTGTACAGATGGCGCCGCGCTTCCATCAGCTCGCGCCACTGGCGGCGCGGGTTGACGGCGAGGAGCGGGCGGGCGGTGTTGAGGCCGACCCGCTTCACCGCCTCCTCGACGTCCATGGACAGATAGACGACCGGCAGACCGGTCAGCAGCGCGCGCGTGGAGGCGTCCAGGACGGCGCCGCCACCGAGGGCGAGCACACCGGTGTGCTCGGCGAGCGCGGCGCGCACCGCCTCCCGCTCCAGCTCGCGGAAGTGCGGCTCGCCCTCGTCGACGAAGATGTCGGCGATCGGACGGCCCTGGGCGGCCACGATGTCGGCGTCGGTGTCCCGGTAGGGCGCGCCGAGCCGCTCGGCGAGCAGCGTGCCCACGGTGGACTTGCCGGAGCCCATCGGCCCGACCAGGACGACCAGCGGAGCGGTGCTCACCGGATCTGGAGGTTGTCGAGGTAGGACCGGACGTTGCGGCGGGTCTCGGGGACCGAGTCACCGCCGAACTTCTCCGCCACCGCGTCCGCGAGGACGAGCGCCACCATGGCCTCGGCCACGATCCCGGCGGCGGGCACCGCGCACACGTCCGAGCGCTGGTGGTGCGCCTTGGCGGCCTCGCCGGTCACCACGTCGATGGTGGCCAAAGCGCGGGGCACGGTCGCGATCGGCTTCATGGCGGCGCGCACGCGCAGCAGCTCGCCGGTGGTCAGGCCGCCCTCCGTGCCGCCCGCGCGGCCCGAGGTGCGCTTGACGCCGTCGGCGGTCCGCACGATCTCGTCGTGCGCCTGGGAGCCGGGGACGCGGGCCAGGTCGAACCCGTCGCCGACCTCGACGCCCTTGATCGCCTGGATGCCCATCAGGGCGGCGGCGAGACGGGCGTCCAGACGCCGGTCCCAGTGCACGTGCGAACCGAGACCCACCGGCACGCCGTACGCCAGGACCTCGACCACACCGCCGAGGGTGTCCCCGTCCTTGTGGGCCTGGTCGATCTCGGCGACCATCGCCTTCGACGCGTCCGCGTCCAGGCAGCGCACCGGGTCGGCGTCCAGCTTCTCGACGTCGGCCGGGGTGGGGTAGACGCCGTACGGAGCCTTCGCGGACGCAAGTTCGACCACGTGCGAGACGACCTCGATACCGGCCGTCTCCTTCAGGTAGGAGCGGGCCACCGCGCCCAGGGCGACGCGGGCGGCGGTCTCCCGGGCGCTGGCGCGCTCCAGGATCGGGCGCGCCTCGTCGAAGCCGTACTTCTGCATGCCCGCCAGGTCCGCGTGGCCCGGCCGGGGGCGCGTCAGCGGCGCGTTGCGGGCGAGGTCGGCGAGGACCTGCGGGTCCACGGGATCGGCCGACATGACCTGCTCCCACTTGGGCCACTCGGTGTTGCCCACCATGATCGCGACGGGCGAGCCCATCGACAGGCCGTGGCGGACGCCGCCGAGGAAGGTGACCTCGTCGCGCTCGAACTTCATCCGCGCGCCGCGTCCATAGCCGAGGCGGCGCCGGGCCAGGTGGTCCGCCACCATCTCCGTGGTGATCGGGACGCCGGCCGGAAGGCCTTCCAGCGTCGCCACCAGTGCGGGGCCGTGCGACTCTCCCGCGGTCAGCCAGCGCAACCTGCTCAACGGTGCTCCTCTTGCTCTCGCGCCTTCGAACTGCGACGGCGCGGCCGGGTGCGCGGCCCCGGCCCGCCTCCCCTGATCCTCCCATGTCCGGTGCGCCGCCCTGGCCGACCGTCCAGCCAACGGACGCCTCTTCGTCAGGTGCGGGGGCGTCGTGGCTGGTCGCGCCCACGCGGCGGAGCCGCAACTGTCACAGCCCCGCGCCCTGAAGGGGCGCACCGCAGCCGGTGGGAGCGCCCCGGCCGTACGAGCGGAGGACCTCAGCGGGCCGCCAGCGCCGCCTCGCCCGCCTCGCGCATGACCGCCAGCGGGGCCTTCGCCACGCCGGTCATCTGCTCCACCTGGAGCACGGCCTGGTGCACCAGGAGGTCGAGGCCGCCCACGACCGCTCCCCCGCGCCCGGCCCAGGCCGCCGCCAGCGGGGTGGGCCAGGGGTCGTAGAGGACGTCGAAGAGGGTGCCTGGCCGCTCGGGCACGGCCGCCGCGAGCGCGTCGGTGGTGCCCGCCGGGGTGGTGGCGACGACCAGCGGCGCCGCGAAGGCCTCGGCCGCGTCCGCCCAGTCGGCGGTGCGCACGGCCACATTGAGCCGCTCGCCCCAGCCCCGCATCTCCTCGGCCCGGGCGGCGCTGCGCACGTACGCGGTGACCTCCCCCGTACAGATCCGGGCGAGGGCGGCGAGCGCGGAGGAGGCGGTGGCGCCCGCGCCGAGCACGGCGGCCGAGCCGACCCGCTCGACCCCGCGCTCGCGCAGGGCGGCGAGCATGCCGGGGATGTCGGTGTTGTCGCCGTAGCGGCGCCCGTCGGCGGTGAGGACGACGGTGTTGACCGCCTCCACCGAGGAGGCGGTGTCGCTGATGCCGTCGAGCAGCGGGATGACCGCCCGCTTCAGCGGCATGGTGAGCGAGAACCCCGCCCACGACCGGTCGAGCCCGCCGAGGAAGCCGGGCAGCGCCGCCTCGTCCACCTCGAAGCGGTCGTACGACCAGTGGGCGAGGCCGAGTTCCCGGTAGGCGGCGCGGTGCAGCACCGGGGAGAGCGAGTGCGCGATGGGCGATCCCAGTACGGCCGCCCGTCGCGCACCGCTCTCCTGGCTCGTGGAGCTCACTGGCCGGCTTTCTCCTCTTCGTACTTCCTGCGGTTCTGCTCGTGCTCTTCGTTGGTGACCGCGAACAGCGTCTTGTCCTCGGTGACGGAGACGAAGTAGTACCACGGGCCGGGCGTCGGGTTGAGCGCCGAGTGCAGCGCGGACTCACCGGGGTTGCCGATGGGACCGGGCGGCAGGCCGTGGATGTAGTACGTGTTGTACGGGTGCTTGAAGTCCCGCAGGTGCTTGACCGCGCCGATGTCCAGGGTCGACTGGCTCTTGGCGTAGTTGACCGTGGAGTCGAAGTCGAGCAGGCCGTAGGTCTCGGTGTTGTTGGGCTTGAGGCGGTTGTAGACGACCCGCGCGACCTTGTCGAAGTCGTGCTTGTACTTGCCCTCCGCCTGGACCAGGCTCGCGACCGTGATGAGCTGGAGCGGCGACTTCAGGCCGAGCTTGGAGGCCATGCCCTTCAGGTCGACCTTGCCGTACTCGGTGTTGGCACGCGCGACCATCTTGCGCAGCACGTCCTCGGGCTTGGTGCCCTTGGCGACCGGGTAGCTGGCCGGGTAGAGGAACCCTTCCAGCGGGTCCTGGATGTCCTTGTTGTCGTTCGCCCAGTCGGGCAGGCCGAGCTTCTTGGCCTGGCTGGCGGCGACACCCTTGGTCGTGCCCGCCTTCAGCTCCAGGCGCTTGTCGATCTGCTCGTAGACCCAGGCATTGCGTTTGCCCTCGGGAATGATGAGGTTGTTGCGGCTGGCGGGGTTGAGCATGGCCGCGACCGCGTTGGCCGCCGACATCCCCTTGTTCAGGGTGTAGACGCCGGCCTGGAGGGTCTTGCCCTTGGGGTTCTCGTTCTGCGCGGAGACGAAGGCGCCCTGGCTCTTGACCACTCCGGCCTTGGCCAGGATGCTGCCGATCTCGTAGCCGCCGGCGCCCTGCGGGATCTCCACCTGGACGGGGGTGGAGCCGGTGCCCACGTAGTCGGGGGCCGCGCCGAACTTCTTCTGCCAGAACTGGTAGCCGAAGTACCCCGCGCCGCCCACGCCGAGCGAGAAGACGACCACGAGCACCAGGCAGGCGCGCCCGCTCTTGCCCTTCTTCTTGCTCTTGCCCCGGCGGTCACGGCCGCCGCCGCCGCGCCGCGAGCGCGGCTCGTCGTCGTCCTCGTCGGACCCGGGCCCGGACCTGTCACCGTCACCGTCGCTGAAGAAGGGGTGGTTCTCCTCCTCCGGCTCCTGCTCCTCGGGGTTCCACTCGGGTGCCTGCCCGGGGACCGTCCGCCGCTGCCCGGGGGGCTGCGGCGGCGGATACGCCTCGGGGGTGCCGTAGTGGTCCTGGGTCTCGGTGCCGTAGCCCGGGTAGCTCTCGGGCTGCTGGCCCGCGTAGGGCATGGCCGCCTGCTGGTCGGTGTCCCAACCCGCGTGGTACTGGACCTGCTGGGCGTACTGCTGCTCCTGCGGGTAGCCCTGCTGGGGCTGTTCGCCGTAGTGCGGTTGGCCGTAGGACTCCTGCGGCTGCTGCGCGTACTGCTGCTGGTGCTGGTCCTGCTGAGGATGCTGCTGGTGCTGGTGTGACGGGTTCTGCTGATGCTGCTGATGCTGCTGGTGGGCGTACTGCTGCCCGCCCTGCTGGTCGACGTACGGAGCCTGACCGGGCGCGGTCTGCTGCGCGCCCCACCCCTGGTCCCCGTAGAGGGGATCCTCGGGATGCCACGGTTCGGAGCCTGCGCCCCGGCCATACTCAGTCATCGGTCCCCTAGAGCCGCGAGGCATCCGGACGGTCCGCCTCTTTTGCTGTGCGGCTGCTGTTCGAATGTCGCCGCATCGCGCGGAACGTTACCGTATCGCGATCAGATAACCACTTCGACGCCCTCGCCGGGCGGCCGTCCTGACACCCGTTCGGCCTCAAGCGCGGTCTGCAGAATGATGACCGCGGCGGCCTGGTCGATGACCGACCTGCCCTTTTTGGCCTTCACCCCGGAGGCGCGCAGCCCCTGGGTGGCGGTGACCGTCGTCATACGCTCGTCGACCAGCCGGACCGGCACCGGGGCGATGCCCTTCGCCAGTTCGTGGGCGAACTTGCGCACCTTGACGGCCGCCGGGCCCTCGCCCCCGCTGAGGGAGCGAGGCAGCCCCAGGACGACCTCGATGGGCTCGTACTCCTCGACGAGTTGGCGCAACCGCCGGTGGGCGGCCGGGACATCACGTCCCGGCACGGTCTCCACCGGCGTGGCGAGGACCCCGTCGGGGTCGCACGAGGCGACCCCGATCCGGGCGTCCCCGACGTCGACCGCGAGGCGTCGTCCGCGTCGCATCAGACGGTCTCGCCGACCTGGCGCTCGACGGCGTCGATGGCGTCACCGACCGCGTCCGGGTTCTGGCCGCCGCCCTGGGCGACGTCCGGCTTGCCGCCACCGCCGCCGCCGAGGGTCTTGGCGGCGGTACGCACCAGCTCACCGGCCTTGAGACCGCGCTCGCGGGCGGCCTCGTTGGTGGCGATGACCGTCACCGGACGCCCGTTCGCCGTGCTGAACAGAGCCACCACGGCCGGGCGGTCCGAGGAGATGCGGCCGCGCACGTCGAGGACGAGCTTGCGCAGGTCGTCGGCGGAGGTGCCGTCCGGCACCTGGCCGGTGACCAGGGCGACGCCCCGGACGTCCTTGGCACCCTCGGCGAGCCCGGCGGCGGCCTGGAGCACCTTCTCGGCGCGGAACTTCTCGATCTCCTTCTCGGCGTCCTTCAGCTTGCCGAGCATGGTGGAGATCTTCTCCGGAAGCTCCTCGGGACGGCCCTTGACCAGCTCCTGGAGCTGGGCGACGACCGTGTGCTCGCGGGCGAGGAAGTTGTACGCGTCCACGCCGACCAGGGCCTCGATACGGCGCACGCCGGAGCCGATGGACGACTCGCCGAGCAGCTTCACCAGGCCCAGCTGGGCGGTGTTGTGGACGTGCGTGCCGCCACAGAGCTCCTTGGAGAAGTCCCCGATGGTGACCACGCGCACGCGCTCGCCGTACTTCTCGCCGAACTCGGCGATGGCGCCCTGCTTCTTGGCCTCGTCGATCGACATGACCTCGGCCTGGACGTCCAGCTCCCGGGCGAGCACCTCGTTGATCTTCTGCTCGACGTCGGTGAGGACCGTGCCGGGGACGGCGGCGGGCGAGCCGAAGTCGAAGCGGAAGCGGCCCGGCGAGTTCTCCGAGCCGGCCTGGGCGGCCGTCGGGCCGAGCGCGTCGCGCAGGGCCTGGTGGGTGAGGTGCGTGGCGGAGTGGGCGCGGGCGATGGCGCGCCGGCGCCGGGTGTCGATGACGGCGTAGGCAGAGGCGCCGAGGGTGACCTCGCCGACCTGGACGACGCCCTTGTGGACGTGGACGCCCGGGACCGGCTTCTGCACGTCGCGGACCTCGATGACCGCGCCGCTGTCGAGCTTGATGCGGCCCTGGTCGGCCTGCTGGCCGCCGCCCTCGGCGTAGAAGGGGGTGCGGTCGA
Source organism: Streptomyces sp. NPDC026377 (assembly GCF_055567715.1). Classification (NCBI taxonomy): domain Bacteria; kingdom Bacillati; phylum Actinomycetota; class Actinomycetes; order Kitasatosporales; family Streptomycetaceae; genus Streptomyces; species Streptomyces sp. NPDC026377. Next base: position 101,422 of record NZ_JBVHPV010000006.1, read on the forward strand.
GGACGACCTCGACCTCGTCGCCCTCGGAGGCGGCCGGCGAGGGCACGCCGTCGACGAGCAGACCGACGACCCTCGACTCGTTCTCGGTGAGCGTGTAGCCGGTGAAGTCGGTCTCGCCGGAGCTGTCGGCCACCTCGCGGTAGGCGGACAGGTCGGCGTGACCGGTCTTCTTGGCCTTGGCGTCGGCCTTGGCCCGCTCGCGCTGCTCCTTCATCAGACGGCGGAAGCCGTCCTCGTCGACCGAGAGGCCCTGTTCGGCGGCCATCTCCAGGGTGAGGTCGATCGGGAAGCCCCACGTGTCGTGGAGCAGGAACGCCTTCTCACCGGCGAGGACCGTGCCGCCGCCCGCCTTGGTCTCGGTGACGGCGGTGTCCAGGATGTTGGTGCCGCCCTTGAGGGCCTTGAGGAAGGCGGCCTCCTCGGCGAGCGCGACCGTCTCGATGCGCTTGCGGTCGGTGATCAGCTCCGGGTACTGCTGCCCCATCGTGTCGATCACGACGTCGATGAGCTCCTGGACGACCGGGCCGGTGGCGCCCATCAGGCGCATGTTGCGGATCGCGCGGCGCATGATGCGGCGCAGCACATAGCCGCGGCCCTCGTTGCCGGGGGTCACCCCGTCGCCGATGAGCATCACGGAGGTACGGATGTGGTCGGCCACCACCCGCATGGAGACGTCGGTGTCGTGCTTGTCGCCGTAGCGCACACCGGTGAGCTCGGTGGCCTTGTCCATGACCACGCGCAGGGTGTCGGTCTCGTACATGTTCTGTACGCCCTGAAGGATCATGGCGAGTCGTTCGAGGCCGAGACCGGTGTCGATGTTCTTCGACGGGAGGTCACCGAGGATCGGGAAGTCCTCCTTGCCGTCGCCGGCGCCCCGCTCGTACTGCATGAAGACCAGGTTCCAGATCTCCACGTACCGCTCGTCGTTGACGGCCGGGCCGCCCTCGACGCCGAACTCGGGGCCGCGGTCGTAGTTGATCTCGGAGCAGGGGCCGCAGGGGCCGGGGACGCCCATGGACCAGAAGTTGTCCTTCTTGCCCAGGCGCTGGATGCGCTCGGCAGGGACGCCGATCTTCTCGCGCCAGATCCGCTCGGCCTCGTCGTCGTCTAGGTAGACGGTGATCCAGAGCTTCTCCGGCTCCAGGCCGAAGCCGCCGTCGGCCACGGGGCTGGTCAGCAGCTCCCAGGCCAGCTCGATGGCGCCTTCCTTGAAGTAGTCGCCGAAGGAGAAGTTGCCGCACATCTGGAAGAACGTGCCGTGGCGGGTGGTCTTGCCGACCTCTTCGATGTCCGGGGTGCGCACGCACTTCTGCACGCTGGTGGCGCGCGGCGCGGGCGGCTTGGTCTCGCCCAGGAAGTACGGCTTGAACGGCACCATGCCCGCGTTGACCAGGAGCAGAGTCGGGTCGTCCGCGATGAGCGACGCCGAAGGGACGACGGTGTGACCGCGCTCCTCGAAGAAGCTCAGCCAGCGGCGGCGGATTTCAGCCGACTCCATCAGTGGTCCTCATTCCGGTTGTACGAGATCTTCTTGTAGGAGATCTTCGGGTTCTGCTGGTTGGGTTGGTCGATGGCCGCGAGGCGGCGCTGCGCCGGGAGTTCGCGCACGTTGGAGGCGTTCAGGCCGAGCGCGTCGTGGAGTTCCGACTCCCGCTGCGCCATGCCGGCCTTCACGTCGAGCGCGAAGTCCTTGAGCCGGTGGCCCGCCTCGATCGCCTTCTCGGCGGTGCGCGCGGCCAGCGACTCGGGGGTCAGCTGCTTCAGCTTCCGGTTGACCTTGGTGGTGGCCCACACACCGGCCGCGGCGCCCGTGGTGAACCAGAACGTACGGCGGAACATCGCAGCCTCAGCCCTTTCGCTTCCTCCGCCGCGCGGACGGCAGAGTCCGCCCGACGATCACCGTACGCGGCGGCTCGGCGGGCCCGGTTTTCCGTCCGATGGCCCGGCGCACGCCGTACCCGAAGGCCGCGACCTTCACCAGCGGGCCGCCGAAGGTCGAGGCGACCGTGGTGGAGAGCGCCGAGGCGTTGGAGGTGACCTCCTGGACGTCCGAGGCGATCGCGTCGACCCGGTCCAGCTGGGTCTGCGCCGAGCGCACCGCCGTCGAGGCGTCCGCGAGCAGCGGGACGGCCTGCTCGGTCACCTCGGCCACCAGCTTGGTCGTCGCCTTCAGCGTCTGGGCCAGCCTCACGAGGACTACGGCGAGGAAGGACACCAGGATCGCCCAGAAGACGGCCACCAGGATCCCGGCCACCTCTCCACCGGACACTTCGCACCGCTCCCTGCGCATCGACCGTCGGACAAGAAAAGTTGTCCCCCGACCCTATCGCGCCGAGGGTCTTGCCCCCTACCGCATTCGGGGCGGGCGCGAGCGGAGTCCGGTCACCCGCTTGTACGCACCGCTCACCCTTGAGTACTCTGCGTGTCCCATGCGCTCCCCTGTGCCCTCAGAGCTGAACCGCTTCGTCGGGCGAGAACGTGAACTGGCCGCGCTGCACGGGCTGCTGGCCGAGGCGCGGCTGACCACCGTGGTCGGCGTCGGCGGCGTCGGCAAGACGCGGCTGGCGCTGCGCGCCGCCGCCACCGCGGCCGCGCAGGAACGCTACTGCGACGGGGTCGGGCCCGCGGACCTGTCCACGGTCACCGACCCGGACCTGCTCGACCACGCGGTGGTGGAGGCGCTCGGCCTCACCGACCACACCAGCCGCCCGCCCCGCCGCATCCTCCTGGACCACCTCGCCGACCGCACCCTGCTGCTGGTCCTGGACGGTTTCGAGCAGGTCGTGGACGCCTGCGCGGAGCTGGTGGACGCGCTGCTGCGCCACTGCCCGGGGCTGCGGGTGCTCGCCGCCGGGCGGCTGCCGCTGCGGCTGGCCGGGGAACGGCTGCTGGCACTGGCGCCGATGGACGACGAGGACGCGGTGGCGCTCTTCGCCGACCGGGCCGCCGCGGTCCGCGGCGGTTCCGCCCTCACCGACGGGTCGGGCGCGGCCGCCCTGGAGCTGTGCCGCAGGCTCGACGGGATCCCGCTCGCCCTGGAGCTGGCGGCCGGACGGCTGGGCGCGCTGTCGGTGGAGCAGGTGCTGCGCCGCCTCGACGACCGGTTCCGGCTGCTGACCGGTGGCGGGCGCGGGGCGCCGGCGCGCCACCAGACCCTGCGCACCACGATCGGCTGGAGCCACGAGCTGTGCACCCCGGCCCAGCGGCTGCTGTGGGCCCGGCTCTCGGTGTTCGCCGGGCAGTTCGACCTGGAGGCCGTCGAGTACATCTGCGTCGGCCCGGAGTTGCCGCCGGAGTCCGTGCTCGACGTGCTCCAGGAGCTCCTGGACCACTCGCTGGTGGTGCGCGAGGACGGCCCGGCGGGGGTGCGCTACCGGATGCTCGACACCGTACGGGAGTACGGCGCCGACTGGCTGGCGGCGACCGGGGACGCCGAGCGGCTGCGCCGGCGCCACCGTGACTGGTACCTGGGGCTCGCCACCTGGTGCGAGCTGGACTGGTTCAGCCCGCGCCAGGCGGAGGTCGCGGTGCGGGTGGAGGCGGATCTGCCCAATCTGCGGGCCGCGATGGACCACTCGCTCGGCTGCGGGCAGGACATCCGGCTGGCCCGCTACCTGGCGGCCACGCTCTGGTTCTGCTGGGTGGGCTGCGGGCGGCTGGCCGAGGGCGCGCACTGGCTGGCGCTGGCCCTGGAGGCCGAGGGCGGCGACCACGACGGCGCCCGGCTCAAGGCGCTGTGGGTGTTCGGCTACGTCTCGGTGCTGCGCGGCGACACGGCGGCGGCGATCGCGGCCCTGCACGAGTGCCGCGAGGAGGCCGAGCGCACCGGTGACCTGGCGGCGCGCGCGTACGCGGTGCACCGCACGGGCTGTCTGGCGCTGGTCTCGGACGACATGCCGAGGGCCGAGGAGCTGCTGCGGTCGGCGCTCGCCCAGTACGAGGAGATCGGCGAACTCAACAGCAACGTCCTGATGGCCCGGGTCGAGCTGGCGATGGCGGTGGCCTTCCTCGGGCATCTGGGGGAGGCCGTGGTGATGTGCGAGCAGGTGGTGGAGGTCTGCGAGGACCACGGCGAGCGCTGGGCCAGGGCGTACGCGCTCTATGTCCTCGCCTACGCGGCCTGGCACGGCAAGGATCTGGGCCGGGCGCGGGCGCTGCTCGGCGAGTGCCTGGAGATCGACCACGCCTTCCACGACCTGCTGGGCACGGTGCTGGCGCTGGAGCTGATGGCGCTGGTCACGGTGGACGGCGGCGATCCGGCGGAGGCGGCCGTGCTCCAGGGGGCGGCGGAGGGGATCTGGCCGTCGGTGGGGCTGCCGCTGTTCGGCTCGGAGTCCTTCAACGCCGCCCATGTGCTGTGCGAGCAGCGGGCCCGGGAGCGCCTGGGCGAGGCGGCGTACGAGTCGTTCCGCCGCCGGGGCCGCGGTCTCGGCCTGGACGCGGCGGTGGCGCGGGCGCTGGCGGGCGCGGACGGCAGCGCCCCCGAGATGCCCGCGGCCCGGGAGGAGGCGGCCCCGAGAAAGCGAGAGCCCGCCGCCCCTCGCTCCGTACGGAGCGGGGAGACGGCGGGCCGCAGCGCGGAGCGCTGACTACCGCACCCGGATCAGCGGGCGTAGTACTCGACGACGAGCTGCTCGTCGCAGATGACCGGGATTTCCTTGCGGTTCGGGTCACGGTCCAGGCGGAAGGCCAGGGCCTTCAGGTTCACCTGGAGGTAGCGCGGGGTCTCGCCCTCGCCGGCGTAGCCACCCTCGCGGGCCACCTGGAAGGGGTGCTTCTCGCGGCTGCGCTCGCGCACGGTGATGACGTCGTCCGGACGGACACGGAACGACGGCTTGTCGACCTTGCCACCGTTGACCTCGATGTGGCCGTGGACGACCATCTGGCGGGCCTGGTAGATGGTGCGGGCGATGCCCGAACGCAGGACCAGGGCGTCGAGGCGGCGCTCGAGCTCGACGACCAGCGCCTCGCCCGTCTTGCCCTCGGCCTTCTTGGCGCGGTCGTAGGCACGCGCCATCTGACGCTCAGAGATGTCGTACTGGGCGCGCAGACGCTGCTTCTCGAGCAGACGGACCTTGTAGTCCGAGTTCTGCTTGCGGCCACGGCCGTGCTCGCCCGGCGGGTACGGACGGGCCTCGAAGTACTTGACGGCCTTCGGCGTCAGCGCGATACCGAGCGCACGGGACTTCTTGACCTTGGGACGCGACTGGTTAGGCACGTTCTCCAAACCTCCATGGTTGGGTTAGGTTAGGCTCACCTTACTCAAGGAGATCGTATGTCTCGTCCGGGGAACACCAGTCACATCACGGACAGCACGAAGAAGGCCGCACCCGCAGAAGGGGCCGGCTCCACCGGCCCGCAGAACGGGGCCGGTACCGGTGCGCAGCATGCCACCGGTCACGTGACGGAGGTCCGATCAGATCGTGGTCAGCCGCGTCCCAGCGGACATGAAATCGCGCGGATGCCGTCAGCAGCCGAGCGCACACGAACTCTCGTACATAGTACCTGCTCCTCCGTGCTCCTCCCGACCGGCCTCGACGCGGCCCGCCCGGAACAGTTGATGCCCCGGCTGCGCAACGTCGGTCCCGAGGGCGATCTGTTCCTGCTCTTCCCCGCCGACTCCCCCGCCGTACGGGCCGCGACACACGCCCAGGACGACGAGCTCTCCGCCGTCCTGGAGATCACCGATGTGGCGCCGGTCTCCGTCCCCCACCGTATCCGGGGCCGCGCCTGGATCACCGGCTGGCTCACCCGCGTGCCCGGCCTGGCCCCGCCCGGCAGCATGACGCTGCGCCTGGAGGTGAACGAGGCGTACGTGGACGACCTGTGGGGCGCGAGCGCGGTGGAGCCCGGGGCGTTCGCCGCGGCCGAGCCCGATCCGCTGGTCCGGGAGGAGAGCGAGCTGCTCCAGCACCTCCACGCCCACCACGGGGAGCAGGTGCGGTCGCTGTGCGGGCTGGTGGCCCGGCTCGGACCCGAGGGGGACCGGGCCTTGGCCTCGGTCACACCGCTGGCGCTCGACCGGTTCGGGCTGCGGGTGCGGTTCCGGGACACCGCCGGGCACTGCTTCGACGCCCGGTTCGAGTTCCCGGAGCCGGTGACCGGCCTCGTCCAGCTGCGCCGGGCCATGCGGCGGCTGTTCGAAGCGGCGGCGGACTGACGGTACGCGGCGGCGGACGGGGTGGGGCGCGGGCGCCCGGGTGCCCGGGTGCCGCCGCAGGCGCCCGGGGTGGGGAGGCCCGGGCCGGGGACGCCCGGGGCGGGAAAACCCGGGGCAGGGGGGCCTACTCGCCCCGGCCGAGCCGCTCGCGGACCTTCTCGACCACGTCCGCGTACCGCGCCTCCGCGCCGTAGCGCGTGGGTTCGTAGTAGCGCCTGTCGGCGACCGCTTCCGGTGCGTACTGCTGGGCGGCGATCGCGCCCGGCACGTCGTGCGGGTACACATACCCCTGGGCGTGGCCGAGCTTGGCCGCGCCCTTGTAGTGGCCGTCGCGCAGATGCGGCGGGACCGGACCGGCCAGGCCCTTGCGGACGTCCTCCATCGCGGCGGCGATCGCGGTGGTCGCCGCGTTCGACTTGGGGGCCAGGGCCAGGGCGATGGTGGCGTGGCTGAGGGTGAGGGCCGCCTCGGGGAAGCCGATCATGGCGACCGCCTGGGCGGCGGCGACGGCCGTCGGCAGCGCCGTCGGGTCCGCGAGGCCGATGTCCTCGCTCGCGGAGATCATCAGCCGGCGGGCGATGAACCGCGGGTCCTCGCCCGCCTCGATCATCCGCGCCAGATAGTGCAGCGCCGCGTCCACGTCCGAGCCGCGGATGGACTTGATCAGGGCGCTCGCCACGTCGTAGTGCTGGTCGCCGTCCTTGTCGTATTTCACGGCCGCCCGGTCGACCGTCTCCTCGACGGTGCGGAGCGTGACCTCCCGCTCCTCCTGGGCCAGGGCCGAGCCCGCCGCCGCCTCCAGGGCGGTCAGCGCGCGCCGGGCGTCGCCGCCCGCGATCCGCAGCAGATGCGCCTCGGCGTCCTCGGCCAGGGTCACCGCGCCGCCGAGTCCGCGCTCCTCCTCGACCGCCCGGCGCAGCAGCGCGCGCAGGTCGTCGTCGGTGAGCGGCTCCAGGGTCAGCAGCAGGGAGCGGGAGAGCAGGGGGGAGATCACCGAGAAGTACGGATTCTCCGTGGTGGCGGCGATCAGCGTCACCCAGCGGTTCTCCACCGCCGGGAGCAGGGAGTCCTGCTGGGCCTTGGAGAAGCGGTGGATCTCGTCGAGGAAGAGGACGGTCTCCTTGCCGAAGCCGCCGATCGCCCGGCGGGCCCCGTCGATCACGGCCCGCACTTCCTTGACCCCCGCGGTGATCGCGGAGAGCTCGACGAACCGCTTGTTGGTCGCCTTGGACACCACGTACGCCAAAGTGGTCTTGCCGGTGCCGGGCGGGCCCCAGAGGATCACCGAGGAGGGCCCGGCGGGGCCGCCGCTCCCCTCCCCCACCAGGCGGCGCAGCGGCGAGCCGGGCTTCAGCAGATGCTGCTGGCCCACCACTTCGTCGAGGACGCGCGGGCGCATCCGGACGGCCAGAGGGCTGCCCGCCGGGTCTTTCTCCTGGCGGTCCTCTGCGGCTGCGGTGAACAGGTCGGGCTCCACGTCAAGAACCCTATGCCACCCCACTGACAATGCCGTCAGGACGGGGGAAACCCCAGCTCAGCGCCGGTTGAGCACCGGTCGGCCCCCGTCAGGCGCGTCAGCTGGTCCAGAAATCCCACCAGCGGGTCAGGATCAGCATCCCGATGATCCCGACGTGCACCACCGGCAGCACCCAGGTGAACTCCGACAGGAACGACTTCAGCCAGGTCGGCGCGGGCAGCAGGCCGCGGCGGATGTTGTGCGAGGTCACGTACCAGAACATGAAGATCGTGGCGACCCAGGCCAGGCTGCACCACAGGCACAGGGCGTTGATCCGGTACAGCGACTGGAACTGCAGCCAGGTGCAGAATCCGACCCCGAAGAGCGTGCCCGCGTTCAGCGTCAGCCAGTACCAGCGCCGGAAGCGGGCGCCCGCCAGCAGGCTCATGCCGACCGCGACGACGATCCCGTACGCCACCAGGCCCAGCATCGGGTTGGGGAAGCCGAAGGCCGACGCCTGGTCGCTCTTCATGATGTTGCCGCAGGAGACCACCGGGTTGAGGCTGCACCCGGGGGTGAAGTTCGGGTCCTCCAGCAGCTTGAACTTGTCGAGCGTGATGACCCAGGCCGCGAGCAGTCCGGCGGCTCCCGTGATCACCAGGAGCCACGCGAACGCGCGGCCGGCCCCGACGGTGCCCTCGGTGCTCACCTGCTCCCGGCCGAAGGAGACGTCGTCAACTGTTGTGGTCATATCGCCGTTCCGTCATTCCGTGGCTGCTGGGCACGGCCATTGTGCCGCAATCCATGGCCCGGCCACCGTTCGATGGGGATAAGGACGACGGCATCGGTGGCGCCGAGTCCGGCCCGCGGGGACCGGACTTGGCACTTCGCCCCGGCGTCATCCGTCAGGACGACGCCGTACGCACCGAGTTGACCCGGCCGTCAGACCAGGCGCGCGCGCACGGCCTCGACGGCGTCCGCGACGGGGACCGCGACCTGGTCGCCGGACTCCATGTCCTTGAGCTGCACCACGCCCTCGGCCAGGTCCCGCTCGCCCGCGACCAGGGTGAGGCGGGCGCCGGAGCGGTTGGCGTTCTTCATGGCGCCCTTGAGGCCCTTGCCGCCGAAGCTGAAGTCGGCCGCCACTCCGGACCGGCGCAGCTCGGTGACCACGCGGAACAGCACCCGCCGCGCCTCCTCGCCCAGCGGCACCGCGAACACGCTGGTCGCGGAGGGGATGTCGAGGGCGACGCCCTCGGCCTCCAGCGCCAGCACCGTACGGTCCACGCCCAGCGCCCAGCCCACCGACGGCAGCGCGGGGCCGCCGATCATCTCGGAGAGGCCGTCGTAGCGGCCACCGCCGCCGACCGCGGACTGCGAGCCCAGGCCGTCGTGGACGAACTCGAAGGTGGTGCGGGTGTAGTAGTCGAGGCCACGCACCAGCCGGGCGTCGTCCTCGTACGCCACGCCCTCGGCGGTCAGCAGCTCGCGGACCTCCTCGTGGTACGCCTTGCACGCGTCGCACAGGTAGTCGCGCAGCAGCGGCGCCCCCGCCAGCTGCTTCTGGACCGCGTCCCGCTTGTCGTCGAGGACGCGCAGCGGGTTGATCTCGGCCCGGCGCAGGGTGTCCTCGTCGAGGTCGAGGCCGCGCAGGAAGTCCTGGAGCGCGGCCCGGTAGACGGGACGGCACTCCTGGTCGCCCAGCGAGTTCAGCAGGATGCGGAAGTGGCGCAGGCCCAGTGAGCGGTAGGCGTCGTTCGCCAGGATGATCAGCTCGGCGTCGAGCGCCGGGTCCTCCGCGCCGATCGCCTCGGCGCCGACCTGCGAGAAGTGGCGGTAGCGGCCCTTCTGGGGGCGCTCGTAGCGGTAGTACGAGCCCGAGTACCAGAGCTTGACGGGCAGGTTGCCTGCCTTGTGGAGGTTGGCCTCCAGGGCGGCGCGCAGCACGGACGCGGTGCCCTCGGGGCGCAGGGCGAGGCGGTCGCCGCCCTTGGTCTCGAAGGCGTACATCTCCTTGGTCACGATGTCGGTGGACTCGCCGACACCGCGCGCGAACAGCTCGACGTTCTCGAAGCCCGGGGTCTCGATGTAGCCGTAGCCCGACCGCCGCAGGGGCGCCGCGATGGCCTCGCGCACCGCGAGGAAGCGGGCCGAGTCGGGCGGGAGCAGGTCGTAGGTGCCCTTGGGAGCCTGGAAGGTACTCATGGGGAAGCTTCTCGTCACATTCCTCGTCGGGGAGAGGCGATGCCCTCTCCCGGGCCGGCGGCCACCTGCCGCAGATACGGGTTGGTGGCGCGCTCCTGGCCGATGGTGGTCTGGGAGCCGTGGCCGGACAGCACCACGGTCGAGTCGTCGAGCGGCAGGCACACACGGCCCAGCGACTCGAGGAGCTCGGCGTGGCTGCCGCCGGGCAGGTCGGTGCGTCCGACGGAGCCGGCGAAGAGCAGGTCGCCCGAGAACAGGATCGGAGGGATGTCCTCCGCCTCGGGCAGCCCGAACGTCACCGACCCCTTGGTATGGCCGGGCGCGTGCGACACGGTGAGCTCCATCCCGGCGAGCTCCAGCTTCGCGCCGTCCGTCAGCTCCTTGACGTCGTCCGGTTCGCCGATGGTCAGCTCGCCCATGATCTGAGCGCCGAAGGAGCGGCCGAGGGCCTTCTCCGGGTCGCTCATCATGTACCGGTCCGAGGGGTGGATCCAGGCGGGAACGTCATGGGCGCCGCAGACCGGGACGACCGAGGCGCAGTGGTCGATGTGGCCGTGGGTGAGGACGACGGCGACGGGCTTGAGCCGATGCTTCCTGAGCGCGTCCTCGACTCCCTGGGCGGCCTGGTGGCCCGGGTCGATGATCACGCACTCCTCGCCTGCGGCGGGGGCGACCAGGTAGCAGTTGGTCCCCCAGGCCCCGGCGGGGAACCCGGCAATGAGCACGATCGTCCTCAGTTTCTCGTACGGCGGGTGGTTGCGGCTGTTCAGAGCCTACCGGCGCTGCTCCTGTCACAGCGAACCCATATACGGTACGGGCACAGTCCGCGCGTACACGCGTCCGTACGCCACTACACCGCACAAGGAGACCACCGGTGGTCAGCAGCGATCAGCGCCGGCGCCAGCTCGCCCGGGAGAAGTTCGAGCGTCAGCAGCGCCGCCGTGAGGAGGCCCGGCGCAAGGCCAAGCGCCGCAACACCGTCATCGCGGCCACCCTCGCGGTGGTCGTCGCGGCGGGCGGGGCGGCCTTCGCCACGGGATCCTTCGACGGCGACGACGACAAGAAGTCGGACGCCGCCTCCCCCTCCCGGACGCCGACGCCCCAGGCGAGCAAGGACTCGGCTCCGGAGCCGAAGATGGCGATCGACCAGAAGGCGTCGTACACGATGTCGCTGAAGACCAGCGCGGGCGACATCGCCTTCACGATGGCCGCGGCGAAGACCCCGCACACGGTCAACTCGTTCAAGTCCCTCGCCGACAAGGGTTACTTCGACAACACGAAGTGCCACCGTCTGACCACGCAGGGCATCTTCGTCCTCCAGTGCGGCGACCCCAAGGGCGACGGCACCGGCGGCCCCGGCTACACGCTCCCGGACGAGAATCTGACGGCCCTGGGCAAGGCGGGCGCGGAAGGTACGGTCACCTACCCGGCGGGCACCGTCGCGATGGCCAACACCGGCCAGCCGCACACCGGCGGCAGCCAGTTCTTCCTGGTCTACAAGGAGACCAAACTGCCCCCCACCTACACACCGTTCGCCACCATGGACGCCGCCGGGCTCAAGGCCGTCCAGGAGGTCGCGAAGGCGGGTGTGGCGGGAGGCGCCGGGGACGGTGCGCCCAAGACGGCCGTCACCATCGAGAAGGCCACCGTCAACAAGGACTGACCCGCGGAAGTCGGCCGCGCTGAGTGCGGACAGCCGGGCGGCCGGTCGCCTAGATTGGCGTTGTGCAGCGCGGTGACGAACGCGTTGTGGAGGACGGGCGAGGCCCGTCCCGGAAACTGTGGACGATGCCGTGGGGGCCCGATCCCTCGTAGAGGCATCATGTGGAGGAGGCGCTGTGAGCAGCGACCCGTGGGGCCGCGTCGACGAGACGGGCACCGTGTATGTGCGTACAGCCGAGGGCGAAGTGGTCGTCGGATCGTGGCAGGCGGGGACTCCCGAGGAGGCCCTGGCCTACTTCGAGCGCAAATACGAGGGCCTGGTTGTCGAGATCGGCCTCCTCGAGCGGCGGGTGAGGACCACCGACCTGTCGGCGAAGGACGCCCAGGCGGCGATCGACCACCTGCGCACCCAGGTGGACGAGCACCACGCGGTGGGTGACCTCGACGCGTTGCGGGGGCGGCTCGACAAGCTGGTCGAGACCGTCGAGTCGCGGCGCGAGGAGCGCAAGGCCCAGAAGGCCAAGCAGACCGACGAGGCCAAGCACGCCAAGGAGGCGCTGGTCGCCGAGGCCGAGGAGCTGGCGCAGAGCGAGCAGTGGCGCTCGGCCGGCGAGCGGCTGCGGGCCCTCGTGGACATCTGGAAGGGCCTGCCCCGGCTGGACCGGAAGTCCGACGACGAGCTGTGGCACCGCTTCTCGCACGCGCGCTCGGCGTTCTCCAAGCGGCGCAAGGCGCACTTCGCGTCGCTGGACGCGCAGCGCGAGGAGGCCCGCAAGGCCAAGGAGAAGCTGGTCGTCGAGGCCGAGTCGCTGTCCTCGTCCACGGACTGGGCCGCCACGGCGGCCCGCTACCGCGAGCTGATGGCCGACTGGAAGGCCGCGGGCCGTGCCCAGCGCGAGGCCGAGGACGAGCTGTGGAACCGCTTCCGCGGCGCCCAGGACGTCTTCTTCGCCGCGCGCGGGGAGGTCTTCGCGGAGCGTGACGCCGAGCAGACCGAGAACCTCAAGCTCAAGGAGGAGCTGGCGGTCGAGGCCGAGAAGCTCCTCCCGGTGACCGATCTGAAGGCGGCCCGCGCGGCCTTCCGCGGCATCAACGAGCGCTGGGAGGCCATCGGCCATGTGCCGCGCGACGCGCGTCCCAAGGTCGAGGGCCGGATGCACGCCGTGGAGCGGGCTCTGAAGGAGGCCGAGGAGTCGGAGTGGCGCCGCACCAACCCGGAGGCACGCGCGCGTGCCGCCGGGCTGACGGGCCAGCTCCAGGCCGCCGTCGACAAGCTGCGCGGCCAGATCGACGCGGCACGCGCGGCGGGCAACAACGCCAGGGCCGACAAGCTCGCCAAGGAGCTGGAGGGCCGCCAGGCCCTGCTCGACCAGGCTCTGAAGGGCCTGGAGGAGTTCGGCGGCTGAGCACCCGGCTCCCGCAAGGTGGACCGGCGCCCCTCGGGGGCGCGTGAACGAGGGCCCGGCCGTGGTGACACGGCCGGGCCCTCGGGCGCTACGGGGCCCCGTAACGGATTACGGGACGGGCTACGGGCGGCGGGCCGACGTCACCCGGTACACGTCGTACACGCCCTCCACGCCCCGCACCGCCTTCAGGACGTGGCCCAGGTGCTTGGGGTCGCCCATCTCGAAGGTGAAGCGGGAGGTGGCCACCCGGTCGCGGGAGGTCTGCACGGCCGCCGACAGGATGTTGACGTGCTGGTCGGACAGGACGCGGGTGACGTCCGACAGGAGCCGGGAGCGGTCGAGCGCCTCGACCTGGATGGCGACCAGGAAGACCGACGACTGCGTCGGGGCCCACTCGACCTCCAGGATCCGCTCCGGCTGCTGCGAGAGCGAGTCGACGTTGACGCAGTCCGCCCGGTGCACCGAGACACCGCTGCCGCGCGTCACGAAACCGATGATCGGGTCGCCGGGGACGGGCGTGCAGCACCGGGCCAGCTTGACCCACACGTCCTCGACGCCCTTGACCACCACGCCCGGGTCGGCGTTGGCCCGGCGCTTGCTACGTCCGCGCGAGGGCGGCGCCGACTCGGCGATGTCCTCGTTGGCCGCCTCCTCGCCGCCGAGCGCCTGCACCAGCTTCTGGACGACGCCCTGGGCCGCCACATGGCCCTCGCCGATCGCCGCGTACAGCGAGGAGATGTCGGGGTAGCGCATCTCGTGGGCGAGGGTGACCAGGGAGTCGCCGGTGAGGATCCGCTGGATCGGCAGGTTCTGCTTGCGCATGGCGCGCGCGATGGCGTCCTTGCCCTGCTCGATCGCCTCGTCGCGGCGCTCCTTGGAGAACCAGCCGCGGATCTTGTTGCGGGCGCGCGGCGACTTGACGAAGCCCAGCCAGTCGCGCGAGGGCCCGGCGCCGGCCGCCTTGGAGGTGAAGACCTCCACCAGGTCGCCGTTGTCCAGCGTCGATTCGAGCGGTACGAGCCGGCCGTTGACGCGTGCGCCTATGGTCCGGTGGCCGACCTCGGTGTGGACCGCGTACGCGAAGTCGACGGGCGTGGCACCCGCCGGGAGCGCTATGACATCGCCCTTGGGGGTGAAGACGAAGACCTCGTTGCGGGAGAGGTCGAAGCGCAGGGACTCCAGGAACTCGCTGGGGTCCTCGGTCTCCTTCTGCCAGTCGAGCAGCTGGCGCAGCCACGCCATGTCGTTGATGTGGTCGTCCTTGCCGGCCTTCTTCGGCACGTCGGTGCGCACCTTGGAGGCACCGGCGACGGCCTCCTGCTTGTACTTCCAGTGCGCGGCGATGCCGTACTCGGCGCGGCGGTGCATGTCGAACGTACGGATCTGGAGCTCGACGGGCTTGCCGTTGGGGCCGATGACCGTGGTGTGCAGCGACTGGTACATGTTGAACTTGGGCATCGCGATGTAGTCCTTGAACCGCCCCGGAACCGGGTTCCAGCGGGCGTGGACCGTGCCCAGCGCCGCGTAGCAGTCGCGGACGGTGTCCACCAGGACGCGGATGCCCACCAGGTCGTAGATCTCCGCGAAGTCACGGCCGCGGACGATCATCTTCTGGTAGACGCTGTAGTAGTGCTTGGGGCGGCCGGTGACGGTCGCCTTGATGCGGGCGGCGCGCAGGTCGGACTGGACCTCGTCGGTCACTATGGCGAGGTACTCGTCGCGCTTGGGCGCGCGCTCGGCCACCAGCCGCACGATCTCGTCGTACATCTTGGGGTAGAGGATCGCGAAGGCGAGGTCCTCCAGTTCCCACTTGATGGTGTTCATGCCCAGGCGGTGGGCGAGCGGAGCGTAGATCTCCAGGGTCTCGCGGGCCTTCTTCTCCTGCTTCTCCCGCTTGAGGTAGCGCATGGTGCGCATGTTGTGCAGGCGGTCCGCGAGCTTGATGACCAGGACGCGCGGGTCCTTGGCCATGGCGACGACCATCTTGCGCACGGTCTCGGCCTGGGCGGCGTCGCCGAACTGGACCCGGTCGAGCTTGGTGACGCCGTCGACGAGCAGGGCCACCTGGTCGCCGAAGTCGCGGCGCAGGGTGTCCAGGCCGTACTCGGTGTCCTCGACGGTGTCGTGGAGCAGCCCGGCCATCAGGGTCGCCGGGTCCATGCCCAGCTCGGCCAGGATGGTGGTGACGGCGAGCGGATGCGTGATGTACGGGTCGCCGCTCTTGCGCTTCTGGCCGCGGTGCCAGCGCTCGGCGACCTGGTAGGCCGTCTCGACCTGGCGCAGCGTGGCGCTCTCGATCTTCGGGTCGTTGCCGCGCACTATCCGCAGCAGCGGTTCGAGGACCGGGTTGTACGCGGAGGTGCGCTGCACACCGAGGCGGGCGAGCCGGGCGCGGACACGGTTGGAGGAGCCGCCGCCGGAGCGGGCCGGCGGGCTCGCGGGGGGCGTGGCCTTGGGGGCCGGGGCCGCCGCGCGCCGGGGCGTCTGCGGGGCGGCCGGCTCGGGCTCCGCCGCGGGCTGCTGGGGCGCGGCGGGGGCCGCCGTGGGCTGCTCGGCCCGCTGGTCGGGCCGCTCGGCGGAGAGTGGCTGGGCCTCGTCTGGCAAGAGCGCTCCTCTGGAATCTCCCCGGACGGAGTCTGGGGGAGGATCCGGGTCCCCCGGTCAGGCCCGGAAGCCCATGGTATCGATCCTGGGCGGCCGGTTCGTGTCGGGCGGGTGTGACCGGCTGTAGCCGGGGCGCCGCCTCACCGGGGAGAGGCCGCCGTCCCGGGGCGGGAGGGGCGCCCGGTGCGTCCTGCCGGACCGGCCCTCATCAGGCACATCCTCGTCAACGCGGAAGGCGGGCGCCGGATTCCCCGGCGCCCGCCTCCTGATGTCCGCGGCTCTTGCTCAGAGCGTGATGAGAGCCTCCAGCGGGGCCCCGCGCAAGGCGGGTTCCAGCCGCTCGCGCCCGCCCAGGAAGCCGAGCTCCATCAGGACCGCCACACCTGCCACCTCGGCCCCGGCCCGCCGGATGAGCTCCAGCGAGGCCTCGGCCGTGCCACCGGTCGCCAGGACGTCGTCGATGACCATGACGCGGTCGCCCGCGGCCAGGTCCTCGGCGTGCACCTCGATCTCGGCCGTGCCGTACTCCAGCTCGTACGCCTGGGAGAGCGTGGCTCCGGGGAGCTTGCCCGCCTTGCGTACGGGGATGAAGCCGATCCCGGCGCGGACCGCGGCCGGGGCCGCCAGGATGAAGCCGCGCGCCTCCAGGCCGACGATCTTCGTCGCGCCGTGGCGTACGCACAGCTCGGCGAGGGCGTCGGTCAGGGCCGTGAAGGCAGCCGGGTCCGCGAGCAGCGGCGTGATGTCCTTGAACAGCACACCGGGCTTGGGGTAGTCCGGCACGTCACGGATGCGGCTGAGCAGCAGCTCCTGGGTGGAGACCGTCATCGGCGCTTCCCCCGGTTGTTGCGGGAGGGCTGGCGGCGCTGGCCGACGACCGCGCCGGCGGCCGCGGTCGCGTCCTCCGCGTCCTCGCCGCCGTCCTGCGGCTCACCGTCACGGGGCTCCTCGGTCTCGCCCTTGGCCGCGGCGGCGGCCCGCTTGGCGAGCACCCGCTTCTTGAGGGCCTTCATCTGCGGGTCGCGCTCCTTGAGGTCCGCGACCAGCGGGGTGGCGATGAAGATCGACGAGTACGCGCCGGCCGCGAGGCCGACGAAGAGCGACAGCGAGATGTCGTTCAGCATGCCGGCGCCGAGGACGCCGCCACCGATGAACAGCAGGCCCGCCACCGGGAGCAGCGCGACGACCGTGGTGTTGATGGAGCGCACCAGGGTGCCGTTGAGGCTCTTGTTGGCCATCTCGCTGTAGGTGAGCCTGGTCTGCTTGGTGATGCCCCGCTGGCCCTCCTTGAGACCGTCGAAGACGACGACGGTGTCGTAGAGCGAGTAACCGAGGATGGTGAGCAGACCGATCACGGTGCCCGGGGTGACCTCGAAGCCGACCAGCGCGTAGATACCGACGGTGATCGTGATGTCGTGGATCAGCGCGACCAGGGCCGCGAGCGCCATGCGCCACTCGAAGGCGATCGCCAGATAGATCACCACGAGGATCATGAACACGATCAGACCGGTCCACGCCTTGTTGGCGATCTGGTCGCCCCAGCTGGGACCGACGAGGTCGGCGTTGATGTCCTCGGCGGGGACCTTGAGCTCCTTGGAGAGCTCGGTCTTGATCGTGTCCGACTTCGCGGTGTCGATACCGCTGATCTGGATGCGCAGGCCCTTGTTGCCGAGCTTCTGCACGATCGCGTCGTGGCCGGAGGCGCGCTCCGCGACCTCCTCCGCCTGGGCGACCGAGGCGGAGGTCTTCGGGGTGGTGAAGACCGCGCCGCCCTCGAACTCGATACCCATCGTCAGACCCCGCACCGCCAGGCCCAGGATGGCCGTGATGGTGATCAGGATCGAGATGCCGTACCAGATCTTCCGCTTGCCGACGAAGTCGTAGCCGACCTCACCGCGGTAGAGCCGGGCGCCGAGATGACCGAGTCGCGACATCTCACGCCTCCTTCGGGTCGGTGGGGGCGGCGGGGGTGCGGCGGGAGCGGCGCAGCGGCGGCCTGGCGCCCAGACGCTGCGGATCCAGACCGGACCACGGGTGGCCGCCGGCGAAGAACTGCTTGCGCGCCAGGAGCGTCATCACCGGCTTGGTGAAGAGGAACACCACGACGATGTCGAGCAGGGTGGTCAGGCCCAGCGTGAACGCGAAGCCCTGGACCTTGCCGACGGTCACGATGAAGAGCACCGCGGCGGCGAGGAACGACACGAAGTCGGAGACCATGATCGTGCGCCGGGCGCGGGGCCAGGCCCGCTCGACGGCCGGACGCAGGGTGCGGCCCTCGCGGATCTCGTCCCGGATCCGTTCGAAGTACACGATGAACGAGTCCGCCGTGATGCCGATGGCGACGATGGCACCGCAGACCGCGGGCAGGTTCAGCGCGAAGTTGATGGCCGGACCGAGCAGCGCCATGATCACGTACGTGAGCACCGCGGAGACCACGAGGCTCAGGATGGCGACCAGCGCCAGGCCCCGGTAGTACAGCACCAGGTAGATGATGACCAGCCCCAGGCCGATGGCGCCGGCGATCAGACCGGCGTGCAGCTGGTCGGCGCCGAGGGCGGCGGTGACGGTGGTGACGCTCTGCTCCTCGAAGGAGAGCGGCAGGGCGCCGTACGACAGCACGTTCGCCAGGTCGTTGGCGGAGCGCTGGTTGAAGCTGCCGGAGATCTCGGCGCTGCCGCTGAGCGTCTGGCTCACCGACGGGGCGGAGACGACCTGGTTGTCCAGCGCGATGGCGAACTGGTTCTGCGGGGACTGCTGCTTCGACAGCTTGCCGGTGATCGACTGGAACTTCTTCGAGCCCTTGCCCGTGAAGTCCATCTGCACGATCCACATGCCGCGCTGCTGGTCGATGACGGCCTTGGCCTTCTTGACGTCCGTGCCCTCGATCTCGGAGGGGCCCAGGATGTACTTGGCCTCACCGGTCTGGTCGCAGGCCGCGATGGTGTCCGTGGCCTTGCTGCCGAAGGCGGCCTTGGCGCGCGACTCCTTGGTGGAGCAGTCGAGTGCCTCGAACTGCTTCTGGAGCTTGGCCACGGCGGCCGCGTCGCCCGTGGGCGGTACGGGGGGCGTCGCGCCCGGCGTCGCGCCCGGCGTCGTACCCGGCTTGGGGGGCGTCGAGGGGATGCCCGGCGTGGTCCTCGGGGAGGGCTTGCCGTCCGCCTTGAGGGCGTCGGTGAGGGCGCGGCCCTGCGGCGTCGACTTCGCGCTCGGCTTGGCCGACGGCGTCGAGGACGGCTTGTTCTTGTCGCCGTTCTTGCCCGCCTTGTCCGAGCTCTTGCTGGCCGAGGGGCTCGGCGAGCCACTGGGCTGGGGCTTGGCGGGAGTGCCGGCGGCGACCGTCAGGACGGGCCGGAAGTACAGCTTGGCGGTGGTGCCGACCTGCTGGCGGGCCTGCTCCGAGTTCGTCCCCTTGGGGATGTTGACGATGATGTTGCGATCGCCCTGGGTCTGGACCTCGGCCTCGGAGACACCCAGACCGTTGACACGGCGGTTCATGATCGAGACCGCGGTGTCCATGTTGTTCTTGTTGATCGCCTTTTCCTGGCCGGGCTCGGCCTTCGCCCTGAGCGTGATGCTCGTACCGCCGGCGAGGTCGATGCCCAGGCGGGGCGTGTTGTGCCCGGAGGCGAACATGCCGCCCGCGAGGGCCACCATGGCGATCAGGAACAGGGCCAGGGTGCGCCCCGGCCTGCCCTGGGCCCCCGCCGGCCTTCGGCCCTTCTTCGGTGCTGCCACCTTGTCGTTTCTCCCTGTCCAACCGCCCGCGCCGGGTGTGCGCCTGGGCGGCCACGAAGTGTTGTGGGGACGTCCCCCGTGGAAGTCGTCACCCTCGGCGGGACCGGCGGGCGCGCGAGGGCGCCCGCCGGTCCCCGAGAGCGGCTACTTCGCGTCCGACCCGCCGTCTGCCTTGCCGTCCTTGGGCGCGGCGGCGTCGTCCGCCTCGTCCTTCTTGCCCAGGTCGATCTTGTCCGCCGGGGCGGCCTCGGCCGCGTCGGCCGGGTGCTCGGCGGTCCCGGTCAGCGACGAGGCGTCGTCCGGCACGACCGGGAGGTCGGCGGCCTCGTCCGTCTCGCCGTGCACGATGCGGTTGTACTCCTCGTCGGAGAGGACCGCACCGATCGCGTTCTTCGCGTAGACGGCGTGGACGCCCGGCGCCACCTCCAGATGGACCGTGTCGTCGCCGATCTCCTTCACGGTGGCGTACATGCCACCGATGGTGCGGACGCCGGTGCCGGGCTGGATGTCGTTCCGCATGGCGGCGGCCTGCTGCTGCTTCCTCTTCGCGGAGCGGGTCATGAGGAACATGGCCCCGATGAGGATGATGAAGGGGAGAAGGGTCACGGGATTCACGGGACGAACTTCCTTCGCACGACCGCGCAAGGAGTGCGGCCTGATCTGGGGGTGGGTATGCCGACCGGCAAATACGAGGACGGCATCGGCGGAGTCTAAGCGAGTCCGCACAGCTGGAACAACGCCCAGCATCCCACCCGGGTTCCTCCCCGTGCACCCACCCGCGCCGTCACGGCCCGAAGAGCCCCTGTTGTCCGCTTCCCGGCACGCCGCCCTGGCCCTGCTGGGGCGGGACGAGGCCCAGGTGGGCCCAGGCGGCGGGGGTGGCCACCCGCCCGCGCGGGGTGCGCGCCAGCAACCCTTCCCGTACGAGGAAGGGCTCGGCCACCTCCTCGACGGTCTCGCGCTCCTCCCCCACCGCGACCGCCAGCGTGGACAGGCCGACCGGGCCGCCGCCGAACAGTTTCAGCAGGGCCTGGAGCACCGCCCGGTCGAGGCGGTCCAGGCCGCGGCCGTCCACCTCGTACACCCCCAGGGCCGCAGCGGCGATCTCGCGGGTGATCACGCCGTCGGCCTTCACCTGCGCGTAGTCCCTGACGCGGCGCAGCAGGCGGTTGGCGATACGGGGCGTGCCGCGCGAGCGGCCGGCGATCTCGGCCGCTCCCGCCGGGTCGATCTCCACGTCGAGCAGCCGGGCCGAGCGGTGGATCACTCGCTCCAGCTCGGCCGGCTCGTAGAACTCCATGTGGCCGGTGAAGCCGAAGCGGTCGCGCAGCGGGGGCGGCAGCAGCCCCGCGCGCGTGGTGGCGCCGACCAGGGTGAAGGGGGGCAGCTCCAGCGGGATGGCGGTGGCGCCGGGGCCCTTGCCGACGATCACGTCGACCCGGAAGTCCTCCATCGCCATGTAGAGCATCTCCTCGGCGGGCCGCGACATCCGGTGGATCTCGTCGAGGAAGAGGACCTCGCCCTCCTGGAGGGAGGAGAGGATCGCGGCGAGGTCGCCCGCGTGCTGGATGGCCGGGCCGCTGGTGATGCGGATGGGGGCGCCCATCTCGGCCGCGATGATCATCGAGAGCGTGGTCTTGCCGAGGCCGGGGGCGCCGGAGAGCAGCACGTGGTCGGCGGTGGCGCCGCGGGCGCGGGCGGCCCGCAGCACCAGGTCGAGCTGTTCGCGGACCTTCTCCTGGCCGACGAACTCCTCCAGGTCCTTGGGCCGCAGGGCGGCCTCGACGGCCTGGTCCTCGCCGTCGGCCACCGAACCGACCAGCCTCGGGTCGGCGGCGTCGGCTTCGGATCCGGTCTCGTCCCAGTTCATCAGTGCGGTTCTCTCGTCGGGTCGGGCGGCGTCGGGCAGGGCGGGGAACGGGCCGCTCAGCGGGCCCGGTTGAGGGTCTGGAGCGCGGCCTTCAGCAGGGCCCCGATGTTCGGCGACTCGGCGGCCTCGGCCTGGGGGGCCACGGCGGTGACCGCCTCGTCGGCCTCGCGGGTGGCGTACCCGAGGCCGATCAGGGCGGCGTGCAGCTGGTCGCGCCAGCCCGCCGTGACGGGGGCACCGACGGCCGGGGCGCTGCCGACGGGCGCGCCGAGCCGGTCCTTCAGCTCGATGAGGAGCTTCTGGGCGCCCTTCTTGCCGATGCCCGGCACGGCCGTGAGCGCCTTCTCGTCGCCGGAGGCGAAGGCCCGGCGCAGCGCGTCCGGGGTGTGCACCGACAGGACGGCCTGGGCGAGGCGGGGGCCCACCCCGTTGGCGGTCTGGAGCAGCTCGAAGACCTGCTTCTCGTCGTCGTCCGCGAAGCCGTACAACGTCAGTGAGTCCTCGCGGACGACCAACGACGTGGCGAGCTTGGCCTGTTGGCCGAGGCGCAGGGTGGCCAGGGTGTTGGGCGTGCACTGCAGGGCCATGCCGACACCGCCGACCTCGACCACCGCGGCGTCGGGGGCGAGGGCGGCGACCGGGCCGCTGACGAAGGCGATCATCGCGTGACCTTCTTTACGGGGAGGTGGGCACGGCGGGCCTGCTCGTGCGCCTGTTGCAGACGGTTGACGGCGGGGGCGCGCCAGATGTGGCAGATGGCGAGGGCCAGCGCGTCCGCCGCGTCGGCCGGTTTCGGCGGGGCGTCCAGCCGCAGGAGGCGGGTCACCATCGCCCCGACCTGGGCCTTGTCGGCCCGGCCGCTGCCGGTGACGGCGGCCTTGACCTCGCTGGGGGTGTGCAGGGCGACCGGGATGCCGCGCCGGGAGGCGCAGAGCATGGCGACGGCGCTGGCCTGGGCGGTGCCCATCACCGTCCGCACGTTGTGCTGACTGAACACCCGCTCCACGGCGACGAATTCGGGCCGGTGCTCGTCCAGCCACTGCTCGATGCCCTGCTCGATGGCGACCAGGCGGTGGCCGAGCTCCGCGTCGGCGGGCGTGCGGACCACGCCGACGCCGAGCATCGCCAGCGGGCGGCCCGCCACGCCCTCGACGACACCGACGCCGCACCGGGTCAGCCCCGGGTCCACGCCCAGTACCCGCACGCGCCCTCCCCTCGGTGATCCTTGACCCTCGGTGATCTTTGACTCGGCTGCCAGGCTATCCGCTGCCACTGACAACGGCGGCGGGCCGGTGGGATGTGTCCCACCGGCCCGCCGGAAAACGCCCGCGCGGCGCCGTGTTACGCGTCGACCTTCTCCATGACCTCGTCGGAGACGTCGAAGTTGGCGAAGACGTTCTGCACGTCGTCGCTGTCCTCCAGCGCGTCGATCAGCTTGAAGATCTTGCGCGCGCCCTCCTCGTCCAGCTCGACCTGCATGGTCGGGACGAAGTTGGCCTCGGCGGAGTCGTAGTCGATGCCGTTCTCCTGGAGCGCGGTGCGCACCGCGACCAGGTCGGTGGCCTCGGAGATGATCTCGAAGGACTCGCCGAGGTCGTTGACCTCCTCGGCACCCGCGTCCAGGACGGCGCCCAGGACGTCGTCCTCGGTGAGCTCGCCCTTGGGCAGGACGACGACGCCCTTGCGGTTGAAGAGGTACGAGACGGAGCCCGGGTCGGCCATCGAGCCGCCGTTGCGGGTCATGGCGACGCGCACGTCCGAGGCGGCACGGTTGCGGTTGTCGGTGAGGCACTCGATGAGCACCGCGACACCGTTGGGGCCGTAACCCTCGTACATGATCGTCTCGTAGTCGGCGCCGCCCGCCTCGAGACCGGCGCCGCGCTTGAGCGCGGAGTCGATGTTCTTGTTGGGCACCGACTGCTTCTTCGCCTTCTGCACGGCGTCGAAGAGGGTCGGGTTGCCGTCGATGTCGGCGCCCCCGGTGCGGGCCGCGACCTCGATGTTCTTGATCAGCTTCGCGAAGAGTTTGCCGCGCTTGGCGTCGATCACGGCCTTCTTGTGCTTCGTCGTAGCCCATTTAGAGTGGCCGGACATCTGCCTGTCTCCTTCGCGTAACCAATTCTGCGTCGTTCGCCAGAGATCCTACCGGGAGCCGGTCACCGGGCGGCGCGCACCATGTCGACGAAGAGGGCGTGCATCCGGTGGTCGCCGGTGAGTTCGGGGTGGAACGACGTCGCCAGCGCGCTGCCCTGGCGGACGGCGACGATGTGTCCGCCGTGCTCGGCGAGGACCTCGGCCCGCACGCCCACCGACTCCACCCAGGGCGCCCGGATGAAGACGCCCTCGACGGGGCCGACTCCGTTGACCTCGACGGTGGCCTCGAAGGACTCGTTCTGCCGTCCGAAGGCGTTGCGGCGCACGATCATGTCGATGCCGCCGATCGTCTCCTGGCCCGAACGCGGGTCGAGGATCTTGTCGGCGAGCATGATCAGGCCGGCGCAGGTGCCGTAGACGGGCATGCCGTCGGCCACGCGCGCGCGCAGCGGCTCCATCAGCCCGAACAGGACCGCGAGCTTGGAGATGGTGGTGGACTCGCCGCCGGGGATGACGAGACCGTCCACCTCGGCGAGCTCCTCGGGGCGCCGGACCGGCCTGGCCACGGCGTCCGCCGCGGCCAGGGCGATCAGGTGCTCCCGTACGTCGCCCTGGAGTGCCAGGACGCCGATGACGGGTGTACTGCTCATGTCCTTCGGTACCTGTGCCTTACCAGCCGCGGTTGGCGTAGCGCTCGGCCTCGGGGAGGGTGTCGCAGTTGATGCCGACCATGGCCTCGCCCAGGTTGCGGGAGGCGTCCGCGATGATCTTCGGGTCGTCGTAGAAGGTGGTGGCCTTCACGATGGCGGCGGCGCGCTTGGCGGGGTCGCCCGACTTGAAGATGCCGGAGCCGACGAAGACGCCCTCGGCGCCCAGCTGGCGCATCAGCGCGGCGTCGGCGGGGGTCGCCACACCACCGGCGGAGAAGAGGACGACCGGCAGCTTGCCCAGCTCCGAGACCTCCTTGACGAGCTCGTACGGGGCGCGCAGCTCCTTGGCGGCGGCGAACAGCTCGTTGTTGTCGAAGCCGCGCAGCCTGGCGATCTCGTTCTTGATCTGGCGCAGGTGACGGACGGCCTCGACGACGTTGCCGGTGCCGGCCTCGCCCTTGGAGCGGATCATGGCCGCACCCTCGGCGATACGGCGCAGCGCCTCGCCCAGGTTGGTGGCGCCGCAGACGAAGGGGGTGGTGAAGGCCCACTTGTCGGAGTGGTTGACCTCGTCGGCCGGGGTGAGGACCTCGGACTCGTCGATGTAGTCGACGCCGAGCGACTGCAGGACCTGGGCCTCGACGAAGTGGCCGATACGGGACTTGGCCATGACCGGGATGGAGACCGCCTCGATGATCTCCTCGATCATGTTGGGGTCGGACATCCGGGCGACGCCGCCGTCCTTGCGGATGTCGGCCGGGACCCGCTCCAGGGCCATGACGGCCACGGCGCCCGCGTCCTCGGCGATCTTCGCCTGCTCGGCGTTGACCACGTCCATGATCACACCGCCCTTGAGCTGCTCGGCCATGCCGCGCTTCACGCGCGCGGTGCCGGTCTCGGGGTTCTGGACGCTGTTGGGGAGGGTGCTGGACACGGGACCTCGCTGGGGTGGAGAAGGGGTTTCCTGCTGGCGTTTCCTGCCGGGTTTCCTACTGCACCAGAGCGTCGCCCGCCGGACCAGTCCACAGCAAGGGCCAATGTGGAGCCGGTGGATCGTTTTGGCCTGGTCGGGGGTGGGGGTGGGGGCGGTCGCGGCCGCTGTGACCTGCCCCGGTCGCGGTGTGGTGCCCCGGTCGCGAGGCGGTGTGGTGCCCCGGCGGGTGCGGTGGGCCCGGTCGTGGCCAGGAGCTAGGAGCCCGGGCGGTCCGCGAGCGCGGTCGGAGGCTCGTCGTCCATCTCGAAGGCGAGCGGGAACGGGGCGTGGCCGGCCAGCCGGAACCAGCGGACCTTGCGGTGCCTGCGCAGGGCGCGAGCCGCGCGTACGGAGTCGTTGTGGAAGCGGCGGGCCATGGGGACCCGGCGTACGGCCTGGGCCAGCTCCTCCGCCGCGTCCACGCCGCCGGGGGCCTCCCGGACCACGTCGACCTGGGCGGGCTCGCCGAAGACGGCCCGCAGCGCCTGGCTCAGCTCGCTCTCGGCGACCTCCCGCTGCTCCTCCTCGGCCTGGCGGGCCGCGTGGGCGGCCTCGTACAGCACGATGGAGGCCGCCGGGTCCAGGACGCCGGAGGTGGCCAGTTCCTGGGTGACCGAGGCGCGGCGCAGCAACTGGGCGTCGAGGGCGGCGCGGGCGGCGTCGATACGGGCGTGCAGGCGGTCGAGGCGGCCGGCGGTCCAGCTGAGGTAGAGGCCGGTGGCGAGGAGGGCCACGGCGATCCAGATGAGGGTTACGGTCACGGGCGGCAAGGCTACCGGGCGCCTGGGGCGCCTCTTTGCCTGAAGCGTCCGGGGGTGGGTGGGGGTTGGGGGGCGGTCGGTTCTCCCGGGGGCTGCGCCCCCAGACCCCCGGCGGGGCCTGCGGCCTCCGCATCCCGCTTCGGGGCTCCGCCCCGGGGGTCCTTGCCCGTCTGCGGCCCGGTGGTGGGCTGGTCGCGCAGTTCCCCGCGCCCCTTCAGGGCCCGGACCCCGGCTGCGGGCAGTGGTGAGTTGCTCGCGCCCCGTCGAAGCAGTGGGCCTCTGTTGCTCGTGGCCTGACCGTTCGGGCCCGAACCTCCCTCTCCGGAGGCGGGCGGCCCCCCAGGGGCGCGGGGAACTGCGCGACCAGCCAGGCACCGTCCGCAGACGAAAGGCGGCGGGGCGCAGGGGCCGCAGGCCCCGCAAGTTTCCTCCCCCTGCCCCCGGGGGGTCAGTCGCGGGCCAGGCCGAAGCGGGACATGAAGCCCGGGCGTTCGTCCGTCGCCACCGACGCCGCCCCGTCCGTCACCGTCTCGTACACCGCCAGGATGTCCGCCCCCACCGTCGACCAGTCGAAGCGCCGCACATGGGCCGAACCCCGTGCCCCGAGTTCGGCCCGGCGGGCCGGGTCGGCCAGGAGGCGCAGGGCCGCCGTCGCCAGGGCGTCCGCGTCCTCGTTGGCGAAGAGCTCACCCGCGCTGCCCTGGTCCAGGACCTGCGCGAACGCGTCCAGGTCGCTCGCCAGCACCGCCGCCCCGGCGGAGAGCGCCTCGACGAGGATGATGCCGAAGCTCTCGCCGCCGGTGTTGGGCGCCACGTACACGTCGACGCTGCTCAGGAAGCGCGCCTTGTCCTCGTCGCTCACCATGCCCAGGAACTCCACGCGCGGGCGGAGCTCCGCCGGCAGGGACGCCACCGCCTCCTGCTCGTCGCCGCGCCCCGCCACCAGCAGACGGGTCCGCGGCCGTTCCGCGAGGATCCTCGGCAGCGCCTTGATCAGGACCGGCAGGCCCTTCCTCGGCTCGTCGATACGCCCTATGAACCCCAGGGTGTCGCCCTGCCACTCGGGCCGGGGCTCGGCCTTGGCGAAGAAGTCGACGTCGACGCCGTTGGGGATGACGACCGCGTCGCCGCCGAGATGCTCGACCAGCGTGCGCCGCGCGTACTCGCTCACCGCGATCCGTGCGCTGATCTTCTCCAGGGCGGGCTGGAGGATCGGATAGGCGGCGATCATCGCCCGCGAACGCGGGTTGGAGGTGTGGAAGGTCGCCACGATGGGGCCCTGCGCCGCCCAGCAGCTCAGCAGGCCCAGCGAGGGCGAGGCGGGCTCGTGGATGTGGATGACGTCGAAGGTGCCCTCGTGCAGCCACCGCCGTACCCGGGCCGCCGACAGGAACCCGAAGTTCAGCCGGGCCACCGAGCCGTTGTACGGGACCGGGACCGCCCGGCCCGCCGAGACCACGTACGGCGGCAGCGGCGTCTCGTCGTCGGCGGGGGCCAGGACGGAGACCTCGTGGCCGCGCCGGATCAGATGCTCGGCCAGGTCCCTGATGTGGAACTGCACGCCACCCGGTACGTCCCAGGAGTACGGGCAGACGATGCCGATCCTCACGCCCGGCGCTCCTCAAGGTCGGCGAGCCACAGCCGCTGCAGCATGTGCCAGTCCTCCGGGTGTTCGGCGATTCCGGTGGCGAAGGCGTCGGCCAGCGCCTGGGTCATCACGGAGGTCTTCTCCGCGCGCGTGCCCGTCTCGGGCACGTCGATCGGCGGGTGCACCCGGCCCTGCATGACCGGCGACGCGTCGTACCAGAGCGTCACGGGCAGCAGCAGGGCGCCGGTCCGCTGGGCCAGCATCGCGGGTCCGGCGGGCATCCGCGCCGTCTCCCCGAAGAACTTCACCTCGACGCCGGAGGCGGACAGGTCACGGTCCGCCACCAGGCAGACCAGACCGCCCGCCCGCAGCCGCCTCGCCAGCGTGCCGAAGGCCGCGCCGCCGGTGTGCGGCAGGACCTCCATGCCCAGGCCCTCGCGGTAGGCGACGAACCGGTCGTACAGCGTCTCGGGCTTGAGCCGCTCGGCGACCGTGGTGAACGGCGTCTCGAGCGCGGTGGTGACCCAGGCACCCGCCAGGTCGTAGTTGCCCATGTGCGGCAGCGCCAGGACCACGCCCCGCCCGGCGGCGAGGCCGTCGGTGAGGTGGTGCAGGTCCCTGGCCGCGAACCCGGTCCGCATCCGGTCCCTGCTCCAGGCCGGCAGCCGGAAGGACTCCATCCAGTACCGCATGTAGGAGCGCATCCCGGCCCGCGACAGCTCGGCCAGGCGCTGCGGGGAGGCGTCGGGCACCACGCGCGCGAGGTTGGACTCCAGCCGCAGCACGCTCTTGCCGCGCCGCTTCCACACCGTGTCCGCGATCCGCCGGCCCAGGCCCGTGGCCACCGGCTCGGGGAGCTTCTTGACGGTGGCCCAGCCCAGTCCGTAGAGCGTGTCCGTCAGCCGTTCCCGCATCAGGCGGCCTCGCTCGCGGCGGCGGCGTCGGCCTCCGCGCACTCGCGGCGCACCGTCACCACCCGCTGGATCAGCGTGATCAGACTGCCCACGGCCACGATCCACAGCGCGATCGGCAGCAGGATCTGGATGCCCGGCACCCCGAACTTGTGCAGCCCCGCGAGCCCCGCCGCGACCAGCGAGATCACCAGGCGCTCGGCCCGCTCGATCAGGCCGTTGACGGCGACCGGCAGCCCGATCGACTCGCCGCGCGCCTTGGTGTACGAGACGACCTGGCCGCTGGCCAGGCAGAAGATCGCGACCGCGCACAGCACGTTGTCGTCACCGCCGCCCGCGTACCAGAGGGCGAAGCCACCGAAGATGGCCCCGTCCGCGACACGGTCGAGCGTGGAGTCGAGGAACGCGCCCCACCGGCTGGAGATCCCCGCCTGGCGGGCCATGTTGCCGTCGACCAGGTCGGAGAAGACGAACAGGGTGATGACGATCGTGCCCCAGAAGAGCTCCCCGCGGGGGAAGAAGACCAGCGCCCCCGCCATCACTCCGGCCGTGCCCAGCAGGGTCACGGCGTCGGGGCTCACCCCCCGGCGGAGCAGAAACGCGGCGAACGGCGTGAGGACACGCGTGAAGAATGCACGCGCGTACTTGTTCAGCATGGCCTTCCCGACGGTCGGTGTGGCCGCGCGGCCCTGCTGGCCACCGGCTGGCCCATCGTAGCCAGGCCCGCGCGCCTCCACCGCCGCGCACCCTCACCGCCCGCGTTCCCGTACGACGTATGGACGCACCGTGACCGGAGTGGAACGCTGGAAGGACCGCGGGCACGCGAAGCCGCCTTCGCCGGGGTTCTCCCTGGCCGGGGGCCGGGGAGGACTCCGCGCGGCCGCGCCCTCTCACCACCTCACCGTGCAAGAAACGAAAAGCCATACGGGAGGAACGGCATGGGCGACAAGGCGAGTGCACATCCCGGAGCCGCCGGCAGGGCAGCTACGGCCGACCACCCCGCATCCGTACGGAACGTGGTGCTGGTCGGCCACAGTGGATCCGGGAAGACGACATTGGTGGAAGCGCTCGCGCTGACGGCGGGGGCCGTCAACCGCGCGGGCCGGGTCGAGGACGGCGGGACCGTCTCCGACTACGACGAGATCGAACACCGCCAGCAGCGCTCGGTCCAGCTCTCGCTGGTCCCGGTGGAATGGGGCGGCTGCAAGATCAATATCCTGGACACCCCCGGATACGCCGACTTCGTCGGAGAGCTCAGGGCCGGTCTGCGAGCGGCGGACGCGGCCCTTTTCGTCGTCTCCGCCTCGGACGGCGTGGACGGCGCCACCCGTATGGTGTGGGACGAGTGCGCGGCCGTGGGCATGCCCCGGGCCCTGGTGGTGACCCACCTGGAGGCGGCCCGCGCCGACTTCACCGAGATGACCCGGGTGTGCGCCGAGGCCTTCGGCGGCGACGACCCCGACGCCGTACTCCCGCTCTACCTGCCGCTGCACGGAGCCGAGGGACCGGACGGCCACGCGCCCGTCACCGGCCTCATCGGGCTCCTCTCCCAGCGCGTGTACGACTACGCCTCCGGCGAGCGCAAGGAGGCCGAGCCCGGCCCCGAGCACCTCCCGCTCATCGAGGAGGCCCGCAACCGGCTGATCGAGGGGATCATCGCCGAGAGCGAGGACGAGACTCTCATGGACCGCTACCTCGGCGGCGCGGAGATCGACGTCAAGACGCTGGTCGACGACCTGGAGCGGGCGGTGGCACGCGGCACCTTCCACCCCGTCCTCGCCGCCGCGCCCGCCGCCGACGGCGCCCGCCAGGGCATCGGCACCGTGGAGCTCCTGGAGCTGATCACCGGCGGTTTCCCGACCCCGCTGGAGCGCACCCCGCCCGAGGTCACCACCCCGCAGGGCGCCGCGCGCCCCACCCCCCTCTGTGCCCCCGACGGCCCCCTGGTCGCCGAAGTGATCAAGACCTCCTCCGACCCGTACGTGGGCCGCGTCAGCCTGGTCCGTGTCTTCTCCGGCACCCTCCACCCCGACGAGACCGTCCATGTCTCCGGGCACGGAATGAGCGACCGGGGCCACGAGGATCACGACGTCGACGAGCGGATCGGAGCGCTCTCCTCCCCCTTCGGCAAACAGCAGCGCACGCTGGGCTCCTGCATCGCCGGTGACATCGCGTGCGTGGCCAAGCTGACCCGCGCCGAGACCGGGGACACCCTCTCCGGCAAGGACGACCCCCTGCTCATGGCGCCCTGGGACATGCCCGACCCGCTGCTCCCGCTCGCCATCCAGGCCCACAGCAAGGCCGACGAGGACAAGCTCTCCCAGGGGCTCGCCCGGCTCGTCGCCGAGGACCCGACCATGCGCCTGGAGCAGAACCCGCACACCCACCAGCTGGTCCTGTGGTGCCTGGGCGAGGCCCACAAGGACGTGGCCCTGGAGCGGCTGCGCAGCCGCTACGGCGTCCAGGTCGACGTCGTCCCGCACAAGGTCTCCCTGCGCGAGACCTTCGGCGACACCGCCACCGGACGCGGGCGCCACGTCAAGCAGTCCGGCGGCCACGGCCAGTACGCGATCTGCGAGATCGAGGTGGCGCCGCTGCCGCCCGGATCCGGCATCGAGTTCGTCGACAAGGTGGTGGGCGGGGCCGTGCCGCGCCAGTTCATCCCCTCCGTCGAGAAGGGCGTACGCGCCCAGGCGGCCAGGGGTGTGGCCGCCGGCTACCCGCTCGTAGACGTACGGATCACGCTCCTGGACGGCAAGGCCCACTCGGTGGACTCCTCCGACGCCGCCTTCCAGACCGCCGGGGCGCTCGCCCTGCGCGAGGCCGCCGCCGACGCCCGCATCCACCTCCTCGAACCCGTCGCCGAACTCCAGGTCCTGGTGCCCGACGACTACGTCGGCCCGGTCATGAGCGACCTCTCCGGCCGCCGGGGCCGCGTCGTCGGCACCGAGCAGGCGGGCCCCGGGCGCACCCTGGTACGGGCCGAGGTGCCCGAGATCGAGATCGGGCGGTACGCGATCGACCTGCGCTCCGTCTCGCACGGCACCGGCCGGTTCGACCGCCGCTACGCCCGGCACGAGCCGATGCCGCCGCAACTGGTGGAGAAGATCCGCGAATCGATGGAAAAGACCGGTTAGACACGGAAACTGACGGCTCGTCGGGGACGTCGTCCGCCCAGTCCCCTTGCGGTGGACGGCATTCCGACGTCCCGTGTCGCTCGGGCACGGACCCCGATACGCTGGGTCCCTGCTCAGCAGGTGTGCGGGGAACGGCAGTCGGGAAGAGGCCGCGGAGCGACGATGTGCGGCGATGGGGGCGGCAGTGGCGGACCAACCATTCGACTTCTCACCCGGGGCCCAGGTCCCGCTCCAGGGATCGGCGGGCCAGACGGCCGCGACCCAGGCACTCGCCTCGGCCGCCTACCGCGACAGCCCGGTCGTCGACATCCTCAAGGCCAACAACGAATGGCACGAGTCGGTCGTCACCAAGCCCCGGCTCTCGCTCTTCGAACCCAACCTCGGTGAGGCCTTCTCCCGCGCCGTGCAGTCCCGCATGCTCGGCGCCACCCGCAAGGCGCTGATCCAGTCCTTCGGCACCGAACCCCAGACCGTCGTCGAACACTGCCTCGCCGCGATCCGCATCCGCAAGGAGCGCGACACCAGGCTCACCCTCGTCACCGGTGTCTTCGGCGTGCTCTTCCTGCCCGGACTGCTGCTCTGGCTCGGCCTCTTCCAGCTGCGCCGCACCCTCGCCGGCGCCAAGGACCGCCGCGCCGGAGCCCTGGGCAACCTGCTCCTCCTGGCCTTCGCCGTGCTCGCGGTGATCGCCCTGATCAAACTGCCCTTCGGCGGATTCCTCGCGATCTACCTGCGCGCCATGCTGGTGATGCCCGTCCTCGGCTGGTTCTGGGCCAAGCAGATCTGCGAGACCACCGCCAAGGATTTGCGGGCCCGCTGGAACGGCCTGCTCGCCGGGGGCGGCGTCGGCGCCAAGATCCCCGAGGCCGTGCCGAAGAACCCCCACGAGACGGCCGCCGAACGGCTGCGCCAGAGCCTGGCCAAGCTCACCGCCGAACAGCAGAGCAACGCCGTCTTCTACGCCGGCCCCAAGGGCATACTCGGCATGGGCACCCGCTGGGGCAGCTGGCAGCTGGCCGAGGAGCTCGTCTCCAAGGAACCCGGCAAGGAGATCCACGGCTTCCGCAGCTGGGACGTCATCAAGTCCATCCAGGACCGCCTCCAGCTCCTCGAACGCGGCCCCCTGCACACCGGCGGCTTCCCCCGGCCCTCGGTCACCAACTGGGTGGTCTCCCCCGTCGGCGAGAACGCCAAGGAGGTCGCCCGGCCCACCGGCCAGGATGTCGACAGCTTCCAGGTCCGCCAGCACGAGGTCCAGCGGATCTGCAACGAGCAGCAGTTCTCCAGCGGCAACCGCCACTATCTGGGCGTGCAGTTCACCCTCTGGGACGGCCAGCTGGTGATCACCATGATGATCACCGTGACCGTGCTCCACGAGACCCTGCGCATCGAGGTCACCGGGCACGCGCTCGGCCCGGTGCACGCCCTGTTCACCACCAAGCCCAGCCCCAAGACCAAGACGGTCGACAAGGCCTTCAAGTTCTGGGAGAAGAAGGAGATACAGCTCCCGCTGGTCGAGCCGCGCGAGGTCGTCCGCCTCGCCGCCCGCGCCCCGCTCACCTGGTTCCCGCCGCTCCTGGACCACCTCGGGGGCAAGCTGGTGCTGCCCGAGCCGTTCGGTCTGCGGCACGTCTGGGCCGACAAGCCCTGGCGCCACCGCTTCATGGCCGACGACGCGATGCGGGCGGCCACCCCGGTGCTGCGCGTGGTGCACGCCGCCGCGATGAAGGTGCTGGACGAGAACGGCGTGGACACCGAGCGCTTCACCAACCGCTCGATGATCCTCAGCGGCATGGTGCAGGACCCGGCGCCGCGCAAGGCCGACCTGTACGACGCCTGAGCGTCAGCTCCTGGGCCACGCCCGCGCGAGCATCTCGCGGGTGTCGCCCAGGAGTTGGGGCAGGATCTTGGTGTGGCCGACGACCGGCATGAAGTTGGTGTCGCCGCCCCAGCGCGGCACGATGTGCTGGTGCAGATGGGCGGCGATCCCGGCGCCCGCCACCGAACCCTGGTTGAGACCGATGTTGAAGCCGTGCGCGCCGGACGCGGTCCGCAGCGCCCGCATCGCCTGCTTGGTGATCTCCGCCAGCTCGACGGTCTCGGCGGTGTCCAGGTCGGTGTAGTCGGCGACGTGCCGGTAGGGCACGACCATGAGGTGGCCGCCGTTGTACGGGTAGAGGTTCAGCACCGCGTACACATGCTCGCCCCGGGCCACGACGAGCCCGTCCTCGTCCGATTTGGCCGGGATCGAGCAGAAGGGGCAGCCGTCGCCGGCATCCGGGCCGGTCGGCTTGTTCTCGCCCTGGATGTACGCCATCCGATGGGGCGTCCACAGGCGCTGGAAGGCGTCCTGGACACCCACTCCGATCTGCTGTTCCGGCTCACTCGTCATGCTGTGCAGCATATGACTTCACGCGCGGGGACGACGAAGGCCCCCGGGAAGTGATCGCTTCCCGGGGGCCCCGCGACGGTGGGGCGCGTCAGACCTGGGCCCGCTCCTCGACGACCTTGAGGAGCTTGGCGATGGCCTCGTCGACCGGGATGCCGTTCTCCTGCGACCCGTCGCGGTAGCGGAACGAGACGGCACCGGCGGCCATGTCCTCGTCACCCGCGATGACCATGAACGGGACCTTGGCCTTCTGATGGTTGCGGATCTTCTTCTGCATCCGGTCCGAGGACGCGTCCACCTCGACCCGCAGGCCCTTCTTCTTCGCCTCGGCGGCGAACTCCTGGAGGTACTCGACGTGCGCGTCGCCGATCGGGATGCCGACCGCCTGGACCGGGGCCAGCCACGGCGGCATGGCGCCCGCGTAGTGCTCGAGGAGCACCGCGAAGAAGCGCTCGATGGAGCCGAACAGCGCGCGGTGGATCATGACCGGGCGCTGCTTGGAGCCGTCCGGACCGGTGTACTCCAGGTCGAAGCGCTCCGGCAGGTTGAAGTCGAGCTGCACGGTCGACATCTGCCAGGTGCGGCCGATGGCGTCCTTGCACTGCACGGAGATCTTCGGGCCGTAGAACGCGGCGCCGCCCGGGTCCGGGACCAGCGGGAGGCCCTGCTTCTCGGCCACCTGCCGCAGGGTCTCGGTGGCCTCCTCCCAGATCTCGTCCGAGCCGACGAACTTCTCCGGGTCCTTGGTGGACAGCTCCAGGTAGAAGTCGGTCAGACCGTAGTCGCGCAGCAGGTTCAGGACGAAGGTGAGCGTCTTGTCGAGCTCCTCCGCCATCTGCTCCTTGGTGCAGTAGATGTGCGCGTCGTCCTGGGTGAAGCCGCGGGCACGGGTCAGACCGTGCACGACGCCCGACTTCTCGTACCGGTACACCGTGCCGAACTCGAACAGGCGCAGCGGCAGCTCACGGTAGGAGCGGCCGCGCGCGTCGAAGATCAGGTTGTGCATCGGGCAGTTCATGGGCTTGAGGTAGTAGTCCACGCCCTCGTCGAGCTGCATGGGCGGGTACATGCCGTCGGCGTACCAGTCCAGGTGGCCCGACTGCTCGAAGAGCTTCCCCTTGGTCGCGTGGGGGGTGTAGACGAACTCGTAGCCCTCCTCCTCGTGCCGCTTGCGGCTGTAGTCCTCCATCACCCGGCGGATGATGCCGCCCTTGGGGTGGAAGACGGCGAGGCCGGATCCGATCTGCTCCGGGATGGAGAACAGGTCGAGCTCGGCGCCGAGCTTGCGGTGGTCCCGCTTCTCCGCCTCGGCCAGGAAGTCCAGGTGCGCCTTCAGCTCCTCCTTGGAGGGCCAGGCGGTGCCGTAGATGCGCTGGAGCATCGGGTTCTTCTCGCTGCCCCGCCAGTACGCCGCCGCGTTGCGCATCAGCTTGAACGCCGGGATGTTGCGGGTGGTCGGCAGGTGCGGGCCCCGGCAGAGGTCCTTCCAGCACAGGTCGCCGGTCTTGGCGTCCAGGTTGTCGTAGATGGTCAGCTCGCCGCCGCCCACCTCGACGTCCGCGCCGTCGTCGCTCGACGCCGAGCCCTTGATGCCGATGAGCTCCAGCTTGTACGGCTCGTTCGCGAGCTCCTCGCGGGCGGCCTCGTCGGTGACCACGCGGCGGGCGAACTTCTGCCCGCGCTTCTGGATCTCCTGCATCTTCTTCTCGATGGCCTTGAGGTCCTCCGGAGTGAAGGGCCGTGCCACGTCGAAGTCGTAGTAGAAGCCGTCCCGGACCGGCGGGCCGATGCCCAGCTTGGCCTCGGGGAAGAGCTCCTGGACGGCCTGGGCCATCACGTGGGCGGTGGAGTGGCGCAGGATGTTGAGGCCGTCCTCGGAGGAGATCTCGACGGGCTCGACCTCCTCGCCGTCCTTCACCTCGTGGGCGAGGTCCTTCAGCTCACCGGCCACGCGGGCCGCGACGACGGTGCGCTCACCGGTGAAGAGCTCGGCAGCCGTAGTGCCCGTCGTCACCACGCGCTCTTCCCGCTCGGAATCGCGTTGGATGATCACACGGACGTCTGACACCGGTCTCTCCTGACTGAAGGGGGCGCACCAGATTCATCTTGCGGATGCGTGATGAATCCTACCGAGCCGGTGGGGCCGGTCGCGAAACGGTTTGCGCGACGCCGTCCGCGACGCGACCCGAGCCGGAACCCACACCCCCTCACTCCTCCCCCGCGCACGCCTCCTCGAAGAAGGCCACGCTCTCCATGGCCCCCTGGATCGACTTCATCAGCCGGTCCCGCTCGGCGTCGTCGACCTGGACCGTTGCCACGCCGGTCGCCCCGGCGAGCCGGCGGAAGCCGCCCCGGCTCTCCAGCCGGCCCGCCACCCGGATCGGCAGACCGGCGAGGTGGGCGTGGCCGGCGATCCGGTAGTCCTCCTCGTCCAGCTCCATCCGTACGTACGGGATCTCGGCGCCCGCCAGCACCCGCAGGCGTACGGTCCCCGGCCCGCGCGGGCCCGAGCGCCGCAGCCGGACCACCGCGCCGGTGACCCGGACCGGCAGCGCGGGCTCGTCCTGGAGGTAGCGCGCACCGGCCTCGCGCAGGGCGGGCAGATCGCCGGGCGAGAACTCGACGGGGTCGGGGCGCGGCGCGCAGCCGGCCGGGACGCCCGCCGCGGGGGCCCATTCCAGGGCGACGCGGACCCCCTCCGAGCCCGCGACCAGGGCGACGACCGCCTCGGTGAGTTCGCGGCTGGCTCCGGCGCCGACGGCCGTGTCGAAGGCCTCCATGCCGCCGGTGGTGCGGCGGTAGTCGACGGCCTCGCGGACCGCGTGGAGCGCCTCGTAGAGCCGGACGACGACCGGGCGGGCCGGTTCCACGGGGACGAACGCGGTGAGCCGTCCGCCTGGCGCCTGGCCCACCAGGACGCCGTCCAGGGCGGCGAGCGCCTGCCGCCGGTGGCGGGCGCCGTAGTACCCGGCGCGGCCGCGCACGGCGAGCGCGGCGGCCAGGAGCATGCGGTGGGCGGCGCCGCGCAGCCGCTCCTGTTCGGTCCAGGGGGCGGCGCCGCAGGGGCCCGGCGGGGCGCCGCGCCACCAGCGGACCTCGTCGCTGGGCACGGCGAGGGAGACGAGCACCTCGCGCGCGGAGGGCTCGGCCGAGCGGGCCAGCGCGGTGAGTACCTCGCCGATCAGGTCCTCGCTGTCGGGGTAGGCGCGGCTCTCGGGCACCAGCAGGCTGGTGCCGGGTCCGGCGCCGGTGGGCGGGGTCCAGCGCGCGTACCGTCCGGCCGCGCCGCCGCGCCGCTGCCAGCCGTGGCGGCGCAGCAGTACGCCGAGCACGGCCGGGTCCACCTGTGCCGGGACCGGCTCCGGGACCTCGGGCCCGCCGGACTCCCCGCTCGCCAGACGCATCAGGGTCTCCCTCCCACCCCGACCCGGGTCATGATCTCGCAGAGCGCGCGATCGTCGAAGATCCGTGAGGTCGGTATCCGCACTGTGGTTCTGCGCCGTCCGGTCACCGGGTGGCCGGCCAGGTTGGTCCAGTAGCAGCAGTGCCTCAGCGCGAGCCGGTCGTGGCCCGCGCGCAGCCACTCGTCCCGGCTTCTGGGCACGAGCATCACGACCAGGATCTTGTGCACCGAGACGGGGGTGCGGGCCAGCTTCACCAGGTGCTCGTTGTCGAGGGTGAAGGAGAAGGCCCCGCCCGGGGGGTGCGGGGGGATCTGGTACGTGGACTTGAGCTGCACCTTGATCGTGACTTCGTCGTCGACGGTGTGGCCGGGGGCGCTGTGGCTCACGTGCCAGTCGATCCCGTTGTCCGGAAAGGGCTGTGAGAGCGAGCAGCCGGCGGCCGCCGCCACGGCGTGGAGATAGCCCACCTGGAGGGTCTCCATGCAGGCGGTGGTGGCGAGTGAGCCGCGCGGCGGTCCGGTGCGCCCGGTCAGGAGCCCGCTCGGCTCGGGCTGCGCGATCGCCATGGCCGTCGTACGCCTTCCGTCAACTCGCGGGCCCGTCACCTGTGTTGTTGCCGACGGGCGTACGCCGCAAACGGCCCGGGTATCACCGGATCGGGCAGGGGACGCACACCATCTGCCATGGGCGCAAAGGGAGTTGAACCATGACGTGCTGGTATGAAGGCCCCCTGGCCGCTTTCGACACCGAGACGACGGGGGTGGACGTCGAGCGGGACCGGCTGGTCTCGGCCGCTCTGGTGGTGCAGGACGGGCCGGGTTCACGTCCGCGGTCCACTCGCTGGCTGGTGAATCCGGGCATACCGGTGCCGGCCGCCGCGACCGCCGTGCACGGGCTCACCGACGAGCACCTCCAGTTCAACGGGCGGTGGCCCGCGCCGGTGATGGAGGAGGTGGCCAGGGCTCTGGCCGAGGAGTGCGCGGCGGGCCGGCCGCTGGTGGTGATGAACGCGCCGTTCGATCTGACGCTGCTGGACCGGGAGTTGAGGCGGCACCGCGCCTCGTCGCTGGAGCGCTATCTGGACGGGGCGCCCCTGCGGGTGCTCGATCCGCGGGTCCTGGACAAGCATCTGGACCGGTACCGCAAGGGCCGGCGCACCCTGTCCGATCTGTGCGAGCACTACGGGGTGGTGCTGGAGGGCGCCCATGACGCGGCGGCGGACGCACTGGCCGCGCTGGAGGTCGTACGGGCGGTGGGGCGGCGGTTCGCGGCGCGGCTCGAACGGCTGACTCCGGCGGAGATCCACGCGCTCCAGACGGGCTGGCACGCGGCCCAGGCGCGGGGTCTGCAAGCGTGGTTCACGCGCAACGGGACGCCGGAGGCGGTGGATCCGGCGTGGCCGGTGCGGCCCGGGCTCCCGGCCGCGGCCTGAGCGGCGGACCGGGCACGGCCCGGGGTGGTGGCCTGCGTGGAACAAAGCAGGAGGCCGGTCCGTCGTCGACGGACCGGCCTTCTCCCGGTGGGCGATACTGGGTTCGAACCAGTGACCTCTTCGGTGTGAACGAAGCGCTCTCCCACTGAGCTAATCGCCCGGGAACGGACTGAACCATACAGGCCCGGACGGCCCGGGTTCAAACTCCGTCCAGGAGGGCCGTCAGGCCCCGCCGCCCGGCGCGCATCATCAGGGCGTGGTTGGCGAGGAAGACGGGCCGCGCGGGGAGCGAGAGGCGCCGCATCAGCGGCTTGCGCACCTCGACCTCCTGCTCGTACAGCGCGCGTGTGCCGCCGCCCCGGGCGTCGAGCGTCCAGCGGGCCCAGCCCTCCAGGTCACCGCCGGCGGCGACCTCCAGGACACCGGCCGCCTCGTCGCGGCGCCGCTCGCGGACGGTGACGACGAGGTCGTACGGGAGCAGGGAGCGGAACCTGGCGGTGCCCGCGCGGCCGCCGCCGGTGAGGGTGACCTCACGGACCTGCGGCCACCAGCGGGGGTACTCGTCGACGCGGGCCAGGACGGCGAAGACGGCGGCGGGCGGGGCGGGCAGGTGCCAGACGCTGCGGAACCGGTAGTGGCTCCATCGCGCGGTCGTCTGCCTCATGGGGGAAGTCTGCGCCGGGAAGCGGAAAGTACACCGGGTCGGGGGCGCTGGTTCGGCGAACGCCGAAGGCCCGGAGATCCGTGCGGATCTCCGGGCCTTCGGTCCGGGTGGGCGATACTGGGTTCGAACCAGTGACCTCTTCGGTGTGAACGAAGCGCTCTCCCACTGAGCTAATCGCCCGGGCGCACCGCAAACATTACCGCATGTCAGCGGGGCCTTTGACCACGGTGGCGGGTCCCGCCGGTCAGTCGTCGATCTTCCACGGCATGACGAGGCCGAACTTCCAGAGGTAGATCCCGGCGAGCACCGCCATGATCACCAGGGCGACCGTCGTCAGGATGATGTTCCGGCGCCGCACCTTGGGGTCGAGGGCGCGGTGGGCGGCCTCGGTGACCTTCCGCTTGGTCCAGCGCAGCACCAGCTGGGCCCAGACGAACTCGGTCGCCCAGATCGCCATGCCGCCGAAGATCACCAGCCAGCCGGGCCCCGGGAGCGGAAGCATGATGATGCCCGCGACGACCACCGCCAGGCCCACCACGAAGACGCCGACCTGCCAGCTCAGATGGAGCGTCCTGGACGCCTTGATGAAGGCCGGTGCCCGCGACCCCAGCGCCGCCTCGTCCGTCCCGGCCTGCTCGTCACTCCCCGTATTCATACGCTCCAACCTACCCGACGCGGGCGCTCACCAGAATGGCGGCATAACCCAAAGTAATACTCCGCCGTACGAGCTACCTGAACACCCGCAAAACGGCCAGAGGGGTTTACAACGGCACCGTAGGTGGCATGTCGATTTCGCCGACGTGCGAATCCCCGAGCGCACACTGAGCGAAAGGCCCTGGCGCTTATGAACACCACGGTCAGCTGCGAGCTGCACCTGCGCCTCGTTGTGTCGAGCGAGTCCTCACTGCCTGTACCGGCGGGCCTGCGGTATGACACGGCCGATCCCTACGCCGTGCACGCCACCTTCCACACCGGAGCCGAGGAGACCGTCGAGTGGGTGTTCGCCCGCGACCTCCTCGCCGAGGGCCTGCACCGGCCCACCGGTACCGGAGACGTCAGAGTCTGGCCGTCGCGCAGCCACGGTCAGGGCGTCGTCTGCATCGCCCTCAGCTCCCCGGAAGGAGAAGCCCTGCTCGAAGCCCCGGCGCGGGCGCTGGAGTCGTTCCTGAAGCGGACCGACGCCGCGGTGCCACCGGGCACCGAGCACCGCCACTTCGATCTCGACACGGAGCTCTCGCACATCCTGGCGGAGAACTGAGCCAGCCCGAGAGCCCCTCGGCGCCGTCCGACTCGGGGAGACGGCGTACGGACACCCGCATAGGCACGCCCACCTCCTAGGCATCTCACCGGCGCCCGTTTCGCGAGCACCCTCGCGGGACGGGCGCCGGTGCGCCGCGCGCGCGAGCCAGTAGAGTCGGCCAGCATCGGCGGGCACCGGCCCGCAGCAGGCCAGGGAGCGAATCGTGCTGATCCCTCACGACACCCGGATCGCCCTCGACATGGTGGTCGATCTGGTGAACACCGCGCCGGAGGGCGAGGAGCCCGACCGGCTCGCCGATGTCGACGCGCTGTACGGCTTCGCACGGGAGCACGACGTCAGCGGCGTGGACAGCCTCACCGCGCGCGACCTCTCCGGTGTACGGACCGTACGGGACCGGTTCTCGGCGGTCTTCGAGGCGCCGGACGCCCGGGCGGCTGCCGGTCTGGTCAACGAGATCGTGGCCGAGGCGGGCACCACGCCCCAGCTGACCGACCACGACGGCTACGACTGGCATGTGCACTACTTCGCGCCGGGCGCCTCGATCGCCGACCACCTGGCCGCCGACGGCGGGATGGCGCTGGCGTTCATCGTGGTGACGGGCGAGCAGGAGCGGCTGCGCCGGTGCGAGGCGCCGGACTGCGGGCGGGCCTTCGTGGACCTCTCGCGCAACCGCTCGCGCCGCTACTGCGACAGCCGCACCTGCGGGAACCGGCTGCACGTGGCCGCCTACCGGGCCCGGCGCAAGGAAGCCGCGGGCTGAGCCCGGGCGCGGCCCCTGGGGTTTCGCCAGTAGTCCTCCGTGTCCGGTCACAACAGATACAGGTCGTGCACGGCCGCCATGAGCAGCAGACAGCCGATCACCCCGAGAAAGATCATCAGGGGTGGCTGCGAAAGGGCGAAGAGGCAGCCGCGCGGCTCGTCGGCCGGGGGCGCGGGGTGCGGTTCTTCGGGCGGCGCGGGGACGTGCCCCGGGGAAGTGTCCAGCATCTCGGGGTGATGATGGACCAGCGGGAGCACGGCGGTGCGCCAACACGCCCACTCGGAGGGGGAGTTGCTTCGATGTTGACGGGCAGGTGTTCCCCCGGTCCCCGTCGCCGGTCCACCCCGGGGCGCCCTGCTCGGCCGCGGCCGGTGCGGCGCCCGCGCGGGCGGGGAATTGCCGGCCGGGCCCGGGAAATCGCGGCCATATCCTCGCGGGGAGCGCTCCAGGAGCGATCCCGTGGCGGGGCCGGAATTCAGTCCAACTGAAATTCCGTATAAGGGAATGAGCGACCATGGGAATTTCCCGCACGGGCCGGTCACGGCACGTTACGGAGCGTCAGATTCCGACGGTCTTTCAGATTCCGGCGGAGTTCCGCGCCCGCGTCCGCTCCCCTGCCGGGGCGAGGGACGCCCGGCCCCGGGGCCCGGCGTTGGCCCCCGGGAGGGGCGTCAGATCCCGTGCTTCTTCAGGATCGCCTCGATGTCGCTGAAGTCGTCGGCGCCGCCCTTCGCCTTCGGGGCGGGCCTGGGCGCCGACGCGCGCCCGGCGCCCAGGGAAGGCGCCGAGGCGGTCGGGGCGACCGCCTCCCCCCGGGTCGCGGCGGCGGCCCTGCGCTCCTTGCGGGTGCCGCCCCCGGAGCGCCGCTCCACGAACCGGGTGGCGCAGAAGAGCATCCAGGCGATGCCGAGCAGGCCGAAGCCCGCCCAGACGGTCGGCTTGAAGACGATGCCGGACACCCATCCCACGACACCGGTCATGACCAGGGCCACGGGCACCAGCGCGTAGGCGGCGATCCTGGTGGCCGACAGGAAGCGCTTGCGGTACGCCGTGACGGCGGCGATGCCCAGTCCGGCGGCGGACGCGGCGGAGCAGACGGTCTCGGCAAGCATCCGGTTCCTCCAGACATGGGGGGTGTGGCCCTTCCATCCTGCACCGCGCCGCCCCGTCCGGGCCACGGTGGGCCGGGACATCAGGGAGATCTCGGGGGCGGATCCTCCCCAGGTCCCGGTTGGGGCCCCTCGGGCGGTGCTGGAAGACTGGGTCCATGAGCGAGACCACCCCCGAAACCGGCTCCGCCCCCGTCGTCCTCGACGTGTGGTGCGAGCTCCAGTGCCCCGACTGCCACGCCGCCCTGGACGACGTCCGCGCCCTGCGGGACCAGTACGGCGACCGGCTCGACATCCGGCTGCGGCACTTCCCGCTGGACAAGCACAAGCACGCCTACGCCGCCGCCCAGGCCGCCGAGGAGGCGTTCGCACAGGGCCAGGGCTGGCGCTACGTCGAGGCGGTGCTCGCCCGCACCGGGGAGCTCGGCGAGCGGGGCGAGCACGTCCTGCTCGACACCGCGCGGGAACTCGGCCTGGACGCCGAGGAGTTCGACACCGCGCTCATCGACGGCCGGCACCTGCTGATCGTCGACGCCGACCAGGCCGAGGGCAAGGCCATCGGCGTCACCGGCACCCCCACGTACGTCATCGACGGCGAGCGCCTGGACGGCGGCAGGAGCCAGGAAGGGCTGCGTGCCCGTATCCAGGAGATCGCGGACCGGCTGCTGGGCGTCTGAGGACCGCCGCCCCTTCTCAGAGAAGGGGCTTGGCCCGGTTGTACTCGACCGGCTCGTACCCCAGCGACTCGTAGAGCCGCAGGGCCGGGATGTTGTCGGTGAAGACGTGCAGGTCCAGCGTGGACATCCCGTCGGCCAGCGCCGCCCGCTCGGCCAGCAGCATCAGGGACCGGCCGTGGCCCCGGCCCCGGTGCTCCTCGGCGACGGCCACGTCGTACACGTACGCGCCGGGGTTCTCGTCCGGCCGCCGCCGGGCCACCCAGACGTGCCCGACCACCGCGCCGCCGCTGACCAGCACCTCCAGATGGGCGCCGGGCGTCGCCAGGCCCTCGGGGAGCAGTTCGCGGTGGTCGGCCTCGGCCTTGGCGCGGGCCTGGTCGGCCGGGATGCCCCGGGCGATCCAGGCCCGGGCGTAGTTCTCCTGCTCGTCGTGGTGCCAGACGGTGAACTCGGCCTCGGTCATCGGCCGCCCCGCGACCTGGGCGGGCAGGGCGGGCGGCTCGGCGGGCAGCCGCTTGGTCATGACGCGGCTGCGCTCGGTGTAGCCGAGCGCGTCGGCCAGCCGCAGGGCCGCCACGGCGTCCGCCGGCACCGCCGCGCGCACCTGGGTGCAGCCCCAGCCCCGCAGCACCTCCTCGGCGGCGAGCAGGGCGACGGTCCCCCGGCCGCGGCCCCGGTCGGGCTCGTCGACACTCAGCCCGCTGATCACCCCCATGGCGGGGCCGAACGCGGGGTCGGTGGCGAGGGTGATCGTGCCGACGCGTCTGCTGTTGACGCAGACGTCGTACGTACGGGAGGCGGCGCCGTCGGCGCCCTGCTGGAGCGGCCCGGTCGGCCGGATGGTGGTGGTCATCAAGGCCGTTGTACCTGCCGGGCCGCCCCTGCGTCACCGGATTTGCCGGGATGCGGGCTCCACGGGCCGTTACGGGTCGAGGTCGGCGGCGGCCCGCTCGTCGAAGACGCGCATCGCCTTGGCGGTGACCGGGCCCGGCGTGCCCGTCAGCTCCCGGCCGTCCACCCGGTGCACGGCCTGGACGTCCCGGAGCGTGGAGGTCAGGAAGACCTCCTCGGCGCTCTCCAGCACCGCGAGGGGCAGCGCGGTCTCCTGGGCGCCGGTCCACTCCACGACCAGCTCGCGGGTGATCCCGGCGAGGCAGCCGGAGGCGAGCGGCGGGGTGTGCAGCTGTCCGTCGACGACGACGAAGACGTTGGACCCGGTCCCCTCGCAGAGCGCCCCGACGGTGTTGCCGAAAAGCGCCTCGGTCGCGCCCCGCTCGTGCGCGCGGGCCAGCGCGACGACGTTCTCGGCGTACGAGGTGGTCTTGAGCCCGGCGACGGCGCTGCGCTCGTTGCGCGTCCAGGGGACGGTGATCACGGCGGTGGAGTCGGGGCGCCGGGTGCTCTCGCCGAGGGCCACCACCAGGGTGGGGCCCGCGTCGCCCCGGTCGGAGCCGAGCGGGGAGAGGCCGCCGGTGTAGGTGATCCGCAGCCGGCCGAGCGCGACGGGGTTGGCCTCCAGCACGGCGGCGCAGGCGCGGCGGACCTCGTCGAGGTCGGGGTCGGGCAGCCCGAGACCCCGGGCCGAGCGGGTCAGCCGGGCGAGATGGCGGGTGAGCGCGAACAGGGTGCCCTCCCTCGCCTTCACCGTCTCGAAGATGCCGTCGCCCACGGTCATCCCGTGGTCGAGGACGGACACCTGTGCGGCGTCGGCGTCCCGCAGTCCGCCGTTCACCCATATCTGCATCTACGCGGTCCTTCCACTCGGCGTACGGGCGCCCGACGCTACCGCGAGGAGCCTCTCCGCCTTCAGCTCGGTCTCCGCCCACTCGCGCTCGGGGTCCGAGCCCCAGGTGATGCCCGCGCCGGTGCCGAAGCGCAGAACGCCGTGCGGGCGGTCGATCCAGAAGGTGCGTATGCCGACGGCGAGCTCGCCGCGGCGCCGGTCGGCGTCGACCCAGCCGATGCCGCCGCAGT
Organism: Streptomyces sp. NPDC026377; assembly: GCF_055567715.1. Lineage (NCBI taxonomy): Bacteria > Bacillati > Actinomycetota > Actinomycetes > Kitasatosporales > Streptomycetaceae > Streptomyces > Streptomyces sp. NPDC026377. Next base: position 146,304 of record NZ_JBVHPV010000006.1, read on the forward strand.
AGGGGCCGCGCGGGGCCCTCTCCAGCGCCTCGATGATCCGCAGCGCGCTGGACTTGGGCGCCCCGGTGACCGAGCCGGGCGGGAAGGAGGCGTCGAGGAGCTCCCGCCAGCCCGCCCCCTCGCGCAGTTCGCCGCGGACGGTCGAGACGAGGTGGACCAGGCCCGGGTGCGGCTCGACCGCGCAGAGCTCGGGGACGGTGACCGAGCCGGTGGCGCAGACCCGGCCCAGGTCGTTGCGGACCAGGTCGACGATCATCACGTTCTCGGCATGGTCCTTCTCCAGGAGGTCCGCCGCCGTGCGGCCGGTCCCCTTGATCGGCCCGGACTCCACGACCCGTCCCGTACGCCGCAGGAACAGCTCGGGCGAGGCGGTGGCGATCTCCACGCCGTGCGCGGGCAGCCGGATCGTTCCCGCGAAGGGGGCCGGGTTGCCCCGGGCGAGCAGGGCGGTGAGCGCGTCGACGTCGGCGCGGGCCGGGTCGGGCAGCGGGGCGCTCAGGACGCGGCAGAGGTTGGCCTGGTAGACCTCGCCGGCCGCGATGTGCTCGCGGATCCTGCGTACGCCCGCGAGGTACGCGGCGCGGTCGAGCGACGACGTCCAGTCACCGGCGGCGGGCCCGCGCCAGGCGCCCGGGACGGGAGCGGGCACGGGTGCGGGCCGTACGTCCGCGAAGCGGGCGCAGACGAGACGGCCCTCGAAGTCGGCCGCGACCGCCCAGAAGCCGGAGGAGTCCAGCGCCTCCGGGTCGGCGGTCACATCGCGGAGATCGGAGGCGAGGAGCCCGCCGAAACGGGCCAGAGGAGCGAGGTCATGCACGGTTGTGAGTCTAGGGGCGCCGCCGCGCGGGCGCCCCGGACCGGGCGCGGACCTGGGACGACACCGGGCGCGGGGCGGGCCGGGCGGCGGGTGCGGGGCGGGCACACCGCAGCACGCTGCACAAACGCGTTTTTGTACTGGCCCGGGAATCCGCTAGAGTTCAACACGTCGCCGGGACGCGCAAGCGGAACGGAACCGACAAGCGGACGTGGCTCAGTTGGTAGAGCATCACCTTGCCAAGGTGAGGGTCGCGAGTTCGAATCTCGTCGTCCGCTCGATGTGGGGGATCTTCCCGAACCCCTGCTCTCACTCCTGGTGGAGTGGCCGAGAGGCGAGGCAACGGCCTGCAAAGCCGTCTACACGGGTTCAAATCCCGTCTCCACCTCCAAGGACGATTAGCTCAGCGGGAGAGCGCTTCCCTGACACGGAAGAGGTCACTGGTTCAATCCCAGTATCGTCCACTGGATCTTCTCGAAGGTCCGTACCCGCGCGATTAGCTCAGCGGGAGAGCGCTTCCCTGACACGGAAGAGGTCACTGGTTCAATCCCAGTATCGCGCACGCAGCAGGCAGTACGACCCGGTCCGCAGCCGTCCTGTATGGTTCTGACCGATCCCGCGCGATTAGCTCAGCGGGAGAGCGCTTCCCTGACACGGAAGAGGTCACTGGTTCAATCCCAGTATCGCGCACAGCCCGGAGCCCCCGGCCTTCTCGAAGGCCGGGGGCTTCGTCGTTCCCCTGGGGGCGGGTCAGGACGAGAAGAGCATGTGGCCGAAGCCCTTGTGGCGCTTGTGGCCGTAGTGACCGCCGTGGCCACCGTGCTGCGGGGCGCCCCAGGCGGGGGCGTGCGGGGCCTGGGCCGGGTAGCCCTGCGGGGCCGGGGGCGCGGGGTAGGCCTGCGGGGCGGGCGGCGCCTGCTGCACCCACTGCGCCTCCAGCTGGGTCAGCGACTCCAGCTCCCCGTAGTCGAGGAAGATCCCCCGGCAACCGCTGCACTGCTCGATCTGGACACCGTTGCGGTTGTACGTGTGCATGGGCGCGTGACACTTGGGACACTGCATGACCGGCTCAACTCCTCGCCGTTACTTCCAATGGGCAAGCAGCACCCTACGTGGGCCCGCGTCACGGCAGTCCGGGCGGGAGTGCCGCGATTCGGGTACAGCTCCCGACCACGGCCTGCTCCGCCTCGTCCGGAGCCCGGCGCCCGGCGGCGCACTTGGCGAGGGCCAGGGCCGCCGCCTGCACGGTCAGGGCGCGGGCGGGCACGTCGAGTTGGGGCCACGGGTCGCCCTCCGGGGGGACTGCGGGGCCGCCCGCCTCCCGGTACGCGGCGAGGAAGCGGGCCCAGTCGGCGGGGTCGAGCAGGCCCGCCGCGTACCAGGCGGCGGGGCGCGCCAAGTCCCAGGCCGGTGCGCCGAGTCCCAGGTCGTCCACGTCGATGAGCAGCCAGTCGCCGGTGCCGGGGTGGCGCACGAGCTGGCCGAGGTGGAGGTCGCCGTGGCAGAGGCGGGCGGCGCCCTCGGCCGGGCCGGGATGCGGGAGCTCGGCCCGGGCCCAGGCGGGGAGTTGGCCCCAGGCCCGCAGCACGGCCTCCCCCGCCGGGCCCCGGACCCCGGCCGCCCGCATCCGCGCCACGGCCCGGGCCGCCTTGAGAGGCCCCCGCATGGCGGGCAGCGGCCCGGGCAGCGCGTCCGTCGGCACCCGGTGCAGGCCCGCGAGCAGCCGCCCGGCCTCCGCCCAGGGGGCGCTGTCGGGGTCCGTGGGGTCCACGGGGGTGCCGTGGGGCCAGAGGGTGACGGGGCGGCACGGCAGGGCTGCGCGTTCATCTGCGGGCCGGTGGGGGCTGGACGCGCGGTTCTCCGCGCCCCTCGGGGGGACGGGGCCGGACGGGACGGAAGCCCCGGTGGGGGCGTGCTTCAGGGGTGCCAGCAGTACGCCGTGCAGGAGGGGGTGTGCGGCGACGGCCAGGCGGACGTCCAGCGCGGCGCGGTCCGTGTCAGGGGCATGTGCCTTGGCCACGACGCGGCCGTGCCGCACGACGGTCCCGTCCGGCCGGTCCGCGAGGACCTCGGCACCGAGGGCGCGGAACCCGTCCCCCGGCTCCCGATCGGCCGCCGCGCACGCACCGCACGGGTGGCGGGGTGAGTGGTGGGCCGCCGTGCGGGCGGCCTCGGCCAGGGTGGCGACGAGTGAGGGAGGCATGAGTCTCCCAGCGTACGGCTTGGCCCGCGCCGGCCGGGAGCCTCCCGGGGGTGCCCGGCAGCCGGAGGTCCGGCGCGTCGGCCCGCTCCGAGGGGGCGCGGGGCTGTGACATGTGCGGCTCCGCCGCGTGGGCGCGACCAGCCACGGACGGCCCGGCGGCCACACCACCGGCCCATGCAAAAGGCGTTGCCCGGACGGCTCCCCAGCCGTCCGGGCAACGCCTTTTTACTGCCGTCCGCCGCACCCCCGTCCCCACGGGGCTGAAATGGCCGGATGTCCCCGACCCGGTCCGCTCTACCGGGTCCGGGGCGCCGCTCAGCGCCCCAGCATCACGCCCACGGACGACGCTTGTGTGACCACCGCGTCCCAGCCGCCGAAGACGACTGTCAGCAGGGCCGCCAGGGGAAGGGCCATGGCCGTCGCCACCAGGGGGTGGCGCGGACCGGACCGGCGGGCGCCGAACGCCGCGGCGTAAGCCCTGCGTCCTCGCGTGCGGAAGACCGTCCGCGTTGCCGTGTCCGCCATGGTCCCTCTCCTGTTCGTATGGACAGCGGCGGGCGTCTGACCTCGGGGGACGAGTGCTACGCCCGCCGCTTGACCACAACAGTAGGGAAACGGCGGGCGCCGGGCGTCATGCCCTCGTACCGATTGCCGGGCCTCCCAGGGGATGAGTGGGTCCCCCTTCCCGTACTCCCCTGGGTGGAGACGCGGGCCCGGGACTTGGGGTCTTCCCGGAGGGGACGGGCCCGCGCCCGCGACGCGTCCTCCCCGGGGACGGGCTGCTCGGCCAGGCCCAGGACCCGGTCGGCCGGGAAGCGCGCGGTGCGCACCACCGCCCCTCCCCCGGGGTGACTTCGCTCACTTCCGTCACCCCCCGGCGGACCGCTGTCGCCACCCCGCGACCCGTCCGGCTTGCCACCACTTCGTACCTCCGTGTCGTGGTAGCCGCGTCCACGACCCTCTCCACGCAGTCACCCTTCACCGAATCAATCCCCCTTCTGCGACGGACCGTTGAGCGGGCGCTCGCGCCGGCGCGCCCGGCACGGGCGGCTGCTGACCACTCCTCACGTTTCCCACCGGGCACTGACAATCGATCGGGGGGTGAGGGCGCGGCCTATGAGCACACCGGGCCGGGGGTACGTAAGCTGTGCCACGTCAACAGGACCGGGCAGCGGGGATGAACATGGCGATGATGCGGCTCCGGCGCGAGGACCCGCGTGTCGTCGGCTCGTTCCGGCTCCACCGGCGCCTGGGCGCGGGTGGCATGGGTGTCGTCTACCTCGGCTCCGACCGGCGCGGCCAGCGGGTCGCGCTGAAGGTGATCCGCCCCGACCTCGCCGAGGACCAGGAGTTCCGCTCGCGCTTCGCGCGCGAGGTGTCGGCGGCCCGGCGCATCCGCGGCGGCTGCACGGCCCGCCTCGTCGCGGCCGACCTGGAGGCGGAGCGCCCCTGGTTCGCGACGCAGTACGTACCGGGTCCCTCACTGCACGACAAGGTCGCCGAGGAGGGCCCGCTGGCCGCGGCCGAGGCGGCCGCGATCGGCGCCGCGCTCTCCGAGGGCCTGGTGGCGGTGCACGAGGCCGGGGTGGTGCACCGGGACCTGAAGCCGTCCAACATCCTGCTCTCCCCCAAGGGCCCCAGGATCATCGACTTCGGCATCGCCTGGGCGACCGGCGCCTCCACGCTGACCCACGTGGGCACGGCGGTGGGCTCGCCCGGCTTCCTCGCGCCCGAGCAGGTGCGCGGCGCGGCGGTCACGCCCGCCACCGACGTCTTCTCGCTGGGCGCGACGCTGGCGTACGCGGCGATGGGCGACTCGCCCTTCGGGCACGGCAGTTCGGAGGTCATGCTCTACCGGGTGGTGCACGAGGAGCCGCAGCTGCACGGGGTGCCGGACGCGCTGGCGCCGCTGGTGCGGGCCTGTCTGGCCAAGGACCCCGAGGAGCGGCCCAGCACGCTCCAGCTCTCGATGCGGCTCAAGGAGATCGCGGCGCGGGAGGCGCAGGGCGGCGGCGGTCTGGACGCGCGCCCGCCCGCCCAGCGCGACCGCTCCGAGGCGGACCGGCCCACCGGGCGGCTGCCCGAGCGCACCGAGCGGTACGAGCACGACGAGCGTACGCAGCGGTACACGGAGAGCGGGCGGGGTACGGGCGCGGGGCAGCGGGCCGGGGCGCCGCGTCCCTCCGCGCCGCGCACGGGGGGCTCCCGGCCGCCCGCGCCCCGCAGTGGTGCCCGGACGGGCAGCCGTACGAACGGGACCAACGGGCGTCCCGGTACGCGCCCCGGGGCCCGTACCGGGACGGGACGGCTGCGCCCGGCCAATCCACGGCTGCTGCGCCAGCGGCTGATCGTGTTCTTCGTCGTCACGCTGATCGTGGCGCTGGGGATCGCCGCCGCGCAGCAGCTCTAGGGGCCTGACGGCGGCTGTGCGGCCGCGGGGTGCCCGTGGCCAGTCGCGCGGGGCATCCGGTACCGGGACGCTTGGTCCCGTGCTATTCCGGCCTGCCCGTCGCCACCGCGTAGAACGCCACCGCCGCCGCCGCGCCCACGTTGAGCGAGTCGACGCCGTGGGCCATCGGGATGCGGACCCATTCGTCGGCCGCCATCAGGGCCTGGGTGGAGAGGCCGTCGCCCTCGGCGCCGAGCATCAGGGCCACCTTCTCCAGCCGGTGGGGCGCGGCCTCGTTGATCGCCGAGGCCTTCTCGTCCGGGGTGAGGGCGAGCAGCCGGAAGCCCGCTTCCCGTACCGTCGCCAGGCTCTTGGGCCAGGACTCCAGGCGCGCGTAGGGGACGGAGAAGACGGCGCCCATGGAGACCTTCACCGAGCGGCGGTAGAGCGGGTCGGCGCAGTCCGGCGAGAGCAGGACTGCGTCCATGCCGAGGGCGGCGGCGCTGCGGAAGATCGCGCCGATGTTGGTGTGGTCGTTGACGGCTTCCATCACGGCGACCCGGCGGGTGGTGGCCAGGATCTCCTCGGCCGACGGCAGCGGCTTGCGCTGCATCGAGGCGAGGGCCCCGCGGTGCACGTGGTAGCCGGTGACGCGCTCGGCGAGGTCGGGGCTGACCGCGTAGACGGGCGCGGGGAGCTCGTCGATGACGTCGCGCATGACGTCGACCCACTTGGCCGAGAGCAGCATGGACCGCATCTCGTAACCGGCGTCCTTGGCCCGTCTGATGACCTTCTCGCCCTCGGCGATGAACAGGCCCTCGGCGGGCTCGCGCCTGCGCCGCAGCTCGACGTCGGTCAGGCCCGTGTAGTCCCGCAGACGCGGGTCGTCGGGGTCGTCGATGGTGATGAGATCAGCCACAGGGTGATACTGCCTTGTCCTGGGTGTGGTGCCAACGGCGCGGACCGAGATCCGTTACCGCCGGTTACATGGTCGGGAGCGCGGGACCGACGGCGACCACGTCACCGATCACGATGACGGCCGGCGGCCGTACGTCCTGCGTGGTCACAGTCTCCCCCACGGTGGCCAGCGTCGCGTCGACGCGGCGCTGGGCGGCGGTGGTGCCCTCCTGGACCAGGGCCACCGGGGTCTGTGGGCTCTTGCCGTGGGCGATCAGCGTCCGGGCGATCGCGCCGATCTTGTCGACACCCATCAGGATCACCAGCGTCCCGGTCAGCCGGGCGAGCGCCTCCCAGTCCACCAGCGAACGCGGGTCGTCGGGCGCCACATGGCCGCTGACCACGGTGAACTCATGGGCCACGCCCCGGTGGGTGACGGGGATGCCCGCCGCGCCCGGCACCGAGATCGAGCTGGAGATGCCGGGGACGACCGTGCAGGCGATACCCGCCTCGGCGAGCGCGTGCAGCTCCTCCATGCCGCGACCGAAGACGTACGGGTCGCCGCCCTTGAGCCGGACGACGGCCTTGCCCGCCTTGGCGTGCTCGATCAGGGCGTTGTTGATGGCCTCCTGGGCCATGAAGCGGCCGTACGGGATCTTCGCCGCGTCGATCACCTCGACGTGCGGCGGGAGTTCGTCGAGCAGGTCGCGCGGGCCGAGCCGGTCGGCGATGACCACATCGGCCTCGGCGAGCAGCCGGCGGCCGCGGACGGTGATGAGGTCCGGGTCGCCGGGGCCGCCGCCGACGAGGGCGACGCCGGGGGTGCGGTCGCGGTGGTGCGGGGCGACCAGGGTGCCGTCGCGCAGCCCCTCCACCACCGCGTCGCGGACGGCGGCGGTGCGGCGGGGGTCGGGGGCGCCGCCGGTGAGCACGGCGACGGTGACGCCCTCGGTGCGGCCGGTGGCCGGGGTCCAGGCGGTGGCCTGGGTGGCGTCGTCGGAGCGCACGCACCAGACGCGGCGGCGCTCGGCCTCGGCGGAGGCGCGCCGGTTGGCCTCGGCGTCGCTGCTGGCGACCAGGGCGTACCAGGCGTCGGCGAGGTCGCCGTCCTCGTAACCTCGGCGGTGCCAGGTGATCTCGCCGGTGTCCGCCATGGCCTCCACGGAGGGGGTGGCCCCCGGGGAGACCAGGACGACGTCGGCACCGGCCGCGATGAGGGCGGGCAGGCGGCGCTGGGCGACCTGGCCGCCGCCGACGACGACGACGCGGCGGCCGGTCAGGCGCAGGCCTACGGGGTACGCGGGGTGTTCTGCCATGGCGGGTGGCTCCTGGTGCGGCGTCGTCGGGCGTCGTCGAAGGACGGGGCGTCGCCCCGGACCTCATTGTCTGCGGACCGTCGCCCGGTGCGCCCGCCCGTTCCGCACTGCGGGACGGGCGGGCACACCGGGTACGGCCGTGGCTACTTCTCGGTGACTCCGGCCGAGTCGAAGGTCGCGACCTCGTGCATCGCCCGCGCCGCGCTCTGGACCAGCGGCAGGGCCAGCAGCGCGCCGGTGCCCTCGCCCAGGCGCAGGTCCAGGTCGACCAGCGGGCGCAGCCCCAGCTTGTTCAGGGCCGCCGCGTGGCCGGGCTCCGCGCTGCGGTGGCCCGCGATGCACGCCGCCAGGGACTCCGGGGCGATGGCCCGGGCGACCAGGGCCGCGGCGCCCGCGCTGACACCGTCCAGGATCACCGGCGTACGCAGCGAGGCGCCGCCGAGGATGAAGCCGACCATGGCCGCGTGCTCCAGGCCGCCGATCCCGGCGAGGACGCCGATCGGGTCGGCCGGGTCGGGGCTGTGCAGCTCCAGGGCGCGGCGGACCACGTCGACCTTGCGGGCGTGCGTCTCGTCGTTGATGCCGGTGCCGCGGCCGGTGACCTCGGCCGGATCGACGCCGGTGTAGAGCGAGATCAGGGCGGCCGACACGGTGGTGTTGGCGATGCCCATCTCACCGGTGAGCAGCGCCTTGTTGCCCGCCGCCACCAGGTCGCGGGCGGTCTCGATGCCGACCTCGACGGCCGCGACGACCTCCTCGCGCGTCATGGCGGGGCCGGTGGTCATGTCGCCGGTGCCGGGGCGCACCTTGCGGGGCAGCAGCCCCGGGGTGGCCGGGAGTTCACTGGCCACCCCGACGTCGATGACGCAGACCTCGGCGCCGACCTGGTTGGCGAAGGCGTTGCAGACCGCGCCGCCGCCCAGGAAGTTGGCGACCATCTGGCCGGTGACCTCCTGCGGCCAGGGGGTGACGCCCTGGGCGTGCACCCCGTGGTCGCCCGCGAAGATGGCGACGGCCGCGGGCTCCGGGATCGGCGGCGGGCACTTGCGGGACAGTCCGCTGAGCTGCGCGGAGATGATCTCCAGCATGCCGAGCGCACCGGCCGGCTTGGTCATCCGCTTCTGCCGCTCCCACGCCTCGCCGAGCGCCTTGGCGTCCAGCGGGCGGATCCCGGCGACGGTCTCCTGGAGCAGGTCGTGCGGGTCCTCGCCGGGCAGGGCGCGGCGGCCGTACGTCTCCTCGTGGACCACCCAGGACAGCGGGCGCCGCTTGGACCAGCCCGCCTGCATCAGCTCGGGCTCCTCCGGGAACTCGTCCACGTACCCCACGCACAGGTAGGCGACGACCTCCAGGTGCTCGGGCAGACCCAGCGCGCGGACCATCTCGCGCTCGTCGAAGAAGGAGACCCAGCCGACGCCGAGGCCCTCGGCGCGGGCGGCGAGCCACAGGTTCTCGACGGCGAGCGCCGAGGAGTACGGGGCCATCTGCGGCTGGGTGTAGCGGCCCAGGGTGTGCCGGCCGCCACGGGTGGGGTCGGCGGTGACCACGATGTTCACCGGGGTGTCGAGGATGGCCTCGATCTTCAGTTCCTTGAACTGCTTGGCGCGGCCCTTGGGCAGCGACTTCGCGTACGCGTCGCGCTGGCGCTGGGCGAGCTCGTGCATGGTGCGGCGGGTCTCGGCGGAACGGATGACCACGAAGTCCCAGGGCTGCGAGTGGCCCACGCTCGGGGCGGTGTGGGCGGCCTCCAGGACGCGCAGCAGCACCTCGTGCGGGATCGGGTCGCCACGGAAGCCGTTGCGGATGTCGCGGCGCTCGCGCATCACGCGCAGCACGGCCTCGCGCTCGGCGTCCGCGTAGCCGGGGGCCGGGGCGCCCGCGGGGGCGTCCTCGTCGTGGACCTCGGCGAAGGGCTCACCCTGCTCGGTCGCGGCGGCGGGGACGAGCTCCTCGGCCGCGTCCTCGTCGTCCTCGATGATCACCGGGGCGGGGATCCGCTCCTGCGGCGCGGCCTCGGGAGCGGCCGGGACCGTCTCGGGCCGCGGCTCGGGGACGGACTCGGTACGCGGTACGGGCACGACGGGCGCCGCCGGGGCGGCCACGGCCTGCGGCTCCGCCGCGTCCTGCTCGGGAAGGGGGGCCGGGAACTGCCCCTGGGCCTCCGGGGCGGGCGCGGGCGCCGCCACGGGCGCCGGGGCCCGCGACGCCACGGCGACCGGCTCCGGCGCGGTCGCGGCCATCACGGCGACGGGCTCGGCCACCTCCTCCGGCTCCCGCGACGGTTCCTCCGGGGCCTCGTCGTGCGCCGCTGCGGCGGGCGCCACCGGCGCCACGGCCTCGGCACCCGTCTCGACGACCGGCTGCGGCGCCGACTCCACGGGGACGGCTTCGGGCTCGGGGGACGGCACCGGCTGCGGTGCCCGCGCCTGGGGCTCGGCCGGCGCGGCGGCCGTCTCGGCAACCGCGTCGGCGGGCGCCGGAACGGCCTCGGGTACGGATACGGGAGCGGGCTCGGCGGCCTGGGCCGCGACCTGCTCGGCGGCCGCCGGGACCGGCTGCGGCCCGGCCGGGGCCGAGCCCTCCACCGGCGGGAACTGAGCGGCGGCGGGCGGCTGCACGGCCGCCTCGGGCATGCCCTGCGGCGTCGGAGTCGGCGCCTCGGCGGGCGCCGGCTGCTCGGAGGCGACGGCGTGTACGGGCGCGGGCGCGCCGACCGGAGCGAGCTCCTGCGGAACGACCGTTTCTGCGCCGCTGACCAGGCCGTTCTGGGGCTGCTGGGACTGCTGGGGTTCCGGCTGCGCGAGGGGCTGCTGGGACTGCACGGGCTGCGGCTCGGCGGCCTCGGCAGGCTGGGGCTGGGCGACGTCGCCAGGCTGCGGCTGGGCGGGCTGCGGCTCGGCGGCGTCGGCGGGCTGCGGCTCGGCGGCCTCGGCGGGCAGTGGCTGAACGGCCTCGGCAGTCGTGGGCTCAACGGCCACGGGCTCGGCCGCCACCGGCTCGGCCGGCGGGAGCGGCTGCCCGGCCGACTGGGGCGCGGGCTGCGGCTCCGGGGCGGGCGCGGGCTGCGGCGCGGATGCCTGGGCGGGCTCGTGCGGCGCCGCGGACTCCCACGGCGTCGCCCCCTGCGGGGGAAGCTCGCTCAGCTGGGGCGCGGGCACCGGCGCGGCCGTCTCCTCGCGGGGCACGTCGAGGTACTCGGGGCCGGTGGTCGGCGGGCCGGGGGCGCGCACCGGCGCCGGGTTGGCGGGGGCGCCCGCGGCCGGTCCCCGGTCGGCCAGCGACCGTACGACACCGCCGGAGGCGTCCGGTACCGGCGGGCCCATGTGCAGCGGGCGGCGGGCGGTCGGGGCCGTCACGGACGGGGCGGCGGGCGGGGTGCGGACGGCGCCGAGGTCCACCGAGCCGGAGTCGCGGCCACCTGCCTCGTGGGCGCCGGGTCCGGCGGCCTGCTCCGGGGCGGCGGGGACGGCGTGCGCCGGGGACTGCGCAGGCACGGCGGCCGCGAGCGGGGCGGGCGCGGACTGCGGATCGATCCAGGCGCCCTGGGCGCCCGGCATCAGCAGGAGGTCGTCGTCGTCCGCGCCGAGCGCCGAACCGTCGGAGGGGTCGAGGAAGGTGTACGCGCCGGGAGCGGGGACGCCCGGCTGCTCCACCATGCCCGCGTCCTTGGGCAGTCCCTCGCCCGGGACCTGGCCGGTGTCAGTCATGCGTACCCCTCGTCCATCTGTAGTGCTTCTTCGGCCTGCGCCCGGGGACGCCCTCGCACGGCACGCCCCGCCCCCGTCGACAACAACGAGCGGGCCCGCCGCGCGGTGCGAACGGCCCGCGGACACACAGCATTCTCGCGGGAGATCGCCGACCTGGCGCCCCGTCTCGGCCACGGAACGTGTGGGGTGCGCCACGTTGCGCTCCACCGGGATCCGACGTACCGCGGCAGGGTCCCAAACCGGTTACCCATTCCGGACATTGACGAACGTAGCGCCGAACGGCCCGGTGCGGTACAACAGTCGGCCAGCCTACCCCGGACGACACGCCGGAGAGATCACGGGGACCTTTCCGGGCGCCTTCCGGAGAGCAGGAAGGCGACCGAGCGTTCCCGTTCCGACCAGACGCTCGTGTCCAGGTCCACGGACTGGAACAGGGCGCACTCCACGTCGTACCCGCCGGCTTCGAGGGCCGCGCCGATCGCCTCGGCGCCGTCGCGGGTGGCGGCGTGCGCGACGATCCGCTCGGGGCGGCGGTCGGCGCAGGCGGAGACGACCCGGGCTCCCCCGCCGCCGACGCGGACGACGTCGGGCTCGGGCAGCGACTCCAGCACGTGCGGGGCGCGGCCCGCGACGACCTGGAGCTGGACGCCGAAGCGGCGGCCCGCGGCCTCGGTGCGGGCGCAGGCGTCCGGGTCGGCGTCGACGGCGATGACGGCGGCCCCGAACCGGGCGGCCTCGGCGGAGAGCGCCCCGCTGCCGCAGCCGATGTCCCAGACGAGGTCGCCGGTGCGCGGGCCGAGCCGGGCGAGCTGGGCCGCGCGCAGATCGGCGGACTCACCGGGGCCGAGCGCATCTCCGTACGCGTGCGCGGGCAGCGCCCAGCCGCGGACCTGCCGCGGGTGGGCCGGGTCGCGTCCGGCGATCCAGCCGGCGCCCGGCGCCGCGCCCTGGGCGCCGCCGATGACTATGACCAGGTTGGGGTCGCGCCAGGCGTGGTCGGCGACCTTGTCGGAGGTCAGGACGGTGACCTGTTCGCGCTCGCTGCCGAGCTCCTCGCAGATGACGAAGGTGCGGTGGACGCCTTCGAGGAGCAGGGCGAGTTCGGCGGGCCCGGCGCCCGGCGAGGTGAGGACGGCGACCTTGGTGTGCGCCCGGCAGACGTTGACGGCGCGGCGCAGGGTGCGGCGGTGGGCGACGACGATCTCGGCGTCGTCCCAGGGCATCCCGGCCCGGGCGAAGGCGGCGGCCACGGCCGAGACGGCGGGCACCACCTCGACCTCCAGGCCGTGTTCGGGGGCGCGCAGGGTGCGGACCACGCCGAAGAAGCCGGGGTCCCCGTCGGCCAGCACGACCGCGCTGCCGCGGTGACCGGCGATCCGGCGGGCCGCGAGGTCGACGCTGCCGAGCCGGATCCGCTCGGCGCGCGGGGGCACCTCGGGCAGCGCCAGGTGGTGGGCGGCGCCGGCCACCAGGGTGGCCGCGGACAGCGCGGACCTGGCCGCCGAGGTGAGCGGCGAGCCGTCCCAGCCGATCACCGTGACGCGGTCGGCCATCGTCGTCAGTCTCCAGGAGTCGTCGCAGGTCGGGGCGGCCCCGGTGGGCCGGGCCAGGGTGAGGTTACCTGGTGCGGGGCGGGTGGGGGCGGGGCGAGCGGGGGCGGTGGCCGGTTCAGTTCCAGTCGGCGAACGAGGCGTACCCGGCGTCGGCGAGCTGGTCGGCGACGCCGTCGAGGTCCTCGGGGAGCAGACTCCACACGATCAGGTCCGTGCGGATGTCCGTCCAGCCGCCGTCCTCCGTCTGGGTGCGCGCTATCCAGGCGTTGCGCAGTACGCCCTCGCTGATGCAGCCGATCTTCTGCGCGACCTGCTGGGAGGCGGTGTTGTCGGCGGCGGTGCGCAGCTCGATGCGCTCGAAGCGCTGGTCGCGGAAGAGCCACTGCGCGGCGGCGAGCACGGCCTCGGTGGCGTAGCCCTCGCCGCGCGCCCAGGGGGCGATGACGTAACCGACCTCGGTGGCCAGGGTGCGCCAGTTGGTGTTCTGGAGGTGGATGACGCCGACGAGGCGCTGGGTGAGGAACTCGGTGACGGCGAAGACGATGCCGCGCCCCGAGGTGCGCTCGGCGGGGGCGTGCAGACGGACGAACTCCAGGGCGTCGCGGGCCGTGTAGGGGTGGGGCACGGAGGTCCAGGCGATGACGTGCTCGTCGTTCATCATCTCGATGTGCGCCGGGATGTCGTCCTCGTCGAAGGCGCGCAGCACCAGCCGGTCGGTGCTGATGGAGATGTCCGGGAACACCGGGGTCGGGGTAGTCATGTGCCGCTCCATGCCGGGGGACGGTCGTCAGGCCGTAAAGGCACAGCATGCAGCATCGGCGCGGGGATGCGCATGGCCGGGGTTGGGCCCGCGGGGCGGGCGGACGCGCGGGGGCCCCGCGCACCGGGCGGTGTGCGGGGCCCTCGGACAGTGACCGGAACTGACCGGCTGGGGTCAGGACTTGACGGCGCCGAAGGCCGGGACGACCGAGCCCTGGTACTTGTCCTGGATGAACTTCTTGACCTCGGGGGAGTTGAGGAGCTCGGCGAGCTTCTTAATCCTCGGGTCGGCCTCGTTGCCCTTCTTGACGGCGAGGAAGTTGGCGTACGGGTTGCCCTCCGCCTTCTCCAGGACGAGCGCGTCCTTGGCCGGGCTGAGCTTGGCCTCGATGGCGTAGTTGCCGTTGATGACCGCGGCGTCCACGTCGTTCAGGGCGCGGGGCAGCGTGGCGGCCTCGATCTCCTTGAACTTCAGGCCCTTGCTGTCCTTGATGTCGGAGAGCTTGGCGGAGGTGCCGACGCCGTCCTTGAGGGTGATCAGGCCGTTGCCCGCGAGCAGCTGGAGCGCCCGGCCCTCGTTGGTGGTGTCGTTGGGCACCGCGACCGTCTGGCCGGAGGTGATCTCCTTCGCGGACTTGACCTTCTTGGAGTAGAGGCCGAGCGGCTCCAGCTCCACGTTGACCACCGGCACGATGGTGGTGTGGTTCTTCTGGTTGAAGTCGTCCAGGTACGGCTTGTGCTGGAAGAAGTTGGCGTCGACCTGGCCCTGCTGGGTGGCGGTGTTCGGCAGGACGTAGTCCGTGAACTCCTTGACCTCCAGCTTGAGTCCGGCCTTCTGCGCCAGGTTCTTCTTGACGAAGTCGAGGATGTCGGCGTGCGGGGTCGGGGAGGCCGCGACGACGAGCGCCTGGGCGGGGTCGGCCGAAGCGCCCTTGGCCGACGAGGACTTCGGGTCGGAGGAGGTGCCGCAGGCGGTCAGGCCGAGGGCGAGCGCGGCGGTGGCGGCGGCGGCCGCGGTGAGCTTGATGTTCTTACGCACGAAAAGTGCCTCTTTCTGGTGGTGCGGTGGGTCGCCCGGACAAGGAGTGCGGGCTCGGGGTGGAGAGGAGGTCAGGAGGTGCGGCCCCGGCGGGCCAGCAGGCGCACCGCGCCGTCGCCGATCAGCTGGACCACCGTGACGATGGCGATGAGCACACCGACGGTGACGAGCATGAACGGGGTCTCGAAGCGCTGGAAGCCGTAGGTGATGGCCTTGGACCCGAGGCCCTCGCCGCCGACCGCGCCGGCCATGGCCGAGTAGCTGACCAGGGTGATCACGGTGGTGGTGAGCGCGGCGATCAGCGAGGGCAGGGCCTGCGGGAGCAGCACCTTGCGCACGATGGTCGGGATGGAGCCGCCCATCGACTGGACGGCCTCGACCAGCCCGTGGTCGACCTCGCGGATCGCGGTCTCGACGAGCCGGGCGAAGAACGGGATGGCGCCGACGGCGAGCGGCACGATCATCGCGGTGGGGCCGATGAAGGTGCCGACCACCCAGGTGGTGAAGGGGATCAGCGCGATCAGCAGGATGATGAACGGCATCGAGCGGCCGATGTTCACGATCACGCCGATGACCTTGTTCACCGGGCGGTTCTGCAGGAGGCCGCCCTTGTCGGTGAGGACCAGCAGCACCCCCAGCGGCAGTCCCCCCGCGACGGTGACCAGGCTGGACCAGAGCACCATGTAGAGGGTGTCGACGGTTCCCTGGGACAGCAGGGGCTGCATCTCGGACCAGTTCACTTGGCACCTTCCTCGACCAGTGCGGCGGGCTGCGCCTGCTCCGGGATGTCCGCTTCGGCCGCGGTCGTGTCTTGGGCGGTTTCTGCGGCTTCGGCGGTTTCTGCGGTTTCTGCGGTTTCGGCCTCGACCACGTCGACCTGGAGGCCCTGCTCGCGCAGGAAGCCGACCGGGACGACGTTCTCCTCGTACCGCCCGGGCAGCTCGATGCGCATCCGGCCGATCTGCCGGCCGCCGACGGTGTCCATCGCGGCGCCGAGGATCGAGATGTCGACGTTGTACGTGCGCGACAGCTGCGAGATGACCGGCCGGGTCGCGGCCTCGCCGTGGAAGGTCACGTCGATGACGGTCCGCTCGGGGCCCGTGGCCTCGCCGGTCACCGGGAACAGCTCGGCGGCGAGTTCGGAGCCGGGGGTGGCGAGGAGTTCGCCGACGGTGCCGGACTCGACGATCCGGCCCCGCTTCATCAGCGCGGCCGAGTCGCAGACCGTCTTGACGACGTCCATCTCGTGGGTGATGAGCAGGACGGTGAGGCCGAGCTGCTGGTTGAGGTCGCGCAGCAGCTGGAGGATGGAGCGGGTGGTCTCCGGGTCGAGGGCGCTGGTCGCCTCGTCGGAGAGCAGCACCTTGGGGTCGCCGGCCAGCGCCCGGGCGATGCCCACGCGCTGCTTCTGGCCGCCGGAGAGCTGGGCGGGGTAGGCCCTGGCCTTGTCGGCGAGGCCGACCAGGTCGAGGAGTTCGAGGGCCTTGCGGGAGCGCTCCTTGCCGGAGACGCCGAGGATCTCCAGGGGCAGCTCGATGTTGCCCTGCACGGTCCGCGCCGAGAGCAGGTTGAAGTGCTGGAAGACCATTCCGATGCGGCTGCGCGCCCGGCGCAGCTCCTTGCCGGCGCGCCGGCCGCGCCCGGCGAGGGCGGTGAGGTCGACGCCGTCGACGGTCACCGTGCCGGTGGTCGGCCGCTCCAGGAGGTTGACGCAGCGGATGAGGGAGGACTTGCCGGCGCCGCTCTGGCCGATGACGCCGAAGACCTCGCCCTCGCGGACATGGAGATCTACGCCGTCCAGGGCGGTGACCTCGCGGCCGCGCGACTGGTAGACCTTGGTGAGGCCCGTAGTGGTGATCACAGGATTTCCGTCACTGTCGAGTGCGCGGCGCGGTGTCCGCCGGGCACGGGGCAATCGTGTTCGGGACGCGTCACAGCCACATCGGTGGTAACCGGGAGGCATGGCGTGCGCGGGCATGGCTCATGGGTCTCGCTTCGGGGCGCGAGGCTCAGGCGGGGGCCCTCAGAAGGCGCACATTCGACACATACAACGAGCACCGGGCGCGTTCATCGCCTCGGTCGCAAGGGTGCGGCTGCTCGTCGTGGTCATGCGTGAAGTAAAGCAGAAGGTCGTAAGAGCCGATCCACGCTGTCCGTATAGCGGACAGCATTCGCCCGCCATCCGGACGCCACCGCAGCGCCACGTGGGACGGCGAAGACCCCAGGTCAGCGCCGTCCCCCCCGCCCTGGCCTGGGCCGATACGCACGATTGCGGTGTCACGGGGAGACCGCCGCCGCGCCCCTTCCCCCCGGGCGCTCTGTGGCCAAGGCCACGGTGGGACGCGGGGGCCGGCCGGGCGCGCCCGGGGCGGGCGCGTGGGGGGCTTCGGCCCGTAATACGCTCGTTCCCATGCTTGACGCCCTGACGGTCGCGGTCGCCGCCGCCGCGCTCGCCCTCGCCGCCTGGTGCGGCTTCGCCGCCTACCGGGACCAGCCGACCAAGGACTGGCACTTCATCGGCATGGCCGTGGTCTCCGTGCTCGCCCTCGCGCAGCTGGTGGTCGGCCTGGTGCAGCTGGGGCGCGGCGAGCGGCCCGAGCAGGGCGTGGCGATCTTCCTCGCCTATCTGGTGGGCTCGTTCGCGGCCGTCCCGGCGGCCGGTCTGCTGTCGCTGAGCGAGCGGACCAAGTGGGGCTCGGTGACGGTCTCGGCCGGCGCGGTGGTGCTCGCGGTGCTCGAAGTGCGTCTCTACGACATCTGGGGAGGGTGACCGTGACCGAGCCGACCACCAGGTCCACCGAGCGCGACACGTCCGGCCGCAAGAGCCTGGGCAGCGGCCCCGGCCGGGTGCTGGTCTGGTTCTACGGGGTGTTCACCGTCGCCGCCGCCTCCCGCTCGATCGTCCAGATCGTCCAGGACTTCGGCAAGGCACCGCTGGCGTACGTCCTGTCGGCGGTGGCCGCCGTGGTGTACGGGTTCATCACCTTCTCGCTGGTGCGCGGCGGCGAGCGGCTGCGGCGCACGGCGCTGGTGTGCTGCGCCGCCGAGCTGGTCTTCGTCCTGACCGTGGGCACCTGGACGCTCGCGGACCCGTCCGCGTTCCCCGATGCCACGGTCTGGTCGGACTACGGTGCCGGATATCTCCTCATCCCGGTGATCCTGCCCGTGCTGGGCATGGTGTGGCTGCGGCGTAACAGGGCCACCGCCTGAAGGTGCTCTGTCCGCGGACCGCATCTGGCCGGTCGCGCGGTTCCCCGCGCCCCTGAAAGGCCGCTGCGCGGCAATCCCCCGGGCGCCCCGAAGGGGGCATTCAAGGGGCGCGGGGAACTGCGCGAGCAACCCAGCACGGTCCGCAGCCGAAAGGTCACCGCATCCCGTGGAGCGCTACGCGCTGGCGACGAACTGCCGGGCGGCCGCGTCCTTCTCCAGGGTGATGACCGACAGCTTCGGGCCGGCCGCCTCGGTGGAGACCGGCGCGTAGCCGTGCTTGCGGTAGAGCCGCAGGCTGGACTCGCTGCGGTGGCCGGTGAAGAGCCGGAACCGCTTGGCCGACAGCTGCCCGGCGAAGTGCTCCTCTATGGCGCTCAGCAGCCGGCTGCCCAGACCGTGCCCCTGCATCCTCGGGTGCACGATCAGCTTGCCGATCCGGCCGGTGCCCGAGGCGTCCACGCTGCCTCTGACCGAGGCGACCACCTCGTCCCCGAGCCGCGCCACCAGCGCGTACCCGTCGCCGAGCTCGCTGCGCAGGCCGTCGAGGGTCTGGGTGAGCGGTTCGATGGAGTAGTCGCCGTAGAGCTCCGCCTCGCTCTGGTAGCAGAGGTACTGAAGCTTGAGGATCTGCTCGCAGTCCCCCTCACGCGCCGCAGAGATGGTCACGCTCATGCCCATGTGTGCATGCCTTCCGCTCACCCGTCCACCGGTTGTCTAACGCTCCATTCCCCGCGGGCCTGGAGCCGCAACCTCCGCCGCGAGCATTCTGCGCAGGCATCCCAGGCAACGGGAACGCATCGGCCCCAGACTCCCCTGTGAGATATCCAACTCCCCTGCGATTTCTCGGTAAGTGGGGTCGCCGGGCGACAGAAGTGCGGTCAGCAGACGGGGGCAGTTCCCCGGAGTCCTGGCCACGGCCGTACGCAGAGCACGGCTCAGCTCCTCGCTCAAAGCCGTGCGTTCCGGGCCCGCTTCCGGGTCGGCGGCCGGTTCCGCGGCGAACGGCAGCTCCCGCCGGGCCCGGCGGCGGGCCCTTCTGACTTCCGCCCGAACGGCCCAGCGCACCCAGGGCACGGGGTCCGCCGGACGGCTTTCGAGGAGCCGCACCCAGACGTCCTGTTCGAGGTCGGCGGGGTCGACTCCGGCACCGGGGGCCTCCGCGGCGGCCTCGGCGGCCAGCAGCGGGCTCAGCTCTTTGACGAGGTCCATGCCGGGCGGGACGCGGCCGCCGCCGGAGGCGGTTTCGACGGCGGCCGTATGTCACCCGTACGTGAAAATCCGTACGCCCGTACTAGCCGTGGTGGGGGTGCCCGGCCCTGAAGTCCGCCGCGGCGAGCAGCGCGGTGTCCGCGTTGTCGGAGAACACCGCGTCGATCCCGGTGGCGAAGTAGGTCCGCAGCGCCCCGAACACGTCCCCGTAGGCGTTGGGGTCGGTGCCGCGCCGGAAGTCGGCGGGCAGGAAGGTGTTCTCGTTGCGCATCGTGTACGGGTGCAGGACGAGCCCCTGCGCGTGGGCGTCCCGGACCAGCGTGGTCGGCTCTGTGAGCCGGCCATCCCTGTCCTTGGGGATGATCAGGTCCAGGGTCGGGCCGATGCCCTGCGCGAACGAGGCGATCCATCGCAGGCCCTCGGGCTTGATGAGATCGTCGGTGGTGCGCGGGTCGCCGCCCGCCACGAAGTCCCACGGCCTGGTGCCGGTTCCGGAGAGCAGGACCACCGACGGGGTGTCCACCAGCCGGCTCAGCCGCTGGATGCTGCTCGGCTCGAACGACTGGAGGAACTGCGGGGAGTCGGCGCGGTGGCGCCCGTAGCGGCGCAGCAGCCGTGCCACCCGGTCCTCCAGGGGCAGGCCGATGCCGCGGAAGTACGTGGGGTGCTTGGTCTCGGTGTGCAGCCAGATCCGGCGGCCGAGGCGGCGCTCCTCGCGCTCGGCCCACTGGAGGACCTCCTCGAAGGTGGGAACGGACCAGCGCCCGTCGTAGAGCGTGTTGCGCTGACGTACGCCGGGCAGGCGCTCCTTGGCCCGCAGGGTCTTCAGCTCGGCGAGCGTGAAGTCCTCGGTGAACCAGCCGGTGACGGCGGCGCCGTCGATGGTCTTGGTGGCCTTGCGCCCCGCGAACTCGCGGCGGTCGGCGACGTCGGTCGTGGCGGTGATGTCGTTCTCGTGACGGCAGACCAGGTGCCCGTCCCTGGTGGGCACGAGGTCCTGCTCGATGACGTGGGCGCCGAGGTCCAGGGCGTGCCGGTAGGAGCCGAGGGTGTGCTCGGGACGGTATCCGGCGGTGCCGCGGTGCCCGATCACATACGGCACCGGCAGGTCCCGGTACGAGCCGTGGCGGTGCGCCCCGGCGCTCCCCCGGGGCCGCGCGCTCGCGGTCGCGGCGGGCAGCCCGGTGGCCGCCGTGCCCAGAACCGCCGCGCCGAGCACGGTGCGCCGCCCGGGGCTCATCCGCTCACCCTGTGTCATGAACGCTCCTTGTGAAGTGGTGTGTGCCACGCCTGTCCTCTGTCCCGCACCTGTCAACGGGAGGGGACGAGCGTAGGCGTATCCCCCTTAATCGGGGGAGCCCCTTCGGCCAATCAGGGCGGAACATGGCGCAAACACATGTCAACATCGCGTATCCGCTCCGTGACCCGATGTGCGATCAGACGCGGCCCGCGAGTATCGTCCTCACCTGCGCGGACCTCAATCGCGCGGACCCGTCAGCCCACGACACCGGAGGAAAGCGTTGTCCCGACTCGCGCTCATCAAGGCAGTGCTCGGACCGATCATGCGCCTGATGTTCCGTCCGCAGGTGGAGGGCGTCGAGAACATCCCCGGGACGGGTCCGGTCATCCTCGCGGGCAACCATCTGACCTTCATCGACTCGATGATCATGCCGGTGTGCCTGGACCGTCCGGTGTACTTCATCGGCAAGGACGAGTACGTCACGGGCAAGGGCCTGAAGGGCCGTCTGATGGCCTGGTTCTTCAGCGGCGTCGGCATGATCCCGGTCAACCGCGACGGCGGCCACGGCGGTGTCGCGGCGCTGATGACGGGCCGCCAGGTGCTGGAGGAGGGCAAGGTCTTCAGCATCTACCCGGAGGGCACCCGCTCCCCCGACGGCCGCCTCTACCGGGGCCGCACCGGTATCGCCCGGCTGACCCTGATGACCGGCGCGCCGGTCGTGCCGTTCGCGATGATCGGCACGGACAAGATCCAGCCGGGCGGCGCCGGTCTGCCGCGCCCCGGCAAGGTGACGGTCCGCTTCGGCGAGCCGATGGAGTTCTCGCGGTACGAGGGCATGGACCGGGACCGCTATGTGCTGCGGGCCGTCACGGACTCGGTCATGGCGGAGGTCATGCGGCTCTCCGGGCAGGAGTACGTGGACATGTACGCCACGAAGGCGAAGGCGGCGTAGCCGCCGAGCCCTTGAGGGGCGCGGGGGCGAAGGCCGCGCGGCGGCCGAGCCTTCAGGGGCGCGGGGAACCGCGCGACCAGCCACAGACGGCCCGCAGCCGGGACTCACGCAGTCCGTCGGCTGCGGGCCGTCCTGGGCTGAGCGCGCAGTTCCCCGCACCCCTGGGCAACACGGGGCCGAGCCCGCACCCCCGCGCCCCTGGGCGTCCGTGGCCCGGGCCGACGGCGAGGCGCACCCCCGGCCGGCCTACGGGTGCTCCAACCCCTCCTCCAGGCGCTGCCCCCGCAGCAGAAACCACGCCGCCACCGCCGTCGCGAACAGCACCGCGCTCCCCACCGCCGCCGCCGTCTGGAAGCCGTCCGTGAAGGCCTCCCGGGCCGCGCTCAGCATGGGGGCCGCCTGCTCGGCGGGGAGCCGGGCCGCCGCGTCGACCGCGCCGCCGAGCGAGTCGTGGGCCGCGTCGGACACCCCCGAGGGCAGGCCCTCGGGAGCCGTGAAGTCCCGGTAGATCCCCGTGACCACCGAGCCGAGCAGCGCGATGCCGAGGGCCGCGCCCAGCTCGTACGCCGTCTCGGAGACCGCGGAGGCCGCCCCCGCCTGCTCCTTCGGCACACTGGAGAGGATGACGTCGGCGGTGACCGTGAAGGCGAGTCCGGCGCCGAGGCCGCCCACGAACAGCGCGATGCCTAGCGCCACGACCCCGGTGTCGGCCGACACCGCCATACAGGCCGCCAGCGCCGCGCCCACCGCCGCCAGTCCCCCGGCCACCGCGCTGCGCACCGAGGCCCGGCGCGCCACGTACCCCGCCGCGAGACCGGCGCCCACCGCGCCGACGGCCGCGGGCAGTTCGATCAGACCGGCCTCCAACGGCGAGCGGACCTGGACCAGTTGGAGGAACTGGGAGAGGAAGAAGACCAGCCCGGACAGGCCGAGGATGGTCAGCAGGTCGGCCAGGACCGCGCCGGAGAAACCCCGGTGGTGGAAGAGCCGCATGTCCAGCAGCGGCGACTCCAGGGTGAGCTGGCGGCGTACGAACCAGACCAGGGCCAGCACACCCACCGCGGCCGCCGCGGCGATCTCCCACGTGAAGCCGTTGACCGCCGCCTCCTTCACCGCGTACACCACCGCGACCATGCCCACCAGCGACAGCAGCACGCTGCCGAGGTCCCAGGGGCCCGGGCTGGGGTCGCGCGACTCGGGCAGCAGCTTGATGCCGACGAGTACCAGCACCGCCATCACGGGCAGGTTGATCAGGAACACCGAGCCCCACCAGAAGTTCTCCAGCAGGAAGCCGCCGACGACGGGTCCCACGGCGGCGCCCGCCGAGGCGGCCGCGCCCCAGATGCCGACGGCGACGCTGCGCTCGCGCGGGTCGTGGAAGATGTTCCGGATCAGCGCCAGCGTGGACGGCATCAGCGTCGCGCCCGCCACACCGAGCAGCGCCCGCGCCGCGATCATCATCTCGGGGCTGGAGGCGTACGCGTTGAGGACCGAGACCGCGCCGAAGGCCACCGCGCCGCACAGCAGCAGCCGCTTGCGGCCGATCCGGTCGCCGAGGCTGCCCATGGAGACGAGCAGACCCGCGATGACGAACGAGTAGACGTCGCCGATCCACAGCAGCTGCGTCCCCGAGGGCTTGAGGTCCTCGCTGAGGAAGGGCGTGGCCAGGCCCAGGACCGTCGCGTCGACGGCCACCAGGAGCACCGCCAGGACGAGCACGGCCAGCGCGAGCCAGCGGCCCGGCTGGCGTGCCTCGTGCACGGACTCGGCCCGGGAAGTGGTACTGGTCATTTCTCCACGCTCCGTCGCGCTCCGCCGAGCAGCAACTCGACGATCATGTGCTGGAAGTCGTTGCCGGCGACCCGGCCGACCTGGACGGCCCAGGCGCAGGTGCCGATCAGGCCGTAGAGGGCCTCGGTGAGCCACGCCGGGGTCAGGTCGATCCGGAAGTCGCCCTGCTCCTGGCCGCGCCGGAAGAGCGCGCAGACGCGCGCGTCGAGCCGGTCCCAGCCCTCGTTCATCCGGTCGCCCTCGAAGAGCTGGTTCTCGGTGACCAGGAAGGCGAGCAGTCCGGCGGCGGGCTCGACCTCGGCGATCAGGCGGCGCAGCGCGTCGGGCGCGGGCCCCTCGTCCAGCCGGGCCGCGTCCAGGGCGTCCTCGAACTGCTCGATGCCGAAGTTCTCCAGCGCCCTGACCAGCGCGTCACGTCCGGCGAAGTGCCGGTGCAAGGTGGCGCGCCCGATACCGGCGGCGCGCGCCACCTCGTCCATCGTGGCGGTGGCCTTGCGGGAGAGCAGGGCGGCCGCCGTACGCAGCACCTGGTCACGGTCCACAGTCATGAGACAACCATAACCCGAATGAGACATTGGCGTCTCATTCGAAATGCTGTCGACTCGCGGCTTGTGGATCACTAGCGTGGCGGTCGCCCGCCCACGCCCCCGGAAGGACCCCGTCATGACCGACGACCGCCCCTCGCCGCCCCTGCTCGCCGATGAGCGCGAGACGCTGCGCGGCTTCCTCGACTACCACCGGGCCACGCTCGCCATGAAGTGCGAGGGCCTGACCGACGAGGAGCTGCGCACCACCTCCATGCCGCCCTCGACGCTCTCGCTGCTCGGCCTCGTCCGCCATATGGCCGAGGTGGAGCGGACCTGGTTCCGCAGGGTGGTGGGTGCCGAGGACATCACGCTGGTCTACTCGGACGTGAACGACTACCAGGTGGCGTACGACGCGAGCGGCGCCACCCGCGCGGACGCGTTCGCCCGCTGGCAGGCGGAGGTCGAGCACTCCCGGCGCATCGAGCGCGAGGCCGAGTCGCTGGACGTGGTCGCGCACAACGCCCGGTGGGGCACGGATGTCTCGCTGCGGCTCGTGATGGTGCACGTCCTGCTGGAGTACGCCCGCCACAACGGCCACGCCGACTTCCTGCGCGAGGGGATCGACGGGGTGGTCGGCGCCTAGGGCGCGCACGGTGAAGGGCCGGGCCGTCCGGTCGGACGGCCCGGCCCTTCCCTGGCGAAACCCCTCAGCGCCTGGCGCGCCTGCGCCTGCGCAGCAGCACGACCGGGGCCGCGCCGAGCAGGCCGAGCGCGGCGGGCGCCGCCGAGGCGGCCGTGCCGATGCCCGGCTGCCCGAAGGTGCTCGGCACCGACAGCGCCTCCCAGCGGTTGACGGGCCAGGCGACGACGAGCGCGCGCCCCACGACCTTGTCGACCGGCACCGAGCCGCCGCCCGGCTGGTCGCGGTGGTAGCGGGAGTCCGCCGAGTTCTGCCGGTGGTCGCCCATCACCCAGATCCGGCCCCGGGGGACAGTGATCTTGAACTGGCTCTCCTGGTCGGCGCTGCACGGGGTGTTCCCGGCGAAGACATACGGTTCGTCCAGGGCCTTGCCGTTGACCTTGAGAGGGCCGGTGCCCTTGCACTCCACGGTGTCCCCGCCGACCGCGACGACCCGCTTGATCAGGTCCTTCTCCTCGGCGGAGGGCATCAGCCCGACGAAGCTGAGCACCTTCTGGACGGCGTTGGGCTGCGGGGTGGGCTCGCCGTCGAGCCAGTTGCCCGGGTCGTGGAAGACGACGACCTCGCCGCGCTCCGGCTCGGAGCCGAACCACGGGGTCAGCTTGTCCACCAGGACCCGGTCACCGCGCTGGAGCGTGTTCTGCATCGAGTCCGAGGGGATGGAGAACGCCTGCACCAGGAACGTCTTGATCAGCAGCGCGAGGATCAGCGCGATGCCGATGAGCAGCGGCAGCTCCTTCCAGAAGGAGCGCTGCCGGGGCTTGGGCCCGGCCGGCTCGGCGCCGGTGTCGGCCGTTTCGTCCGCTGCCGTTTCGGTCGCTGCCCCGGGCGCCGCCGTCCCCCCGGGCTCCCGGGGCCGCTCGGCGTCCCCGTGTCCTTCTTGCGCGCCGACCGCCACGTCCCCCACGTCCCACTCCCTCACCGCCGAAGGGACCATGGTCGCACGAAAAGGGCGCCGCTGATCGACATCGGCGGCGCACTCCATCCGTACGGGGCATGCGCGGCGCGCACACCCCGCACCGGTATCTCATGTACGGGCGCCGGCCCAGGCGTGCTGGACGGCCAGGTCGGCCTTGACCTCGGCGAGCTGGACGGCGACGGCCGAGGGGGCGGTGCCGCCGCGGCCGTCTCGGGAGGCGAGGGCGCCGGGGACGTTCAGGACGGTCCGCACCTCGGGCGTCAGATGCTCGGAGATCTCGGCGAACTGCTCGTCGGTGAGCTCGTCGAGCTCGATGCCCCGCGTCTCGCAGACCTTGACGCACTCCCCCGCGACCTCGTGCGCCACCCGGAACGGCACGCCTTGCCTGACCAGCCACTCCGCGATGTCCGTGGCGAGCGAGAAGCCCGCGGGCGCCAGCTCCTCCATGCGCTCCCGGTTGACGGTGAGCGTCGCCATCATCCCGGTGAACGCGGGCAGCAGCACCTCCAGCTGGTCGCAGGAGTCGAAGACCGGCTCCTTGTCCTCCTGGAGGTCACGGTTGTACGCGAGCGGCAACGCCTTCAGGGTCGCCATCAGACCGGTCAGATTGCCGATCAGCCGTCCGGACTTGCCGCGCGCGAGCTCCGCGATGTCCGGGTTCTTCTTCTGCGGCATGATCGAGGAGCCGGTGGAGAAGGCGTCGTGCAGGGTGACGAAGGAGAACTCCTTCGTGTTCCAGATGATGATCTCCTCGGCGATCCGCGAGAGGTTCACGCCGATCATCGCGGTGATGAAGGCGAACTCCGCCACGAAGTCGCGGGAGGCCGTGCCGTCGATGGAGTTGGCCGCGCTGCCGCGCTCGAAGCCGAGGTCGGCGGCGACCGCCTCCGGGTCGAGGCCGAGGCTGCTGCCCGCGAGCGCGCCCGAGCCGTACGGCGAGACCGCGGTGCGCTCGTCCCACTGCCGCAGCCGCTCGGCGTCCCGGGACAGGGACTGGACGTGGGCCAGGACGTGGTGGGCGAAGAGGACGGGCTGGGCGTGCTGGAGGTGGGTGCGGCCGGGCATCGCCACGTCCCCGTGCGCCTCGGCGAGGCCCACCAGCGCGTCCTGGAGCTCGGCGATCAGGCCGCCGATGATCCTGGCGTGGTCGCGCAGGTACATCCGGAAGAGGGTGGCGACCTGGTCGTTGCGGGAGCGGCCGGCCCGCAGCTTGCCGCCGAGGTCGGGGCCGAGCCGCTCCAGCAGGCCCCGCTCCAGGGCGGTGTGCACGTCCTCGTCGGCGATGGTGCCGGTGAAGGCGCCGCTCGCGACGTCCGCCTCCAGCAGGTCCAGACCCGCGGTCATCCGCTGGAGCTCGTCGGCCGTGAGCAGGCCCGCCTTGTGCAGCACGCGCGCGTGGGCGCGGGAGCCGGCGATGTCGTACGGCGCGAGGCGCCAGTCGAAGTGGACCGACGCGGACAGCTTCGCCAGCGCCTCGGCGGGTCCGTCGGCGAACCGGCCGCCCCAGAGCCGGACGTCACCGTTGTTGCTGCTCACAGCTGCTGCTCCTCACAAGGGGTGGGTATGCCGCCGCCTCCCCGCCGCGGAGACGGGGAGGCGGCATGGACAACGCGTCGCCGTTACGCCAGGTCGCGCTTGGCGGCGATCTTCGAGGAGAGTCCGAAGATCTCGATGAAGCCCTGCGCCTTGGACTGGTCGAAGGTGTCGCCCGAGTCGTAGGTGGCGAGGTTGAAGTCGTAGAGCGACTCCTCGGACTTCCGGCCGGTGACGACGGCGCGGCCGCCGTGCAGGGTCATCCGGATGTCGCCGGTGACGTGCTGGTTGGCCTCGTTGATGAAGCCGTCCAGGGCGCGCTTGAGCGGGGAGAACCACAGGCCGTCGTAGACCATCTCGCCCCAGCGCTGCTCGACCTGCCGCTTGTAGCGGGCCAGTTCGCGCTCGACGGTGACGTTCTCCAGCTCCTGGTGGGCGGTGATCAGCGCGATCGCGCCGGGCGCCTCGTACACCTCACGGGACTTGATGCCCACGAGCCGGTCCTCGACCATGTCGATCCGGCCGATGCCCTGGGCGCCGGCCCGCTCGTTGAGCTGCTGGATCGCCTGGAGGACGGTGACGGGCCTGCCGTCGAGGGCCACGGGCACGCCCTCCTTGAAGGAGATGACGACCTCGTCGGCCTCGCGGGGCTCGGCCGGGTTCGAGGTGTACTCGTAGATGTCCTCGATCGGCGCGTTCCAGATGTCCTCCAGGAAGCCGGTCTCGACCGCGCGCCCGAAGACGTTCTGGTCGATCGAGTACGGCGACTTCTTGGTGGTGGCGATGGGGAGGTTCTTGGCCTCGCAGAAGGCGATCGCCTTGTCCCGGGTCATCGCGTAGTCGCGGACCGGGGCGATGCACTTCAGGTCCGGGCCCAGGGCCGCGATACCGGCCTCGAACCGCACCTGGTCGTTGCCCTTGCCGGTGCAGCCGTGGGCGACCGTGGTGGCGCCGTGCTTCCTGGCCGCGGCCACCAGGTGCTTGACGATGGTGGGCCGGGAGAGCGCCGAGACCAGCGGATAGCGGTCCATGTACAGGGCGTTGGCCTTGATCGCCGGGAGGCAGTACTCGTCGGCGAACTCGTCACGGGCATCCGCGACCTCGGCCTCCACGGCACCGCAGGCGAGCGCGCGCTTGCGGATGACGTCCAGGTCCTCGCCGCCCTGGCCGACGTCCACGGCAACGGCGATGACCTCGGCGCCCGTCTCCTCGGCGATCCAGCCGATGGCGACGGAGGTGTCCAGACCGCCCGAGTAGGCGAGTACGACGCGCTCGGTCACGGGTTTCTCCTTACGGTGCATTCGGTGATGGGTATAACTATGCAGTGGTCCGTATGTTTTGTCAACGAGGGGACGGAAGGGGACCGCGGGGGGGCATCAGGAGAACGCGTGCCACGCGACCGGGGTAACGGTTCGGGCCCCCGGCAGGACGTCAACGGGCGGGCCGCGTACGGTCACGGGCATGATGCGTACCGCTCTCGCACTCGGTGCGGCCCTGCTCGCGCTCGCGGCCCCGGCCGCGACGGCCGACTCCCGCCCCTTCCACTCGCCGAACCTGCCCAACCGGATGTCCGACACCGGCGGCGGCACCCAGCTGATCACCGCGGAGGCGCCCTCGCCCGGCTCCACCACGGGCCGGGTGACCTGGTGGGACAGACGCGGGCCGCTGTGGGTGGCGGTGGGCGGGGCCGAGGCGAGGTTCGGCGCCAAGGGCCTGGTCGAGGGGACCACCCGCACCCAGGGCACCAACACGACCCCGACCGGCCTGTACGACCTGCCGTACGCGTTCGGCACCACGGCCGCGCCCCAGGGGACGAAGTTCACCTACCGTCGCGCCACGGCGAAGTCCTGGTGGTGCGAGGACACCGCCTCGCAGGCGTA
This sequence comes from Streptomyces sp. NPDC026377, assembly GCF_055567715.1. Lineage (NCBI taxonomy): Bacteria > Bacillati > Actinomycetota > Actinomycetes > Kitasatosporales > Streptomycetaceae > Streptomyces > Streptomyces sp. NPDC026377. Next base: position 174,942 of record NZ_JBVHPV010000006.1, read on the forward strand.
CAACCGCTGGGTGGAGGGGCTGCCCGCGGACTGCCGGGCGAGCGAGTCCGAGCAGATCACCGCCTACCCCACGCAGTACGCCCGCGCCCTGGTGGTCGGGTTCAACTACGACCAGCCGGTGCGCGGGCGGGGTGCGGGGATCTTCCTGCACGTCAACGGGAAGGGGGCGACGGCCGGTTGCGTCTCGGTCCCGGCGGACGCGATGGCCGCCATCCTGGCCTGGGCGGACCCCGCCAAGCACCCCCACATCGCGATCGGCACGGCGTCCGGGCCGACCGCGATCACGCGTTACTGAGCCCCGGCGGGCCCTAGCGGTCGTTCTGTGCCAGGCGCAGCAGATGGTCCGCGAGGGCCTGGCCGCCGGCCGGGTCGCGGCTGATGAGCATCAGGGTGTCGTCGCCCGCGATCGTGCCGAGGATGTCGTGCAGCTCGGCCTGGTCGATGGCCGAGGCGAGGAACTGGGCGGCGCCCGGCGGCGTCCGCAGCACCACCAGGTTGGCGGAGGCCTCCGCGGAGATCAGCAGCTCCGCGGAGAGCCGGCGCATCCGCTCCTCCTTGGCCGACTCGCCGAGGGGCGCCTTGGGCGTGCGGAAGCCGCCCTCGCTGGGCACCGCGTAGATCAGCTCGCCGCCGGTGTTGCGGATCTTCACCGCGCCCAGCTCGTCGAGGTCGCGCGAGAGCGTCGCCTGGGTGACGCTCAGCCCGTCGTCCGCGAGCAGCTTGGCGAGCTGGCTCTGGGACCGCACCGGCTGCCGGTTGAGGATGTCCACGATCCGTCGGTGGCGGGCGGTGCGGGTCTGCGGTACGGCGGGGCCGCCGAGCTCTTGGTCCTGCGCCTCGTCGGTCATCGTCGTCTCATTCTCCGGATCGTCCGTCCCCGTTATTGCTCGCGTCGAGGACACCGGGCAGCGACTGGAGGAACGCGTCCACCTCCGCGTCACCGATGATCAGCGGCGGCATGAGCCGTACGACATCGGGGGCGGGCGCGTTGACCAGGAATCCGGCATCCTGGGCCGCCCGCTGCACCTTGGCGGCGACGGCCTCGGTGAGCACGATACCCAGCAGCAGCCCCGCGCCACGGACGTGGGAGACCAGTGGGTGTGCCAGCGCCTCGATTCCGCCCCGCAGCCGCTCGCCCAGCCGCTTCACGCGGTCGAGGGCTCCGTCGGCGGCGAGCGTGTCCAGGACGGCGAGTCCGGCCGCGCACGCCACCGGGTTCCCGCCGAAGGTGGTGCCGTGCTGACCGGGCGTCAGCAGCTCGGCGGCCGGGCCGAAGGCGACGGTGGCGCCGATGGGCAGACCGCCGCCGAGCCCCTTGGCGAGGGTGACGAGGTCGGGCAGGACGCCCTCGTGCCGCTGGTACTCGAACCAGGCGCCGGTGCGGCCGATGCCGGTCTGCACCTCGTCCAGGACGAGGAGCGTGCCGGTGGCCGCGGTGATTTCCCGGGCCGCCCGCAGATAGCCCGGGGGCGGGACGACCACGCCGTTCTCGCCCTGGATGGGCTCGATGACGACCAGCGCGGTGTTCTCGGTGACCGCTTGCCGCAGCGCCTCGACGTCCCCGTACGGCACATGCGTCACATCGCCGGGCAGGGGCAGGAAGGGCTCCTGCTTCTTGGGCTGGCCGGTGAGGGCGAGCGCGCCCATCGTGCGGCCGTGGAAGCCGCCTTCGGTGGCGACCATGTGGCCCCGGCCGGTCAGCCGCCCGATCTTGAAGGCGGCCTCGTTGGCCTCGGCGCCGGAGTTGCAGAAGAAGACCCGGCCCGGCCGGCCGAACAGCTCGATCAGCCGCTCGGCGAGCGCCACCGGCGGCTCGGCGACGAACAGGTTGGAGACGTGGCCGAGCGTGGCGATCTGGCGGGAGACCGCCTCGACGACGGCCGGGTGGCCGTGGCCGAGGGCGTTGACCGCGATGCCGCCGACGAAGTCGGTGTACTCGGTGCCGTCGGCGTCCCACACCTTGGCGCCCGCGCCGCGCACCAGCGCCAGTTTCGGCGTGCCGTAGTTGTCCGTCATGACCCGCTGCCAGCGCTGGGCCAGTTCCTGACCGGTCACTGTGCTTCCCCCTGCTGGTCGTCGGGCCGCTGATCGTCGGGCACGACCATCGTGCCGATGCCCTCGTCGGTGAAGATCTCGAGAAGGATGGAGTGCGGGACGCGCCCGTCGATCACGCGCGCGGTGGTGACGCCGTTGCGCACCGCGAACAGACAGCCCTCCATCTTGGGGACCATGCCGCTGGAGAGGTCGGGCAGCAGCTTCTCCAGCTGCCGGGCGGTGAGCCTGCTGATGACCTCGTCGCTGTGCGGCCAGTCCTCGTACAGGCCCTCGACGTCGGTCAGGACCATCAGGGTTTCGGCGCCCAGCGCAGCCGCAAGAGCCGCAGCCGCCGTATCAGCATTGACGTTGTAGACATGTCCGTCGTCCTGGGAGCGGGCGATCGAGGAGATGACCGGGATCCGGCCGTCCTCCAGCAGCGCCTCGATGGCACCGGTGTCGATCGCGGTGATCTCACCGACCCGTCCGATGTCGACGAGCTCGCCGTCGATCTCGGGCCGGTGCTGGGTGGCGGTGATGGTGTGGGCGTCCTCGCCGGTCATCCCGACGGCCAGCGGGCCGTGCTGGTTGAGCAGCCCGACGAGCTCGCGCTGGACCTGCCCGGCGAGCACCATCCGTACGACGTCCATGGCCTCCGGCGTGGTGACGCGCAGGCCCGCCTTGAACTCGCTGACCAGGCCGTGCCGGTCGAGCTGGGCGCTGATCTGGGGGCCGCCGCCGTGCACCACGACGGGCTTGAGCCCGGCGTGCCGCAGGAAGACGACGTCCTGGGCGAAGGCGGCCTTGAGCGCCTCGTCGACCATGGCGTTGCCGCCGAACTTGATGACGACGGTCCTGCCGTGGTGGCGGGTCAGCCACGGCAGCGCCTCGATGAGGATGCGCGCCTTGGGGAGCGCGGTGTGCTTTCGCGTGCTCATGAGCTGTACGCGCTGTTCTCGTGGACGTAGTCGGCGGTGAGGTCGTTGGCCCAGATCACGACGGGCTCGGCGGACCCGGCGGCGAGGTCGGCGGTGATGCGGACCTCCCGGTAGCGCATGTCGACGAGGTCGCGGTCCTCGCCCACCGAACCGTTCTTGCACACCCAGACGCCGTTGATGGCGACGTTGAGGCGGTCCGGGTCGAAGGCGGCCCTGGTGGTGCCGATGGCGGACAGCACCCGGCCCCAGTTGGGGTCCTCGCCGTGGATGGCGCACTTGAGGAGGTTGTTGCGGGCGATGGAGCGTCCGACCTCGACGGCGTCCTCCTCGCTCGCCGCGTTCACGACCTCGATGCGGATGTCCTTGCTGGCGCCCTCGGCGTCCCCGATGAGCTGCCGGGCGAGGTCGTCGCAGACGGTCCGTACCGCCTCGGCGAACTCCGCGTACCGGGGGGCGGTCTCCGAGGCGCCGGAGGCCAGCAGCAGCACGGTGTCGTTGGTGGACATGCAGCCGTCGGAGTCGACCCGGTCGAAGGTGGTCCGGGTGGCATCGCGCAGGGCGCGGTCCAGGACGGGGGCGTCCAGGTCGGCGTCGGTGGTGAGGACGACGAGCATGGTGGCCAGGCCCGGGGCGAGCATCCCGGCGCCCTTGGCCATGCCGCCCACGGTCCAGCCGTCCTTGGTCACGACGGACGTCTTGTGGACGGTGTCGGTCGTCTTGATGGCGATGGCCGCCTTCTCGCCGCCGTGCGCGGAGAGCTCGGCCGCGGCCTTCTCGATGCCCGGCAGCAGCTTGTCCATGGGCAGGGTCACGCCGATGAGCCCGGTGGAGGCGACGGCGACCTCGCCCGCGCTGTGCCCGTCGAGGACCTCGGCGGCCTTCTCTGCGGTCGCGTGGGTGTCCTGGAAGCCCTTGGGGCCCGTACAGGCATTGGCGCCACCGGAGTTGAGGACGACGGCGGTGACCGCGCCGCCCTTGAGGACCTGCTCGGACCACAGGACGGGGGCGGCCTTGACGCGGTTGGAGGTGAAGACGCCCGCGGCGGCGCGGCGCGGCCCGTGGTTGACCACGAGGGCCAGGTCCGGGTTGCCGTTCTCCTTGATCCCGGCGGCGATGCCCGCCGCCGTGAATCCCTTGGCTGCCGTCACGCTCACGGCGCAACTCCTGTCGTGGTCAGGCCCAGGGTCTCGTGAAGTCCCAGGGCGATGTTCATGCTCTGCACCGCGGCGCCCGCGGTGCCCTTGGTCAGGTTGTCGATGGCGGCGACCACCACGATCCGGTGGGCGCTCTCGTCGTACGCCACCTGGATCTGCGCGGCGTTGGAGCCGTACACCGACGCGGTGGCGGGCCACTGCCCCTCGGGCAGCAGATGGACGAACGGCTCGTCGGCGAACGCCTTCTGGTACACCGCCCGCACCGCCTCCCCGGTGACCGACGGCTTCGCCCTGGCGGAGCAGGTGGCGAGGATGCCGCGGGGCATGGGGGCGAGGGTCGGCGTGAAGGAGACGGTGACGCGCTCCCCGGCGGCCGCGCTGAGGTTCTGGACCATCTCGGGGGTGTGGCGGTGCCCGCCGCCCACGCCGTACGGCGACATCGACCCCATGACCTCGCTGCCGAGCAGATGCGGCTTGGCCGCCTTGCCCGCGCCGGAGGTGCCGGAGGCGGCGACGATCACGGCCTCGGGCTCGGCGATGCCGCTCTCGTACGCGGGGAAGAGCGCCAGCGACACGGCGGTCGGGTAGCAGCCGGGGACCGCGATGCGCCGGGCCCCCTCCAGCGCGGCGCGCCCGCCCGGCAGTTCCGGCAGCCCGTAGGGCCAGGTCCCGGCGTGCGGCGAGCCGTAGAACGCCTCCCAGTCGGCGGGGTCCTCCAGCCGGAAGTCCGCGCCCATGTCCACGACCAGGACGTCCGCGCCGAGCTGCTCGGCGACGGCGGCGGACCGACCGTGCGGCAGCGCCAGGAACACCACGTCGTGGTCGCGCGCCAGCGCCTCGGCGGTGGTGGGCTCCAGGACGCGTCCGGCCAGCGGCAGCAGATGCGGCTGGAGCGCGCCGAGCCGCTGTCCGGCGTTGGTGTTCCCGGTCAGGGCGCCGATCTCGACGTCCGGGTGCGCGAGGAGCAGCCGCAGCAGTTCCCCGCCCGCATACCCGCTCGCCCCGGCCACTGCCGCTCGTACCGCCATCGAAGCCTCCTCGTCGATGGCATGACTATACGCAGCTATGCAGTTTTATGCAAAAGTCCTGTCGTCGACCGGCTCCTGCCCCTCGCCACCCCGGCGGTACCCCCTCGGCCGCACCAGCCCCGTCATGTACGCGAACACCGCCGCCCGGGTCCGGTCGCGCGGGCCGGGTCCGGCCAGGACGGCGATCCGCCCGGTGTGCGCGAGGTCCCCGACGACAGGGCAGGGGGGCGGGTCGCCGAACTGCCCTGCGGCGGCGGTGAGATGCTTCGTCACCGAGGACGAGGAGGAGCTCCCGTGGGTGAGAACAAGCGGCTCATGCTGGCCGGCGAGTGGTACCTGCCCGACGACCCCGAGCTGGCCGCCGACACCGAGCGCCGGATCGCGCGGTGCGCCGCCTACAACGCGGCGGCCGGGGCCCCGCCCGCCGAACGGCACGCCCTGCTGGCCGAGTTGCTGGGCGCGGTCGACCCGTCCGTACGCGTCCGGCCGCCGTTCCACTGCGACTTCGGGTACAACATCAGCATCGGCGCCGGTACGTTCGTGAACTTCGGCGCGGTGTTCCTGGACACCGGCCGGATCACGGTCGGCCGGGACGCCCAGATCGGGCCGAACGTCCAGCTCCTCACCCCCACGCACGAACTGGACGCCGAACGGCGCCGCCAGGGGTGGGAGAAGGCCGAGCCGGTGACCATCGGGGACAACGTGTGGCTGGGCGGCGGGGTGATCGTCTGCCCCGGCGTGAGCATCGGAGCGAACACGGTGGTGGGGGCGGGATCGGTGGTGACCCGCGACCTGCCGGACGGGGTACTGGCGGTGGGCAACCCGGCAAGGGTGATACGACAACTCGGCTGACGCCACCCGGGAAGGGGCGCGAGCACCCCACCACGACCGGCAGACGAAGTCCGGGCACGGCAAGGGGCGCGGGGAACGGGGAACGGGGAACGGGGCGAGCAACCCACCACCGCCCGCAGACGAACCCCGGGGCAACGGCTACCCCGCGAAATTCAGCAGACTCAGATGCCATCCCCGCGCCCCACCCGTCAACGTCACCGTGGACAGCGGCCGGACGTCGACGTTCCAGTACGCCGCCGGGGGTGCGTTCAGGGTGTACACCAGCGCCGCCCGGACGACGGAGGGCTCGGCCACCGCGACCATCGCGCCGTCCTCGGCGGGCCGGGTGTCCAGCCACGCCCCTATCCGTGCGATGAAGCCGAGCAGCGGCTCACCGCCGTGCGGGGCCGCGCGCGGGTCCGCGAGCCAGGCGTCGACGGCCTCGGGCTCCCGGGACGCGACCTCGGCCAGGGTGTAGCCGCGCCAGCGGCCCATGTCGCAGTCGCGCAGCGCGGGCTGGACCATCGGCGCGTACCCCAGGGCCTCCCCGGTGGCCCGGCTGCGCGCGGTCGGCGAGCAGTAGCGCAGCTCGGCCGCGCCCAGCGGCACCAGGGAGGGCGCGGCGAGCGCGACCTCGTGCCGGGCCGCCCCGTCGAGCGGGCGGTCGTCGGCGAAGCGTTCGACCGGCAGCGCCGAGCAGCGCGCCGCCGCGACCATCGTCAGCCGGACCGTCATGGCCGTGATCGTGCGACCGGACGGGCGGTCGGTCAAGAGGTCGCGGCGCCCACCTCGTCGTAGGCGGTACGCAGCCGCCGTACCCCCTCCTCGATCTCGGCCCGGCCCGCCACACCCGCGAAGCACAGCCGCAGGTGCGCGGCGGGGGGTTCCGCGCTGAAGTAGGGGCGGCCCGGGGCGACCGCGACTCCGGCCCGCAGGGCCGCCGCGGCGAGCACGGCCTCGGGCGTGCCGTCCGGCAGGCGCAGCCACAGGTGGTAGCCGCCGGAGGGCAGGTGGGGCACGGCCGGGCCGGGCAGCTGGCGGGCCAGGGCCGTCGCCATGGCCTGCCGGCGCTCTCCCAGCTCCTGGGAGACGGCCCGCAGGTGGCGGGGCCACGCCGGGGAGCCGACCAGCTCCAGGGCCGTCTCCTGGAGCGGGCGCGGGACGAAGAAGCTGTCGACGACCTGGATCGCGCGCAGCCGCTCCAGGACCGGGCCCCGGGCCGCGAGCGCGCCCACGCGCAGACTGGGCGAGGCCACCTTGGTGAGCGAGCGGACGTGCACGACCACACCGTCCGGGTCGTCGGCGGCGAGCGGCGCGGGCAGCGGGCCCGCGTCCGCGTGGACGAGCAGCCGGGCGAAGTCGTCCTCGATGACGAACGCCCCGAACTCCCGTGCCACCCGCAGCACTTCGGCCCGCCGGGCGGGGGCGAGCACCGCGCCGGTGGGGTTCTGGAAGAGGGGCTGGCTCACCAGGACCCGCGCCCCGGTGGCCCGGAAGGCGGCGGCGAGCAGGTCGGGCCGCACCCCGTCGGTGTCGACCGGGACCGGCACCGGCCGCAGCCCCGAGGCGCGGGCCACCGCGAGCATGCCGGGATAGGTCGGCGACTCCACCAGGACCGGCGCGCCCGGCGCCGCGAGCGCCCGCAGCGCCGTGGTGAGCGCGGACTGGCCCCCGGCGCAGATCAGCACCTCGGCGGCGGTGACCGTGCCGCCGATCTCGCGGGCGAACCAGTCGCGCAGCTCGGTCAGCCCGTCGGTGGGCGGCCGCCCCCAGGCTCCGGGGCGGCGGCCGGCCCGGGCGAGGGCGGCGGCCATCGCGCGCTCCGGCTGGAGGGCGGGGGCCAGGTAGCCGCCGTTGAACTCGATCACCCCGGGCGGCGGCGAGGCGAGGGTGGCCAGGACCCCGGAGGCGTCGACCGCGCGCGGCACCGCGTCGGTGGCGCCGTCGGCGCTGAGCGAGACCTCCTGCCAGGAGGTGTCGCCGGGGCGGGTCTCGGACGTACGGGGCTCGGCGCGGAAGACGCCGGAGCCGGGACGGGTGACGACCAGGCCCTCGGCGGCGAGCCTGGCCAGCGCCCGCGAGACGGTGACCGGCGAGACCCGGTACTGCTCGACGAGCGCCCGGCTCGACGGCAGCTTTCCACCTACGGAGTAGCGGTCGAGGTCCTTTTTCAGGATGGTCGCCAGGTCGGCCACACTGCTACGCTCTTGCATGACAGCACAGGATAGCGCTACTGCTCGCACGACGATAGCGGTCGACGGCCGCCCGGCCCGTACCCCGGTTGCGGCCCCGGCGGTCTCCCCCGACCCCCGGCAGGGCGCGCTCCTCGCCGGACTCGGCGTCGTCGCCTTCTCCCTCACCTTCCCGGCCACCGCCTGGGGCCTGGAGAGCTTCGGGCCCTGGTCGCTCGTGGCCGTCCGCAGTCTGCTCGCCGGGCTGCTCGCGGGCGCCTTCCTGCTCACGGGCCGGGTGCCGCTGCCCGAGCGCCGGCACTGGGCGGGCCTCGCGGTGGTCGCGGCCGGGACCGTCGTCGGCTTCCCGCTGCTGACCACCCTGGCCCTGCGGACGTCCACGACCTCGCACGCCGCGGTCGTCGTGGGCCTGCTGCCGCTGACCACGGCCGCGCTCTCGGCGCTGCGGACCGGCCGCCGCCCCTCCCGCGCCTTCTGGGCGGCGGCGCTGGCCGGAGCCGGGGTCGTGGTCGCCTTCACCGTGCAGCAGAGCGGCGGCGCCCTCTCCACGGGCGACCTCTACCTCTTCGCGGCCCTGCTGGTGTGCGCCGCCGGGTACACCGAGGGCGGGCGCCTCGCCCGGGTGATGCCGGGCTGGCAGGTGATCGGCTGGGCGCTGATCCTCACCCTGCCGCTCGCCGTCCTCGGCTCGGCCGCGGCCCTCGCCGCCGAACCGGTCCACCTGGGCGCGCACGGCGTCCTCGGGATGCTGTGGGTCGCGGCCGGCTCGCAGTTCTTCGGGCTGTACGTCTGGTACCGGGGCATGGCCGCCATCGGGGTGCCCCGGGCCAGCCAGCTCCAGCTGGCGCAGCCGCTGCTGACGCTGGTCTGGGCCGTGCTGCTGCTCGGCGAGCACCTCTCCCCCGCCGCCCCGCTGGCAGCGGCGGGCGTGCTGGTCTGCATCGCCGTGACGCAGCGCGCGGCGGCCTGAAACCACCGCCGCCCGAGGCCCGTTCGCACGGGTGCGGGCCGGCCCCGCCGCCCTAGAATGGGCCCATGCGAGCGAGCGTGGGCGACCGGCTGCTGGTGCACGGCAGAACCGTCGGACAGCACGACCGGAGCGCGGAAGTCATCGAGGTACTGGGCCCGGACGGGACACCGCCGTACCGGGTGCGCTTCGAGGACGGGCACGAGACCCTGATGTCCCCGGGTCCCGACACCGTCGTCAGGCGCCCCACGGACGAGTAGGACCCCGAGGCGGCGCGGTCACGGCCGCACCCGGCCCGGATAGTGGTCCGCGACCACCCGGGCCATCGCGCCGATGCGGTCCTCGGCCACGTCCTTCGCCGAGAAGAAGCAGTGGCCCCGCACCGAGGCGTACCGCCGGGCGAGGGTGAGGTGGCGGGAGAGCTCGGCCGGGTCCTGCCAGGCGGGGGGCTGCGCCGGGTTTCCCGCCTTGTACAAAGCCTCACCGACGATCAGCTGGGTGCCGCTGCCCCGGGCGACCGCGTCCCACCAGGGCACCAGCGCGGCGTAGTCGGCGGCCTGGAAGCCGATGTTCCAGTACACCTGCGGGCAGATGTAGTCGATCCAGTGCTCGCGCACCCACTTCCGGGTGTCCGCGTGCAGGTCGTCGTAGGTCTGCACGCCGGCCGATGTGGGCGAGCCGAGCGGGTCGGTGGCCGCGTTGCGCCAGACCGCGAAGGGGCTGATCCCGAACTTCACCCGGCTCCGGACCTGCTTGAGCCGGGCCGCCGTCTCCCGGACGAGCCGGTCGATGTTGTCGCGGCGCCAGGCGGCCCGGTCGGGGAAGCCCGCCCCGTACCGGTCGTAGGCGTCGTCGTCCGCGAAGCTCTGTCCGGCGACCGGGTACGGATAGAAGTAGTCGTCCCAGTGCACCGCGTCCACGTCGTAGCGCGCCACCGCGTCCAGCATGGCGTCCTGCACGAACCGGCGGACCTCCGGCAGGCCGGGGTTGTAGTAGAGCTTTCCGCCGTACGCCACGACCCACTCGGGGTGCACGCGCGCGGGATGGGTCGGCACGAGTCTGGAGGGGTCGGTGTGGTTGGCCACCCGGTACGGGTTGAACCAGGCGTGCAGCTCCAGGCGGCGCCGGTGGGCCTCGCGGACGGCCGTGCCCAGCGGGTCCCATCCCGGGTCCTGGCCCTGGACACCGCTGAGGTACTGGCTCCACGGCTCGTACGGCGAGGGCCACAGGGCGTCGGCGGTGGGGCGGACCTGGAGCGCCACCACGTTCAGCCGCAGGGCGGCGGCCCGGTCGAGATGGGCGATGAGTTCGGCCTCCTGCCGGTCGGGGGGCAGACCCGGTTGCGAGGGCCAGTCGAGGTTGGACACCGTCGCCAGCCACATCCCCCGGAACTCCAGCGGCCGGGGCGCGTGCCAGGGGCGGCCGGGGCCGGCGGCCGCGAGGGCCCCGGCCGCGCCCTCCACGGCCGCCGCGTCCGCTGTGACCAGGCCGTTCACCGCGCCCGCCGTACCGGCCGCGAGCGTCGCCGCCAGCAGTCCCCGCCGAGTGATCCGTCCCACTTCATGACCCCCTCGTCGCCGCGAATGTCCGGTGTTGCGCACAGCATGCCCGCCCCACCCCCTGATCCCACGCAGGCGCGGAGTAACGTCGTGGGGCCGGGTCGGGCGCCGGACTCATACGGGGGACCCGCCGGGACTTTTCTGTCAGAAGCGAAAGGCACGATGTGACGGACCCCACGGGAGATATTGCACGCGTCGGAGTGGTGGGCTGCGGCCAGATGGGGGCCGGCATCGCGGAGGTCTGCGCCCGCAGCGGCCTGGACGTGAAGGTTGCCGAGACCACCGGCGAAGCCCTGGAGATCGGCCGTACCCGGCTGCACAACTCCCTGACGAAGGCCGCCGAGCGCGGCAAGATCACCGAGGAGGAGCGCGACGCGACGCTCGCCCGGCTGAGCTTCACCACCGACCTCGGCGAGTTCGCCGACCGTGACCTGGTCATCGAGGCCGTGGTGGAGAACGAGCAGGTCAAGACCGAGATCTTCCAGGTCCTCGACCAGGTGGTCACCCGCCCGGACGCGATCTTGGCCTCCAACACCTCCTCCATCCCGCTGGTGAAGCTCGCGGTCGCCACTTCGCGGCCCGACCAGGTCATCGGCATCCACTTCTTCAACCCGGCGCCGGTGCAGAAGCTCGTCGAGCTGATCCCGGCGCTCACCACCTCCGAGGGCACCCTCAGCCGGGCCCAGACCATGGTGGAGAAGGTCCTCGGCAAGCACGCGATCCGCGCCCAGGACCGCTCGGGCTTCGTGGTCAACGCGCTCCTCATCCCGTATCTGCTCTCCGCGATCCGGATGTTCGAGTCGGGCATCGCCAGCCGTGAGGACATCGACAACGGCATGGAGCTGGGCTGCGCCCATCCGATGGGTCCGCTCAAGCTGTCCGATCTGATCGGTCTGGACACGGTCGCCTCGGTGGCGGACTCGATGTACGACGAGTTCAAGGAGCCGCTGTACGCGGCGCCTCCGCTGTTGCAGCGCATGGTGGACGCGGGGCGCCTGGGCCGCAAGACCGGCTCGGGTTTCTACACGTACGCCTGAGTACCGCGGGACGGCTGACGCCGGGCCCGGCTCCTCTGGGTGAGGGCCGGGCCCGCCGCGTTCACACCCGGTGTGCGGCGCGAGCACGCATATGCTCTTCGCACACTCTCCCGCCCCGGGGGCAGGGCGAGTTGACTCCTTGGCGAAAAGTCAATGGCATTCCGCCACAACGACGAAGGAGCCTCGCCGTGCCGAGCGACCCCGGCCTACCGATGGCCGTCGACGAACTGTTCGAGTTACGCCGTTCCCTGGAAGTGGGCCTGGCCCGCATCGACGGGCAGCTCACGCTGCTCACCCACCGCGACGACCAGAGCGAACGCGAACTGGCCGAGCTGGGCATGCGGCTGTCGTCCCTGGAGCACACGAGGTGGCCGCTGCCCGCGCTCACGGCGCTCACCGCCCTGGGCGCGCTGGCCGTCGCCGTCTGGCAGGCGCTGGGGCGGTGAACACCGGCGGTCGGCGGCGGTCAGCCGTCGCCGAGCCGCAGATGGTGCAGGAGCAGGAGTCCGGCCGCCATGTTGGCGGCCGGGACCTCCCCACGGGCGATCATGTCGGGCACGAGTTTGAGCGGGACCCACTCGCGCCGCGAGGACTCGAAGTCGTCCTCGGGGTGGCCGATGTACTGGGCCGACTCCGACCAGTAGAGGTGGTGACGGGCGTCGATGAGCCCGTTGGCGGGTTCGACGGTGAGGAGATGGCGCAGCGGGCCAGGCCGCCACCCCGTCTCCTCCTCCATCTCCCGGGCGGCCGCGGCTTCGATGTCCTCGCCGTCCTCGACGACCCCCGCGGCCAGCTCCCAGCCCCAGCTGTCGGTGATGAACCGGTGCCGCCACAGCAGCAGCACCTCGTTGGCCTCGTTGACCGCGGTCGCCACGGCGACCGGGCGCAGCCGGATCAGGAAGTGGTCGAGGTGTCGCCCGTCCGGGAGAGCGACATCGGCGAGATTGACGCGGAACCAGCGGTTCTCATAGACAGTTTGCTCACTCAGGTTCGTCCACTGCACGTTTTTGCCACCTTCCGACAAGAGGATGGCAATATCGCAGCAGGCACGCGCTCACAGGGGAACGCGCAGTGCCCCGTCGATCAGCTCGGCGGCTTCGTCGGCGCCGGCGCAACCGCTCTCGACCAGGTGTTCGCGTACGGCTCGCAACCGGTCGCGAAGGCGCTGCGACTCCATCCCCCGGGCCCGCTCGGCCATTTCGACCGCCGTCGCGACGGCCCGGTCCGCGTCGCCCTGCCGGAGCTCGATCTGCGCGAGCATCGCCAGGCGGTGCACCCTGCCCCGGTCGTGCGAGGGGGCGTGCGCCGCCAGTCCCGCCTGCTCGCGCGCGGCCGGCAGATCGCCGAGCCGCAGCAGGGCCTCCGCCACCTGGACGTTGACCAGGCCCGGCTGGACGTAGCCGGTCTCGGCGGGTTCGTTCTTCGGCCGGATGTGCTCGGCGGCCCGCTCGGCGCCCCGGATCGCGCCGAGCGCGCTGCGCCCGTCACCGAGGTGGGCGTACGCCTTGGCCTGCATCGCGTGCAGATCCGCCGCCAGCGCCGGGGTGAGCTGGTGGCCCGCCGCCCGCAGCGCCGCCTCCGCGAAGGCGACCGCCTGGCGGTAGTCGCGCATGAACAGCGACTGGTTGACCAGCAGGGCGATCACATACGCCCCCAGCCCCCGGTCCCCGCTCGCCTTCGCCAGCCTGAGCGCCTGGTGGAAGTAGCGCTGCGCCAGGCCCTGGGCGTTGGAGTCGTACGCGCAGATCCCGGCGACCGCGACCAGGCCGCCGGTCGCCCGGTGCAACTGGCGGCCGGTCGCGTCGGTGTAGCAGCCGCGCAGCAGCGGCGCGGTCTCGGAGTTGAGGAAGCCCACGATCCGCGAGCGGGTGGCGATGCCCCCGGCCTTGCGGTACATCAGCTCGTAGTGCGCGCGTGCGGCCCGCAGCATCTCGATGTCGCTCTCGCCGACCGCGGTCTGCCCGTGCCGGGACACATCGGTGTCCTCCGGCGGGTTCTCCCACTCCCACACCGGCATCACGGCCGGGGTGCCGGTGACCGCGGGCGCGCCCAGTATGTGCGGGCGCTGCTGCTCGTCGGAGCGCCACAGGGCGGTGGCGCGCTCCACGAACCCGGCGAGCGGCGAGCCCACCGGCGCGGCCGGTTCACCCGGCACGCCGAGCCCGATGTCGTCGAGGGTGACCGGCCGGTGCAGCCGGGCGGCGAGCACCTCGCAGATCAGGTCGGGCACCTGCCCGCGCGGCCGCTGGCCCTTCAACCACCGGGCCACCGCGGTGTGTTCGTACTTCAGTGCCAGTCCTCTGGCACGGCCGGCCTGGTTCACATGGGCCGCCAGCCCGGCGTTCGAGATGCCTGCCTCGTCGACCAGCGCGTCGAGCAGGGTATTGGGCTGCATCAGGCCCTCCGTTGGCTCGTTGGCCCCAGCGTAGAGGAGGCGCGTTCACACGGGGTGTGATGGGAGTGCTCGCATTTGTGCGCCGCGCACTCTGCCGCGGGGATGGGGCTCCCGATTGACTGAACTGCCTCTCCACAGAGGCGTGCCGGGCCGTCGGCTCCCCCTCGTACAGTGCGGCGGCCCGCACCCGGCGCCGCCGGTCCTGCCGAACTGCCCGTCACTCCGCGGCAGGGCCGACGGCGCACGCGCGCCCGGCTGAGAGCCTGTCTTTGAACCCCCGTCGTCCGCCCGCAGCGCAGACGGGGGTTCGAAGACAGGCTCTCAGCGCCGGGCCCGTGCGGTGGGAACCGCCGCGGGCCGCGCGGGCACGCGCACCCGGTCGTTGCGCAGCACCATCAGCGCCACGTCGTCGGCGAGCCGTCCGCCGGTGTGCCGCAGCAGCTCCCGCTGTACGCGGTCGACCACCGCGGCGGGTGACAGCGGGGTGTCCAGGGCCGCCCGGGCGAGTACTTCCTGCAGCCGGAAGAACCGCCCGGCGCGGTCCCTGGCGTCCTCGGCGCCGTCCGTGTGCAGGCACAGCGCCTCCCCCGGCAGCAGCCGGGTGCAGCGGTGCAGCGGCAGCTCGGCGGGGAGCGGGAAGGAGCCGAGCGGGGGCAGCGGGTCGCCGGGCAGCAGTGCCTCGGCGCCGCCGCACAGCCGGTAGGGCCAGGGGTGGCCGCAGTTGAGGCCGACCACCAGGCCGTCGTCGCGGATCTCCAGGAGCAGGACGGTCACGAACTCCTCGGCGACCGGGCTCTCCGGCTCACCCGCGCAGCACGCAGGGTGCTCGGTGCGGGCCCGCTCGCGCAGATGCCGTTGCAGCGCCCGCTCCAGCCGCCGCAGCACGCCCGCCAGCTCCGGCTCGTCGTGTGCGGCCTCACGGAAACTGCCCAGCACCGCCGCGACCGCGCCGAGCGAGCCCAGGCCGTGGCCGCGCACATCACCCATCACGACCCGCACCCCGTACCGCGTGGCCATCACCTCGTACAGATCGCCGCCGACGACCGCGCCGCGGCCGGCGCAGAGCTGCCCGGCGGCCACGAGGAGTCCGTCCACCCGGGGCGGCGGCGGGCGCAGCAGCACCAGCTGGGCGGCGTCCGCGACCTCCTGGACGAGCCGCAGCTCCCGGGCCGCGCCCAGCCGTACGCCGTGCACCAGGCAGATCACGGCCAGTAGGAAGGCGGCGCAGGTGGCGATCCGCAGGCCCAGGGAATCGTCGGTGACCAGCGGACAGGTCAGCTGCCAGACGACGACCAGGAGCAGCCAGAGGACGGGCAGCGCCGGCACGAGGCCCCGCCGTGCGGCCAGGGCTCGCGCGCAGGCCGCGGTCCGACTCCCGGTACGGATCATGCCGTCGGCCCCCCTGGGCTCTGCGCCGCTCGCCCCTGCCCTGGCCTCCACGGCCGGGTCGATTCTGTCCACCGGCCGCCCTTTTTTGCCTACATCGCTCCCGGTTCTCACCCGAACGAGTGAGGAGGGAGGGGTTCGGGGAGAGCGGCGCGCGGGGAGGGGCGTGGAACGCCGGAAGGGCGCGCCCGGGGATCCGGACGCGCCCTTCCTCACCACCGCTGTACGGCGGTCATGCCCCGCGGAGCACCGCGCCCGTGCGCTCGGCGGCCAGGGCCACCGCCGCGTCGCGGGCGGCCGAGGCCTCCTCGACGGTCAGCGTGCGGTCGGCGGCACGGAAGCGCAGCGCGTACGCCAGCGACTTCTTGCCCTCGCCGATCTGCTCGCCGGTGTAGACGTCGAACAGCCGGATGGACTCCAGGAGTTCACCGGCGCCGCCGCGCAGGAAGTACTCGACGACCGCCGAGGGGACCTCGGTGTCGACGACCAGCGCCACGTCCTGGGTGGCCACCGGGAAGGTGGAGATCCGCGGCGCCCGCAGGGTGCCCTCCCCCGCCTTGGCCAGCAGGTCCAGGTCGAGCTCCATGGCGCAGGTGCGCTCGGGCAGGCTGAGCGCCTTGACCACGCGCGGGTGCAGCTCGCCCGCGTGGCCGATCCGGACGATCTCCCCGTCGACGACGACGGCGAGCTCGGCGCAGCGGCCCGGGTGCCACGGCCCGTACTGGCCCTGCTGGACGATGAGCTCCGCGCCGGCCTCGCGGGCCAGGGTCCGGGCGGCCTCGACCGCGTCGGCCCAGTCCGCCGGGCGGCCCTTGCCCCACCAGCCGGCCTGCTCGCGCGCACCGGCCAGGACCGCGGCCGCGTGCCGGGGCTGCGCGGGCAGCACGGCGTCGAGCGCGGCGATCTCCTCGTCGGTGGGGCGGCGGTCGACGGGAAGGCGGGCGGCGACGCCCTGGTGCTCGGTGGGCCGGAAGACCAGACCGGTCTCGAAGAGCGCCAGGTCGTGGCCGCCGCGGCCGGCGTTGCGGCGCAGCGCGGTGAGCAGCCCCGGCAGCAGCGTCGTGCGCAGCGCCGGCTCCTCGTCGTTGAGCGGGTTGACCAGCTTCACGACGCGGCGGGCGGGGTCGTCCGCCTCCAGGCCGAGCTGGTCGAAGACCTGCTCCGAGACGAAGGGGTAGTTCGGCGCCTCGACGTAGCCTGCTCCGGCGAGCGCGCGGCCCGCCCTGCGGTGCAGCCGCTGGCGCTCGGTCAGACCGCGGCCCGCGGGCGGCTTCGGCAGGGTCGAGGGCAGGTTCTCGTACCCCTCCAGCCGGATGACCTCCTCGGCGAGGTCGTTCGGCTCGGTGAGGTCGGGGCGCCAGGAGGGCACGGTGACGACGAGCTCGTCCTGCCCGTAGACGTCGCAGCCGATCTCCTGGAGGCGGCGCACGACGGTCTCGCGGCCGTACTCCACGCCCGCCACCCGGTCGGGGTGGTCGGCGGGGACGGAGATGGTGCGCGGCGCGGAGGGCGCCAGGACCTCGGTGACACCGGCCTCGGCGGTGCCGCCCGCGAGCAGCACCAGCAGGTCGACGGTCCGCTGGGCGGCCGCGGAGGCGGCCTGCGGGTCGACGCCGCGCTCGAAGCGCCTGGACGCCTCCGAGGACAGCTTGTGGCGGCGCGCGGTGCGCGCGATGGCGACCGGGTCGAAGTGCGCGGCCTCGATGACCACCTCGGTGGTGCCCCGGACCTGCCCGGTCTCGGGGTCGGTGACCGAGTCGGCGATCTCCGTGTTGGCGCCGCCCATGACACCGGCGAGGCCGATCGGGCCCCGGTTGTCGGTGATGACCAGGTCGGCGGCGTCGAGCTTGCGCTTGGCGCCGTCGAGGGTGGTGAGCACCTCGCCCGCCTCGGCGCGGCGGACCCCGATCGGCCCGTCGACCAGGGTGCGGTCGTAGGCGTGCAGCGGCTGGCCGAGCTCGATCATCACGTAGTTGGTGACGTCGACGGCGAGCGAGATGGGGCGCATCCCGGCCTTCTGGAGCCGGCGCTGGAGCCAGATCGGGGAGCGCGCCTCGGGGTCGAGGCCGACGACGGTGCGCGCGGTGAAGCGGTCGCAGCCGATCGGGTCGGCGATCTTCACCGGGTAGCCGTAGGAGTTGGGCGCGGGCACGTCGAGCAGCGCCGGGTCGCGCAGCGGCAGGCCGTAGGCGATGGCGGTCTCGCGGGCCACGCCGCGCAGGGACAGGCAGTCGCCGCGGTTGGCGGTGACGGCGATGTCCAGGACCTCGTCGACGAGCTCGAGGAGCTCGATGGCGTCGGTGCCGGCCTCGTGCTCGGGCGGCAGGACGATGATGCCGCCGCTGCCGTCGTCACCCATGCCCAGCTCGTCGCCGGAGCAGATCATGCCGTGCGAGGTCTTGCCGTACGTCTGGCGCGCGGCGATGGCGAAGTCGCCGGGCAGCACGGCGCCGGGCAGGACCACGACGACCTTGTCGCCGACCTGGAAGTTGCGCGCGCCGCAGACGATCTCCTGCGGCTCGCCGGTGCCGTTGGCCGTGCCGACGTCGACCGTGCAGAAGCGGATGGGCTTCTTGAAGCCCTCCAGCTCCTCGATGGTCAGCACCTGGCCGACGACCAGCGGGCCCTTGAGCCCGGCGCCGAGCTGCTCGACCCTCTCGACCTCGAGACCGGCGGACACGAGCTTGGCCTGGACGTCCCGGCCGGTCTCCGTCGCCGGCAGGTCGACGTACTCCCGCAGCCAAGAAAGCGGGACCCGCATCAGATCTCCATCCCGAACGGCCGGGTGAACCGGACGTCACCCTCGACCATGTCTCGCATGTCTTCGACGTTGTGGCGGAACATCAGCAGGCGTTCGATGCCGAAGCCGAAGGCGAAGCCGCTGTACTTCCCGGGGTCGACACCGCAGGCGGTGAGCACCTTGGGGTTGACCATGCCGCAGCCGCCGAGCTCGATCCAGCCCTCGCTGGAGCAGGTGCGGCAGGGGCGGTCGGGGTTGCCGACGGACTCGCCGCGGCACACGTAGCAGACCATGTCCATCTCGGCGGACGGCTCGGTGAACGGGAAGAAGTTCGGCCGCAGCCGGGTCTTCATGTCCTGTCCGAAGAGCGACTGGACCATGTGGTCCAGGGTGCCCTTGAGGTCCGCCATGGTCAGGCCCTCGTCGACGGCGAGGAGCTCGACCTGGTTGAAGACGGGGGTGTGCGTGGCGTCCAGCTCGTCCGTGCGGAAGACGCGGCCGGGGCAGATCACGTAGACGGGCGGCTCGCGGTCGATCAGCGAGCGGATCTGCACCGGGGAGGTGTGCGTGCGCAGCACGACGCCGGAGTCGGCGGAGGTGCCCCCAGGGCCCTGGACGAAGAAGGTGTCCTGCTCACCGCGGGCCGGGTGGTCGGGGCCGATGTTGAGCGCGTCGAAGTTGAACCACTCGGCCTCGACCTGCGGGCCCTCGGCGACCTCGTAGCCCATGGCCACGAAGATGTCCTCGATGCGCTCGGAGAGCGTGGTCAGGGGGTGGCGGGCGCCGGCCGGTACGCGGTCGTAGGGCAGCGAGACGTCCACCGCCTCCTCGACCAGGACGCGCGCGTCGCGCTCGGCCTCCAGCTCGGCCTGGCGGGCGGCCAGCGCCTTGTTCACGGCGCCGCGGGCCATGCCCACGAGCTTGCCGGCCGCGGCCTTGGCCTGCGGCGGCAGGGCGCCGATCTCACGGTTGGCGAGCGACAGGGGCGAGGTGCCACCGGCGTGCGCGGTCTTCGCGTGTGCGAGGGCGTCGAGATCGCCGGCCGCGGCGAAGGCGGCGAGCGCCTCGTCCCGCATGCGCTCGATCTCTTCCGGTTTCAGCGCCTCGACCTCAACAGGGTCGTACGACTTATTGGGTGCCGACATCTCTTCCCGTACTTCCGATTGGCTTGGCTGGGGGTCCCGCCACCGCGACCGCGACTGGGCCGCGCGACAGCACGGACACGAACGCGC
This sequence comes from Streptomyces sp. NPDC026377, assembly GCF_055567715.1. NCBI lineage: Bacteria > Bacillati > Actinomycetota > Actinomycetes > Kitasatosporales > Streptomycetaceae > Streptomyces > Streptomyces sp. NPDC026377. The sequence continues at coordinate 194,435 of NZ_JBVHPV010000006.1, forward strand.
CAAAGGTCGAGTCTAACGGGGTGGGTGAATGCGGATGCGCCCGTGGGCGGCCCGGCGGTCCCTACTGGAGGTAGGCCGGGGCGCCGACGGGCAGGATAAATCGGAACTCGGCGCCGCCGCCGGAGCCGCGGCCCACCGCGATGGTGCCGCCGTGCGCCTCCACGATGCCCTTGACGATGTAGAGCCCGAGGCCGGTGCCGCCGCGTTTGCTGCCCCGCCAGAAGCGGGTGAAGACGCGGCCCATCGACTCCTCGGGGATGCCGGGGCCTTCGTCGCTCACGGTGACGGCCGTTCCCTTCTCGTCGTGCTCGTCGATACGGACGGGCGCGGGTGCCACCTCGATGGTGACGGTTCCCTCGCCGTGGCGCACCGCGTTTTCCAGCAGGTTGCCCAGGACCTGGTCGATCTTGTCCGGATCCGCCCACAGATCGGGCAGCGGGCGCTGGATGCGCACCAGGAAGCGGTCGGGGACCTGGCCGGAGGCCACATGGGCCTGGATGTGCCTGCCGACGGCGGCCGCTATGTCCACGGGCTGGCGCCGCACCTCCAGCCGGCCGGAGTCGATCCGGGAGATGTCGAGGAGTTCGGCGATCAGCCGGGTGACGCGGTTGGCGTCGGCGTCGACGGTCTCCAGCATCAGCCGCTTCTGGTCGTCGGTGAACCGCTCCCACTTGGCGAGCAGCGTCGCGGTGAACCCCTTGACCGAGGTCAGCGGCGAGCGCAGCTCGTGGGCGACGGTGGCGATCAGCTCGGCGTGCGAGCGCTCGGTGCGTCTGCGCGCCTCGGTCGAGCGCAGGCTGACCACCACCTGGCGCACCGGGCCGGTGGGGTGCTCGCGCACGTACCGCGCGGAGACCAGCACCTCGCGGCCGCCGGGCAGCAGCAGATTGCGCTCGGGCTGGCCGACGCGGATGGCGAGTCCGCCGTACGGATCGGTCAGCTGCCACCAGCGGCGGCCCTTGAGGTCCTCCAGCGGCAGCGCGCGCTCCAGCTCCAGGCCGAGCGCGTCGCGCGCGGAGACCGCGGTGATCCGGGCGGCGGCCGTGTTGAAACAGATGACGCGGCCCTTCTCGTCGGCGACGACGAGACCGTCGGGCAGGTCCTCGGGGTCTATGCCCGGGGTGCCTTGGGCAGCAGGCCGCACCAGGGCGTTCGCGCCGATGGTCCTCACGCCGACAGCCATCCCCGTATCCCACCTCTCCGAAGCACACAGTGGGCCCCCGAGCCCGCCACACTACTAGCTGGAAGTGACCGTGCGGACCCCCTCAGCGAGGAGTGCGGGCGCGCTGGGCCCGCGCCGAGGCGTACAGGCACACCGCGGCGGCGGTCGCCAGGTTGAGGCTCTCGGCCTTCCCGTGGATCGGGACGCGCACCACGGCGTCCGCGAGCGCGCGGGTCTCCTCGGGCAGGCCCCAGGCCTCGTTGCCGAAGATCCAGGCGGTGGGGCCGCCCATGGTGCCCGCGTCGAGCTCGTCGTCGAGGTCGTCCTCGCCCGCGCCGTCGGCGGCGAGGATGCGCACACCGGCGTCCCGCAGCCCCCGTACGGCCTGCTCGACGGGGACGCCGACGGCGACCGGCAGATGGAAGAGCGAACCGACCGAGGCGCGGACCGACTTGGGGTTGTACAGGTCGACGGAGGCGTCGGTGAGGACGACGGCGTCGGCGCCCGCGGCGTCCGCGCAGCGCAGTACGGTGCCGGCGTTGCCGGGGTCGCGGACGTGCGCGAGGACGGCGACGAGCCTGGGGCGCGCCGCGAGGATGTCCTCGAACGGGGAGTCCAGGAAGCGGCAGACGCCGACGAGGCCCTGCGGGGTGACGGTCTGGGAGACCTCGGCGAGCACCTCGTCGTCGGCGTAGTGGACCCGGGCGCCCGCGTCGCGGGCGGCGGCCACGATGTCCGCGTACCGCTCGGCGGCCTCGACGGTGGTGAACAGCTCGGTCAGCGTCGCCTCACCGCCGCTGCGGTGCTCCACGGCCTCCCGCACGGCCTGCGGCCCCTCGGCGATGAACCGCCGCTCCTTGCCCCGGAAGTTGCGCCGCGCGAGCCGCCTGGCGGCGGCGACACGGGGGGAGCGGGGGGAGATCAGCTCGGGCGTGGGCATGTGCGGACTCTCTGGGAAGGGGGCGGGGGGCTGGGCCCGGTGTTCGTCTGCGGACCGTGGTGGGTTGCTCGCGCCGTCCCCGGCGCCCCTGAGACGCCCCTGCGGGGCGCCCGGGGGGATGCCGCGCAGCGGCGTTTTCAGGGGCGCGGGGAACTGCGCGACCAGCCACCCGCCCCCCGCGGACGAAAGCGGGGGCCGGGGCCGCCGGAACGCACGGACCCGCAGGCCGATGGCCTGCGGGTCCGGGTCCGGCTCAACAAGCCGTCAGGCGCTTACGCGGCCTTCGGCGCGTTGACGTCGCTCGGAAGCGCCTTCTGCGCGACCTCGACGAGCGCGGCGAACGCGTTGGCGTCGTTGACCGCGAGCTCGGCCAGGATCTTGCGGTCCACCTCGATGTTGGCGGCCTTCAGACCCTGGATGAGTCGGTTGTACGTCATGCCGTTCTGGCGGGCAGCGGCGTTGATGCGCTGGATCCACAGCTGACGGAAGTCGCCCTTGCGCTTCTTGCGGTCGTTGTAGTTGTAGACCAGCGAGTGGGTGACCTGCTCCTTGGCCTTGCGGTACAGGCGCGAACGCTGACCGCGGTAGCCGGAGGCCGCCTCGAGGATCGCCCGGCGCTTCTTGTGGGCGTTGACTGCCCGCTTGACGCGTGCCACTTGTTAACTCCTTGTAGCGGGGCCGTGGTGGGTGATCACACGGCCCGAATTCGAATAGGTCCCGGTCCCGACGTTCCGCCCCCGGTCACCGGGGGCGGAGAAACGTCACTTGCCGAGAAGCTTCTTGATCTTCTTGGCGTCGCCCGGGGCCATCTCGGCGTTGCCGGTGAGGCGACGCGTCAGCTTGGACGACTTGTGCTCGAGCAGGTGGCGCTTGCCGGCACGCTCGCGGAGCACCTTGCCGGAGCCGGTGATCTTGAAGCGCTTGCTGGCACCGCTGTGCGACTTGTTCTTCGGCATAGCGCCGTTATCTCCTCGTCAGTGGCGCCCCCAGCCGGTCCGCAGACCGGCGCGCGGGAGCGTCATGTGTATCGGTAGTCCTGGGCGGGCTGCCCGGGATCAGGCCTCGGCGGGTTCCTCGGCCGGTGCCTCGGCGACGGGCTCCTCGGCGGAGTCCTCCGCGTCGGCCGGGTGACCCTGGCGCTCCGCCTTGCGGGCGGCCTGCGCCTCGCGGGCTTCGGCCATCGCCTCGGTCTTCTTCTTGTGCGGACCGAGAACCATGATCATGTTTCGGCCGTCCTGCTTCGGGCTCGACTCCACGAAGCCGAGGTCCTGGACGTCCTCCGCGAGACGCTGCAGCAGTCGGTAGCCGAGCTCCGGCCGGGACTGCTCGCGACCACGGAACATGATCGTGATCTTGACCTTGTCGCCCTGCTTGAGGAACCGGACGACGTGACCCTTCTTGGTGTCATAGTCGTGCGGGTCGATCTTCGGCCGGAGCTTCATCTCCTTGATGACCGTGTGCGCCTGGTTCTTGCGCGCCTCACGGGCCTTCATGGCCGACTCGTACTTGAACTTCCCGTAATCCATGAGCTTGCACACGGGCGGACGGGCGGTCGCCGCCACCTCGACCAGGTCCAGGTCGTACTCCTGTGCGAGCTCCAGGGCCTTGGCAAGCGGAACAATCCCGACCTGCTCGCCGCTGGGACCGACCAGTCGTACTTCGGGAACACGAATCCGGTCGTTGATGCGGGGCTCGGCGCTGATGGATCCTCCTCGGTAGCACCACACGCCTGTCTGGCAGACAAGCGCGTACTTTCACTCGGGACCAACCGTCGCGGCACATGAAAAATGCCCCGGACGGGACACAGGCGGGGCTCCATGGGCTACCGGAGCACCGCCGCGGTCAACCGCGGGGCGCGCATCGGACGGCTCCATCGTCCGTACGGAACGATGGCTACCGTCTGACCGGATGACCCGCCGCCCCGGAGGGTGGTCGGGTGGGAGATCGGAGCCTCCACTTGTGGGCCGGACACATGGGAGTGCCTGGCCGGTCGTTACACCAGGTTAGCAGTACACCGCCACGGGGGCCAATCGTGTGCACCCCGCCGCAGCGCCTATCGTGTGGGGCATGAGTGAGACCTCCCCCCAGTCCCCCGAGACCACCGACTTCGACACCATGACCCGCGACATCGCCGAGGTCCCGGCCGTCGAGGTGATCGTCACGGTCGCCGTGAACCTGATGAGCGCCGCCGCGGTGAAGCTCGGCCTGACGGAGGAGGGCGACGAGCACAAGGACCTGGACGAGGCCCGCAAGCTCGTGCACGCGCTGGCCGGCCTGCTCGACGCCAGCACCACCGAGATCAGCTCCTTCCACGCCGCCCCGCTGCGTGACGGCCTGAAGTCGCTCCAGCTCGCCTTCCGCGAGGCCTCGCTCGTCCCGGACGAGCCGGGCCAGGGCCCGGGCGAGAAGTACACGGGCCCGGTGTACGGCTAGTCCCCGGCCCCTCACGTACGTATGAAAGGGAGCGCCCCCGGAAAGCCGGGGGCGCTCCCTTCGTCCGTGGGTGGCGCTCAGCGCGTGAACAGCGGCTCGTTGGGCTGCGGGGCGGCGGCCGGAAGCAGGGCGAGGTCGAGGCCGCGCACCAGGCGGGCGCGGAGCACCTCGTCGGCGGCGAGCAGCCCGGCGACCCGGCGCGCGGCTTCGGCGGGCGCCGCGTCCTCGGCCAGGACCAGGGCGAGCGTGCCGTCGGCGGTGCCGGGGCCGAGGTGGGCGCGGAGCACGGCGGGTTCGGCGGCGACGGCCGTGCGCACGGCCTCGACGACCGCCGGGTCGTCGAGCGGGTCCGCGCTGGTGCGCCCCTCGGCAAGGGCGAGCAGCGCACCGCCGGTCAGTTCGTACGCGACAGGGCCCGCCAGGTCGAGGACGACCGTGTCGGCGCGTTCGTGGGCGGCGGCCTGGAGCGCCTGGTGCAGGGGGACGGCGACGGGCCGGGCCTCGGGATCCCACAGCGCCAGCGAGGCGAGCGAGGTGAAGGCGGGCAGCGCCTTGCGGTCACCCGCGGTGAGCGTGGGCACCGCCATGTCGCTGGTCTTCTCGCGGCGCAACCCGTTCTCGTCCGTCTCCACCTCGCCCAGCACGGCCACGACGGGGACGAGCAGCCGGGCACCCCTGAGCGCGGCCAGCACGCGCGATTGGGCCGCGCCGCTGCCCCTGTCCTCGGCCCAGGCGGCGAGCGCCGCGGCGAGTTCGGGGTCGGCGGTGCCGTCGTCGTCGGAGAAACCGGGGTCCGGGATGTTCTTGAGCGCCACGGCACGAGCCTAACCGGGGCCCGCCCCGCCCCTCGCACCAGGGGATTTCCCCGAGGTCCCGCTCAGCTCCGGGCGGTCGTGCGGCTGCCGCGCCACAGAACGAAGGACGCGGCCAGGAGCAGCGCCCCGGCGGCGGCCGCGAGGGCGGCGAGCCAGTCGGCGCGGTGGCCGCTCTCCTTCTCCCGGTCGGGGCCGGTGCCGAAGTAGGCGCGGGCGCGGCCGGGCGCCACCTTCGCCCGCGCCTCGGGCCGCAGGCGGGCGCCCTCGGCCAGGGCGGCGGCCGGGTCGACGCTGCCGTAGCCGCGGGCGTCGTCGCGGCCGCCGCGGGGTGCGTTGCGGGCGGTGTCCGCGAGGAGGGTCTTGATCTGGGCCGGGGAGAGGCCGGGGTGGGCCGAGCGGATCAGGGCGACGGCGCCGGAGACGAAGGCGGAGGCCGCGCTGGTGCCCCAGCCCTCGTAGTACTTGCGGTCCGGGTCCGCTATCACCACGTCCACGCCGGGCGCGGAGACGGTGGCGTACCAGCGGCGGGTGGAGAAGGCGGCGTGGGTGCCGTAGCGGTCGACGGCGGCGACGGCGATGACGCCGGGGTAGGCGGCCGGGTAGGAGACGTGGTCGCCCTGTTCGCCGCCGTTGCCCGCGGAGGCGACGACGACGGAGCCCCGGGAGAGGGCGTACTGGATGGCGGCGTCCTCGGACGGCTCGGGGTGCGCGGAGGCGCTGTCGTCGCCGAGGGAGAGGTTGATGACGTCGGCGCCGTGGTCGGCGGCCCAGCGGATGCCCTCGGCGAGCGCGCCGCCGCGTGACTCGCGCGCCTTCTTGCGCGCCGGGTCGGTGGATTCCAGGATCACCCGGACCGGCAGGATCCTGGCCTCGGGGGCGATACCGAGGACGCCGTCCCCGCGGCCGGGCCCGTGTCCGTGACCCGCGATGATCCCGGCCATGGCGGTGCCGTGCCGGGCCCAGTCGCGGCTGCCCCGGCCGGCCCCGAAGCCGACGAGGTCCTTGCCGGTCAGGACCTGCCCGGCGAGGTCGGGGTGGGTGGCGTCGACGCCGGTGTCGAGGACGGCGACGGTGATGCCCTTGCCCTTGGTGGTCCGCCACGCCTGCTGGGTGTGCATGGCGGCCAGCTCCCACTGGCGGTCCCGGATGACGTCCGCGCGGGCGGGGGCGGCGGGCAGCAGGAGCGCGAGGCAGGCACAGGCGGAGAGCGCGGCGGCGCGGTACCGGCGGGGGGTGGCCCCGGGCGTGGTCAGGACGGCTTCTTCGTTCCGGGGCGTGGTCACGACGGCTTCTTCGTTCCGGTGGCGGCGGTCTTGCGCAGGGCGCGTTCCACCCGGTCCGCGATGCCCTTGGCGTCGTAGGTGAGCCCGGCCTCGACGGGCGCGTCCGCCGTCCCCTCGTCCAGGGCGCGGTCGGCGGGCTGGGGGTCGGTGACGGTACGGGCGTCGGCGAAGCCGGTGACGGACGTGACGACGACGGGGGCGTCGGTGAGGACGCGCACGGTCCAGCTCGCCCGCTGCCTGTCCCCGAAGCGGGCGGCGGGGGTCCCCTCCACGGCGTACGGGCGCGGCATCAGATCGGCGCGGTCGCCCAGGGACTCGTCGGCGAACCGGGTGCGCAGCGCCGCCATCGCGTCGGCGTCGGCCTCGGTGAAGACGAGCCCGACGGTGGTGACGGCGCTGGAGGTGGCGTCGGTGTACGTGGCCCGCAGCAGGCGTGCGCAGCCGACCGGCTGGAGCGCCTTGAGCAGCAGCGGGTCGAGGGCTCCGGCGCAGCCGGAGTCCGGGGCGACCCCGATACGGGTCCAGACGCGGTCGGCGCCGCCGGGTCCCGCGCCGTTCCCGGTCAGGATCGGCGGGAAGAGGGTGTCCACGGGGGTGGAGTGCCACATCTCGCGGGCGGCGGAGTACCCGCCGCGGGCGTCGGCGCCCCCGGCTCCCCCGCTCAGCCAGCTCCCGGCGGCGGCGCCACCGAGCAGCCCGACCCCCAGCACCAGACAGACGCCCGCCGCGACGACCCGCCCCCGACGCCGCCCGCGCCCCGGCCCGACGGCCCCGGGTATGGACGGCACGGCCCCCGGAGGGGCGACCGGGAACGACGGCAGGGGCCCCCGGGGCGCGGGGACGGGGGGCCTCGGCGGGGCGGGGGGCGCGGAAGGGGACGCGGCGGAGGGGGGCGCGGCGGGTCCGGCCGGGTCCCGGGGGGCAGGGAGGTGCGGGGCGGTGGCCGGCGCGACCGGGGGGGCGGTGGGCGTGGGCGCGGCGGCCGGGTTCCGGGGCACGTCCGGACGGGGTGCGGCAGGGGGCGCGGCGGCCGGGCGCGGGGCCGGGTGGGGCGCGGCCGGCGGCGCGGTGGTTGCGGCGGACGGGGGCGGTGTCGGTGGGGCCGGGGGGCGGGTCGGGGCCGGGTGCGGAGGGAGGGGCGGGCGCGCGGGCTGCGGGGAGGTGCGTGCGGGCGTGCGCGCGACGCCGGGCGCCGGGGGCTGCGCGGGTATCCGGAGCCGGGGCGCCAGGCCCGTGTCGAGCAGGTCGATGGCCGAGCGCGGCGGCTCGCCGGTGCGGGGGGCACCGTCCTCGGCGGGGGCGCCCACACGGGGCGCGGGGGTGGCGCCGAGCGCGGGAGCAGCGCTGGGCGCGGGCGCGGCAGCGGCACTGGGCGTGTACGTGGACGCTGCTTCCGGCGGGGGCGCTGAAGCAGCACCGGGGGTGGGGGCGGCGCCGCGCGCGGGGGTGGCACCGGACACGGAAGCGGCGCCGGACACGGGCCTGGCACTGGGCGCGGGAGCGGCACTGGGCGCGGGCCCGGAAGCGGCAGCGGCAGCGGGCGCAGGTTGCCGGTGGTCCGGGTGTGCGGGCTTCCGCGGGTGGTGCGGGGCCGGGTGGTTCACGTCCCCCTCCGTGGGGCGGTGCGCCGCGGGCCGGGGGCGTTGTGCGTCCGTGGTCAATGGCCCCCCTCGTACCCGTCGTGCCCGCGCTGCGGATCGGCTTGGCCGCCAGGGCCGTTCGTCGCCGCGTGGGCGCTACTTTACGGGCTGGGGCGAGCGAGCAGGGATGCGGTCCGCGCTCGGGTGATCTGCACCGACTCGTCCCCCTACCCCCGGGTAGGACGTTCTGGCAGGCTCTGCCCATGACTCCCCGCGCCGCAGACCGGGCCCGGTACGACCGGGCCACCGCCCATCTCGACGCCCCCCTCGCGCTCGTGGACCTGGAGGCGTTCGACGCCAACGCCGACGATCTGGTCCGCCGCGCCCAGGGCAAGCCGATCCGGGTCGCCAGCAAGTCCGTACGGTGCCGGGCGCTGCTCGAACGGGTGCTGGCCCGGGAAGGGTTCGCCGGGATCATGTCGTTCACGCTGGCGGAGTCGATCTGGCTGGCCCGGGCCGGGTTCGAGGACGTCCTGCTGGCGTATCCGTCGGCCGACCGGGACCGGTTCGCGGAGCTGGCCGCCGACCCCAAGCTCGCCGCGGCCGTCACGGTGATGGTCGACGATCCGGCCCAGCTCGACCTCATCGACCGGGCGCGGGACCGGAACGACCTGCCCGTACGCGTCTGCCTGGAACTGGACACCTCGCTCCGGCTGTTGGGCGGGCGCGTGCGCGTCGGCGCCCGCCGCTCCCCGCTGCGCGAGCCCGCGCAGCTGGCCGAGCTCGCCCATGCCGTCGCCCGCCGCCCCGGCTTCCGGCTGGTCGGGCTGATGGCGTACGAGGGCCATGTCGCCGGCGTCGGGGACGCCGTCGCCGGGCGGCCGGTGCGCTCGCGCGCGATCCGGCTGATGCAGCGGGCCGCGCGCAAGGAGTTGGCGGCCCGCCGGGCCGAGGTGGTGCGGGCGGTCCGGGCCGTGGCGCCGGACCTGGAGTTCGTCAACGGCGGCGGGACGGGCAGCGTGCAGCACACCGCGGCCGAGGACGCGGTCACCGAGATCGCGGCGGGGTCGGGCCTGTACGTGCCGCGGCTCTTCGACAACTACACCTCGTTCACCGGGCGTCCGGCCGCGCTGTTCGCCCAGCCCGTGGTGCGCCGACCGGGCGTGGGCGTGGTCACGGTGCTCGGCGGCGGCTACCCCGCCTCCGGGGCGGCGGGCGTGGACCGGCTGCCCGTCCCGTACCTCCCCGAGGGGCTGCGCTACGACCCGCAGGAGGGCGCCGGGGAAGTGCAGACGCCGCTGCTCGGCTCGGCCGCCGACGATCTGCTGATCGGGGACAAGGTGTGGTTCCGGCACGCCAAGGCGGGGGAACTGTGCGAGCGGTTCGACGAGTTGGTGCTGGTGGAGGGCGACCGGGTCACCGCGACCGTCCCCACCTACCGGGGTGAGGGGCGCACGTTCCTGTGAGGTCCGCGCGGCGCCGGCTCACGGCGCCGGTGGCGCCACACTGCTGCCCACCCCGCCGCTGTCCCGGCCGCCCAGGACCCGGATACCTGCCGTGATCCGGTCCAGCACGGCGAGCGGCGGGGCGCCCTTGCCCGTGTCGAAGGCGAACCGGACGAGGATCATGGCCTCGCTGCCGACGCTCGACGGGAAGGCGAGCGACTGGACGTACCCGCCGGACCCGGCCCCCGTCCGCACGCTCCAGCGCACCAGATATCCGGTGCGCCCGGCGACCACCACGGAGGCGGAGCGCGTCTCGCGGTGCGAGACGAGCCCGCCGTAGCGCTCCCGGTCGAGACCGTCCTTCCCGAAGGCGGCCTCGGCCGCGTCCGCGATGTCGTGCCGGGCGAGGGCCTCGGCGGTCTTGAGGTCGGTACGGGTGGGGGTACGGGTGTTGACAGAGGCGTGGTGGCAGAACGCGCCCTGGTCGCCCGGGCAGTCGAAGGTGTCCTTGGTCTGCATGGTGGGCAGACCGTCGATCTTGGAGTCGGCCTTCTCCCAGCCCGGCAGGACCGGCAGGGTGATGCCGTTGAGCTGGTCGACCAGGAGGTCCGGGGCGTCGCTGGGCGACGGCGGCGGCGCGGTGCTCGGCGCCCGGGTGGCGGCCGTGGTCGTGGCGCCCCCGCTCGGCGCCACCGCTGCCGCCGGTTCCCCGTCGTCGCCGTTCAGGACGACCACCCCGGCCACCAGCGCCGCGACGAGGACCGCGGCGGCCACGGCGACGACGGCCACCGGGCCCCGTCCGCGCGACCGGCCCGGCGGCGCCACGGCCCCCAGGGGGACGGTCGGCGCCGGCGGCACCACCACCGGCTGACCGGCGGCCCGGGTGTGCCCGGTCCAGGCGGTGCCGTCCCACCAGCGCTCCAGCAGCGGGGTGCCCGGATCCGGATACCAGCCGGGCGGCGTTGTCATGCTCATCCGGCCACCCTAAGACCGCGCTCCGGCCGCCGTACACCGCCTCCCGGCGGCCGTCCCGGGCGTACGCGTCCGCCTACAGCGGCGTCACGTACGCGCCCGAGATGCCCCCGTCGACCAGGAAGTCGGTCGCGTTGACGAACGAGGAGTCGTCGCTCGCCAGGAACGCCACCGCCGCCGCGATCTCGTCGGCCTCGGCGAACCTGCCGAGCGGGATGTGGACCAGCCGGCGCGCCGCCCGCTCGGGGTCCTTGGCGAACAGCTCCTGGAGGAGCGGGGTGTTGACCGGCCCGGGGCAGAGCGCGTTGACGCGGATGCCCTCGCGGGCGAACTGCACGCCCAGCTCGCGGGACATCGCCAGGACGCCGCCCTTGGAGGCGGTGTAGGAGATCTGCGAGGTCGCGGCCCCCATCCGGGCGACGAAGGACGCGGTGTTGATGATCGAGCCCCGGCGCTGCTCGCGCATGTACGGGATGGCGGCCTTGCAGCACAGGTACACCGAGGTGAGGTTGACCTCCTGGACGCGCTTCCAGGCCTCCAAACCGGTCTCCAGGATGGAGTCGTCGTCGGGGGGCGAGATACCGGCGTTGTTGAAGGCGATGTCGACGCTGCCATAGGTGTCGTACGCGGCCTTGAAGAGCGCGTCCACCTGCTCGGCGTCGGTGACGTCGACGCGGACGGCGAGGCCGCCGGTCTCGTCGGCGGCCTTCTTGGCGGCCGCCTCGTCGATGTCGCCGCAGACCACGTGGGCGCCTTCGGAGGCGAGCCGGCGCGCGGTCGCCAGACCGATGCCGCTGCCCGCTCCGGTGATGACGGCGGTGCGCCCGACCAGGCGGCGGCAGATGGTGTCGTCGGTCATTGCTCAGGCCTCCGTGCTGATGAAGACGTTCTTGGTTTCGGTGAAGGCGGCCAGCGCGTCCGGGCCGAGCTCGCGGCCGAGGCCGGACTGCTTGTAGCCGCCGAAGGGGGTCCAGTAGCGCACGCTGGAGTGCGAGTTGACGGAGAGGTTGCCGGCCGCGACGGCGCCGGAGACCCGCAGCGCGCGCCCCACGTCCCGGGTCCAGATGGAGCCGGACAGGCCGTACTCGGTCGCGTTGGCCAGCGTCACGGCGTCGGCCTCGTCGTCGAAGGGCAGGACGACGGCCACCGGCCCGAAGACCTCCTCGACCGCCACGGGGGCGTCCGGCGCCGCGCCGGTGACGACGGTGGGCGCGAACCAGAAGCCGGGGCCCTCGGGGGCGGTTCCTCGGATGCCCGGCAGGCCGTCGGGGACGTACCCGCGCACCCGCTCCAGCTGGGTCCGCGAGATCAGCGGGCCCATCTGCGTCTTCTCGTCGGCCGGGTCGCCGACCACCACGGACTCGATGCCGGGGGCGAGGAGCTCCAGGAAGCGGTCGTACACCGGGCGCTGGACGAGGATGCGGGTGCGGGCGCAGCAGTCCTGACCGCTGTTGTCGAGGAAGGACATGGGGGCGGCGGCCGCGGCGGCCTCGACGTCGGCGTCCGCGAAGACGATGTTGGCGCTCTTGCCGCCGAGTTCGAGGGTGACCCGCTTCACCTGCCGGGCGCACTTGGCCATGATCTGCTTGCCGACGCGGGTGGAGCCGGTGAACACGATCTTGGCCACGCCGGGGTGCTCGACGAGCGCGTTCCCGGCGACGGCACCCGCGCCCGGCAGCACCTGGAACAGGTGCTCGGGCAGCCCCGCCGCGAGGGCGAGTTCGGCCAGCCGCAGGGCGGTGAGCGGGGTGGTCTCGGCGGGCTTGAGGACGACCGCGTTGCCGGCCGCGAGCGCGGGGGCGGCGCCCCAGGCGGCGATCGGCATCGGGAAGTTCCAGGGTGCGATGATGCCGACGACGCCCAGCGGTTCGAGCAGGGTGAGGTCGATGCCGCCCGCGACCGGGATCTGGCGCCCGGTCAGGCGTTCGACTCCCCCGGCCGCGTAGTCGAGCAGGTCGCGGACGTTGCCCGCCTCCCAGCGGGCGTTGCCGATGGTGTGCCCGGCCTCGCGGACCTCCAGCCGGGCGAGCTCCTCCAGCTGCCCGTCGACGGCGGCGGCGAAGCGGCGCAGCAGCCGGGCGCGGTCGGCGGGGGCGAGCGCCGCCCACTTCTCCTGCGCCCGCGCGGCGCGCGCGACCGCCGCGTCCACCTCTCTCGCGGTGGTGGCGGCGACGGTGGCGACGACCTCCTCGGTCGCCGGGTTGAGCACCTGGTGCTCGTACGGGCCGGTCGGGTCGTTCGGGTCGTGCGCGTCGGACATTGCGGGCCTCACAGGCGTTCGAAGGAGCGGCGGAGCTCCCAGTCGGTCACCGCGGCGTCGAAGGCGTCCAGCTCGACGCGCGCCATGTTGCGGTAGTGCGCGACCACCTCGTCCCCGAAGGCCGCCTTGGCGATGGGGCTGTTCTCCCACAGCTCGGCGGCCTCGCGCAGGGTGGTCGGGACGTGCTCGTAGTCGCCGGTGTAGGCGTTGCCGGTGCAGGCGTCGGGGAGCTCCAGCTCGTGCTCGACGCCGTACAGACCCGCCGCGACCAGGCCCGCGACCGCGAGGTGCGGGTTGACGTCGCCGCCGGGCAGCCGGTTCTCGAACCGGGTCGAGCCGCCGTGGCCGACCACCCGCAGCGCGCAGGTGCGGTTGTCGTGGCCCCAGGCGACGGCGGTGGGGGCGAAGGAGCCGGGCTGGAAGCGCTTGTAGGAGTTGATGTTCGGCGCGTACAGCAGGGAGAAGTCCCGCAGGGCGGCCAGCTGGCCCGCCAGGAAGTGGCGCATCAGCGGCGACATTCCGCCGGGCCCGTCGCCCCGCATGGCGTTGCGGCCGTCCTCGTCGGTGAGCGAGAGGTGGATGTGGCAGGAGTTGCCCTCGCGCTCGTTGTACTTCGCCATGAAGGTGAGCGAGACGCCCTCCTGGGAGGCGATCTCCTTGGCGCCGGTCTTGTAGACGGCGTGCTGATCGCAGGTGACCAGGGCCTCGTCGTAGCGGAAGACGATCTCGTGCTGGCCGGGGTTGCACTCGCCCTTGGCGGACTCGACCGTCAGGCCCGCTGCCGCCATCTCGTTGCGGATGCGGCGCAGCAGCGGCTCGATCCGGCCGGTGCCGAGCACCGAGTAGTCGATGTTGTACTGGTTGGCCGGGGTCAGCCCCCGGTAGCCGGCGTCCCACGCCTGCTCGTAGCTGTCGCGGAAGACGATGAACTCCAGCTCGGTGCCGACCTGGGCGGTCAGGCCGAGCGCGGCGAGCCGGTCGAGCTGGCGGCGCAGGATCTGGCGGGGAGCGGCGACGACGGGCGCGCCGTCGTTCCAGGCCAGGTCCGCGATGAGCAGGGCGGTGCCCTCGTTCCAGGGCACCCGGCGCAGGGTGGTGAGGTCGGGGTGCATGGCGAAGTCGCCGTATCCCCCCTCCCAGGACGACATCGCGTAGCCGTCGACGGTGTTCATCTCGGTGTCCACGGCGAGGAGGTAGTTGCAGCCCTCGGTGCCGTGGGCGGCCACCTCGTCGAGGAAGAACCGTGCGGCGAACCGCTTGCCCTGGAGCCGCCCTTGCATATCGGGGAAGGCCAGGACCACAGTGTCGATCTCGCCGCTCTCGACGAGGGCGCGCAGCGCCTCGACGGGGAGCGGGGGTGTGCGGTCTGCCACGGGAAAAGCCTCCTTCGGTCAGCCGGGAGCCATAAGGTATTGCCGAGAACCATTGCTTGGGAAGGGGGTGCGGCCAGATGTCGCGACCGGATTCCGGGGACCGGCTCGCCGCGGTGCTGCGTCCGGTACGGGCCGGCAACGGCTTCGAGGAGGCGCTGGAGCAGATCCTCCAGGTCGTCCGCCTGGGGCTGGTGCCCGGTGGGGAGCGGCTGCCGTCGGAGCGGGAGCTGGCCGAGCGGCTGGGCATCAGCCGGGTGACCCTGCGCGAGGTCCTGAAGGTGCTGACCGACCAGGGCCTGGTGGAGGCGCGGCGCGGCCGCTACGGCGGAACGTTCGTGCTGCCCAGGGCCGCGACGCCCGGCGAGGAGGAGCTGCGGCGCCGGGTGGCCGGGGTCGACGTGGAGGACGCGCTGCGCTTCCGCGAGGTCCTGGAGGTGGGCGCGGCCGGGCTGTGCGCGACGCACGGCCTCACCGACGAGCAGGCGGGACGGCTGCGCGAGGCGCTGGCCCGCACGCACGACGCGCCGCTCACGGAGTACCGGCGACTGGACACGCTGCTGCATCTGACCCTGGCCGAGCTCTGCGGCTCCCCGAGCCTGACGACCCAGTACGCGGCGGTCCGCGCGACCGTGAACGACCTGCTGGACTGCATCCCGCTGCTCGTGCGGAACCTGGAGCACTCCCAGCGCCAGCACACCGCGCTGGTCGAGGCGGTGCTCGACGGGGACGCGGACGGGGCGCGGGAGATGATGCGGGAGCACTGCGGGGGCACTGCGGCGCTGTTGCGGGGGTTCCTCACGTGATGCCTTCGCCCGCGGGCCGTGGTGGGTTGCTCGCGCAGTTCCCCGCGCCCCTGTAGGGCGTCCGGGACCGCGGCGCCCCTCCACACGGCCACTCGGACGCGCACCCGTTTACCCCGACGTAACGCAAGGGGCTTGCTTTCCGGCCGGGTTCCCCGCAAAGGTATGCCCCCAGTCCATTGACCCCGTCCCCCGTCGGGAGCCGCGTCATGACCATGGAGTCCACGGAATCCGCCAAGCCCCGCGCCGCCCGGCCGCCGGACGACTACCTGGAGCGCCGGACCCTGCGCCGCGGCAGCGCCGGCTGGCTGCTGCTGACCGGCCTCGGTGTCGCCTACGTCGTCTCCGGCGACTACTCCGGCTGGAACTTCGGCCTCGCCGAGGGCGGCTTCGGCGGCCTCGCGATCGCGATGGCCCTGATGGGGCTGATGTACGTCTGCATGGTCTTCTCGCTCGCCGAGCTCTCCTCCGTCCTGCCCACGGCGGGCGGCGGCTACGGCTTCGCGCGGCGCGCGCTCGGCCCCTGGGGCGGCTTCCTGACCGGCACGGCCATCCTCATCGAGTACGTCCTCGCCCCCGCCGCCATCTCGATCTTCATCGGTGACTACGTCGAGTCGCTCGGCCTGTTCGGGCTCACCTCGTCCTGGCCCGTCCACCTCGCCTGCTTCGCCCTCTTCATCGGCATCCATCTGTGGGGCGTGGGCGAGGCGCTGCGGTTCAGCTTCGTGGTGACGGGCGTGGCGGTGGCGGCCCTGCTCGTCTTCGCGGTCGGCGCCCTCACCGACTTCGACGCCTCCCGGCTCGACGACATCGCCGTCCACCACGACGCGTTCGGCGCGAACTCCTGGCTGCCGATGGGGGTGATGGGCATCTGGGCGGCGTTCCCCTTCGGCATGTGGTTCTTCCTCGGTGTGGAGGGCGTACCGCTGGCCGCGGAGGAGACCCGCGACCCGGCCCGTACGCTCCCGAAGGCGATCCGCTGGTCCATGGCCGTCCTGGTGGTCCTGGCCCTGCTCACCTTCCTCGCCTCGGCGGGCGCGCGCGGCTCCGCCGCGATCCAGGACGCGGGCAACCCGCTGGTGGAGGCGCTCCAGCCGGACGGAAAGGCCACCGCGCTGAGCCGGATCGTCAACTACGCGGGCCTGGCGGGCCTGGTGGCATCGTTCTTCTCCCTCATCTACGCAGGCTCGCGCCAGCTCTTCGCCCTCTCCCGGGCGGGCTATCTGCCCCGCTTCCTCTCCCTGACCAGCCGCCGCAAGGCGCCCTACCTCGGGCTGCTGGTCCCCGGCGCCATCGCCTTCTCGCTGGCGGCGGCGACCGGGGACGGGGCGCGGATGCTGAACGCCGCGGTCTTCGGCGCCACCGTCTCGTACGCACTGATGTCGCTCTCCCACATCGTGCTGCGCCGCCGCGAACCGGACCTGGCGCGGCCGTACCGTACACCGGGAGGAGCGCTGACCTCCTCGGTCGCGCTGGTCCTCGCGTGTGCGGCGCTGGTGGCCACGTTCCTGGTGGACGTGGTGGCGGCGCTGATCGCGCTCGGGGTGTACGCGGTCGCCATCGGGTACTTCGGCCTCTACAGCCGCAGGCATCTGGTGGCCCGGGCCCCCGAGGAGGAGTTCGCGGCGCTGGCGGCGGCGGAGGCGGAACTGGAGCGCGGGTGAGGGCCGGTCGGCGGGACGAGAGCCGGTGACAGGAGAGGGAGGACGCGGTGGGACGGCCACTGATCGGTGTCAGCACATATCTGGAGGAGTCGGTGCGCTGGGGGGTGTGGAACTGGCCGGCCGCCCTGCTGCCCGCCGCCTATCCGCGCCTGGTCAGGGCCGCGGGCGGCCTCACGGCGATGCTGGCGCCGGACGATCCGGAGTCGGCCGCCGAGGTGGTGGCCCGGCTCGACGGCGTGGTCGTCGCGGGCGGCCCCGACGTGGAGCCGCTGCGGTACGGGGCCGCCCGCGACGCCCGCACCGGGCCGCCCGCTCCGGAGCGGGACGCCTGGGAGAGCGCCCTGATCGGGGCCGCGCTGGCGTCCGGGACCCCGCTGCTCGGCATCTGCCGGGGGATGCAGCTGTTGAACGTGGCGCTCGGGGGCACCCTCGTGCAGCACCTGGACGGGCACACCGGCGGACCCGGCGTCGTCGGGCGCCACACCGTGCGCCCGGTGCCCGGCACGCGCTACGCGGCCATCGAGCCGTACGAGGCGTCCGTGCCGACCTACCACCACCAGGCCGTGGACCGGCTCGCCGAGACGCTGGTGGTGTCGGCGTACGCCGGGGACGGGACCGTCGAGGCGGTCGAGCTCCCGGGCGAAGCCTGGGTCCTTGGCGTGCAGTGGCACCCCGAGCTGGGCGAGGACACCAAGGTGATGGAGGCGCTGGTGGCGGCGGCGCGGGCGCGCACGCCGGTGAGGGCCTACTGAGCCGGGCCCGGCCCCGACCGCGTCAGTGACAGCAGGTCGCGGGCGGGTCCCGTGGGGCGGTGGGCGGTGCGCCAGACCGCGCGCAGATCGCGGCGGAGCCGCAGCCCCTCCAGGGGGATCCGGACCAGGCGGCGGGCCGCCAGCTCCTCCCCCAGGGCGAGTTCGCTCAGCACCGAGGGCCCCGCGCCGCTCACCACCGCCGCCTTCACGGCCGTGGTGGAGGCGAGCTCCAGGAGCGGCCGGGCCACCCCGCCCACGTCCGCCAGGGCCGCGTCCAGGACCTGCCGGGTGCCCGAGCCCTCCTCGCGCAGGATCAGTGGGGTCGCGGCCAGCTCGGCCGCTCCCAGCGGGGCGCGGCGCCGGGCCCAGGGGTGGGCGGGGGCGGTGACCACCACCAGGCGGTCGTGCCCGATCACGGCCCCGTCGAGTCCGGAGGGCACGGCCAGGCCCTCCACGAATCCGAGGTCGGCCTCGTCGGCCAGCAGCCGTTCGGCCACGAACGCCGAGTTACCGGCGAGCAGCGAGACGGCCGTGCCGGGGCGCCCGCCGCGCAGCGCGATCAGCCAGCCCGGCAGCAGATACTCGGCGATGGTCATGCTGGCGGCGACCCGCAGCCGCGAGTCGCGCCGCCCGCGCAGCGCCTGGGCGCCCGCGTCGAACGCCTCGGCCGCCTCCACCACCCGCCGGGCCCAGTCGGTCACCAGCGCGCCCTCGGCGGTCAGCCGGGAGCCGCGCGGCGAGCGGTCGACGAGGGCGACGCCGAGATGGCGCTCCATCGAGCGGATGCGGCTGCTCGCGGCGGGCTGGGTGATCCCCAGGTCGCGTGCGGCGCGCCCGAGGCTGCCGTGCCGGGCGACCGCGATCAGCAGCTCCATCGCGCCCAGGTCGGGCACCCGCCGGGACAGCGGACCGGCGTCCTCCGCACTGCTCATACTCATAAAGCCAGCTTATGTCCCCATAGCGGGACCGGGTCTGGTGGCCCCCGCCCACCGCCGCGAAGGTGGGCACATGGCCCTCCTCACCCAGCCCCGCCCCCCGGCGCCCACCACGCGCCGCGCGCCCCTGCGCCACCTCGGTCCGAACTGGTACGCCGTGGTGATGGGCACCGCGATCGTCGCGGGCGCGGGGGCGGGGCTGCCGTTCCGGGTGCCCGGGCTCACGGTGGTGTGGGCCCTGTCCCTGGCCATGCTCGCCGTCCTCGTCGCGGCCCGCGCCGCCCACTGGCGCCACCACCGCGACCAGGCCCGCGCCCACCTCCTGGATCCGGCCGTCGCCCCCTTCTACGGCTGTATGTCGATGGCGTTCCTGGCCGTCGGCATCGGCGCCCTGACCGTCGGGAAGGACCTGATCGGCGAGGGCGCCGCGGTCCCGCTGGCCTGGGCGCTGTACGCGATCGGCACCGCCACCGGCCTCGCCGTCGCCGTGGGCGTCCCGTATCTGATGGTGGCGCGCCACCGCCTCGCCCCCGGCGCCGCCTCCCCGGTCTGGCTGCTGCCCGTGGTGGCCCCCATGGTCTCCGCGACCCTGGGCGCGCCGCTCGTCCCCCACCTGCCGGCCGGACAGCCCCGTGAGGCGATGCTGCTCGGCTCGTACGCGCTGTTCGGCATGAGCCTGCTGGCCGTCCTCGTCCTGCTGCCGGTGGTCTTCGCCCGGCTTCTCCACGAGGGCCCGCTGCCCCTGGTCCTGACCCCGGCGTTGTTCCTGGTGCTCGGGCCGCTCGGCCAGTCCACCACCGCCGTCAACAAGCTCGCCGACGTGGCCCCGGGCGCGGTCCACGCCCCCTACGCGGGCGCTCTGGGCGCCTTCGCCGTCGTCTACGGGGTGCCTGTGATGGGCTTCGCCCTGCTGTGGCTCGCCCTGGCGGCGGCCATGGTGGTGCGCGCGGCCCGGTCCGGGATGCCCTTCGCGATGACCTGGTGGGCGTTCACCTTCCCCGTCGGCACCTGCGTCACCGGCGCCCAGGGCCTGGCCCACCGCACCGGCCTGACCGCGTTCACCTGGCTCGCCTGCGGTCTGTACGCGCTGCTGGTCGCGGCATGGCTGGCGGCGGGCGCGCACACCGTACGCGGCCTGCTCAGCGGACGGCTGCTCGCAGCGCCCCGCTGAGCGCGCCCGGCGCGGCCGCGAGCGACGGGCCGTACCAGGTGAGCAGGCGGCCGTCGACCAGGGCGGCCGGAAGGCCGTCGAACGCCTCCGGGCCGTCGTCGGCGGTGAAGCGGTAGGGCTCGTCGGGGAGGACCACCAGGTCGGCCCCGGCGGCCCGCAGCTCGTCCAGGGGGATGCGCGGATACCGCTCGGCGTGCTCCGCGTACGCGTTGCGCACCCCGAGCCGCGCCAGCAGGTCGCCCGCGAAGGTGTCGCGGCCCAGCACCATCCAGGGGCGCCGCCACACCGGCACCACGGCGGTGACCGGCTCGGGCGGGCGCACCACCCGCTGCCAGGCCTCGCGCGCCTCCTCGAGCCAGCGGGGCCGGGGCAGCCCGCAGGCGTCCACCAGGACCCGGTGCAGCTCGGCGAACGCCTGGTCCAGGTCGCGGACCTCGGTGACCAGGACCTCCAGGCCCGCCGCGCGCAGCGCGTCCAGGTCGGGCCGCCGGTTCTCCTCCTCGTTGGCGATCACCAGATCGGGGCGCAGCACCGCGATGGCGTCCGTGTCGGGGTTCTTGGTGCCGCCGATCCGGGCCGCGGCGAGGCCGGGCGGGTGGGTGCACCAGTCGGTGGCGCCGACCACCAGGCCCGGGGCCGTGACCTCGACCGCCTCGGTGAGCGAGGGCACCAGCGAGACCACCCGGGGGCCTGCCGCGCGGCGGACCATCAGTGGCGGGTCTCCTCGATCGCCTCGATGTGGTCGGCGACGGCCACGAGCAGGATGCGGGTGCCGGGCACGGCCGCGCGCCAGCGGTGGCGGACCCCGCCGGACAGGCACAGGGTGTCGCCGCGCTCCAGGCGGTAGGCCCGCCCCTCCGCCTCGACCTCGACGGCACCGTCGGCCACGTACATCAGCTCGTCGTTGCGGTGCTGGAACTCGCGCGCGGTGTCGTGCTCGCCGGTGAACTCCATCGCGTGCAGCTGGTGGTGGCCGCGCAGGAGCTGGCGGACCCCGCCGCCGCCCCCGTCGTCGGCGCGGGCGACCTCGACCGTACGCGCGGTGTCGGCGGCGTCGTACAGCTCGGGCACGGTGGTGCCCAGGGCGTCGGCCACGCGCGCCAGCGAGCGGGCGCTGGGGCGGGCGCGCTCGTTCTCGATCTGGCTCAGGAAGGGCACCGAGAGCCCGCTGCGCTGCGCGACCGCGGCGAGCGTCATCCCCAGCTCGCGCCGCAGCCGCCGCACCGCGACTCCCACCCGAAGAGTTTCCTTGTCGTCCATCTCTCCGGCTCCCTCCCCGTCACCTGGTCCACTCCGGCCGCCGCACTGTCTGCACCCTACGCAGCTTCGGCGCCCCGGGGCACCATCACGCGGAAGAAGAGTGTCCGCACGGCGCGCTGGACCCAGGCATGCGGACGGGGCCCCGCCGGTGTCCGGCGGGGCCCCGCTTCCCGCGCGGACGGACACGTACCTTCGCCCGTCCGCCCGTCCGTGCGCCGGTGGCTACGAGCCGACCGGCGTCCACTTGTCCGCGAGGCCGGGGTTGTCGTCGAGCCAGGCGCGGACCGCCTCCTGTTCCTTGCCCTTGCCAGTGGACTGGATCTTGGCTTCGAGACCGGTGAGCTGCTTCTCGGTCATCTTGAAGCCCTTCAGCCAGGCGCCGACCTTCGGGTTGTCGCCCGCGAAGCCCTTGCGGGCCAGGGTGTGCACCCCGTCGCCCTTGCCCCAGGTGCCCTTGGGGTCCTTGAGCTTCTTGAGGTCGTACGTGCTGTACGCCCAGTGCGGCGACCAGAGCGTCACGGCGATCGGCTCCTTCTTGGCGTACGCGCGCTTGAGCTCGGCCAGCATCGAGGGCGTGGAGCCGTCGACGACCTTGTACTCGCCGTCCAGGCCGTACTCCTTCAGGACCTTGTCCTTGAGCAGGCCCATCATCCCGGCGCTCGGCTCGATGCCGATGATGCGGCCCTTGAACTGGCCGGACTTGCCCCTGAGGTCCTCCAGCGAGTCGACGCCCTTCATATAGGAGGGCACGCTCAGCTCCAGCGAGGTCGGGCCGTACCAGGCGCCGAGGTCCTCCAGCTTGTCGTGGTACTTCTGCCAGTACGTGGCGTGGGTGACCGGGAGCCAGGAGTCGGTCTCGAAGTCGATCTGGCCTCCGGCCATACCGGTGTAGAGCGCGCCCGCCTCGTACTGCTTGGTGTCGACCTTGTAGCCGCGCCGCTCCAGGAGCTCCTTCCACAGGAAGGTGGAGGCGATGCCCTCGTCCCAGGGGATGTAGCCGAGCGAGACCTTCTTGCCCTTGCCGACGTTCTCGGCGCCGGAGGCGGTGGCCGTGGTGGAGGAGCCGAACATGCCCATGCCGCCGGCCACCAGCGCGAGGACGACCACACCGACGACCGCGACGGCGGGCTGCGGGCGGTGGTTCCACACCTTGGCGCCGGAGGACTTGGCCCGGGCCAGCGCCCGGCGGCCGACCGGCGAGACCTGGCGGCCCAGCGCGCCGGTCATCCGGTCGAGGTACATGGCGAGGATGACGATGGAGATGCCCGCCTCGAAGCCCAGGCCGATGTCGACGTTGCCGATGGCGCGGTAGACCGCGCCGCCGAGGCCGCCGCCGCCGACCATGCCCGCGATGACGACCATGGACAGGCCCAGCATGATGACCTGGTTGACGCCCGCCATGATGGTGGGCAGCGCCAGCGGGAGCTGGACGCGGAGCAGGGTGTTGCGCGGGGTGGTGCCGAACGCCTCGGCCGCCTCGACGAGTTCGGGGTCGACCTGGCGGATGCCGAGTTCCGTCATCCGCACGCCCGGGGGCAGCGAGAAGACGATGGTGGCGATGATGCCGGGGACCACGCCGACGCCGAAGAAGATGATGCCGGGGATCAGATAGACCATGGCGGGCATGGTCTGCATGAAGTCCAGGACGGGGCGGCTGATCGCGCTCACGGCCTTGGACCGGGACGACCAGATGCCGAGCGGCACCGCGAGGACCAGCGTGACGACGGTCGCCACGAGGACCAGCGACAGCGTCGACATCGCCTCGTCCCACAGCTCGATCGAGTCCACCAGCGCGAACCCGCCGAAGGCGAGCACACCCGCGACCAGACCGCGCAGCCACCAGGCGACGACGGCGAGGATGCCCGCGAAGAGCAGCGGGTGCGGCGCGGACAGCACGGCGTCGATGCCGTCGTACATGCCGTTGACGACCTTGGTGATGGCGTCGAACAGCCAGGAGAGGTGGCTCTGGAGGAAGGTGACGGCGCTGTCCACCCACTCGCCGAGAGGAAGCCTAGGCATGGGCCACCTCCTGCGCCGAGCAGGCGACCGGCCCGCGCTGGTCGTCCCCGAGGAAGGCGATCAGCCGCTCCTGCGGTACGACGCCGAGCAGCACCCCGTCGCCGTCCTTGACGGCCACGGGGTGCGGCACGCGCGCGGCGACCGCGCACAGGTCCGCGACGCTGGTGTCGGCGGTGACGGTCTCGCAGTCGCAGTCCCCGGCGTCGGGCCGGTGCGGCTCGGTCATCACGGACAGGGCGGTGAGTACCCGCGAGCGGTCGACGTCCTGGATGAAGGAGGCGACGTAGTCGTTGGCGGGGGTGAGGAGGATGTCCTCGGCGCTGCCGAGCTGGACGATCCGCCCGTCGCGCATGACGGCGATGGAGTCGCCGAGCCGCATGGCCTCGTTGAGGTCGTGGGTGATGAACACGATGGTCTTCTTCAGGCGCTTCTGCAGGACCAGGAGCTGGTCCTGCATGTCGCGCCGGATCAGCGGGTCGAGCGCGCTGAAGGACTCGTCCATGAGGAGCAGGTCGGCGTCGGTGGCGAGCGCGCGGGCCAGGCCCACGCGCTGCTGCATACCGCCGGAGAGCTCGTCGGGCCAGGAGTCGCCCCAGCCCGCGAGGCCGGTGAGCTCCAGGGCCTCGGCGGCGCGCTTCTCGCGCTCGGCGCGCGGCACGCCCTGGACCTCCAGGCCGTACGCGGCGTTCTCCAGGACACTGCGGTGCGGGAAGAGCGCGAAGTGCTGGAACACCATGCTGATCTTGGTGGAGCGGACGGCGCGGAGCTCGCGCGGGCTCAGGCCGGTCAGGTCCTGCCCGTCGTAGAGCACCCGGCCCGAGGTGGGCTCCAGGAGCCCGTTGAGCATCCGCAGCAGCGTGGACTTCCCGGACCCGGAGAGCCCCATGACGACGAAGATCTGGCCGGGCTCGACCGTGAACGACGCGTCGATGACCGCCGCGGTCGTCCCGTCGGCCCTGAGCTCGTCACGGTCGGCTCCGGCCCGGAGCCTGCGCACCGCGTCGTCGGGTCGTCGCCCGAACACCTTGTAGAGCTGCTCGGCTTGCAGCGTGGACACATCTACCTCACGGATAGGACGGAGAACGGCCCGCCTCCCCCGCCGGCGGGCCGTGGAGCGGCGCGGAATCGGTCCGTCGCCCTGTGCATGCGGTGCCGTATTCGTGGTAACCGATACGAGGGTCCGCTCCGGCGCCGCACCTTCCCACCCTTAACCGGAGCAAACGGAAAGGTGACCCACCTCACTGGCCTGCCCGCGAACGGTCCGCGGCTGTCAGTGGGCTGCGGCATCATCGGGGTGTGACGCGACGCCTGATGCTCCTCGACACCGCCTCCCTGTACTTCCGCGCCTATTTCGGGGTCCCCGACTCGGTCCGGGCCCCGGACGGCACCCCGGTCAACGCCGTACGCGGCCTGCTCGACTTCATCACCCGCCTGGTCCAGGACCACCACCCGCAGGATCTGGTGGCGTGCATGGACGCGGACTGGCGCCCCCAGTGGCGGGTCGAGCTGATCCCCTCGTACAAGGCGCACCGGGTGGCCGCGGAGACGGCCGACGGCGTCCCGGACGAGGAGGAGGTCCCGGACACGCTGGCCCCCCAGGTCCCGGTGATCGAGGCGGTCCTTGACGCGCTGGGCATCGCCCGGGTCGGCGTCGCCGGGTTCGAGGCGGACGACGTGATCGGTACCCTGGCCGCGGCGGCGCCCGGCCCGGTGGACATCGTCACGGGCGACCGCGACCTGTTCCAGCTGGTCGACGACAAGCGCGGCGTGCGGGTCCTCTACCCGCGCAAGGGCGTGGGCGACTGCGACGTGGTGGACGAGGCCCTGATCCGTACGAAGTACGGGGTGCGGGCCGATCAGTACGCGGACTTCGCGGCCCTGCGCGGCGACGCCAGCGACGGCCTGCCGGGCGTCAAGGGCATCGGCGAGAAGACGGCCGCCCAGCTGATCACGGAGTACGGCGACCTGGCCGGGGTGCGCGCGGCGGCCGTGGACCGCACCTCCCGCCTCACCCCCGCCAAGCGCCGGGGCATCGTCGAGGCCGCCGCCTATCTGGACGTGGCGCCGAAGGTGGTGCGGGTCGCGCTCGACGTGCCGCTGCCCGCGTTCGAGGCGGCGCTGCCGGCTGAGGCGCTGCATCCGGAGACGGTGGACGAGCTGGCGCGCGCCTGGGGGCTGGGGAGCTCGCTGACGCGGCTGCTCACGACGCTGGGGCGCTGAGCGGAAGGGGGACCGCCGAGGGGTGATCCCCACGGGCCGGGGTGCTAACTTAGGCAAACCTAAGAAGAGCAGACGGTTCGGCGTGCCGGCCAGACGGGCCGGCACACATCAGGGGAGAACACCGTGGCAGAACGACCGGCCCGCAAGGGGCCCCGGGCCCATGAGACGCGTGTGGTCCGCACCGAGTGGATCACCGAGCACATGGTCCGGCTGGTCCTGGGGGGCGCTGCGGCGAGCGGCTTCACCCTCGACGGCTGCACCGACCACTACGTGAAGCTGCTCTTCCCCCGGCCCGGGGTGGTCTACCCCGAGCCGTTCGACCTGGAGCGGGTGCGCGCCGAACTCCCGCGCGACCAGTGGCCGAGCAACCGGACGTACACGGTCCGGGCCTGGGACGCGGAGCGGGACGAGCTGAGCATCGACTTCGTGGTACACGGGGACGAGGGTTTGGCCGGCCCCTGGGCCGCCCGCGCCCAGGTGGGCGACGTCCTCCGCTTCTCCGGCCCCGGCGGCGGGTACGCCCCGGACCCGGCCGCTGACTGGCACCTCCTCGCGGGCGACGAGAGCGCCCTCCCGGCCATCGCCGCGTCCCTGGAGGCGATGCCCGACGGCGCGCTCGTCCACGCCTTCGTGGAGGTCCCCGGCCCCGAGGAGGAGCAGAAGATCCTCGCGCCCGAGGGGGTCCGGGTGACCTGGCTGCACCGCGGTGACGCCCCGGTGGGCGAGCCGCTGATCGCGGCGGTACGGGAGCTGGTCTTCCCCGAGGGCGAGGTCCACGCCTTCGTCCACGGCGAGGCGGGCTTCGTGAAGGAGCTCCGCCGCCATCTGCGCCTGGAGCGCGAGATCCCCCGCGAGCGCCTCTCCATCTCCGGCTACTGGCGCCTGGGCCAGAGCGATGAGGCCTGGCGGGCGGTCAAGCGGGAGTGGAACGAGCAGGTGGAGCGGGAACAGGAAACCCGGGACGCATAGCCCCGGCACCCCCTGCGCCCCTCCCCCCTGGGCCCCGCCCCGGCCCGTGCTGTGCCTGCGGCCCCGCTGGGGCTCGGCCCCGGCCCGCGTGTGTCTGCAAGACCGTGGCGGGTTGCTCGCGCGGTTCCCCGCGCCCCTAGGTACTCAGGGGCGCGGGGAACCGCGCGAGCAACCCAAACAGACCCGCAGCCGAACTCCGGCCCCGCAAGGGGCGCGGGAAACTGCGCGACCAGCCCCCACCGAGCCCGCAGACACACACGCCCCCGGGAGGACCCCCCGCCCCCCGGTGGGCTCACCCCACTGAGCTGTACGCCACCACGCCCCTCAGCAGCGCGTCCACCGCCTTGCGGGCGTTCTTCGCCACCGTGCTGCCCGCCGCGGTGCCGGGAGAGGCCGCGGCGATCTGGCCGAGCACGTCGATGACCTGCTTGCACCAGCGCACGAAGTCACCCGCGGGCATCTCCGCCTCGCGCAGCACCTCGTCCAGACCCTGGCCGGAGGCCCACTGGAAGGCCGCCCAGGCGAAGCCGAGGTCGGGCTCGCGCTGGCCGACACCCTCCGCCTGGTTGATCTTGTGGGACTCCTCCAGCGCGTCGAGCCGGCCCCAGATCCGCACCATCTCGCCGAGCGCCGCCTTGGCCGCGCCCGAGGGCAGCTTCGGAGCCACCGCGTCGTCGGCCTGGCGGGCCTCGAAGACCAGCGCCGAGACGCACGCGGCCAGCTCGGCGGGGCTGAGCCCTTCCCAGACGCCCGCGCGCAGGCACTCACTGGCCAGCAGGTCCAGCTCACCGTAGAGCCGGGCGAGACGGCGGCCGTGCTCGGTGACCTCGTCGGCGCGCAGATAGTCCAGCTCGGTCAGGAGCGACACGATCCGGTCGAAGGTGCGGGCGATGGTGTTGGTCCGCCCCTCGATGCGCTTCTCCAGCTGCCGGGTGTCGCGCTGGAGCCGGTGGTACCGCTCGGCCCAGCGCGCGTGGTCCTCGCGCTCGTCGCAGCCATGGCAGGGGTGGGCGCGCAGCTCGGCGCGCAGCCGCGCGATCTCGCGGTCGTCGGCCGCCTCGGAACGGTCCTTGCGGTGGCGCTCGGGCACGATGTGGCCCGCCTTGGTGCGCAGCGCGGAGGCGAGGTCGCGGCGGGACTGCGGCGAGCGCGGGTTGAAGGACTTGGGGACCCTCATCCGCTCGATCGCCTCCACCGGCACCGGGAAGTCGATCGCGGCGAGCCGCTTGACCTGCCGCTCGGCGGTCAGCACCAGCGGGCGCGGCCCGTCGTGCGCATCGAAGCCGCGGTGGCCGTTGGAGCGCCCGGCCGGGATGCCCGGGTCGAGCACCAGCGCGAGCCCGGCGAACTTGCCCGTCGGCACATGGATCACATCACCGGGCTTGAGCCGCTCCAGGGAGGCGGCGGCCGCGGCCCGGCGCTGGCTGGCGCCCTGCTTGGCGAGCTCCGTCTCGCGGTCCTTGAGGTCGCGGCGCAGCCGCGCGTACTCCTCGAAGTTCCCGAGGTGGCAGCTCATGCCCTCCTTGTAGCCCTCCAGGCCCTCCTCGTTGCGCTGCACCTGGCGGGAGATGCCGACGACGGACTTGTCCGCCTGGAACTGCGCGAAGGAGGTCTCCAGGAGCTCGCGCGAGCGGTGCCGGCCGAACTGCTCGACCAGGTTCACCGCCATGTTGTACGACGGGCGGAAGCTGGAGCGCAGCGGATACGTCCGGGTGCCGGCCAGCCCCGCGAGCGCGCCCGGGTCCATGCCGCGCTGCCAGAGCACCACCGCGTGGCCCTCGACGTCGATGCCGCGGCGCCCGGCGCGACCGGTCAGCTGGGTGTACTCACCGGGGGTGATGTCGGCGTGCTGTTCGCCGTTCCACTTCACCAGCTTCTCCAGGATCACCGTCCTGGCGGGCATGTTGATGCCCAGGGCGAGCGTCTCGGTGGCGAAGACGGCCTTCACCAGACCGCGGACGAAGAGCTCCTCCACGACCTCCTTGAAGGTCGGCAGCATGCCCGCGTGGTGGGCCGCGATGCCCCGCTCCAGGCCCTCCAGCCACTCGTAGTACCCCAGGACGTTGAGGTCCTCGCCGGGGATGGAGGCGGTGCGCTCCTCGACGATCTCGCGCACCCGCCGGCGCGCGTCCTCGTCGTTGAGACGCAGGCCCGCGTACATGCACTGCTGGACGGCGGCCTCGCAGGCGGCGCGGCTGAAGATGAAGGTGATGGCGGGCAACAGGCCCTCGGCGTCCAGCCGTTCGATGACCTCGGGGCGGCTGGGCGTCCAGATCCGGGAGCGCTGGCGCCGCTCGCGCTCGCGGTCGGCCTCGCGGACCATCTTGCCGCGCCTGCGGTCGCGCGGGTTGTACGTCTTCTGGTTCTCCATCCGGGCCATGCGCAGCAGGTCCGGGTTGACCTCGCGCCGGGCGCCGCCGCGGCCGCCGTGGTCGGTGGACTCCTCGAAGAGGTCGTACATCCGCCGGCCGGCCAGCACGTGCTGCCAGAGCGGGACCGGGCGCTCCTCGGAGACGATCACCTCGGTGTCGCCGCGCACGGTGTCCAGCCAGTCGCCGAACTCCTCCGCGTTGGACACGGTCGCGGACAGCGACACCAGGGTCACCGACTCGGGAAGGTGGATGATCACCTCTTCCCAGACGGCGCCCCGGAAGCGGTCGGAGAGGTAGTGCACCTCGTCCATGACCACATAGCCCAGGCCCCGCAGCGACTGGGAGCCCGCGTAGAGCATGTTGCGGAGCACCTCGGTGGTCATCACGACCACCGGCGCCTCGGAGTTGACGCTGTTGTCGCCGGTGAGCAGGCCGACCTTGTCCGCGCCGTAGCGTCTGACCAGGTCGGCGTACTTCTGGTTGGAGAGCGCCTTGATCGGCGTGGTGTAGAAGCACTTGCGGCCCTGCTGGAGGGCGAGGTGCACGGCGAACTCGCCGACGATGGTCTTGCCGGAGCCGGTCGGGGCGGCCACGAGCACACCCTTGCCGGTCTCCAGGGCGCGGCACGCCTCGATCTGGAACGGGTCCAGATCGAACTCGTACAGATCGCGGAAGGGTGCGAGCGCGGTCGCCTGCTCGGCGGCGCGGAGCCGGGCAGCTGCGTACGCTTCGGCTGGTGAGAGGTCCTCTGTCATCTTGTCTTCGAGCCTACCCGGCGCCTGTGACAGAGGTCGCGATCTTTATGGGACCGGGGCCCCGGAGGGAGCGCGCGGGGGTCCGGAACGCGCAAGCGGCCGGGTGCGCGCCGTGCGCGCCCCGGCCGCCGCGCGGCAAGGCCGTCAGGTGACGTCGTCGTACCCGTTGACCCGGCTGCCGGAGCGGTGGGCGTCCGCCTGCTCGGGCAGGGACGGGGCCGCGACCGGCTCGATGCCGCCGATGTCGGAGGGGGTGAGGTCGAGGTCGGAGGCCTCGTCGTCGGCGGGTCCTGCCGCGGCGCGCTCGCGGCGGCGCTTGTCGTTGAGGAACGAGATGCCGACGGCGATGAAGTACAGCAGCACGATCGGGGTCGCCAGCGAGAGCATCGACACGGGGTCGACGGTCGGCGTCGCGAAGGCCGCGAAGACCGTGACGCCCATGATCATGCCGCGCCACCAGCCGAGCATCCGACGACCGGTGAGCACCCCGCCGAAGTTCAGCATGATCAGGAGGAGCGGCAGCTCGAAGGAGAGGCCGAAGACGACGATCATCCGCAGGGTGAGGTCGATGAGCTCGTTCAGCGGAAGCAGGTTCAGCGTGCCCTCGGGAGTGAAGTCCAGGAGCACCTTCGCCGCCGCGGGCAGGACGTGGTACGAGAACCAGCCGCCGGCGAGGAAGAGGGGGAAGCCCGCCGCGACGAAGCCCAGCGAGTACTTCTTCTCGTTCTTGTGCAGGCCGGGGGCGACGAACGCCCAGAGCTGGTAGAGCC
Source organism: Streptomyces sp. NPDC026377 (assembly GCF_055567715.1). Classification (NCBI taxonomy): domain Bacteria; kingdom Bacillati; phylum Actinomycetota; class Actinomycetes; order Kitasatosporales; family Streptomycetaceae; genus Streptomyces; species Streptomyces sp. NPDC026377. The sequence continues at coordinate 224,385 of NZ_JBVHPV010000006.1, forward strand.
AGACCGGACTGGCCCCGACGACGCCCGCCACCAGGGACGTCTTGATCATCAGCGTGAACGGCGACATCAGGCCGGACATCGTGACGTTGCCGCAGGGATCGTCGCTGTCCTTCTTGGCCAGCGTCTGCAACGTGTCCGGGCAGCCGACCGACTCCCTGACCGGCTTGATGATCAGGTCGACGATGTCCTTGTAGTAGAACGCCGCCACCACGGCGCAGACCAGGATCGCGAGAACCGCCTTGGCGAGCCGGTTGCGCAGCTCACGGAGATGGTCCGAGAGGGGCATCCGCCCCTCCGGGTCCTTCTGCTGTTTGCGGGCAGACTTCAGCAACCCACGTCCTCATCTCGTGCGGCAGGGCACCTTGGTGATCAGCGCCTGCTTCGGCCCAGGTGTCAGCGGGTGGAGTCGGTCGGCTCGGTCACGGGACGCGAGCTGCTGACGTCGCCGGGGGCCGACTGGATCGTGCGCTGGACCGGCGGCTGCTCGCCCGGGTGCGGCGGGTCGGCGGGGGCGGTCTGCTGGCCGTCGGACTTCATGGCCTTCGCCTCGCTCTTGAGGATGCGCGCGGACTTGCCGAGCGAGCGCGCCATGTCCGGAAGCTTCTTCGCGCCGAACAGCAGGACGATGACGACGAGGATGAGAATGATCTCGGGGGCTCCGAGCCTTCCGAACATAAGCTTTTACCTTCTCACCGAGGCGACGTGGGTGGGGCTGCGGGGTCCCGGTCGGACTGGTGTCCGACCGGTTGCGTGCAGCGATCGTAACGCGCAGGGGTGAACGCCGGGCAATCCCCGTGCGTCCTCCCCGGCACGGCCCACTGCCTCGCTGCGTGGCCCGCGCTCTGAAGCGTACCCAAAGGGACGGACACACAGGAGTCCCCACCGGTCACCGCAGGGTCTCTCCGGCCTCGGAGAGTTCAACTGCGGCGCGTTCCAGCTCCTCGGCGGCGCCGTTGATCCTCCTTGTGGTGTCGGCCACTTGCCGGCCGAGGCGCTGCGCCTCGACGAACACCTTGATCGCGAGGACGCCGAGGACGGCGATGGAGAGGAACCCGACGGCGATGGCGGTCATCGGCCAGAACATGAGCGGACCCTAGACGCTGGAGTGGAGGCGGAGGGTGCGGACCCCTCCACCGGTGAGGAGTTCGACGATGCGCTCACCGGCCGGCTTGCGCACGGCGGAGCCGCACTCGGGGCAGGTGAAGGAGTAGAAGGTGGTACGGCGGCTGGCGCCGATGGCCAGCCGCAGCGCTCCCGCGGCCAGCTCGATACGGGCACGGCAGTCGGGGCAGGCGGCCTTGAAGAGCACCGACTGGACCGCGGCCATCTGCCGCGAAATACCGGGCATCACCGACATGATCCGCTTGTCTCCTCAGCTCTGTCCGTCGTGCGCGCTCTGCTCTTCGTACGCCGCCAGCGCCGCCAGGGCCGCACTGCGGGCGCTCTCCGCAAGGTCGCCGGGGGCGACGATCCGGCCGTCGCGGCCCAGTCGCAGCGCCAGGCGCCGCAGCGAGGCCGGCTCCGGGGTGCGCAGGGTGATCCGCAGACCGCCGTCGGGGAGCTCCTCGGCGCTGTCGTGCGGGTAGTACTCGGCGACCCAGCGCCCGCCCGGCCCCACCTCGACGACCACCTCGGGATCCTCGGCGGCGGGCTGCACCAGCCCCTCCGAGAGGTCCCGCAGCTCCAGCTCGGGCGGCGCGGCGGGCTCGTCGAGGAGGCGGATCTCGGCCACTCGGTCGAGGCGGAAGGTGCGGCGCGCCTCGGAGAGACGGCACCACGCCTCCATATAGGTGTGGCCGACGGCGAAGAGCCGGATCGGGTCGACCTCGCGCTCGGTGAGCTCGTCGCGCGCGGGCGAGTAGTAGCGCACCCACAGCCGGCGCCGCTCCGAGATCGCCCGGTCGACGTCGGCGAAGACCCCGCCCTCGGACTCGAAGGTCACCGAGAGCCGGGAGCTGGCGCCCGCCGCCTCCCCGGCCGCCGCCTCCAGCTTGGCGGTGGCGCGCAGCAGCGCCTGGCGGTCGCCCTCGCGCAGCCCCGGCAGCGTCGCCACCGCTCGGGCCGCGACCAGGAGGGCGGTCGCCTCGTCGGCGGCGATCCGCAGCGGCTCGGCCGCCTCGGCGCCCAGGGCGTTCGGATTGCGCCACCAGATGCGGTCGCCGTCGGTGTCGATGTCGAGGAGGTCGCCGCCGCGGAAGCTGGTCCCGCACATGGGCAGTACGTCGAGGTCCGAGATCAGCTCGTCCTCGCTGATGCCGAAGGCGCGGGCGACGTCGGCGACGTGCGCACCGGGCCGCTCGCGCAGATAGGTGACGAGGGAGAGCATCCGCCGCGTCTGGTCGATGGCGTTGGCAGCCATGGTCGTCCGGTTCCCCTCAGCCCTTGGCCACGGCGCGCAGCCGGTCCACCACGTCGGCCCGCAGGTCCGCGGGCTCCAGCACGACCACGTCGGGGCCGAACTCCACGAGCCAGGCGTCCAGCCCGTGCCCGTACGGAATCTCCAACTCGTCCCACCCGTCGCCGAGTTCCCGCGTCGTGGTGGCCCGCGAGCGCAGCGGGTAGCCGGCGCCCGCGCGCAGCCGGATCCGCGCGGAACGGGTGGCGGTCTCCCCCGCCCAGCTCTCCACGGTCTCGCGCACGGTCACCACGTCGGGCACCGGCGCGGTGAAGGAACCGGCCCGCGAGCGCACCTTGCCGGTGATCCGCGACAGCCGGAAGACCCGCTCGGCGCCCCGGTCGCGGTCCCAGCCCGCCAGGTACCAGTGGCCGCGCCAGCACTCCAGCGTCCACGGCTCGACATGGCGGGTGCCGGGGCGGGCGGCGGTGGCCTTGCGGTACTCGAAGACGACCGGGCGGCGGTCGCGGCAGGCCAGCATCAGTGGCTCGAAAGCGGCCTCGTGGACCGGGATGCGTGGCTCGATCGCGCTGTGCTCGTACGGGTTGTCGGCTTCCGGCATTCCGGCGGCGCGCAGCTTCTGGAGTGCGCCGCTGGCCGCGCCCGCGAGCCGGGCCTGCTGCCAGACGCGGGCGGCGAGCCCGAGCGCCGCGGCCTCCTCGGCGTCCAGCTGGACCGGCGGCAGCCGGTTGGAGTCGCGGCGGGCCAGATAGCCGGTCTCCCCGTCGAGGTTCTCCACCGTCTCGATGACCAGGCCGAGTTCACGCAGGTCGTCCTTGTCGCGCTCGAACATCCGGTTGAAGGCGTCGTCCGAGCCCGCCTCCAGATAGGCCTCGATGGAACCGCGCAGTTCGCGCTTGCTGAGCGGACGGCGCGTCCCCAGCAGACACAGCGCCAGGTTCATCAGCCGCTCGGCCTTGGCAATCGCCATCGACGCCCTTCGCCTCTCCTCGAATCCGCTGCTCCGACCGTTGACCGTACCGCCCCGGGGTGTCGGGGCAAAAGCCGAGGGCCCGTGCCGGACGGCACGGGCCCTCGGTGTGATCGGGTGTGATCAGACAGCGACCAGGTCGCAGACGAAGATAAGCGTCTCGCCCGGCGCGATCCGGCCACCGGCACCGCGGTCGCCGTAGGCGAGGTGCGCGGGGATGGTCAGCTGGCGGCGGCCGCCGACCTTCATGCCCTGCACGCCCTTGTCCCAGCCCTGGATGACCTGGCCGACACCGAGCTGGAACTCCAGCGGGTTGCCGCGGTTCCAGGAGGAGTCGAACTCCTCACCGGTGGAGAAGGCGACGCCCACGTAGTGGACCTTCACGTAGTCGCCCGCCTTGGCGACGGCGCCGTCGCCCTCCCAGATCTCCTTGATCTCCAGGTCCGCCGGCGGCTCGCCCTCGGGGAAGTCGATCTCGGGCTTCTCGATGCTCACTGAACTGCTCCTCTTGAATACGTGCAGGGCAACCGGGACAGTCTTACATCTCCGCCGTCACATCTTGGCCAGGATGTCGATCGAGAAGACCATGGTCGAGTTGGCCGGGATCCCGGACTGCTCCTTGTCGCCCAGACCCTGGTCCGGGGGGATGACGACGAGGACGCGGCTGCCGACCTTCTTGCCGATCAGACCGGCCTTGAGGCCCTTGAGGGTCAGGTTCGGCAGCGCGAAGGTCTGCGTCTTGCCCTGGTCGTAGGTGCTGTCGAACTTCTTGCTGTCCTTCCACAGGAAGCCCTCGTACGCCAGGACCACGCTGTCGGTGTCCTTCACCACCTCGCCGTCGCCCTCCAGCACGTAGTCGGAGACCAGCTTCTTGGGCGCGTCGGTCTTGGGGATGGTCAGCGAGGGTGCCTTGCCGTCGGTGTTGGTGCCCACCTTCGGCAGGTCCTTGTCGTCCTGCGCGACCTCCTTGCCCTTCGCGGAGGCGGGGATGGTGGTCGCCTTGACGATGTCCACGACGAAGACCAGCGTGGCGTTGGGCTTGATGCTGTCGCCCTGGCCCTGCGCGCCGTAGCCGAGCTCCGGCGGGATGCCCAGCTCGACGCGGCTGCCGACCTTCTGGCCCTCCAGGCCCTGGTCCCAGCCCTTGATGACCTGGCCGGCGCCGAGGGTCAGCGTGAACGGCTGCTTGCGGTCGAAGCTGTTGTCGAACGGCTTGTCCGAGTCCCAGGCCTGTCCGAGGTAGTTCACGGACACGGCGTCGTTCTTCTTGAGCGGCGCGCCCTTGCCCTCGCTGATGACGTTCACCTTGAGCGCCTTGGGCGGGTTGCCATCGCCCTTGGCCAGGGTCGGCTTCTCCCCGAACTTGGCGCCCGCGGTGATGGCGGGCAGGCCGTTCTTCATCGAGGCGGTGTCGGAGGGGGAGTCGGAGCCCTTGTCGTCGCTTCCGCAGGCGGCTGTGGCAACCAGCAGCAGCGGGACGGCGAGCAGGCCGGCAAGTCGGCGCACGTGTTCCTCAGATCTCAGACGGCACGGTAGTTTGCCGCCACTCTAAGGTGTACTACGGGCCCCGTACGAGGAACGTACGGAGCCCGTGTCCACATCGCCGGCCGCGCCGGTCACATTCCGGCGATCAGCTTCTCCACCCGGTCGTCCACGGAGCGGAACGGGTCCTTGCACAGCACGGTGCGCTGCGCCTGGTCGTTGAGCTTGAGGTGGACCCAGTCGACGGTGAAGTCCCGGCGCTGTTCCTGCGCCCGGCGGATGAAGTCGCCGCGCAGCCGTGCCCGGGTGGTCTGCGGGGGCACCGACTTGCCCTCGAAGATCTTCAGGTCGTTGCAGATCCGCGCCGCCTGGCCCTTGCGCTCCAACAGGTAGTAGAGCCCCCGTTGACGGTGGATGTCGTGGTAGGCCAGGTCTATCTGGGCGACCCTGGGGTGCGACATGGTCATGTTGTGCTTCGCCCGGTACCGCTCGATCAGCTGGTACTTCATCACCCAGTCGATCTCGGTGCCGATCCGGTCGAGGTCCTCGGCCTCGATGGCGTCCAGGGTGCGGCCCCACAGCTCCAGGACCTGGTCGACCGTTCCGGTGCGGATGCCCCGGCGCTCCACGAAGTCCACGGCCTTCTCGTAGTACTCCCGCTGCACTTCGAGGGCCGAGGCCTCGCGGCCGCTGGCCAGGCGCACCTTGCGCTGGCCCGTGATGTCGTGCGAGACCTCGCGGATCGCCCGGATCGGGTTCTCCAGCGTCAGATCGCGCATCACCGTGCCCGCCTCGATCATGCGCAGCACCAGGTCGGTGGCGCCGACCTTGAGCAGCATGGTCGTCTCGGACATGTTGGAGTCGCCGACGATCACGTGCAGCCGCCGGTAGCGCTCGGCGTCGGCGTGCGGTTCGTCCCTGGTGTTGATGATCGGGCGCGAGCGGGTGGTGGCGGAGCTGACGCCCTCCCAGATGTGCTCGGCGCGCTGGCTGACGCAGTAGACCGCGCCGCGCGGGGTCTGGAGGACCTTGCCCGCGCCGCACAGGAGCTGGCGGGTGACCAGGAACGGGATGAGGATGTCCGCCAGCCGGGAGAACTCGCCGTGCCGGGCGACGAGATAGTTCTCGTGGCACCCGTAGGAGTTTCCCGCGGAATCGGTGTTGTTCTTGAAGAGGTAGACGTCGCCCGCGATTCCCTCCTCGTGCAGGCGGCGTTCGGCGTCGACGAGCAGGCCCTCGAGAATGCGCTCGCCGGCCTTGTCGTGAGTGACCAGCTCGGTCACGTTGTCGCATTCGGGAGTTGCGTATTCCGGATGCGAACCCACGTCGAGGTAGAGGCGGGCGCCGTTCCGCAGGAAGACGTTGCTGCTGCGGCCCCATGACACAACACGGCGGAAGAGGTAGCGCGCCACTTCGTCAGGTGACAGTCGGCGCTGTCCCCTGAACGTGCACGTGACGCCGTACTCGTTCTCCAGCCCGAAAATGCGGCGGTCCATGACTGAACATTACGCCCGTTGCCCTCAGCTGAAACCGGGTTCGACGGCACGGGTTGGATCATTTTGGTCAACCGCCGCGACGCTTTCCGTACGCCCACCGCCTGCGAGGACCCCCCGGGTGGCGATGAGCACCACCAGCGCGGCCGCTCCCCCGCCGCCCGCCACGGCGAAGCTCGCCGCGCTGCCGCCGAGTTCCACGGCGGGGCCCGCGACGGCCGTGCCGAGCGCGGTGCCGACCCCGAAGGCCGTCACCAGCCAGGAGAAGGCCTCGGTCACGGTGCCGCGCGGGGCGTGCCGGTCGACCACGATGAACGCGCAGGCGATGCACGGCGCGAGGAAGAGGCCCGACACGACGGCGAGCAGCACCATGGGCACCACACCGGGCACGAGCATCAGCGGCAGATAGCCCACGGCGAGCAGCGCGACGAGCGAAATCAGCCGTTTCTCGGGAGTTCCGGACCACTGGCGCGCCCCGTACACCAGACCTCCGAGCAGCGCTCCGAGGCCGTTGGCCGCCATCAGCCAGCCGTAGACCGCGTCCCGGCCGTGGTCGTCGGCGTACGCCGAGGCCGCCACGATGATCGCGCCCAGCGCGAGGCCGACGAAGAAGAAGGCCCCGAGGAGCGCCAGCAGGCCGGTGGAGCGCAGCGCGCCCAGCCAGTGGGCCTCGCGCGGGGCCGATCGCCACGCGCGCGAGGGGCGCGAGAGGACCACCGAGAGCGCGCCGAGCACCCCGAGCGCGTTGATGGCGACGAGCGCGGCGGCGGGCGACCACAGGGCGATGCCGAGGGTGACCAGGAGCGGGCCGACGGTGAACATCACCTCCTGGGCTATCGCGTCCATCGCGTACGCGGTGTGCACCTGGTCCTGGCGGGTCAGGACGCTGGGCCACAGCGCCCGCAGCCCGCCTTCGAGGGGAGGCGTGCAGAAGCCCGCGACCAGCATCGCCGCGTATGCGAGGGCGACCTGGTCGATGCCGGTGAGGGCGAGGACGCACATGCCGAGCGCGCTGGCCACCGACGCGGGCAGCATCACCCGGGGCTGGCCGTACAGGTCCACGGCGCGGCCGAGCAGCGGCTGCCCGGCGGCGGTGGCCACGCCGTACACCGCGGTGAGGGCGCCCGCCAGCGAGTAGCTGCCGCCCTCGGCGCGGACGAAGAGCACCACGGCGATGGCCGCCGTGGCGTTCGGCAGCCGTCCCGTGAGGGTGCCCGCCAGCAGTCGCGCGGCGTGCCGCGTCCGGAGGATCTCCAGGTATCCCGCCGCCATGCTCGCCCCTCGATCGGTTGAGTGTTACGTATAACGTACGAGGTCATACGTACCATGTCGACAACCCCCGGGTCCACCCCGGACCGGGGGCGCCCAGCAGCCCCACCCCCCGCCGGAGGACCCGTGAAGACCCAGCCGACCAGCCGGGACGTCGCCCGCGCGGCCGGGGTCTCCCAGGCCACCGTCTCCCTGGTCCTCGGCGACAAGTGGCGCGGCCGGGTCTCGGAGCGGACGGCCGCCCTGGTGCGCGACGCCGCCCGCGACCTCGGCTACCGGCCCAACCTCGCCGCCCGCAGCCTGCGCCTGGGGCGCACCCGCACGGCCCTGCTGGTCGTCCCGGCCCTCACCAACGAGTTCTTCGCCCGCGTCTACACCGGCGCCGCCCGGGTCGCCGCCGAGCACGGGTTCGGGGTGGTCCTCTACCCCTCCCCCGAGGGCGTCGGCCCCGCCCGCGACCCCTTCGCCTCCGCCAGCGCCGCCCTGGACGGGGTCATCGCCTCGTCCATGGCCGCCGACGCCCTCGCCTCCATCCGCGGCACCGAACTGCCGCTGGTCATGCTGGACAGCGACCCGGCCGCGCCCGGGCCGGCCGCCCGCGTCAACCTCGACATCGCCGACGGCATACGGCAGATGACGGACCATCTGCTCGGGCTCGGCCACCGCCGGTTCGTCCACCTCGCCTCGGCCGTGGACTCCTGGACCTTCCGGGTACGCGCCCGGGCCCTGGAGGACGCGCTGCGCCCGGTGTCCGGCGCCGAGTTCCTGACCGTGCCCTCCGCGCTCAGCGTCGACGCCGGCCGCGCCGCAGCCGAACACGCCCTGACCCGGCCCGGCCCGCGCCCCACCGCCCTGATCTGCGACGACGACATCCTGGCCGCGGGAGCCTGCAAGGCCGCCCGGCGCCTGGGCCTGCGCGTCCCGGAGGACCTCTCGGTGGCCGGCTTCGACGACCTGGCCCTGGCCACCGCCCTGGAACCGGAGCTCACCACGGTCCGGCTGCCCGCCGAGCGGGTGGGCGAACGGGGCATGGCCGCGCTGCTCGCCGTACTGGAGGGCCGGGAGCCGGAGGCGGGCGGTCTGCCCGTCTCCCTGGTCGTCCGCGGGTCCACGGCCCCGCCCGCGCCCTGATACGCGAGCGGGCCCGTGCCCGCCGTCGGGAACGGCGGGCACGGGCCCCGGGGGCGCTGACGCGCCTCTACTCCTCGTCGTCGTCCGACGGCACCTCGGTCGGCTCGGCGCTCGCCTCCTCGGTCTGCAGGAGACGGGAGAGCTGACGGCCGACGATCCGCTTGAACTTGCGCTGCTGCGGCCGCGTGCGGTCGAGCACCGCGACCTCAAGACGCTCCGCGGGGATCTCCCGGTCGGCGCCGTTGGTCTGGTTGGACAGGGCCTGCACCGCCAGCTTCAGCGCCTCCGCCAGCGACATGCCGTCCTGGTGGCGCTGGTCGAGGAAGGTACTGATCTGCTCCGCGTTGCCGCCGACCGCGACCGAGCCGTGCTCGTCCACGATCGAGCCGTCGTGCGGCAGCCGGTAGATCTGGTCCTCCTCCGGCGTCGCCCCGACCTCGGCGACCACCAGCTCCACCTCGTACGGCTTCTCGCCGGCGCTGGAGAAGATGGTGCCCAGCGTCTGCGCGTACACGTTCGCCAGGCCCCGGGCCGTCACGTCGTCCCGGTCGTAGGTGTAGCCACGCAGGTCCGCGTAGCGCACACCGCCGATGCGGAGGTTCTCGTACTCGTTGTACTTACCGGCGGCGGCGAAGCCGATCCGGTCGTAGATCTCGCTGAACTTGTGCAGGGCACGGGACGGGTTCTCGCCGACGAAGACGATGCCGTCGGCGTACTGCAGCACGACCAGGCTGCGGCCGCGCGCGATGCCCTTGCGGGCGTACTCGGCGCGGTCGGCCATGGCCTGCTGGGGTGAGACATAGAACGGCGTCGACACCGGCTATCCGTCCCTTTCTGTCAGTGGCGGGGTCATCTCTGCGGCCTCAGAGCAGTGCGGCGCGCGGGCCGTCGGGCTGCTGAAGGCGCTTCTCCAGGATCGTGCGGGCGATCTCGGAGGACTCCGCCTCGGTCAGTCTCCGGAAGCCCTCGTCGCTGATGACGGTGACGATCGGGTAGATCCGGCGGGCGACGTCGGGACCGCCGGTCGCCGAGTCGTCGTCCGCCGCGTCGTAGAGGGCCTGGACGACCAGGGTCGTCGTCTGCTCCTCGGTGAGGTCCTCGCGGTAGAGCTTCTTCATCGAGCCCCGGGCGAAGATCGAACCGGAGCCGGTGGCCGCGTACCCGTGCTCCTCGGAGCGGCCGCCGGTGACGTCGTACGAGAAGATGCGGCCCTTCTCGCGGTCCACGTCGTACCCCGCGAAGAGCGGGACCACGGCGAGGCCCTGCATGGCCATGCCGAGGTTGCCGCGGATCATCGTGGACAGGCGGTTGGCCTTGCCCTCCAGGGAGAGGGTGGTGCCCTCGACCTTCTCGAAGTGCTCCAGCTCCAGCTGGAAGAGCTTGACCATCTCCACGGCCAGACCCGCGGTGCCGGCGATGCCCACCGCCGAGTACTCGTCGGCGGGGAAGACCTTCTCGATGTCGCGCTGGGCGATCATGTTGCCCATCGTGGCCCGCCGGTCACCGGCGAGCACCACGCCGCCGGGGAAGGTGGCGGCGACGATGGTGGTGCCGTGCGGGGCCTCCACGTGCCCCTGCACGGGCGGCAGGACGCGCTTGCCGGGCAGCATCTCCGGCGAGTGCTCGGCCAGGAAGTCCATGAACGAGGACGAGCCCGGCGTCAGGAAGGCAGCTGGTAGACGCCCTGTGCCACGGGTGTTGGCTTCCACGAGGTTCCCTCCAGGTAGGCGGCAGCCCGACGAACTCTGTCGGGATCGTCTCCCAACTTGCCGATGGCCGAATCGCAGTTGAAGACCGTACGCCACGGACCATACCCGGCTCGCGGCGGTGATCCACATGAACGCCGGGGGCGGGCGGACGGGGTGGACGCACACCGCGCCGCCCCGCCGCCGGGGACCGTCGCCCCCGGGCCCGCACCCCTCAACCGTTCACATGTGTGGACTACTGTCCACCCTTCTGAACGAACGAGCGGACGAAGTCCTCGGCGTTCTCCTCCAGAACGTCGTCGATCTCGTCCAGCACCGAGTCGACGTCGTCCGAGAGCTTCTCGTGGCGCTCCTTGAGGTCCTCCGAAGCCTGCGCGTCCTGGGTCTGCTCCTCGGCCTCCTCGGTGGAACGCGTGGCCTTCTGCTGTCCGCCGCCGGTGTCCTTGGTCGCCATCTACCTCACCCCGCTCGGTTCGATGTCCTTGATCAGACCCTACAAGCAGGGTCTGACATCGGCCCCGCACTTGGTGGAACGTGCGGGGTCTACCTCTGTGTTTCCCCTGCCGCCGACTTTTCAGCCCCAGGTCAGCCGCCCGAGAGCACCCGGACCAGATCCTCGGCCGTACGGCAGCGGTCGAGCAGCTCCTTGACGTGATTACGCGTTCCGCGAAGCGGTTCCAGGGTTGGCACGCGCTGGAGCGAGTCACGGCCCGGCAGATCGAAGATGACCGAGTCCCAGGAGGCGGCGGCGACGTCGTCCGCGTACTGCTCCAGGCAGCGCCCGCGGAAGTAGGCCCTGGTGTCCTCCGGGGGCTTCGTCCGGGCCCGGGAGACATCGGACTCGTCCAGGAGCCGCTTCATCTTCCCGCGGGCCGCCAGCCGGTTGTAGAGGCCCTTCTCGGCCCGTACGTCGGCGTACTGGAGGTCGACGAGGTGGAGCCGGGCCGCGTCCCAGTCCAGGTTGTCGCGCCGCCGGTAGCCCTCCATCAACTCCCGCTTGGCGATCCAGTCCAGCTCGCCGGAGAGGCTCATCGGGTCGTTCTCCAGCCGGTTGAGCACGTCCTCCCAGCGGCCGAGGACGTCCTTGGTCTGTTCGTCCGCGTCGGCGCCGAACCGCTCCTCCACGTACTTGCGCGCCAGCTCGAAGTACTCCATCTGCAGTTGTACGGCGGTCAGCGTGCGGCCGCTGCGCAGCGTGACCAGATGGCGCAGGCCGGGGTCGTGGGAGACCTGGTGCAGGGCGCGGACCGGCTGGTCGACGGCGAGGTCGACGTTGATGAAACCGTCCTCGATCATGGAGAGGACGAGGGCCGTCATCCCCAGCTTGAGGTAGGTGGAGATCTCGGAGAGGTTGGCGTCGCCGATGATGACGTGCAGCCGGCGGTACTTCTCCGCGTCCGCGTGCGGCTCGTCGCGGGTGTTGATGATCGGGCGCTTGAGGGTGGTCTCCAGGCCCACCTCGACCTCGAAGTAGTCCGCGCGCTGGCTGATCTGGAAGCCGTGCTCGTGCCCGTCCTGGCCGATACCGACGCGGCCGGCACCGGTGATGACCTGGCGGGAGACGAAGAACGGCGTCAGATGGCGCACGATGTCCGAGAACGGGGTCTCCCGCTTCATCAGGTAGTTCTCATGGGTGCCGTAGGAGGCGCCCTTGTTGTCGGTGTTGTTCTTGTAGAGGTGGATCGGCTGGGCGCCGGGGAGCTGCGCCGCCCGCTCGGCCGCCTCGGCCATGATGCGCTCGCCCGCCTTGTCCCAGAGCACCGCGTCCCGCGGGTTGGTGACCTCCGGCGAGCTGTACTCGGGGTGTGCGTGGTCGACGTACAGCCGGGCCCCGTTGGTGAGGATGACGTTGGCGAGGCCGATGTCCTCGTCGGTGAGCTGGCTGGAGTCCGCGGCCTCCCGGGCGAGGTCGAAGCCGCGGGCGTCCCGCAGCGGGTTCTCCTCCTCGAAGTCCCATCGCGCGCGGCGCGCCCGGTGCATCGCCGCCGCGTAGGCGTTGACGATCTGGGACGAGGTGAGCATGGCATTGGCATTGGGGTGGCCGGGGACGGAGATGCCGTACTCCGTCTCGATGCCCATTACTCGCCGTACGGTCATGCGGCCCTCCTTGCCCGGCGGCGCTCCCCTGTGGGAGCGGCGCTCAAGTACCGCTGTTTCTCCGGTGCGTGTGCGGTGCCCGTCCCCGCACTGCGCGACTCGGCGGTACGGAAGAGCCTAGAACGCCTTTGCGCTGGTGGGGAGATCAATTCCGTCATTGCTCTTGGTCGGTCCATGGCCGGAATTCGGCCGGAAACGCAGGCGGCTGCGGATGCCCCGGCCGGGCACCCGCAGCCGCCCCTGTGTGCTACAGGTACTGACCGGTGTTGGCCACGGTGTCGATGGAGCGTCCGGTGTCCGCGCCCTGCTTTCCGGTGACGAGGGTACGGATGAACACGATCCGCTCGCCCTTCTTTCCGGAGATACGGGCCCAGTCGTCGGGGTTGGTGGTGTTGGGCAGGTCCTCGTTCTCCTTGAACTCGTCCACGCAGGCCTGGAGGAGATGGGAGACGCGGATGCCCTTCTGGTTGTGGTCGAGGAAGGCCTTGATGGCCATCTTCTTGGCCCGGTCCACGATGTTCTGGATCATGGCGCCGGAGTTGAAGTCCTTGAAATAGAGGACTTCCTTGTCGCCGTTGGCGTACGTGACCTCCAGGAAGCGGTTCTCCTCGGATTCCGCGTACATCTGCTCGACGACGGACTGGATCATCGCGTGGGCCGCCACGTCCTTGGAGCCGCTGTGCTCGGCCAGGTCGTCCGCGTGCAGCGGGAGGGAGGCCGTGAGGTACTTGGCGAAGATGTCCTTGGCCGCCTCGGCGTCGGGCCGCTCGATCTTGATCTTCACGTCCAGGCGCCCGGGGCGCAGGATGGCCGGGTCGATCATGTCCTCGCGGTTGGAGGCGCCGATGACGATGACGTTCTCCAGGCCCTCCACACCGTCGATCTCGGCGAGCAGCTGCGGGACGATGGTGTTCTCCACGTCCGAGCTGACACCGGATCCGCGGGTGCGGAAGAGGGACTCCATCTCGTCGAAGAAGACGATGACGGGGGTGCCCTCGCTGGCCTTCTCCCGGGCCCGCTGGAAGACCAGGCGGATGTGCCGCTCGGTCTCACCGACGTACTTGTTGAGGAGCTCGGGGCCCTTGATGTTGAGGAAGTAGCTCTTCCCCGCGGGCTGGCCGGTCACCTCGGCGACCTTCTTGGCGAGCGAGTTGGCGACGGCCTTGGCGATGAGCGTCTTGCCGCAGCCGGGCGGCCCGTAGAGCAGGATGCCCTTGGGCGGCCGCAGTTCGTGCTCCTTGAACAGGTCCGGGTAGAGGTACGGGAGCTCGACCGCGTCGCGGATCATCTCGATCTGGCCGCCGAGTCCGCCGATCTTGTCGTAGTCGACGTCCGGGACCTCTTCGAGGACGAGTTCTTCGACCTCGCTCTTGGGGACCACCTCGTACACGTAGCCGGAGCGGGGTTCCAGCAGGAGGGCGTCGCCGGGGCGGATGGTGATGTCCAGGAGCGGCTCGGCGAGCCTCACCACCCTCTCCTCGTCGGTGTGCCCGATCACCAGGGCGCGCTCGCCGTCCTCCAGGATCTCCTTGAGGGTGACGATGTCCCCGGCGCGCTCGAACTCCATGGCCTCGACCACGTTGAGCGCTTCGTTGAGCATGACTTCCTGGCCGCGCCGGAGCTCGTCGAGCTCGACGCTGGGGCTGACGTTCACCCGGAGCTTGCGGCCCCCGGTGAAGATGTCCGCCGTGCCGTCCTCGTTGGACTGCAGGAAGACACCGAAGCCGGCCGGCGGCTGTGCGAGCCGGTCGACCTCCTCCTTGAGGGCCACGATCTGGTCCCGGGCCTCGCGGAGTGTGTTGGCGAGCCGCTCGTTCTGCGCGGACACGCCCGCCAGGTTGGTCTGCAACTCGACGATCCGCTCTTCGAGAATCCTCGTATGACGCGGAGAGTCGGCGAGCTTGCGTCGCAGGACGGCGATTTCCTGCTCTAGATAGGCAACCTGGCCGGCTGGGTCCTCAGACCCCCGCCCGGGCCGGATGCCGCGGTTGATGTCGTCGTCGTGGGCTGCCACGGTCCTCACCTCCTCCAAGGGGAGCTGGACGCTTCCTGACCCTACCTGGGCGGGTGGTGATTGAAACCCCTAGATCACAAAGACTGTGGGGTGTGTCCGATCTTCACCCTTGCGCTCTCCCTCACGCCAGGGGAATACCCACCCATCAACATCGGAAAGCGGGCGGTTGTATCGTCGAGTCGGTCAACACCCGTCAGGACTGGTACGGATTGCCCGGACCAGGCTGTGGGGTGGGGCACACCGCACGACCACAGCACCGCGCAGGAACGGCAGGCGACATGAACGACGCGCTCGAGGTCTGGATCGACCAGGAGCTCTGCACCGGCGACGGCATCTGTGTCCAGTACGCGCCCGAGGTCTTTGAGCTGGACATCGACGGTCTGGCCTATGTGAAGAGCGCCGAGGACGAGCTGTTGCAGTCGCCGGGCGCCGTGACGCCGGTGCCGCTGCCACTGCTCCAGGACGTCGTCGACTCGGCGAAGGACTGCCCGGGCGACTGCATCCACGTACGCCGGGTTTCGGACAGCGTCGAGGTCTACGGGCCGGACGCCGACTGAGACGTTAAGTAACGAGTCACCTACGCTCGGTGACGGATCAGACGCTCGGCGCCTCGGCCCGGGTGCTCCGGACGAACATCCCGCCCTGCCACCGCCACTTGGTCATGCGCTTCTCGTCCGGGCAGCAGCGCGGCACGTCCGGCGAGGAGTAACCGAGCAGGGTCGCGGTGACCGCGCCCTCGCGGACCGCGAGGGCCAGGACACTCAGCTTCTCGCGGGGGTCGGCGAGCGTGGCCACCAGGCGGGGCGGGCCGCCCGGCACGGCGGGCCGCGTCAGGACGTAGAGCCCGCTCGGCGGGGTGCCCGAGCCCGCCCGGCAGTGGACGGCAGCCACGGTCTCGGGGCGTCCGTCGCCGTCGAGGTCGCCGGTGGCGCGGGCGGCCACCTGGACGCCCACCGACCCGCACTGGAGCGGATACGCGACGGCCGCCGCGTCCGGGGCCGGGGCCGCCGCCACGCGGGCGCCCGGGGCCCCTTGGGAGGCCTTGGCGGCATCGGGCTGGAGCCAGCCGGCCAGCGCCACGACACCGGCCATCGCGGCGGCCGTGGCCAGCCAGTGCACCGGGCGGGCGAGGGTGTGCGCGAGCTCGGGGACGGCGGCGTTCTGCACGCGGGAAGTCTCCTGATGAGGGGTGGCGCGGGTGGTGGGAGTGGCCAGCATCGTGCCATACGTCACACCCGGGCGGAACAGCGGGGTCGGGGCGGTGTGCGCCGCCGCGCGACGCACCGCGGGGCGGACCGGCCCGTACCTCCAACGGAAAAGCGCCGCCGCCGAGTTCCCGGGCGGGTCCGGGAACTCGGCGGCGGCGCCGGTGCGTTGGAGGTACGGGCTCGTCAGTCCTTGTTGGGGCCCTCGTAGTCGTCTCCGTACGCGCCCTTGGCGGGGCGGCGGCGACGCAGCGGGGGCTCGACGCCGTCCGCGAGGCGGCGGGCGGTGACGAGGAAGCCGGTGTGGCCGATCATCCGGTGGTCGGGGCGGACGGCGAGGCCCTCCACGTGCCAGTTGCGGATCATCGACTCCCACGGCTGCGGCTCGGCGAAGCAGCCGATCTCGCGGATCGCCTCGACGGTCCGCGAGAGCTGGGTGGTGGTGGCCACGTAGCAGCAGAGGATGCCGCCGGGCACCAGCGCCTTGGAAACGGCGTCCAGGCACTCCCAGGGGGCCAGCATGTCGAGGATGACGCGGTCGACGTCGGTGTCCGACAGGTTGTCCTGGAGGTCGCCCACGGTGAGCTGCCAGGCGGGGTGCGGCTCGCCGAAGTAGCGCTCCACGTTCTGCTGGGCGATCTCGGCGAAGTCCGCGCGGCGCTCGTAGGAGTGGAGCATGCCGTGGTCGCCGATGGCGCGCAGCAGGAAGGCGCTGAGCGAGCCGGAGCCCACGCCCGCCTCGACGACGCGCGCGCCGGCGAAGATGTCGGCGAAGGCCAGGATCTGCCCCGCGTCCTTGGGGTAGACCACGGCGGCGCCGCGGGGCATGGACAGGACGTAGTCGGGGAGCAGCGGGCGCAGCGCGAGGTACGCGACGTTCCCGGTGGTACGGACAACACTGCCCTCGGGAGCGCCGATCAGCTCGTCGTGCGGAAAGGAACCCTTGTGGGTGTGGAAGTTCTTCCCGGCTTCGAGCGTGAACGTGTAGTGGCGTCCCTTGGGGTCGGTGAGCTGGACCTGGTCCCCGACCTTGAAGGGCCCGCGACGGCGGGCGGCACCGGTCGGTTCGGACATACGAACAGGGTACCGGCCCTGTTGACCCGGGAGCGCCACAGCCTGTGCGGCCGGGGGCGGGCGGGGCGGCGCGGGCTAGGCGGTGGGGCGCGCCATCGCCGCCACGAAGGCCTTCTCGACATCGGCGGCCGAGAGCACTCCGTAGATCTCCCCGCTCTCCTCGACCACCAGGTACTCGGTGGCCGGGGTGGCCCGCAGCCGGTCCAGGAGAGGTTCGCCCGCCAGCTCGGCCGGGACGCGCATCCCGTCGGTGAGGTCCTGGGCCAGTCCGCTGACCGCGACCCAGGGGCGGCGGTGCTCCGGTACGCCCACGATGGCGGCCTCGCGGACCAGACCGGTGGGATCGCCGTGGCCGTCGACGACGACCAGGGCGCGCGCCCCGGCCTCGTTGGCCCGGCGCAGCGCCTCGGAGAGCGGGGTGGCGGACTCCACGGGAACGGCCCGGCGGGTGAGGTTGCGGGCGCGCAGCTCCGGCAGGTGCTCGCGCAGCCGGGCCATGCGCAGGCTGTTGCCCGCGCCGGTCCAGATGATCGCGGCGAGGATCGCGGCGAGCAGCGCGTCGGTGACGGTGTCCATGCCGTCGACCTCTTCGGGCGCGTTGCCCAGGGCGCCGGTCTGGGTGAGCAGCGGCAGGCCGATGAGGACGGTGACGGCCAGCGCCCGGCCGACCCAGGCGGCGGCGACCGTGCCGCTCATGGGCCTGCCCGTGATCTTCCACACGACGGCGCGGAGCATCCGGCCGCCGTCCAGCGGCAGCCCGGGCAGCAGGTTGAAGCCGGCCACGATCAGATTGGAGATCATCAGTCCGGCGAGCAGCACCCCGGGGACGGTGCCCGGCTCGACGGCCTGCATCCCGGCGTAGAACAGCCCCGACAGGACCAGCGAGAGCAGCGGGCCGACGAAGGCGAGCACGAATTCACGGCCCGGGGTCTCGGTCTCCTTCTCGATCTCCGAGACACCGCCGAAGAACTGGAGCTGGATGCGCCGCACCGGCAGCCGGAAGCGGAGTGCGGCGACGGTGTGGGCGAGCTCATGGACCAGCACCGAGGCGTAGAAGGCGACGGCGAAGAAGAGCGAGACGAGGTAGCGGGCGGCGCCGAGCTCGGGCAGCACCCGGTCGAGCTGGCCGCCGAAGACCCAGGTGATCAGGGCGGCGACCAGGAACCAGCTGGGGGCGACGTAGACCGGCACGCCGAAGGGGCGCCCCATGAGGAGTCCGCCGCCCGGCTCCGGTCCCCGGGGCGACCTGCCGCTGCCGGGCGCGGAGCCGGGGCCTTCGTCGCCCGCGCCGGACTGCGGCCTCTTGCTGTCGCCGCTCTCGTCCACGGTGTCCCTTCGTCGGTGCTTCTGTCACGATCATGCAGTGTGAGGGGGCTCGTCGTCGATGGTATTCCGCTCGCTGTCAGTGGCGGGCCGTAGGGTCTGTGTCATGGATACGAGCACCCAGCAGGCCGCGCCGGACCGGCGGCCCGTGTCGTTGTCGCCGTCGCGGGCGAACGACTTCATGCAGTGCCCCTTGCTGTACCGGTTCCGGGTGATCGACAAACTCCCCGAGAAGCCGAGCGAGGCGGCGACGCGCGGCACGCTGGTGCACGCGGTGCTGGAGCGCCTCTTCGACGACCCCGCGGCGGAGCGGACCGTTCCGCGCGCGAAGGCGATGATCCCCGGGCAGTGGGACCGGCTCCTGGAGGTGAAGCCCGAGCTGACGGAGCTCTTCGCCGAGGACGCGGACGGGGCGCGGCTGACGCAGTGGCTGTCGGAGGCCGAGCGGCTGGTGGAGCGGTGGTTCTCGCTGGAGGACCCGACCCGGCTGGAGCCGGTGGAGCGGGAGTTCTTCGTCGAGACGGAGCTGGAGTCGGGGCTGCGGCTGCGCGGGGTGATCGACCGGGTCGACGTGGCGCCCACCGGCGAGGTGCGGATCGTCGACTACAAGACCGGCAAGGCCCCGCGCCCGCAGTACGCGGAGGGCGCGCTCTTCCAGATGAAGTTCTACGCGCTGGTGGTGTGGCGTTTGAAGAACGTGCTGCCGCGCCGGCTCCAGCTGGTCTACCTGGGCAGCGGCGACGTGCTGACGTACGACCCGGTGGAAGCGGACCTGCACCAGGTGGAGCGGAAGCTGCACGCCCTGTGGGAGGCGATCCGCCAGGCCACCGAGACGGGCGACTGGCGGCCCCGGCCCACCAAGCTCTGCGGCTGGTGCGACCACCAGGCGGTCTGCCCGGAATTCGGGGGGACTCCCCCGGCCTATCCGCTTCCCCTGGTCGCGGCCGAGGATCGCACGGGCTGAGACACGACGGCCCGGCGGGCGCAGCGGCTTCGCCTGCTGCCGGCCGAGGCGGCACAGGGTGGGCAGGGCAGAATGGACCCGGTCCAGCAACCCTGATGAGGAGTTCCCGTGGCGATCCGCGTCCTACTGGTCGACGACCAGCCGCTGCTGCGCACCGGTTTCCGGATGATCCTGGAAGCCGAGCAGGACATCGCGGTGGTGGGCGAGGCCGGCGACGGTCTCCAGGCCCTCGACCAGGTGCGGGCGCTCCAGCCCGATGTGGTGCTGATGGACATCCGGATGCCCCGGATGGACGGCGTGGAGGCGACCCGGCAGATCAGCGGCCCGGGCAAGGACGGCCCCGCCAAGGTGCTGGTGCTTACCACCTTCGACCTCGACGAGTACGTGGTGGAGGCGCTGAAGGCGGGGGCCAGCGGCTTCCTGCTGAAGGACGCCCCGGCCAATGAGCTGGTGCAGGCGATCCGGGTGGTCGCGGCGGGCGAGGCGATGCTCGCCCCCTCCATCACCCGCCGGCTGCTGGACAAGTACGCGGACCACCTCCCCTCGGGCGAGGAGCCGGTCCCGGACACCCTGCACACGCTGACCGACCGCGAGGTCGAGGTCCTGAAGCTGGTGGCGCGCGGCCTGTCCAACGCGGAGATCGCCGCGGACCTGTTCGTCAGCGAGACGACGGTGAAGACGCATGTGGGCCATGTGCTGACGAAGCTGGGCCTGCGCGACCGGGTCCAGGCGGCGGTCTACGCGTACGAGAGCGGCCTGGTCCGGCCCGGCGCGCAGTAGGGCGGAAGCGCGCGACGCGACAGAAACGACGAAGGGGTGCGGGAATCGATTCCCGCACCCCTTCGTAGCGTTCCGCGCTTCCGCCGCGTTCGCGGCGCCTAGTTCTTGCTGATCTCCCAGAACCGGAAGACCGTCGACGGGTCCAGCGTCCACTCCAGGCCCGCCACGCCCTCGCGGGCCACCGCGTACTGCTTGCCCTGCCACAGCGGCAGGATCGGCAGGTCGGCCGCGACGAGGTCCTGGAGGCGGGAGAAGTCGGCCTCGGTGGCCGAGCGGTCCTCGGTGGCGGCGGTGGACGGGATGATCTCGTCCGTGATCGCCTTGCTGACGTAGTGGTTGGCCAGCACGCTGTCCTTGCCGAAGAACGGCGAGGTGAAGTTGTCCGGGTCCGGGTAGTCGGGGATCCAGCCCTTCACGTACACCCCGTACTTGCCCGCCGCGATGTCCTTCTCGTACTGCTTGAAGTCGACGGACTTGACCTCCGCCTCGAACAGCCCGCTCGCGTTGAGCTGCTTGGCTATGGCCCGCATCTCGTCGTCGGTGCCCGGTCCGTAGCGGATGGGCGTGGACCAGAGGGTGAGCTTGACCTTGCCGTTGATCCCGGCCTTGTGCAGCACCTGCTTGGCCTTCGCGGGCTGCGGGCTGCCGCCGTACATGTCGAACAGGGCGGTGCTGTGCGCGGTGATACCGCTCGGCACGATCGAGTAGAGCGGCGTGGCGGTCGACTTGTAGACATCGCGCACCAGCGCCTCGCGGTCGACGAGGTAGGCGACGGCCTTGCGGACCGCGAGCTTGCCCGCGACCGGGTCGTTCATGTTGAAGACCAGGTGCTGGACCTCGGCGCCGGTGCCCTCGACGACCTTGACGCCCTTCTTGTCGGCCACGCTGGAGGCCTGGAGGTCGGCGATGTCCTTGGCGGTGAGACCACGGTAGGCGAGGTCGATGTCACCCTTCTTCAGCGCGTCCGCCAGGTCCTTCTGGCGGCCGTGGAAGAGCTTCATGGTCATGCCGGAGTTCTTGACCTTGGCACTGCCCTTGTAGGCGGAGTTCACCGAGAAGCTGGCCTGCTTCTCACCGAAGGCGTCCAGCTTGTAGACGCCCGAGCCGACCGCCTCGCCGTCGGTGCGCAGCTTGTTCGCCGGGTACACCTGGTGGTCGACGATCGAGCCGGCACCGGAGGCGATCCTGCTGGGGAAGGTGGCGTCCGGCACCTTGAGGTGGAAGACGACCGTCTGCGCGTTCGGGGTTTCGATCTTCCCCAGAGTGGAGAGCAGCGGGGCGGGCCCGTTGGGGTCGTTGATGCGCAGCACCCGCTCGAACGAGAACTTCACGTCCTCGGAGGTCAGCGCGTGGCCGTTGGTGAACTTCAGGCCCTCGCGCAGGGTGCAGCGGAAGACCTGGGAGCCGCCCTTGTCGAACGAGCACTGCTCGGCGGCCTCGGGCTGCGGGGCGGAGCTTCCCTTGGGGAAGCTGAGCAGCGACTGGAAGACGTTGTTGAACAGCAGCCAGGAGCCCGGGTCGTAGCCGGAGGCCGGATCGGTGGCCTGGATGTCGTCCGACATCCCCATGACCACCGACTCCCCGCTTCCGGAGGAGGAGCCGTCCTCCGAGCCGCAGCCGCTGAGGAGACCGGCCGCCAGCCCCGCGGCGAGCGGGCCCGTCAGCCATCGGTTCCGTATCTTCACGTGCGCGTGCCTCACAGTCGTTGCTCGGCCGCGGCCCCGCGGGGTCGCCCCCGCAGGTCCGCGGCCGCACGGAAATTGCTTACCGGCCCGTGGGAGTCGCGGCCGGGTCCTGCGTTACTTCACACCGCGGCCCAGCTCCCACAGCTGGAGGTCGGCCGAGGAGTTGAGCGCCCACTCGGTGCCCGTGATGTCGCTGCGGGCGGCGACGTACTGCTTGCCCTGCCACAGCGGCAGCACCGGGACGTCGTTGGCGACGATGTCCTGGATCTTCTCGAACGGCTTGGCGGCCTGGTTGCGGTCGGCCGCGACCCGGGACTCGGGGATCAGGGTGTTGCGGACCTCGACGTTGGAGTACGGCGAGTTGAGGAAGTTGTCGCGGCCGAGGAAGGGCGCGACGTAGTTGTCCGGGTCCGGGAAGTCGGGGAACCAGCCGAGGCCGTAGACGGCGTACTCGCCGGCCTTCTGCGCCGGGCGGTACTTGGGCCACTCGGTCGCCTTGAGCGTGGTGGCGAAGAGGCCGGTGGAGTTCAGCTGGTCCCGGAGGATCGCGAACTCCTTGGCGGTGCCCGGGCCGTAGTGGTCGCCCGTGTAGTTCAGGGTGAGCTTCACCGGAGTGGAGACGTTCGCGGCCTTGAGGATGCCCGCGGCCTTCTGCTTGCTCGGCTCGCCGTACTTGTTGAAGAACGAGTTGGTGTGTCCGGCGATCGAGGTCGGGATCAGCGAGTAGAGCGGCTCGGCGGTCGCCCCGTACACCTTGGAGGCCAGCGCGCCGCGGTCGACGACGGCGGCCATCGCCTGGCGGACGGCCTTGTTCTTCACCGACGGGTCGTTGGTGTTGAAGCCCAGATAGCGGATCTCCAGGCCGGGCATCTCGACCAGGTTGACGTCCTTGGGCGGGGTGACCGAGTACTTCTGGATCTGCTCCGGCGACATGGAGCGGGTCATCAGGTCGATCTTGCCGGATTCGAGCTCGGCGCCCATGGCGTCGGCGTCGGGGAACGAGCGGAGCTCGACCTTGTCGTGGTTGACCTTCAAGTCCCCCTTGTAGTTGGGGTTCTTGCTGAAGACGGCCTTGACGACCTGGTCGCCCTTGTACTCGGCCTTGAGGGTGTACGGGCCGGAGCCGTCGACCTCGAAGCCGCCGCGCAGCTTCTTCGGCAGGTACTTGTCCTTCTGCACGATGGCGGCGGCGGGCGTCGCGAGCTTGTACGGGAAGGTGGCGTCCGGGGTCTTCAGATGGAAGACGATCTCGTCGTCGCCCTTGGTCTCCATCGTGTCGATGTTCTCGAGCAGCGCGACGGGGCCGTTGCCGTCCTTGATGTTCAGGACGCGCTGGATGGAGTAGTGGACGTCGGCGGCGGTCAGCTTGGAGCCGTCGGCGAACTTCAGGCCGCTGCGCAGCTTGCAGCGGTAGCTCTCGTTCTCCTTGTCGGTGAACGAGCAGCTGGAGGCCGCGTCCGGGACCGGCTCGCCACCGCCGCGCGGCACGTGGACCAGCATCTGGACGGTCTGGCGCAGCACGTTCCAGGCGCCGGTGTCGTAGGCGTAGGCCGGGTCGAAGGGAGCGGGCGCGTCCTTGGTGACCACGAACTGGTCCGTGGTGCCCACGACGATGGCCTTGCCGCCGTCGCCCCCACTTCCCGCGCCGCCACATGCGGCGAGTACGGGGGCGAGCAGGCCCACTACGGCCGGCAGCACCAAAGTCTTGCGGTTCATCCTGGACGTTCTCCCTATGTGTCCGGCACTGGGGTACAGCGGTGTACGGAAGACTCCGCCGCGGCCGCCCGGTCGGGGCGGGGAGGCGATCGGGCCGGTACGTACGATCGGACCTG
Organism: Streptomyces sp. NPDC026377; assembly: GCF_055567715.1. Lineage (NCBI taxonomy): Bacteria > Bacillati > Actinomycetota > Actinomycetes > Kitasatosporales > Streptomycetaceae > Streptomyces > Streptomyces sp. NPDC026377. Next base: position 247,766 of record NZ_JBVHPV010000006.1, read on the forward strand.
CGCGCCCGGCGGCTTGGTGGGTGCCGGGGCAGTTGAGGGTGCGGCGAAGTTCTCGCGACGAGATTAGTGGGCGGGCCGGTAAAGCCCGTACCGGGCCTGCTCCATTCACACGCCACGGAGTGGCCGGAAATAGCGGCCGTCGGATATCGCGGCGGTGGAATCTTTCGTACAGGAGATCACCAAACAGGACACAAGGGCACCTCCGGAAGGCCGGGGGACGCCCTTGACGTGGGTCACTGACGGCAGATCAGGTGACGAACGTCACCCACTTGACAAGGCTGGACAAGGATTGACGCGTCGTGAATTCCACCGAGGTGATGGCGCTGCCGCCCCCTTGCGGGGTAACGGAAAATGCACGGCCGGATGCGATCGGTTTGCGCCGCATTCACATAGCGCGCTGTGTGTGACGGATCAGTTCATCCTGGTGATCAGCGTACGCAGAAAAGCCAGGTCGACCTGTTCCAGGGATTCCACGACGACCCGGCCCTCGGCTGCCTCGATGGGCGCCACGGAGGGCACCGCCACCACCCGGCAGCCGGCCGCCTCGGCGGCCGCCACACCGGTCGCGGTGTCCTCGACGACCGCGCATCTGGTGGGGTCCGCGCCGAGCCCGGCGGCGGCGAAGAGGTACGGCTCGGGGTGCGGCTTGGTGCGGCCCACCTCGTCCCCGGCGACGGTGAGCGCGAAGTGGCGCGCGCCCAGCGTGTCCAGGACCCGGTCGATGATCCGCCGGTGCGAGGCCGAGACCAGGGCGGTCGGCACCGCGTGCTGGGCGAGCTCGCCCAGCAGCCGGGCGGCACCGGGCATCAGCGGCACCCCTTGGCCGATGCGCGCCTCGAAACGGTCGTTGAGCAGCACGGTGAGCTCGGGCACGGTGATGTCGGCGCCCGTGGCCTCGATGAGGAACCCGGCGCTGCGGGTCATCGGGCCGCCCACCACGACCTCGCGCCAGGTCGGCTTGAGCGTGCGGCCGAGCGCGGCGAAGACCTCCACCTCGACGTCCCACCAGAACCCCTCGGTGTCGACCAGGGTGCCGTCCATGTCGAGGAAGACGGCTTCGAGGGCGGAGCCTTGAGCCGAACCGGTTACGGGCGCGGGAACCGTGGTGGTCATCCGGGCACACCTCCTGGAGGGACGAGAAGGCCGGTTCTCAGGGGGAACCGGCCTGCGCTGGACCGACCAGTGTACGTCCGGCCGGCACCGAACGCCCGTGGTGAGGGTCACGTCCCCGTCGGGGCGCGGTGGGGCCGCGGTGGGACCGCGGGGAGCGCCTACCGCGCGTTGAAGTACTTCGCCTCCGGGTGGTGGATGACGATGGCGTCCGTGGACTGCTCGGGGTGGAGCTGGAACTCCTCGGAGAGGTGGACGCCGATCCGCTCGGGTTCGAGGAGCTCGGCGATCTTGGCGCGGTCCTCCAGGTCGGGACAGGCACCGTAGCCGAGCGAGAAGCGCGCGCCGCGGTACTTCAGGGCGAACATGTCCTCCACCTCGGAGGGGTCCTCGCCCGCGAAGCCGAGTTCGGCGCGCACGCGCGCGTGCCAGTACTCGGCCAGGGCCTCGGCCAACTGCACGGACAGGCCGTGCAGTTCGAGGTAGTCGCGGTAGGAGTCGGCCGCGAACAGCTCGGCCGTGGCCTCGCCGATCTTCGAGCCGACCGTGACGACCTGGAACCCGACCACGTCGGTCTCGCCGGACTCCTCCGGCCTGAAGAAGTCCGCCAGGCACAGCCGGCGGCCCCGGCGCTGGCGCGGGAAGGTGAAGCGCGTCCGCTCCGAGCCGTCCTCGTTCAGGATGATCAGGTCGTCGCCCTTGGAGACGCACGGGAAGTAGCCGTGGACGACGGCCGCCTCCAGCAGGTTCCTGGTGTGCAGCTGCTCCAGCCAGCCGCGCAGCCGCGGCCTGCCCTCGCTCTCCACCAGCTCCTCGTAGCTCGGCCCGTCGCCGGTCCGGTTCTGCTTGAGGCCCCACTGGCCCTTGAAGAGCGCCCCCTCGTCCAGCCAGGAGGCGTACTCCTTGAGGCCGATGCCCTTGATCACCCGGGTGCCCCAGAAGGGCGGCTCGGGGACGCGGTTGTCGACCGCCACGTCCGAGCGGACCGAACCCTCGGGCTCCTCCGGCTCGGGCAGGGCCGTCGTCCGCTTCGCCACCCGGCGCTGCTTGAGTTCGGGCAGGACCGCGCCGGGCACGCCGCGCTTCACCGCGATCAGCGCGTCCATCAGGCGCAGGCCCTCGAACGCGTCGCGGGCGTAACGGACTTCGCCCTCGTAGATCTCGTGCAGGTCCTGCTCGACGTACGCGCGCGTGAGGGCCGCGCCGCCGAGGATCACCGGGTAGTCGGCGGCCATCTTGCGCTGGTTGAGCTCCTCCAGGTTCTCCTTCATGATCACGGTCGACTTCACCAGGAGACCGGACATGCCGATGACGTCGGCCCGGTGCTCCTCGGCGGCCTCCAGGATCGCGGAGACGGGCTGCTTGATGCCGAGGTTGACGACGTTGTAGCCGTTGTTGGACAGGATGATGTCGACGAGGTTCTTGCCGATGTCGTGGACGTCGCCGCGCACGGTGGCCAGGACGATGGTGCCCTTGCCCTCCGCGTCCGACTTCTCCATGTGCGGCTCCAGATGGGCCACCGCGCTCTTCATGACCTCGGCGGACTGCAGGACGAACGGCAGCTGCATCTGGCCGGAGCCGAAGAGCTCGCCGACGACCTTCATGCCCTCCAGGAGGGTGTCGTTGACGATGTCGAGCGCCGGGCGGGTCAGCAGCGCCTCGTCGAGGTCGGCCTCCAGGCCGTTCTTCTCGCCGTCGATGATCCGGCGCTTGAGGCGCTCCTCCAGCGGCAGGGCGAGCAGCTCCTCGGCCTTGCCCGCCTTCATCGACTTGGTGCTGACGCCCTCGAAGAGCTCCATGAGCCGCTGGAGCGGGTCGTAGCCCTCGGCGCGGCGGTCGTGGATGAGGTCGAGGGCGACCTTGACCTGCTCCTCCTCCAGCCGCGCGATCGGCAGGATCTTGGAGGCGTGCACGATCGCGGAGTCCAGGCCCGCCTTGACGCACTCGTCCAGGAACACCGAGTTGAGGACGACCCGGGCGGCCGGGTTGAGGCCGAAGGAGATGTTGGAGAGACCGAGCGTGGTCTGGACGTCCGGGTGGCGACGCTTGAGCTCGCGGATGGCCTCGATGGTGGCGATGCCGTCCTTGCGGGACTCCTCCTGGCCGGTGCAGATGGTGAAGGTGAGGCAGTCGATGAGGATGTCCGACTCATGGACGCCCCAGGTGCCGGTGAGGTCGTCGATGAGCCGCTCGGCGACGGCGACCTTGTGCTCGACGGTACGGGCCTGGCCCTCCTCGTCGATGGTGAGCGCGATCAGCGCCGCGCCGTGCTCCACGGCCAGCTCGGTGACCTTGGCGAACCGCGACTCGGGCCCGTCGCCGTCCTCGTAGTTGACGGAGTTGATGACCGCGCGCCCGCCGAGCTTCTCCAGACCCGCCCGCAGGACGTCCACCTCGGTGGAGTCGAGGACGATCGGGAGGGTGGAGGCGGTGGCGAAGCGGCCGGCCAGCTCCTCCATGTCGGCGACGCCGTCGCGGCCCACGTAGTCGACGCAGAGGTCGAGCATGTGGGCGCCCTCGCGGATCTGGTCGCGGGCCATCTCCACGCAGTCGTCCCAGCGGCCCTCCAGCATGGCCTCGCGGAACTTCTTGGAGCCGTTGGCGTTGGTGCGCTCGCCGATCGCCAGGTACGAGGTGTCCTGGCGGAACGGGACGGTCTGGTAGAGGGAGGCGGCGCCGGGCTCGGGGCGCGGGCTGCGCTCGGTCGGGGCCATGCCCCGGACCCGCTCGACGACCTGGCGCAGGTGCTCGGGCGTGGTGCCGCAGCAGCCGCCGACCAGGGAGAGGCCGTACTCGCGTACGAAGGTCTCCTGGGCGTCGGCGAGCTCCGGCGCGGAGAGCGGGTAGTGGGCGCCGTCCTTGCCGAGGACGGGCAGTCCGGCGTTGGGCATGCAGGACAGCGGCACCCGGGAGTGGCGGGCGAGATAGCGCAGGTGCTCGCTCATCTCGGCGGGGCCGGTGGCGCAGTTGAGGCCGATCATGTCGATGCCGAGCGGCTCCAGCGCGGTGAGCGCCGCACCGATCTCGGAGCCGAGCAGCATGGTGCCGGTGGTCTCGACGGTGACCGAGCAGATGATCGGGACGCGGTAGCCGGCGGTGTCCAGGGCGCGCTGGGCGCCGAGGACGGCCGCCTTGGTCTGGAGCAGGTCCTGGGTGGTCTCCACCAGGAGCGCGTCGGCGCCGCCCGCGAGCATGCCCTCGGCGTTGCGCTGGTAGGCGTCGCGCAGGGTGGTGTACGGGGCGTGGCCGAGGGTGGGCAGCTTGGTGCCGGGGCCCATGGAGCCGAGCACCCAGCGCTGCTGCCCGGTGGAGGCGGTGAAGGCATCGGCCACCTCGCGGGCGATCCGGGCGCCCGCCTCGGACAGCTCGTACACCCGCTCGGAGATGTCGTACTCGCCGAGGGCGGAGAAGTTGGCGCCGAAGGTGTTGGTCTCCACGCAGTCGACACCGACGGCGAAGTACTCCTCGTGCACCGAGCGCACGATGTCGGGCCGGGTGATGTTGAGGATCTCGTTGCAGCCCTCGAGGTCCTGGAAGTCCTCCAGGGTGGGGTCCTGGGCCTGGAGCATGGTGCCCATGGCTCCGTCGGCCACCACCACGCGGGTGGCGAGCGCTTCGCGGAGCGCGTCGGCGCGGGTCCGGCTGTCGGCGGAAGGGGTCGGCAACGAGGCCATGGATGTGCTCCCTGGAGTGCGACGGCTGTCGGCTTTGCGGCGTCCGGGGGGAGGCCGCACCCGGTCAGGGTAACCGGGCACCGGCTCCCTGGGCACAGGTGTCCCACGGGGCGGACGGCGGGTGGGGCCGCCCGGGTGACCGCCGGACGGCCGGGGTGCGGCGGTCATCTGAACTGGCCGGATGGCGGCCGGAGCCGTCCATCACGGTGACACGGGGTCGGCAACGGCCGATACTGTTCAGCATTGTCGAACTCCATGTTCCAAAGGTGGGAGGAAGCGCGATGGCGCGCAACATCCAGTCGCTCGAACGGGCGGCCGCCATGCTGCGGCTGCTCGCGGGCGGCGAGCGGCGGCTCGGCCTGTCCGAGGTGGCCTCCGCGCTCGGCCTGGCCAAGGGCACCGCGCACGGCATCCTGCGCACCCTCCAGGCGGAGGGGTTCGTGGAGCAGGACCCGGCGTCCGGGCGCTACCAGCTCGGCGCGGAGCTGCTGCGCCTGGGCAACAGCTATCTGGACGTCCACGAGCTGCGGGCGCGGGCCCTGGTGTGGACGGACGACCTGGCGCGCTCCAGCGGGGAGAGCGTGTACGTGGGTGTTCTGCACCAGCAGGGCGTGCTGATCATGCACCACGTCTTCCGGCCCGACGACAGCCGCCAGGTCCTGGAGGTCGGGGCGATGCAGCCGCTGCACTCCACCGCGCTCGGCAAGGTGCTCTCCGCCTTCGACCCGGTGGCGCACACCGAGGCCGTGGAGTGCGAGCGGACGGCGTTCACGCCCCGCACGGTGACCGAGCCGGACCGCTTCGAGGAGCTGCTCGACCTGATCCGCGCGCGCGGCTGGGCCGGGGACACGGAGGAGACCTGGGACGGGGTGGCGTCGGTGGCCGCCCCCATCTTCGACCGGCGCCGGATGCCGGTGGGGGCGGTGGGGGTGACCGGGGCGGTGGAGCGCGTGTGCGCGGACGGCGAGATCCGTCCCGACCTGGTGGCGGCGGTGCGCGACTGCGCCCGCTCGGTCTCGCGCGACCTGGGCGCCGGCCGCTTCTGAGCGCCTGACCAGCCGCTTCCGGCCCCGCTCTGATCGTTTCCGATCCTGGCCGGAAGTTTCCGATCAATGTGGCCGAAAGATACCTGCTGGTAACGATCGGGATACCGGCCACAGAACCCTTGACGACACCTTCACACCGGGGCAACACTGCCGTTCATCGGTCGGCATTGTCGAACACCTAACGGCAATACGAGTTAGAGTGTGACAACGCCAAGGGCCGTCAAGCCCTCGACGTGAGGGCGCGGACCACCGGAGTCACCCGGGGTTCGCCTTCCCCTGGACGAAGGACAAAGGAGTCGCGGGTGTCCAGCTCCGACATCTTCACCGGCGAGATCATCGGTACCGCCGTTCTCATCCTGCTCGGCGGTGGCGTGTGCGCCGCCGTCACGCTGAAGAGCTCCAAGGCACGCAACGCGGGCTGGCTGGCCATCACCTTCGGGTGGGGCTTCGCGGTGCTCACCGGCGCCTACATCTCCGCACCGCTCTCGGGTGCGCACCTCAACCCGGCGGTGACGCTCGGCCTCGCGATCGAGGGCGGCACCGAGTGGAGCGACGTGCCCACCTACCTCGCGGGACAGCTGCTCGGCGCCATGATCGGCGCCACCCTGGTGTGGCTCGCCTACTACGGCCAGTTCCAGGCGCACCTGACCGACCCGGAGATCATCGGCGACCCGGCCGACCAGGCGATCGAGGGGCCGCACAACGGCGCCTCGCACGCCGGCCCGGTGCTCGGCATCTTCTCCACCGGCCCCGAGATCCGCAACGCGATACAGAACCTCACCACCGAGATCATCGGCACCGCCGTGCTGGTCCTGGCCATCCTGACCCAGGGCCTCAACGGCGACGGCAAGGGCCTCGGCGTCATCGGCGTACTGATCACCTCGCTGGTCGTCGTCGGCCTCGGCCTCTCGCTCGGCGGTCCCACCGGCTACGCCATCAACCCGTTCCGTGACCTGGGCCCGCGCATCGTGCACGCGCTGCTGCCGCTGCCCAACAAGGGCGGTTCGGACTGGGGCTACGCCTGGGTGCCGGTCGTCGGCCCGCTGGCCGGTGCCGCCCTCGCGGGCGGCCTGTACAACCTCGCGTTCGCCTGAGCCGTACAGCGTTGAGAAGCCGTAGAGACCTTCAGACCTCCAGGAGAAACCCGTGAGCGACACCCACACCACCGCCTCGCACGGCCACGGCCCCTTCATCGCGGCCATCGACCAGGGCACCACCTCCTCCCGCTGCATCGTCTTCGACAAGGACGGCCGGATCGTCTCGGTCGACCAGAAGGAGCACGAGCAGATCTTCCCGAAGCCGGGCTGGGTCGAGCACGACGCCGCCGAGATCTGGACCAACGTCCAGGAAGTCGTGGCGGGCGCCATCGACAAGGCGGGCATCACCGCCGCCGACGTCAAGGCGATCGGCATCACCAACCAGCGCGAGACCACGCTGCTGTGGGACAAGAACACCGGCGAGCCCGTGCACAACGCGCTCGTGTGGCAGGACACCCGCACCGACGCGCTCTGCCGCGAGCTCGGCCGCAACGTGGGCCAGGACCGCTTCCGCCGCCAGACCGGCCTGCCGCTCGCCTCGTACTTCGCCGGCCCCAAGGTCCGCTGGCTGCTCGACAACGTCGAGGGCCTGCGCGAGCGCGCCGAGCGCGGCGACATCCTCTTCGGCACCATGGACTCCTGGGTCATCTGGAACCTGACCGGCGGCACCGACGGCGGTGTGCACGTCACGGACGTCACCAACGCCTCGCGCACGCTGCTCATGAACCTCCACGAGATGGCGTGGGACGAGAAGATCCTCGCCTCCATGGACATCCCGGCGGCCGTGCTGCCCGAGATCCGCTCCTCCGCCGAGGTGTACGGCCACGCCAAGGGCGGCGTCCTGGACGGCGTCCCGGTCGCCTCCGCGCTCGGCGACCAGCAGGCGGCCCTGTTCGGCCAGACCTGCTTCTCCGAGGGCGAGGCCAAGTCCACGTACGGCACCGGCACCTTCATGCTGATGAACACCGGTGACAAGCCCGTCAACTCCTACAACGGCCTGCTGACCACCGTCGGCTACCAGATCGGCGAGCAGAAGCCGGTCTACGCCCTGGAGGGCTCCATCGCCGTCACGGGTTCGCTGGTGCAGTGGATGCGCGACCAGATGGGCATGATCAAGACCGCCGCGGAGATCGAGACGCTGGCCTCCTCGGTCGAGGACAACGGCGGCGCGTACTTCGTGCCGGCCTTCTCCGGTCTGTTCGCCCCGTACTGGCGTCCCGACGCCCGCGGTGTGATCGCCGGTCTCACCCGGTACGTCACCAAGGCGCACATCGCGCGCGCCGTCCTTGAGGCCACCGCCTGGCAGACCCGCGAGATCAGCGACGCCATGACCAAGGACTCCGGCGTCGAGCTGACCGCGCTCAAGGTCGACGGCGGCATGACCTCCAACAACCTGCTGATGCAGACCCTCTCGGACTTCCTGGACGCGCCGGTGGTGCGTCCGATGGTCGCCGAGACGACCTGCCTCGGCGCCGCCTACGCCGCCGGCCTCGCCGTCGGCTTCTGGCCGGACACCGACGCGCTGCGCGCCAACTGGCGCCGGGCGGCGGAATGGACCCCTCGCATGGACGCCGACCAGCGTGACAGCGAGTACAAGAACTGGCTCAAGGCCGTCGAGCGGACCATGGGCTGGATCGAGGACGAGGAGTAGATCGACCATGACCACCACGCAGAGCGTCCCTGCCCTGGGGACGCACCCGGCCTCCGGCTCCACCCAGAGCCGCGCCGAAACTCGGGAGCAGCTTTCCAAGGCGACATACGACCTCCTGGTGATCGGCGGCGGCATCCTGGGCATCTCCACCGCCTGGCACGCCGCGCAGTCCGGGCTGCGGGTGGCCCTGGTGGACGCCGGCGACTTCGCCGGCGCCACCTCCTCGGCCTCCTCCAAGCTCCTGCACGGCGGTCTGCGCTACCTGCAGACCGGCGCCGTGAAGCTGGTGGCCGAGAACCACTTCGAGCGGCGTGCGGTGTCGCGTCAGGTGGCACCGCACCTCGCCAACCCGCTCACCTTCTACCTGCCCGTCTACAAGGGCGGCCCGCACGGCGCGGCCAAGCTCGGCGCGGGCGTCTTCGCCTACTCGGCGCTCTCCGCCTTCGGTGACGGCGTCGGCCACCTGCTCTCGCCCTCCAAGGCCGCGCAGGACGTGCCGGAGCTGCGCACGGACAACCTGAAGGCCGTGGCCGTCTACGGCGACGACCAGATGAACGACGCGCGCATGGCCCTGATGACGGTCCGCGCCGCGGTGGACGCGGGCGCCGCGGTGCTCAACCACGCCGAGGTCACCGGGCTGCGCTTCACCCGGGGCCGCGTCACCGGTGCCGAGCTGCGCGACCGCCTCTCCGGCGACGAGTTCGGCGTCGACGCCCGTCTGGTGCTGAACGCGACCGGCCCCTGGGTCGACCACCTGCGCAGGATGGAGAACCCGGACGCGGCCCCGTCCATCCGCCTGTCCAAGGGCGCGCACCTGGTCCTCAAGCGCACCTCCCCCTGGAAGGCCGCGCTGGCGACCCCGATCGACAAGTACCGCATCACCTTCGCGCTGCCGTGGGAGGACATGCTCCTGCTCGGCACCACGGACGAGGAGTTCGAGGGCGACCCGGCGGACGTCGCGGTCACCGAGAAGGACACCGCCCAGATCCTGGACGAGGCCGCGTTCTCCATCCGCGACCAGCAGCTGTCGCGCGATCTGATCACGTACTCCTTCGCCGGTCTGCGCGTCCTTCCGGGCGGCCCCGGCGACACCTCCAAGGCCAAGCGCGAGACGGTCGTCACCGAGGGCCGCGGCGGCATGCTGTCGGTGGCCGGCGGCAAGTGGACGACGTTCCGCCACATCGGCCGTACGGTGATGAAGAAGCTGGAGCAGCTGCCCGGGCGCCCGCTCGGTGAGGACTTCGAGCCCATCTCCGCGCTGCCCGGCAAGCTGCCGCTGCCCGGTATAGCCAACCCGCGCGCCGTCGCCCACCGCCTGATGGTGGACGGCCCGGCGCCCGGCCCGCGCATGGCCGCCGACACCGCCAAGCACCTCGCCACGCACTACGGTTCGCTCTCCTTCGACATCGCGCGCCTGGCCAACGAGGACGCGGCGCTGGCCGAGCGGATCCACCCGGACGCGCCCGAGATCTGGGCGCAGGTCGTCTACGCGCGCGACCACGAGTGGGCCGAGACGGCCGACGACGTGCTGCGCCGCCGCACCACGCTGACGATCCGGGGCCTGGCCACGGACGAGATCCGCGGCAAGGTCGAGGACCTGCTCGGCAAGAGGGACTGACGAGGGTCCCGCCCGGCACATCAGCCGGAAGGGGCGGTTCCCACGGGGGGAGCCGCCCCTTCCGCGCTGCGCGAGCGCGGCCCGGAGACCGCGCTCTGCCCCGGAGTTCGCCGGTTCATGCGGGGATCACTGAGACGGGGAGGGGGCGTGCACGGGGGCTGCGGCGGGGTAGTGCTGAAGCCGTAAGGTTGGGGCGTACGCAAGAGAACTTCGGAGGGAGGCACTGGGTGATCGAGCTGGAGGGAGTTCCCGAGCTGGTCGACCCGGTCATGATCGCCGCGTTCGAGGGCTGGAACGACGCGGGCGACTCCGCCTCCTCGGCCGTCGCTCACCTGGAGCGCGAGTGGAAGGGCGAAGTCTTCGCCGCCCTCGACGCTGAGGACTACTACGACTTCCAGGTCAACCGGCCCACCGTGTTCCTGGAGGGCGGGGTCCGCCGGATCACCTGGCCCACCACCCGCCTCTCGGTCGTCCGGGTCGGCGGCGACAAACCGCGCGACCTGGTGCTGGTGCGCGGGATCGAACCGTCCATGCGCTGGCGCTCGTTCTGCAACGAGATCCTCGGCTTCGCGCACGAGCTGGGCGTGGAGATGGTGGTGATCCTGGGCGCGCTGCTGGGGGACACCCCGCACACCCGTCCGGTGCCGGTCAGCGGGGTCACCTCCGACCCCGACCTGGCTCGCACGATGGACTTGGAGGAGACCCGGTACGAGGGCCCGACCGGCATCGTCGGCATCCTCCAGGAGGCCTGCACCCACGCGGGCGTCCCGGCGGTCAGCCTCTGGGCCGCGGTGCCCCACTACGTGTCGCAGCCGCCGAACCCCAAGGCCACCCTCGCCCTGCTGAACCGGCTGGAGGACCTCATCGACCTGCGCATCCCGCTGGGCGAGCTGGCCGAGGACGCCCGGGCGTGGCAGCTCGGCGTGGACCAGCTGGCGGCCGAGGACAGCGAAGTGGCCGAGTACGTGCAGACGTTGGAGGAGGCGCGGGACACCGCGGACCTGCCCGAGGCGTCCGGCGAGGCGATCGCCCGCGAGTTCGAGCGGTATCTGCGCCGCCGCGACGGCGGTCCGGGGCCCGGTGGCCCGGGACCCGGCGGGCACGCCACGGACGGGGGCGAGTCCACGTCGTATCTGCGCGACACCAGCAGTGGCCGCACCCGGCCGCCGAAGCCGTCGCGCGAGGATCCGGAGGAGCCGGGCGAGGGCGAGTCGTCGGAGGGCTGAGCGCAAGCGTGCCGCGGGGGCGCCGGGGCATCCGGCCGCCCGCGTCGGCGAAGGAGTGGCCCGGTCGGCGGCGTCGTCGGCCCGGTCGCGGCGGTTCAGGGGCCCGGAGGCCCGCGGATACGGAAGGGCGCCGGGCGGGGCCACTGCCCGCCCGGCGCCCTGGCCGACACCGACTACAGCGCGACGCCGAGCAGCGCGTCGACGGCGCGGGAGACCACCCCGGGCGCGCTCTCGTCCGTACCGCCCTGCGTCCGCTGGAGCTCGGCCCACCGGTCCACGGCCAGGAGAGCCCTGGGGGCGTCCAGGTCGTTCGCCAGGGCCTCGCGGATCTCCTCGACCAGCGCGTCCGCGGACGGCCCGTCGGGGCGGGAGACGGCCGCACGCCAGCGCTCCAGCCGCTCCAGGGCGTCCTGGAGGACCTGGTCGGTCCACTCCCAGTCGGCCCGGTAGTGGTGCGAGAGCAGCGAGAGGCGGATCGCCGCCGGGTCGACGCCGTCGCGGCGCAGCGCGGAGACGAAGACCAGGTTGCCCCGGGACTTCGACATCTTCTCGCCGTTCAGGGCGACCATGCCGGCGTGGACGTACGCCCGGGCCATCGGGAACTCGCCGGTGAGCACCTGGGCGTGCGAGGCGCCCATCTCGTGGTGCGGGAAGGCGAGGTCGGAGCCGCCGCCCTGGACGTCGAAGCCCATGCCCAGGTGGTCGAGGGCGATGGCGACGCACTCGATGTGCCAGCCGGGCCGGCCACGGCCCAGGCTCGCGCCGTCCCAGCTCGGCTCGCCCTCGCGGGCGGCCATCCACAGCATCGGGTCGAGCGGGTTCTTCTTCCCCGGGCGCTCGGGGTCGCCGCCGCGCTCGGCGGAGAGCCGCCGCATGGCCTCGGCGTCGAGGCGGGAGACCTGCCCGAAGTGGGCGTCGCTCTCCACCGAGAAGTAGATGTCGCCGTCCAGCTCGTAGGCGGCGCCCAGGTCCCGCAGCCGCTCGACGAGCGGCACGATGCCCGGTATCGCCTCGACGGCACCGATGTAGTGCTCGGGGGGAAGCATCCGCAGGGCGGTCATGTCCTCGCGGAAGAGCGCGGTCTCGCGCTCGGCGAGCTCGGTCCAGTCGTGCCCGTCGCGGATGGCCCGCTCCAGGAGCGGATCGTCGACGTCGGTGACGTTCTGGACGTAGTGGACCTGCCGCTTGGTGTCGAGCCACACGCGCTGCACGAGGTCGAACGCGTTGTAGGTCGCCGCGTGACCCATGTGGGTCGCGTCGTACGGAGTGATGCCGCAGACGTAGATACGGGCGACGGGACCGGGGTCGAGGGTGACCAGACCGCCGGTCGCGGTGTCGTGGATCCGGAGGTCGCGGCCCTTGCCGGGCAGGGCGGGGACCTCAGAAGCGGGCCAGGCATACATGTCATGAGCGTAACCGGACGCACGCTCCAGATTCGAACCGGATAGGCGCTCTTGGCCGAATGAGGGGTCTTGCGCGGGCGCGGCCCGCCGTGCATGGATCCGGCTTGTCCCGTTACGTCCTCCGGCCGGGACTACACTGGTGGCCAGGGGATCGGCGGCCACTCACCGGACGGGCTGCGGTGCACCCCTTCGGCCAGCAGGGCCGCCACCCGGTCCCGCAGGGCGTCGAGCTCGGCGGCGGTGATCAGCTCCGCCAGTCGGGTGGCGAGCGGCTCCCCCGGCCTCAGCGCGGCGGCCAGCCCGGTCAGCGCCGCCACCGCTTCCGCCGTCAGCGGCTCGCCCGCCCAGCCCCACAGCAGGGTGCGCAGCTTGTCGTCGACGTTGAAGGTGACGCCGTGGTCGATGCCGTAGAGCCGGCCGCCCTCGGCGGGCAGCAGATGGCCGCCCTTGCGGTCGCCGTTGTTGATCACCGCGTCCAGGACGGCGAGCCGTCGCAGCCGCTCGTCGTCGGCGTGCACCAAAAGCGCCGTACGGCCCTCCCCCACGTCCGCGAGCCCGACCGGCTTCCAGCCCTCGTCCGGCTCCTCGCCGTCGACGAGCGCGAGCAGACCCTCCTGGTCACCGGCCTCCGCTGCCTCGGCGGGCCGCTCGATCCACAGCTGGACCATGCCCTCGCCGTACGGTCCGTCGCGCAGCACGGTGGGCGGCACCAGGTCCCAGCCCAGCGCCGCGCAGACCTCGTACGCGGCGACCTCGCGCTGGGCGAGGGTGCCGTCGGGGAAGTCCCACAGCGGGCGCTCACCGGCCACCGGCTTGTAGACGCAGTGGGCCTGCGCGCCCTCGTACGAGACGGAGCAGTAGAGCACCGCGTTGGACGCCTCGCGGATCCGGCCGAGGACGGTGAGTTCGCCCTTGGCCAGCAGGTCCACCGCCGTCAGGCTCCCCGTCGGTATCCGTTCTGGCGCGGGCATACGTGTCCTTCCGGGTCGAGCGGCAGGCTGCACAGCGGGCACGGCGGGCGGCCCGCGTTGACCACGTCCAGGGCGCGCTTGGCGAACGCGCGGGCCTGGGCGCCGGTGAGGCGCACCCGCAGCATCGGCGGGCCGTTCTCGTCGTCCTGGAGCAGCCGCTCCTCGGCCTCGGCGAGGTCCTCGTCGGAGTCGGCGTCGAGCTCGACCAGGGCCTGCGCCTCGATGACCATGCGCTGCTCCTCGCCGTCCCAGGCGAGCGCCATCGTGCCGACGCGGAACTCCTCCTCCACCGGCGAGTCCAGCGGCGCGGTGTCGGTGACATCGGCCGGGGCGACGGCCGGTACGGGCGCGTTGCCGCCGGTGCGCCGCACGACCTCGTCAAGGAGCTCGTCGATGCGCTCGGCGAGGGCGGCGACCTGGGTCTTCTCCAGGGCGACGCTGGTGGTGCGGCTGCCCGCGGACGCCTGGAGGAAGAACGTACGGCGCCCGGGCAGCCCGACCGTACCGGCCACGAAGCGGTCCGGTGGGTCGTAGAAGAACACCTGACGGGACACGTCCTGGTCTCCCTATGTCGGAAGTGAGCGATGAGCGCGGGCCCGGCGGGGCGGAGCGCGGTGTTTTCGGCCCGTCCACCCTACTGCGCCCGGCGATCACGGTGCTCCCGCGCCACCCCCCACGACGGCCCGGCCCTCATCGGCCGGCTCCGCGGCCGGGTCCCGCGGCTCCTTCGGCTCCCTCGGCGCGAGCGAGGCGAGGTCCCCGGTCTCCCCCAGTCGCACCAGGAACGGGCGCAGCCGGGTGTAGCGGATGACGGTCAGGGAACACGGTTCCACCGAGATCCGCTGAAAGAGGTCCAGATGCATTCCGAGGGCGTCGGCGACGACCGACTTGATGATGTCCCCGTGCGAGCACACGAGGAACACGGCGTCCGGCCCGTGCTCGGCCTCCACGCGCGCGTTCCACTCGCGCACCGCCTCGACGGCCCGGCGCTGCATGGCCGGCATCGACTCGCCGCCCGGGAAGGCCGCGGCCGACGGGTGCTGCTGCACCACCTCCATCAGCGGGTCCTCCACGAGCTCGGCGAGCTTGCGGCCCGACCAGTCGCCGTAGTCGCACTCGCTGACGCGCTCGTCGGTGTGGAGCGCGAGGCCGGGCCGGGCGTCGAGGAGCGGGCGCAGGGTCTCGCGGCAGCGCTCCAGCGGGCTGGAGACGGCGGCGGCGATCGGCAGTCCGGCGAGCCGGGCGGGCAGCGCGGCGGCCTGGGCGGCCCCGCGCTCGTCCAGCAGCACACCGGGCGTGCGCCCGGCCAGCACGCCCGAGGTGTTGGCGGTGGAACGTCCGTGACGTACGAGGATCAGCGTGGCCATGTCCGCCAGCGTAGGCCGAGCGGCGCGCGGGGGTGCGGGCGGTACGGCTTCGCGGAAGAATGCGCGCCGTGATCGTCGACTGCGCCATCTACCGGGACGGCCGCCGCACCGAGGGCCCGCCGGACTACTCCGACGCCCTGGACAAGGCCCGTTCGGCCGGGGACGGGTTCGTCTGGCTGGGCATGTACGAGCCGACCGAGGACGAGTTCGAGCTGGTCCGCAGCGAGTTCGGGCTGCACGCGCTGGCGGTCGAGGACGCGCTCTCGGCGCATCAGCGGCCCAAGCTGGAGATGTACGACGACTCGATGTTCGCGGTCCTCAAGCCGGTGACGTACGAGGCGGAGAGCGACACCGTGAGCACCGGGGAGCTGATGCTGTTCATCGGCGACTCGTTCGTGGTGACCGTCCGGCACGGCGAGGGCTCCCCGCTGCACGACGTGCGCATGCGTCTCGAGGCCGAGCCCGAACTGCTGCGGCACGGCCCGAGCGCCGTGCTGTACGCGGTGAGCGACGCCATCGTGGACCACTACATGGAGGTGGCCGCCGAGCTCCAGACGGACCTGGAGGAGCTGGAGGCGGAGGTCTTCGCGCCGGTCGGCCGCGAGAGCAGGGGCCGCGCCCCGAGCAGTGGCACGGTCGCCTCCCGGATCTACACCTTCAAGCGGCAGGTGCTGGAGTTCCGCCGGGCCACCGGGCCGCTGACCGAGCCCATGCAGCGGCTGTCCGGGGCCGGAGTGCCGTTCGTGGACGACCAGGCGCGGCCCTTCTTCCGCGATGTCAGCGACCACCTCACGCGCGCCAACGAGGGCGTGGACAGCCTGGACCGGCTGCTCTCGGACATCCTGTCGGCCCATCTCGCGCAGATGGGCGTGCGGCAGAACGACGACATGCGCAAGATCTCCGCGTGGGCGGCGATGGCCGCGGTGCCGACGATGGTCGCGGGGATCTACGGTATGAACTTCACACACATGCCCGAACTCGACTACGTCTGGGCGTATCCGGCGGTCCTGGCGCTGATGGTGCTGCTCGAAGTGGGGCTGTACCGCACGTTCAAGCGCCGCGGCTGGCTCTAGGGCTCCCAGGACCGCCGGGACTCGGCCTCGTCACGCGAACTCCGGGGCCGGGACCGCCGGTCCGCCCAGCGCGTCACGGCGTTCGGGCATGGTCAGCGAGACCATCCGCCGCCAGCCCGCGGCCCGTTCGTAGGCGTACAGCCCGTGGACGCCTGCCGCCAGCGCCGCTGACTTGGCCCCGGGCCAGCCGAGGAGGCGGCCCATGTGCCCCATCACGGCGAGGCCGACATCGCGGTGGACGCGGATCTCGGTGAGCGCGCACTCGCGCAGCACCCGCTGGATGGTGCGGCCGTGCCCGGCGCGGGCCAGACGCAGCAGCTCCTCGTGGCAGTACGCGAGGTGGTTGTCCTCGTCGTCGCTGATCATCCGGATCGCCCGGCCGATCTCGGGGTGGTCCCCGAAGTGCCGCACCAGCATCGCCATCTGGTCGGCGGCCCGCTGCTCGGTGACCCGGCTGTGGGCGAGGTACGTGACGATGTCGCGCTCGGTGAGCGGCCGCTCGGCGCGCAGTCTTTCGTGGGCGAGGCCGATGCCGCGGCGCTCCAGGAGCATCGTGTAGTCGGTTGCGGCCGGTACCGGCACCGGGGTGAGGCCGCGCTTCTTGAGCAGGGCCCGGAAGATCCGTCCGTGCTTGTCCTCGTCGGCGCCGTGCCGGGCGATCCTGGGGGCGAGGTGGGCGAGCTCCGACGGGACCAGGGCGGAGATACGGCCGTTCTCCCAGCCACCCTGGCTCTCGCCGCTGGCCGCGATCGAGCAGAAGAGCCGGAACGACTCGTCATGGTCGAGGATCTCCTGGAACAGGCTCTTGGCCGAAAGCATCGCCGTACCTCCGCATGACTCCCGCACAGACATCTGCAAAGAGCCAGTCAAGTGCTCAGGACAGAACGGGGCAACAGGGGTGCTTCTCCACTGGGCCGAACGATGGAACACGCCGGGGCGCCCCTGCCCGTAACCGACCCGGCGCACGGCGCGTTGTTGAGGGTGACGGCCGTGGCGGGGAAGACCCCCCGAGCCCCCACCACGGCCGCAGACTTCCCCCCGAATCCCCCGCTCCCCGCCTACGCCAGTCCGGCGTGCTCGAGCGCCTCCACGCCCGCGCGCAGGGCCGCGACGCGCTCGTCGAGGGTGAATCCGGCCGGGGCGAGGGTGAGGGTGGTGACCCCGGCGGCGGCGTAGGCCCGCATCCGGTCGGCGATGCGCTCCACCGAGCCGAGCAGGGTGGTGGAGTCGATCAGCTGGTGCGGGATGGCGGCGGCCGCGCCCGCCTTGTCACCGGAGAGGTACTTCTCCTGGATCTCGGCGGCCTCCTTCTCGTACCCCATGCGCTGCGCCAGCTGGTTGTAGAAGTTCTGCTTGCGGCTGCCCATGCCGCCCACGTAGAGCGCGGTGTACGGGCGGAACATGTCGGCCAGCGCGCCGACGTCGCCGTCCGCGCCGAGCGCCAGCGGCAGCGTGGGGCAGACGTCGAAGCCCTCCAGCGTCCTGCCCGCCTTCTCGCGGCCCGCCCGGATGTGGCGGATCGCGGTGTCCTCCAGATGGTCGGCGGAGGGGAAGATCAGCAGCGCGCCGTCGGCGATCTCGCCGGTCTGCTCCAGGTTCTTGGGGCCGATCGCGGCGATGTAGAGCGGGATGTGCTCGCGCTCGGGGTGGACGGTGAGCTTGAGCGCCTTGCCGGGGCCGCCGGGCAGCGGAAGCGTCCAGTGCTCGCCCTCGTAGCTGAGCCGCTCACGGGTCATCGCCCGGCGGACGATCTCCACGTACTCCCGGGTGCGGGCGAGCGGCTTGTCGAACTTGACGCCGTACCAGCCCTCGGAGACCTGCGGGCCCGAGACGCCCAGGCCGAGGCGGAAGCGGCCGCCGGAGAGCGAGTCGAGGGTGGCGGCGGTCATCGCCGTCATCGCGGGCTGGCGGGCCGGGATCTGAAGGATCGCGGAGCCGACGTCGATGCGCTCGGTCCGGGCGGCGACCCAGGCCAGGACAGTGGGCGCGTCCGAGCCGTAGGCCTCGGCGGCCCAGCAGACGTCGTAGCCGAGCCGGTCGGCCTCCTGGGCGACGGCGAGATTGTCGCCGTCCATTCCGGCGCCCCAGTAGCCGAGGTTGATCCCGAGCCGCATAACGGTCCCCTTACTGATCAGTAACGTCCCTGTTCGGGGGACTCTAGCGCGCGGGCGGGCGCCGGGGCAGGGCTCCCGGAGCCGAGTTGTCCACAGGCCCCCACCGGCCGTGGCCGTGGCCAGTAATCTCAGCGCCCATGGAGCTAAGGCACCTGGGCCGTACGGGCCTGCGCGTATCCCGGATCGGGCTGGGCACCCTCACCTGGGGCCGGGACACCGGCGAGCACGACGCCGCCGGTCTGCTGAAGGCGTTCTGGGAGGCCGGCGGCACCCTGATCGACACGGCGGACGTGTACGGGGGCGGGGACGCCGAATACCTGCTGGGTCGGCTGGTGGAGCGGCTGGTGCCGCGCCGCGACCTGGTCATCGCGACCAAGGCGGGCAGCGTGCCCGACCCGGACCGGCGCTTCGACTGCTCGCGCGGCCATCTGCTCGCCGCGCTCGACGAGTCGCTGGAACGGCTCGGCACGGACTACGTCGACATCTGGCAGGTACACGCCTTCGACCCGGCGACCCCGCTCGACGAGACGCTCCAGGCCCTGGACATCGCGGTCAGCAGCGGCCGGGTGCGGTACGCGGGCGTGTCCAATTTCTGCGGCTGGCAGCTGGCCAAGGCCGCCACGTGGCAGCTGGGCGCGCCGGGCGTGCGGACCCGGCTGGCGAGCACGCAGATGGAGTACTCGCTGCTCCAGCGCGGGGTGGAGCGGGAGGTGCTGCCGGCCGCGCTCGACCTCGGGATCGGGCTGCTGCCGTCCTCGCCGCTGGGGCGCGGGGTGCTGACGGGGAAGTACCGCACCGGCACCCCGGCGGACTCCCGCGGTGCCTCCGCGTCCCTCGCGCCCTTCGTCGCGCCCTATCTGGACGAGGCGGCGAGCCGGATCGTCGACGCGGTGGCGACAGCCGCGGACGGCCTCGCGACGACGCCGCTCCAGGTCGCGCTCGCCTGGGTGCGGGACCGGCCCGGAGTGACCGCGCCGATCGTCGGCGCGCGCAACGCGCAGCAGCTCGCGTCGGCGTTGTCAGTGGAGGCGCTTAGTCTTCCAGACGAGATCTGCCGGGCGCTGGACGATGTGTCGGCGCCCGTGCACCGCTATCCCGACCAGGACTGGAGCACCTTGTGACCGCGCTTCCCCCGGGGACGGCCCCCGGAACCCCGGCCGAGGGCGCCCTCGGCGCCGCGGGTGCCACCGGCACCGACAACGGCGGGGCCGGTGTGGCCGAGGCCGCCGACACGCCCGGAGGCGTGGGGGAGGCCGTGGGCATGGCTGAAGGCGACGGGGAGGCCGGTGACACGCCCGAGGGCGTCGGCCAGGCCGGTGACGCCGGTGCCGGTGGTGGCTCCCTCCCGGAGGGCGCGGCTGAGGACGACGGCAGCGGCAACGGGGAGGGGGAGGGGGAAAGCGGCGCGGCAGCCACAGGCGACGCCGGAGCCGCGAGCGATGCCGCCGCGCTTTCCGAGGCGCAGGCCGAGCTGGCCGCGCAGCGTGAGCTGCGGGCGCGGATCGAGGCGCGCAAGGCCGATAAGGAGGGGCCCGTCGCGGCCGGGACCAAGCTGAGCGGGCAGGCCGCCGATCTGCTCGCGGCCGTCCGCGCGGTCGAGAGCGGCGAGAAGCCGGGCACGTCCTTCTTCGCCTCCGCCCCGGCCCCCCGCCGCCCCGCCCCGGTTCCGACCGCTCCCGCGCCCGTGCGGACGCGGGCGCCGGAGCCCGCGCGCGCGGCGGGGCCCGAGGCGCTGGCCGCGACGCGGGCGGTGCTCGGTGAGGGAGGCGCGCCGGACTCGCTGGCCGCGCAGGTCACGGACGCCCTGGGCGAGCAGGCGGCCGATGTGCTGCGGGCCGACCCCTGGCAGCTGCTGGCCGTGCCCGGGGTCCGCCCCGAGCAGGCCGACGGCTTCGCCCGGGCGCTCCTGGGCGACGCGTGCGGCCCGGACGACCCGCGCCGGGCCGCCGCGCTGGTCGCCTGGACGCTGGAGCGCGCCTCCGTCCAGGGCCACACCGCGCTGCCGATCGCGACCGTGAAGGCGGCGCTGGCCGAGCGTTCGCTGCCGGACCCGGACGAGGCCGTGCGGCACGCGGTCAGCGAGGGCGTGGTGCTGGTCTTCCAGGACGGCGAGGCTTCCCTGGACGGCGAGCCGGGCACCGGCGAGGAAGCCGCCGCGACGGACGAGGCGGAACACGAAGACCCGGCGGAACAGACGCGGGAAGGGCAGGAGACGGCCCCCGTCGAGGTGCTGCTCGGTCTCGACCGGTACGCGCTGGCGGAGGAGAGCCTCGCCGACGGCCTGGCCCGGCTCGCCAACACCCCGGTGAAGGACGACGACGGCGCCTGGGAGAGCGCCGCGACGGCAGCTCCCTCCCCGTCCGCCGCCGAGCTGATCCGCGCGGTGGCGGGCGCCGGCCTGGTCACCCACTCGGGCGGCGAGGCCGCCCGCGCGGAGTCGGCGGCCGTGGTCACCGCCGCGCACGGCCTCGGCCTGCGGGCGGCGGCCGCCGTCCACACCCGGGACGGGCGGCGCAGGCTCGCCGCGGCGGTGGGCGCCGGGCGGGCGTTCACCGTGGCCGAGCTGCTCTCCGCCGAGGGCCCCGGCCGGGACGAGGACGGGGCGCTCGCGCTGGACGTCCTGGTGGTGCAGGACGCCCCGCAGTTGGACGTGGAGGGCGCGGCGATGCTCGTCGAGTCCCTGCCGGACGGCTGCCGGCTGGTGCTCGGCGGGGACCCGGAGGTGCTGGGTTCGGCGGGCGCGGGCCGGGTGTTCGCCGATGTGCTGGCGGCCCGGGCGGTGCCGCACGTGGCGTCGCGCACCCCCGACCCCGGTCCGCTGGGCGAGCTGGTCTCCGGGATCGGCGCCGGCGAGCTCGGTCAGGTCGAGGCGCCGGGCAAGGAGGTCGTGATCGTCCCGGTGCGGGACGCGGGCGAGGCGGTGCACCGCTGCGTCCAGCTCGTCGCGGACTCGGTGCCGCGCGCGCTCGGGGTGCCCCCCGAGCAGACCCAGGTGATCACGGTGGGCCACGGCGGCTCGGCGGGTACGCGGGCGCTCAACGCGGCCCTGAAGCAGCGGCTCAACCCGGGTCCCGGCCGGTTCGGGGGCTTCGACCCGGGTGACCGCGTGGCGTACGCGGAGGCGCCCGGGCGCACCTCGGTGGGCGTTGTCGGCTCGGCGGGCCCGGACGGGCTGCACCTCGACTGCGGGGGCGAGCGGCTCGTCGTCCCCAAGGAGCGGGTCGAGTCGGCGCTGCGGCACGGCTGGGCCCTCACCGCCCACCAGGCGGCCGGGACGCGCTGGCCCGCGGTGGTGGCGGTACTGCCCGGGGACGCGGCGCGGGGCCTCAGCCGGGCGTGGGTCTACACGGCGTTCGGCCGGGCAGAGCGCCATCTGTCCGTGGTGCACGGCGTGGACCAGGCGCTCCCGCGCGCGGTGGCGGAGGTGCCCGCCCCGGCGCGTACGACACGGCTCACGCCCCTTCTGACGGCCCTGCTGCGCCCGTCCGGGACGGAGTAGCCCCGGGCCGTCCGAGGCCCGCACACGACAGCCTCCGTGCCCGCGAAGGGGTACGGAGGCTGTCGACGGCAGGGCGTGGCGCCCGAGGGGTCAGGGTGCCGCCCCCGGCAGGTCGTCCTCGTCCTCCAGTTCGTCCTCGTCGAAGACCGCGCTGACGTCGAACCGGCACACCACCCGCTGGGGGTCGGCGTGGTCGAAGGGCGTGCTCAGCCACTCCCCCGGCTCCGGCAGCTCGTCCGCCGCCGACACCCACAGCGTGGAGTCGCCCTCCTCCAGGCCGAACTCCTTGTGCCGGGAGGCGATCTCGTCCGGTTCGTACTCCCCGAAGAGCACGCCGAGCGCCGCGTGCACGCTCGTGCCGACCACCGCCGCCGCCCGGTCGCCCTCGGCCGGCTCATCGGCCTCCGGGTCCAGGTCCGCGATCCGCTGGGCCTGGGCAAGGAGCCGCTGGGGCTCCACCACCGCGTAGTCGCGGCGGATCAGGACGCTCAGGGCGTTCGGCTCCTCGGGGCCCGTGTAGGGCGGCAGGGAGTCGTCGGCGCCCGGGATCTCGAAGGGGGTGACCTCGTCGTACCGGTCGTAGAGCCGCTCGTCGTACGCCTCGGCAGCGGCCGCCAGGGCGTTGAACGCGTCGTACACGGCCGGATCGTCGTCCCCGGTGCGGCGTTCCACCGCCTCCAGGTGGCGGTCCAGCGCGGCTTTGACCGCGTCGGCGGCGGCACGTACCTCGGCAGCGGAGGGCTGCGCAGCATCAGACATAGTGCAGACGCTATCCGTACCGGGGCTCTGCCCGCACAATAGATGCGATGCCGGAATACGAATTTGTCGACGTGTACGTGCCGCGCGGGGTGTCCCGCAAGGAGACCACACGTCTGTTGACCGACCACGCCGAGTACGGACACTGGGAACTGGAGCGACTGAGTCTGCTGCGTGACGGCAGCCGCAGGGTGCGGCTGCGCAGGCGGATCATCCGCCAGCTGCGCGCCACGTGGTGAAGGACCCCGGACGACGAGAACGGGATGAAAACGGATCGGGCCCCGCGACCGCGGGGCCCGATCCGTTCTGTCCGGTTCCTGCCGCTCCGGGAGCGGCTTCGCCTACGCGCCGGAGCGGGCGCGGCGGTAGAGCGTGGTTCCGGCGAGGAGCAGGCCCGCACCGGCCGGCAGGGCGATGCCCATCAGGTCCGAACCGGTGTGCGCCAGCGCGCCGGCGGCCTGCGGGGCCGTCAGGGCCTGGCTGCCCGGGGTGTGCGCGGCGGCCGAGGTGGCCGTCCCGCCCGGGGTGTGCGGGTGCTGTCCCGGCTTGGTCCGGTGGATCGGCTTGACCTGGTCCCCGGGCTTGCCCGGGTGGTGGCTGCCGGGGTGGTCCGTGTCGCACGGCTCACCGGGCTTGCCGGGGTGGCCCGGCTTTCCGGGGTGACCGGGCTTGCCGGGGTGCCCCGGCTTCCCCGGGTGGCCGGAGTGGTGCGGCGGCCGGTGGTCGTCGCCGGAGACATTGGCGCAGTCGTTGCCGAAGACCGGGTTGAGGGCCCCGATCACGGTGACGCCGTTGCCGCAGGCGTTGACGGGGACGTCGACGGGCGCCTGGACGCTGTTGCCGGAGCCGACGCCGGGCGAGTGGCTCGCGCCGCCGCGGGCCGTGGCCCCGCCGGCGCCGTGGTGCGAACCGCCCTTGTTGACGCAGGTGTTGCCCATCGCCGGGTTGAGCAGCCCGATGATGTTGACGGTGTTGCCGCACGCGTTGACCGGCACGTGCACCGGGGCCTGGACCGCGTTGCCGGACAGGGCGCCCGGGGAGTCCTTGGCGCCCCCCTTCGCCGCGGAGTCGGCGTGTGCGTAGCCGCTGCCCATGGCGATGACGCCGGTGGCGGCGGCCATGGTGATCAGGCCTTTTTTGGTGACCTGTCGCATAGGTTGTTCCCTGCCTTCTACCTACCGGGTGTTCCCGGACGCCGGTGCGCCCGGGAGGGGTGCCTGGCGGCCCCGGAGCGCATGGGGCGCACTCCGGGGCCGCCTGGCTCGGACCTCACGGGGTCAGGCTCGACGTCACTTGTTGACGCAGGTGTTGCCGAAGGCGGGGTTCAGCAGCCCGATCACGGAGATCGTGTTGCCGCACACGTTCACCGGCACGTGGACGGGCACCTGGATGACGTTGCCGGAAGCGACGCCCGGGGAGTTCACCGCGGCGCCCTGGGCACCGGCGTCGGCGACGGCGAGGCCGGCACCCGCGAGAACGAGACCACCGGTGACAGCCGCAGCAGCGACGACCTTCTTGATCATTATTTTCCTCCTTGTTGGCAAAGGCGCGATCCCAGCCGCGGACCGCACACCCTGTAACGAGGGGAAAGTTATGGGGCTACGAGCTTATGAACGCATTCACTCTTCTCAGTCAACTCCGTACACCCGGACGATTGTTGACGTGTCGTTTCGTCACCGGGGCCGTGGAGAGGTCCGCGGGTGCCGGGCGCTCCCGGCAGCCGCGGACCCTCCCGGTTCAGGAGGCGTCGATGAACCGGTCGAGGACGCGTACGCCGAACTTCAGACCGTCCAGCGGCACCCGCTCGTCCACGCCGTGGAACATCCCGGCGAAGTCGAGCTCCGGCGGCAGCTTGAGCGGGGCGAAGCCGAAGCAGCGGATGCCGAGGTCCGCGAAGGACTTGGCATCGGTGCCGGCCGAGAGCATGTACGGCACGGCCCGCGCGATCGGGTCCTCGGCCACCAGGGCCGTCTGCATGGCGTCGACGAGCGCCCCGTCGAAGGTGGTCTCCAGTGCCTTGTCGGCGTGCACGTCCTCGCGCCGGACCCGGGGCCCCAGGATGCGGTCGAGGTCCGCGAGGAACTCCTCCTCGTACCCCGGCAGGAAGCGGCCGTCGACGTGCGCGGTGGCCTGGCCCGGGATCACGTTGACCTTGTAGCCCGCGCCCAGCTGGGTGGGGTTGGCGGTGTTCTGGAGCGAGGCGCCGATGAGCTTGGCGATGCCGCCGAGCTTGGCCAGTGTCTCGTCCATGTTCTCCGGGTCGAGCTCGGTGCCGAGCGCGTCGCCGAGCTCGTCGAGGAAGTGCCGCAGCGTCTTGGTGACGCGCACCGGGAACTTGTGCCGCCCCAGCCGTCCGACCGCCTCGGACAGCTCGGTGATGGCGTTGTCCTTGTGGATCATCGAACCGTGTCCGGCGCTGCCGTCCACGGTCAGCTTCATCCAGTGCATGCCCTTCTGGGCGGTCTCCACGAGGTAGAGCCGCAGGTTCTCGTTGACGGTGAACGAGAAGCCGCCGACCTCGCTGATCGCCTCCGTCACGCCCTCGAAGAGGTCGGGGTGCTTGTCGACGAGGTAGCGGGCGCCGTAGGTGCCGCCCGCCTCCTCGTCGGCGAGGAAGGCGAGCACGATGTCGCGCGGGGGCCTGCGGCCGCTGCGCAGCCGGTCCCGTACGACCGCGAGGGTCATCGCGTCCATGTCCTTCATGTCGACCGCGCCGCGCCCCCAGACGCAGCCGTCGGCGATCTCGCCCGAGAACGGGTGGTGCGTCCAGTCGTCGGCGTTGGCCGGGACGACGTCGGTGTGGCCGTGGATGAGCAGCGCGGGCCGCGAGGGGTCCTCACCCTGGATCCGGGCCACCGTGGAGGCCCGGCCGGTGTGCGACTCGAAGATCTTCGGTTCGAGTCCCACCTCCGCGAGCTTCTCGGCCACGTACTCGGCCGCCGCCCGCTCGCCGGGGCCGGAGTGGTCCCCGTAGTTGCTGGTGTCGATCCTGATCAGGTCGCGACAGAGGTCGACGACCTCGTCCTCGCCGGTCACGCCCCGCACCGCCTTCGACTCGCTCACGCTGCTTCCTCCCGCTGCTGCCGCTGCCGCTCCGTCGATTCCCCCTCATCCTCCCCCGAGCGCCCCGCGCGCCCAAGGGCGGCGTCCCGTCGACATACGCCGTTCACGCAGGCCACGGGGGTGATCGAGCACCCCCAGATGTTTGCTATTGTTTTCCACGTCGGAACGGGCACGGCCCGCGAGACAGACACCTTGTCCGGGTGGCGGAATGGCAGACGCGCTAGCTTGAGGTGCTAGTGCCCTTTATCGGGCGTGGGGGTTCAAGTCCCCCCTCGGACACCACTTGAAAACCCCAGCTGAGCTGGGGTTTTCTTGTTTTTGTGAGACGTAGGTCAAAGATCCCGGCCGCCCCGCTCCCCCAGCGCGACGGCATCGACCCGGTACGGGTGCGGCTGCCCGCCGACCCGGAGGGCGCCTGGGGGACGGTCCAGGAGCACCTCGTGGAGCGGTTCCGGGGTGCGATCGGGGCCGCGCGGGTGGAGGAGATGGTGCGCGGCGGGCGGTTCCTGACCGTCGACGGGCCCGTGGACGGGACGCTGGCGTACCGGGCGGGGACGTACGTCTGGTTCCACCGCGACTTCGCCCCCGAGGTGCCCGTGCCGTTCGGGATCGGGATCGGGATCGTCCACCGCGACGAGCGGATCGTGGTCGTGGACAAGCCCCACTTCCTGGCCACCACGCCCCGGGGGCGGCACATCACCGAGACCGCCGTGGCCCGGCTGCGGCGCGAGCTCGCCCTGCCCGCGCTCCAGCCCGCGCACCGCCTGGACCGGCTGACCGCCGGTCTCGCCCTGTTCGTGGTGCGTCCCGAGGACCGGGGCGCGTACCAGAACCTCTTCGCCGAGCGGCGGGTGCGCAAGGAGTACGAGGCGGTCGCCCCGTACGAGGCGGGGGTGGCGCTGCCGGTGACCGTGCGCAGCCGGATCATCAAGGAGCGCGGGGTGATCGCGGCCCGGGAGGAGGCGGGCGAGCCGAACGCCGAGAGCCGGATCGAGCTGACCGGGCAGCGGGGCGGCCTCGGTCGCTACAGGCTGCTTCCGGCGACCGGCCGCACCCATCAGCTGCGCGTCCATATGAACGCCCTGGGGCTGCCGATCCTCAACGACCCGGTGTATCCGGTGGTGGCCGAGGAGCCCCGCCCGGACGACTTCAGCCGGCCGCTGCAACTGCTGGCGAAGGTGCTGGAGTTCACCGATCCGGTTGACGGGCGGGAGCGGCGGTTCACGAGCGGGCTGCGGCTGGCCGCCTGGGACGGGGACGGCCGGGGGCGGTAGAACGGGAGCGGGAGCGGCAGAGCGGGTGCGGCACGCGGCGACCACCGCGAACAGGCCCTCGCCGAGGTACCGCAGCGGAACGCCGCGCTCGCCCTTCCGCTGCGGTACCCGGCGGGACGAGGGACCTGGGCCCGTAAGAACGGGCCCAGGTCCTCGGGGGTGCGGCCGGACGGGTCGAAGGGCTCAGTGGCCGCGCCTGATCCACTCGTCCAGGTGGGGTGCCTCGGCGCCGATGGTCGTCGAGTCGCCGTGGCCCGTGCGGACGACCGTCTCGGGCGGCAGGGTCAGCAGCCGTTCGCGGATCGAGCCGACGATCGTCGGGAAGTGCGAGAAGGACCGCCCGGTCGCGCCCGGCCCCCCGGCGAACAGGGTGTCGCCGGTGAAGACGGTGCCCAGCTCGGGGGCGTACAGGCAGACCGCGCCGGGGGCGTGGCCGGGGGTGTGGACGACCTCCAGGCGCGTCCCGGCGACCGGCACGCTCTCGCCGTCGGCCAGTTCGCCGTCGGGGGCGCGGTCCGGGTGGGTGAGCTTCCACAGGGGCAGGTCATCGGGGTGCAGCAGGACCGGGGCGCCGGTGGCGGCCGAGAGCGCCGGGGCGGCGTCGATGTGGTCGTTGTGGGCGTGGGTGCACAGGATCGCGCGCAGGGTGCGCCCGCCCAGGGCGGCCAGGATCGCCTCGGCGTCGTGGGCGGCGTCGACGACCACCGCCTCCTCGTCGTCGCCCACGATCCAGACGTTGTTGTCGACGTCCCAGACGCCGCCGTCGAGGGCGAACGTGCCGGAGGTGACCAGGTGCTCGATACGGGCGGCCATCAGAACGCCACCACCGAGCGCAGCACATCGCCCTCGTGCATCCGCTCGAAGGCCTTCTCGACCTCGTCGAGGGCGATGGTCTCGGTGACGAAGGCGGCGAGGTCGATCCGGCCCTGCTGGTGCAGGTCGATCAGCACGGGGAAGTCCCGCGAGGGCAGGCAGTCGCCGTACCAGGAGGACTTGAGCGCGCCGCCGCGTCCGAAGACGTCGATCAGCGGCAGCTCCAGCTTCATGTCCGGGGTGGGCACGCCGACCAGGACGACGGTCCCGGCCAGGTCGCGGGCGTAGAAGGCCTGTTCGTAGGTCTCGGGGCGGCCGACCGCCTCGATGACGACATCGGCGCCGTAGCCGCCGGTGAGGGAGCGGATGGCCTCGACGGCGTCCGCGGTGAGGGAGTTGACGGTGTGGGTGGCGCCCATGGCCCGGGCGGTGGCCAGCTTGCGGTCGTCGATGTCGACGGCGACGATCTTCGACGCGCCCGCGAGCCGGGCGCCCACGATCGCCGCGTCCCCGACCCCGCCGCAGCCGATGACGGCGACCGAGTCGCCCCGGCCCACGTTGCCGGTGTTGAGGGCGGCGCCGATGCCCGCCATGACGCCGCAGCCAAGGAGGCCCGCCACGGCCGGGGAGACCGTCGGGTCGACCTTGGTGCACTGCCCGGCCGCGACCAGCGTCTTCTCGGCGAAGGCGCCGATGCCGAGCGCGGGAGTGAGCTCGGTGCCGTCGGTGAGGGTCATCTTCTGCTGGGCGTTGTGGGTGTTGAAGCAGTACTGGGGGCGCCCGCGCAGACAGGAGCGGCACTGGCCGCACACCGCGCGCCAGTTGAGGATCACGAAGTCGCCGGGGGCCACGTCGCTCACCCCGGCGCCGACCGACTCGACCACGCCGGCCGCCTCGTGGCCGAGCAGGAAGGGGAAGTCGTCGTTGATCGCGCCCTGCTTGTAGTGGAGGTCGGTGTGGCACACCCCGCACGCCTGGACCTTGACCACGGCCTCGCCCGGCCCCGGGTCCGGCACCACGATCGTCTCCACCCTCACGGGCTCGTTCCGCCCCGGCGCGATGACCCCTTGGACCTGCTGCGGCATACGTGGACTTCCTTTCTCGCACCGCCGGTACGCGTGGACGCGCACGGGCGGAGATGGGTACGGGCCCGACCTTGGCACGTTACCCGGCGCATGCCGGAGGGCGGCACCCCGCGCCGGGATGCCGCCCTCGTCGTACGCGCTGTTCGGCTACCGCTGCGCCGCGAGCTCCGTGACCCGCCTGCGGACCAGGAACCAGCCGCCGACCAGCATGCCCAGGATGACGGGCAGGCAGTAGACGGTGGTGCGGCCGACGCCGCCGCCGTACCACATCAGGTACAGGACCGTGGCGAGGAAGACCAGCGTGACGATCTGGGTGTACGGGGCCCAGGGCAGCCGGTAGGACGGGCGGGTGAGCAGGCCCTCCTGGGAGCGGCGCCAGAACAGCAGCGAGCAGACCATGATCATCGCCCAGGTGCCGAGGATGCCGATGGAGGCGAAGTTCAGCACGATCTCGAAGGCGTCGTCCGGCATCAGCTTGTTCAGGGCGACACCGGCGGCGCCGAAGGCGGCGGTCAGCAGGACACCGCCGTAGGGCACCTGGCCCTTGTTCATCCGGGCGGTGAACTTGGGCGCGGAACCCGCGACGGCCATCGAGCGCAGGATGCGGCCGGTGGAGTACAGGCCGGAGTTGAGGCTGGAGAGCGCGGCGGTCAGGACCACCAGGTTCATCACACCGGCCGCGCCCGGCACCCCGAGCTTGTCCAGGACGGTGACGAACGGGCTCTGGTCGCCCGAGTACGCGGTGTACGGCAGGATCAGCGCGAGCAGGACGACCGAGCCGACGTAGAAGACGCCGACGCGCCACATGATCGAGTTGATCGCCTTCGGCAGGATCTTCTGCGGGTTCTCGGTCTCGCCGGCCGCGACACCGCAGAGCTCGACCGAGGCGTACGCGAAGACGACGCCCTGGACGACCAGGAGCATCGGCAGGGTGCCCATCGGGAAGATGCCGCCGTGGTCGGTGATGTTGGCCAGGCCCGGGGTGTTGCCGTCGACGCTGTGCTGAGTGGCGACCAGGTAGATGCCCACCGCCATGAAGGCGACCAGGGCGGCCACCTTGACGATCGCGAACCAGAACTCCATCTCGCCGAAGTACTTCACCGAGATCAGGTTGGCGGTGAGGACCACGGCCAGGGCGATCAGGGCGAGGACCCACTGCGGGATGTCGCTGAACATCGCCCAGAAGTGGGCGTAGGTGGCGGCGGCCGTGATGTCGGCCACGGCGGTGGTCGACCAGTTCAGGAAGTACAGCCAGCCGGCCGTGTAGGCGCCCTTCTCGCCCATGAACTCACGGGCGTAGGAGACGAAGGCGCCGGAGGAGGGGCGGTAGAGCACGAGCTCGCCGAGGGCCCGGACCACGAAGAAGGCGAAGACGCCGCAGACCGCGTAGGCGATCGCGAGCGAGGGGCCCGCGCCCGCCATCCGGCCGCCGGCGCCGAGGAACAGCCCGGTGCCGATCGCGCCGCCGATGGCGATCATGTTGATGTGGCGGGACTTGAGGTCCTTGCTGTAACCGGCGTCACCGGCGTCGAAGTGGGGGGTGCCCTGCGTCTGCGCGGGCGCCGACGTCTCGGCCGCAGGCATGGTGCGGTCACTCATGTAGCTGTATCGCCTTCGTGAGGGGTCATACGGTCGTGCGATACCGGGCAGTGCCGGTGCCGTCCCGGCTGTGGCCGGTGATGCGGGGAGAGCGCTGTGGGGTCACCCGCGGCGTGGCTGATTCGGGACATCGTCGCGGCTCGACGGGGCATTTGGCAGTGGCCAATGTCACGTACGGGCAGATCTGTGATGAATCTGAGGTAAATCTGAGCTTTACGGGGCGAGAACGTCCAATTCCTTGAGGGCACCGACGGCGATCTCACGGGTGAGCCGCTCGGCCCGCTCCGCATCCCGCTCCCGGACCGCCTCGGCCACCTTCACGTGCAGGGTGACGGCCGCCGGATCGGGGTCCTCGAACATCACCTGGTGGTGGGTGCGGCCGGTCAGGACCTCGGCGACCACGTCGCCGAGCCTGGCGAACATCTCGTTGCCCGAGGCGTTCAGGACGATCCGGTGGAAGGCCACGTCGTGGACGAGGTAGCCCTCCAGCTGGCGCCCGCGCGAGGTGGCGACCATGCCGAGCGCCTGCTCGGTGAGGGCGGCGCACTGCTCGGGGGTGGCGTGGTGGGCGGCGAGCCCGGCGGCGACCGGCTCCACGGCCGAGCGCAGCACGGTCAGCGAGCGCAGCTGACGCGGCCGGTCGGATCCGGCCAGGCGCCAGCGGATGACCTGGGGGTCGTACACGTTCCACTGCTCGGTGGCCCGGACCGTGACCCCGACCCGGCGCCGGGACTCGACCAGCTGCATCGATTCCAGGACCCGGATCGCCTCGCGGATCACGGTGCGCGAGACGTCGAAGCGCTGGGCGAGCTCGTCGCCGCGCAGCACGCTGCCGGGCGGGTAGTCGCCTGCGGTGATCGCGCGGCCGAGGGTGTCGAGCACCTGTGCGTGCAGTCCCCGGGCCTGTGTGGTCATGGCCGTAAGGGTACGGGGCGGTGGAACCGGGACAGGACGGGCGCGTGGACCCGCCGAGCAGAAAAGTATTACTTATTTGTCACGGGGTCTTGAATACGTCGCACCTTTTGGGTTTCAGTAGCGCGACGGACGGATGGCCGGAAACGACCCCCGCCCGGACCACATCGATGTCGACGAAGACAGCGAGGCACCTATGAGCACCCCCCACGTCGTCGTGGTGATGGGCGTGGCCGGCACCGGCAAGACCACGATCGGCCCCCTGGTCGCCCGCGCCCTGGGCGTTCCGTACGCCGAGGGCGACGACTTCCACCCGCCGGCCAACGTCGCCAAGATGTCGGCCGGCGTCCCGCTGGAGGACGACGACCGGCTGCCCTGGCTCGACGCGATCGGGCGGTGGGCCCACGAACGGGCGGGCCTCGGCGGGGTGGTGAGCAGCAGCGCGCTCAAGCGCGCCTACCGCGACCGGCTGCGGGCCGCCGCCCCCGGCCTGGTCTTCCTGCACCTGACCGGCGACCGCGAGCTCATCGAGCGCCGGATGGGCGAGCGCCGGGGCCACTTCATGCCCACCGCGCTCCTCGACTCGCAGTTCGCCACGCTCCAGCCGCTCCAGCCGGACGAGGCGGGCGTCGCCGTCGATGTCGCCGGGACCCCAGAGGACATCACCGACCGGGCCGTCGCCGCGCTGCGCCGGCTCCCCGCGTAAGGACCACACCGTGACCAGTCCATGCGTCGAGATCCTGGCAGCGGGCGCGGCCGAGCCGATCACCTCGGCGGGCAACGCCCGGTTGGGGATCGCCGTACTCGCCGGCATCGCCGTCATCGTCCTGCTCATCACCCGGTTCAAGCTGCACGCCTTCCTCGCCCTGACCATCGGCTCGCTGGCACTGGGCGCCTTCGCGGGGGCACCCCTGGACAAGACGATCACCAGCTTCACCACGGGCCTGGGCAACACCGTCGCCGGTGTCGGGGTGCTCATCGCCCTCGGCGCGATCCTCGGCAAGCTGCTCGCCGACTCGGGCGGCGCGGACCAGATCGTCGACACGATCCTGGCCAGGGCCGGGAAGTCCGGCGGACGCGCGATGCCCTGGGCGATGGTGGTCATCGCCTCGATCATCGGGCTGCCGCTCTTCTTCGAGGTCGGGATCGTGCTGCTGATCCCGGTGGTGCTGCTCGTCGCCAAGCGCGGCAGCTACTCGCTCATGCGGATCGGCATCCCGGCGCTCGCCGGGCTCTCGGTGATGCACGGGCTGATCCCGCCGCACCCGGGCCCGCTGGTCGCCATCGACGCGGTGGGCGCCAACCTGGGCGTCACGCTCGCCCTCGGCGTCCTGGTCGCCGTCCCGACGGTGATCATCGCCGGTCCGGTCTTCTCCAGGTACGCCGCGCGCTGGGTCGACATCCCGGCGCCGGACCGGATGGTCCCCGCGCGCCCCTCGGAAGAGCTGAAGAAGCGGCCGAGCTTCGTCGCCACCGTCTGCACGGTGCTGCTGCCGGTCGTGCTGATGCTGGTCAAGGCCCTCGTCGACATCGTCGTCGACGATCCGGAGAACCACCTCCAGCGGGTCACCGACGTGATCGGCTCGCCGCTGATCGCGCTGCTCGCGGCCGTCCTCGTGGCGATCTTCACGCTGGGCCGGGCCGCCGGGTTCAGCAAGGAACGCGTCTCCACCACGGTCGAGAAGTCGCTCGCCCCGATCGCGGGCATCCTGATGATCGTCGGCGCGGGCGGCGGCTTCAAGCAGACGCTGATCGACGTGGGCGTGGGACAGATGATCCTGGACATCTCCAAGGACTGGTCCATCCCCGCGCTGCTGCTCGCCTGGCTGATCGCGGTCGCGATCCGCCTCGCGACCGGCTCGGCGACGGTGGCGACCATCTCCGCCGCCGGTCTGGTGGCCCCGCTGGCCGCCGACATGTCGACCGGGCACACGGCCCTGCTCGTCCTCGCGGTCGGCGCCGGCTCGCTCTTCTTCAGCCATGTCAACGACGCCGGGTTCTGGCTGGTGAAGGAGTACTTCGGGATGGACGTCGGCCAGACGGTGAAGACCTGGTCGGTGATGGAGACAATCATCTCGGTGGTGGCCCTGGGCTTCGTCCTGCTGCTGTCCCTGGTGATCTAGCGGTCGACGGGGCCGTCGGGCACCGGCGGCCCCGGACACCAGGGGCCGCCGCGCACCGTCACCGTTTGGCCGGATCCGGGCTACGCCCGGGTGCCGCGTGCCGCCTTCTCCAGGCGGAAGGCCTCGTTGCCCTGGCCGATGCGGGCGTGCGCCTCGGGGCGCACCGCCCGGACGACCAGGCCGTACGCCACCCCGCCCACGAGGGCCAGCGCGATGATCGAGGGCAGCAGCCAGCTGAGCGAGGAGCCCGGGCCCGCGCCGACGAGGACGTCGAAGTCCTTGACCGTGTAGAGCGCGATGACGAGGAGCGCGACCCCGGCGATGCCGGAGGCGAGCAGCCGCCAGAGCTGGGCGCCTGCCGCGCCCCGGCGGACGAAGAAGGCGATGACGGCGAAGGAGGCGGCGGCCATCAGCACGATCACACCGAGCGCGCCCACGTTGCCCATCCAGGTGAACAGGTGCAGCACGGCGGCGGTCGGGTCGCCGGTGGGCCTGTCGTCGGCGACCGCGAAGGCGACGACGACCACCAGCGAGATCACGCTCTGGAGGAGGGAGCCGGAGCCGGGGGCTCCGCTGGTGTGGTTGGTCCGGCCGAACGCGGCGGGCAGCAGCCCCTCGCGGCCCATGGCGAAGACGTACCGGCCGACGACGTTGTGGAAGCTGAGCAGGGCGGCGAACATGCCGGTGACGAAGAGGACGTGCAGGACGTCGGTGAAGGTGGTGCCGAGCCGGTCCTCGGTGAGCCCGAACAGCAGCCCGGGCCCGTCCTCGCGGGCCGCGTCGACGATGCCGTCGGGGCCGGTGGCGACGGTGAGCGCCCAGGAGCTGAGCGCGAAGAACACGGCGGTGAAGCCGACGGCCAGGAACATCACGCGCGAGACGACCAGGTGCGGGCGGCTGGTCTCCTCCGCGTACACCGGCGCCTGCTCGAAGCCGGTGAAGGCGGCGATGCAGAAGCACAGGGCGGTGCCGATGCCCGCGCCGGAGAGGGTGGAGGGATTGAACGCGTGCAGCGACAGGCCCTCCTTGGCGGGGTCGGTCACGGCCGCGAAGTCGAAGACGACGACCAGCGCGACCTCGATGACGAGCAGCACGCCGAGCACCTTGGCGTTGAGGTCGATCTTCAGCCAGGCGAGCACACCGACCAGCACGACGGCCGCCAGCGCCGGGATCCACCAGGCGAGTTCGGTGTCGAGGTAGGTGGCGAAGAGGCTGGAGACCTCGAAGCCGAACATGCCGTAGATACCGACCTGGAGCGTGCTGTAGGCGACCAGCGCCACGAAGGCGGCGCCCGCCCCGGCGGTGGGGCCCAGGCCCCTGGCTATGTACGCGTAGAAGGCGCCGGCGTTGTGGACGTGGCGGCTCATCTCCGCGTACCCGAAGCTGAACAGGACCAGGACGGCGCCGAGGATGAGGAAGAGCAGGGGCTGGCCGACGATGCCCATCACGCCGTACGTGGTGGGCATGACACCGGCGACCACCATCAGCGGGGCACTGGCGGCGAGCACCGAAAGGAGCAGGCCCGGGGTGCCGAGCCGGTCGGCGCGCAGGGCTCTCTCCTGCCCCTTGTACGTACGGATCTCATCGGTGTCGGTCGACATGGCGGGGGGTGCCCTTTCGGTGGGACGCGGGGGGGGGTGCCGAGCGGGTGGTGCCGTGGAGCCGTGGTGCCGTGGAGCCGTGGTGCCGTGGAGCCGTGGTGCCGTGGAGCCGTGGTGCCGTGAGAGGTGCGGTGGAGCCGGGCCGTGCTAGGCCGTGCCGAGTGCGGCGCTGCGGGCGGCCTGGAAGGCGCGGTAGGGGTCCCGGTCCGGGTAGGACCAGGGGGCGGGGGTGAAGTGCCGGCCGATGCGGTGGAAGAGGGCGGCGGCCTCGGCGGGGCGGCCCTCGCAGTGCTTGGCGTGGGCGAGGAAGTTCAGGTCGACCCCGGCCCGGGGGTGGTCCTCGCGCTCCCACTCCAGCCACCAGTCGAAGGCGGACTTGATCACCTGGCGGGCGCGGCGGCCGGTCCAGTGCTCGGAGGCGACCGGGTCGGACGGAGCGGCGCCCTGGGCGGCCAGCACCCGGTACCGCTCGGCGTGGGCCACCAGCGGGAGCAGGGCGAGCGGGGAGTCGGCGGGGGCGCGGGCCGCGCCGGCGGCGGCGAAGGCGTACACCTCGTGCATCGGGTCGGGGCCGTCGCCCGGGCGGTGCTCGGCGAGCCGGGCGGCCATCAGGTGGTGGGCGTGGTGGTGGTCGGGGTGGCGGGAGCACACCTCGGCGAAGATCTGCTCGGTCTCGTTGTCCGAGCCGTGGCGGCGGGAGAGGGCGAGCAGGGCGAGCCACGGGGTGGGGTCGGCGGGGGCGAGCCGGGCCGCCTCCAGACAGGCGTCGCGGGCGCGGTCCCTGTCGCGGTCCTTGTCGCCCTTGCCGTTCAGGCAGCGCGAGACGAGGGCGCAGGCGTAGAGCGCGGCGGCGTCCGCGCTGTCCGGCTCCGCGAGCAGCCACTCCCGGGCCCAGGCGGCTGTGGTGGCGGGCTCGCCGAGGACGGTGAGGCGGTGGCCGCGGCGGTCCCAGTCGTCGCCGGTCGCACCCAGCAGCGAGCGGACCCTGGTCCACCGCCCCTGTGCCAACTGGGCGCGTACGTCGACGAGTTCGGCGTCGTCGAGCGCCGGGTCGAAGGCTCGTCCGCCGCGTTTGCGGGGGCGGCCGAGCGGGGGCGGGGGCGGCATCCGCGTACATCCCGGAGGTGGTTGGTGTGGTGCGGGTGTGAGGGGTGGGGCTGGTG
The DNA here is from genome assembly GCF_055567715.1 of Streptomyces sp. NPDC026377. Classification (NCBI taxonomy): domain Bacteria; kingdom Bacillati; phylum Actinomycetota; class Actinomycetes; order Kitasatosporales; family Streptomycetaceae; genus Streptomyces; species Streptomyces sp. NPDC026377. The sequence continues at coordinate 283,944 of NZ_JBVHPV010000006.1, forward strand.
TGGTCGGTGACAGGGTGATCGCGGACAGCAAAGCGGTACCCAAGGCTCCACGTCAAGGTCGGGTGGGGCTGCTTCGGGGTTCAACTTGCCGGGGGTCTTGGGGGGTTGCCAGGGCTCACGGGGGGTTGCCGGGGGGGGGCCGCCCCGCCCCGCCCCTCCCTCGACCCTCCGGGGTGGGTGAGGGTGCTTTCCCGGGCACAGCTGGGGTTGGCCGCGCCCCCGGACCCCGGAGCGGGGGCTCGCGCCCCCCGCGCCCCGCTTGCGGGGCCTGCGGCCCCCGCACCCCGCTTCGTGCTCGTCCGCGGGCCGGTGGGGGCTGGTCGCGCAGTTCCCCGCGCCCCTGAAGGCTGGGGCTGGGCCGGGTTCTGTGTCTGCGGCGGAATTTCCCGGGGGCACCCTGCCGGGCGCCTGGGCGCTCCGGTCGCGGGCGGAGCGCCCAGCAGTTCCCCGCACCCCTGAAACCTGTGGCTGAGCCGGGTTCCGCCTCTGCGGCGGAGTACCTCAGGGGCGCGGGGAACTGCGCGACCAGCCCCCACCGGATCGCAGACGACTCCGAAAACGGGTCCGGGGCGGCGCACCCGGGGGGTGCTCGGGAGGCGTACAGGGCCCCGGAGCGCTATCGTCGAGCAAGTTCACCCACCCCGGCCGCACTTGAAGGTGTCCCTCGTGTCGGTTCTCGTCCTCGCTCTCGCCGTGGGCGCGGCCTGCTGTCTGGGCTTCGGGTTCGTGCTCCAGCAGGACGCCGCCCAGCACGCCCCGCTGAGCGACTTCCTCTCGCCGCGACTGCTGCTGGACCTCGTCCGGGTGCCCCGCTGGCTCGCCGGGATGGGGCTGATGATCGCCGGGATGGTGCTGGGGGCGCTCGCGCTGGGCCAGGGCGAGGTCTCCCAGGTGGAGCCGCTCCTGGCCACCAACCTCTTCTTCGCCATGGCCCTGTCCCGCTGGCAGACCCGACAGAGCCTGGGCCGCCAGGGCTGGGCGGGTCTCACCCTGCTCGCGGGCGGGGTGACCGCCTTCATGGTGGCGGGCCAGCCGGTCGGCGGCGACGACGTGGCCGGACCCCTGCGGCACTGGCTGATCGTCGGGATCGTCGTGGGGCTCGCGCTCCTGCTCACCGTCTTCGCCCAGCGCTCCCGCCTCAGCGCCGGCCCCACCCTGCTGGCCGTCGCCGCCGGGTCGCTCTACGGCCTCCAGGACGCCCTCACCCGGGTCAGCGGTGAACGCTTCCGGGCCGACGGCTTCGCCCAGATGATGACGGGCTGGCACCCGTACGGGGTGCTGGTGCTCGGCGTGAGCGGCCTGATCCTCGTGCAGAGCGCCTTCGAGACCGCCCCGCTGCGGATGTCGCTGCCCGCCCTCACCGCAGCCCAGCCGCTCGCCGGAATCGCCTGCGGCGTCGGCTTCCTCGGCGACGAGCTGCGCACCGACGCGGCGGCCCTCGCCTGGGAGGTGTGCGGGCTCGCCGCCATCGTCGCCGGGATCATCCTGCTCGGTCTGCACCCGGCGATGCCGTCGGGCACCGGGGCCAAGGAGCCCGCCCGCGACCTCCAGCCGCGCTGAGCCCCGGCCCGGTGGTTGGATACGCCCTATGAGCGTCCCTCCCGCCTCCCCCTCCCCCGCTCCCTCTCCCTCCGATTCCCCGGATCCCTCCGACGAGATCATCGATGTCGTCGACGAGCACGACCGCGTCGTCGGCCGGGTCACGCGCGGCGAGGCGTACGCCCGGGGGCTGCGCCACCGCTGCGTCTTCGTCCTGGCCCGGGACGCCGAGGACCGGATCTTCGTACACCGGCGCACCGCGACCAAGCTGGTCTTCCCCTCCCTGTACGACGTGTTCGTGGGCGGGGTCGTCGGCGCGGGCGAGAGCTACGACGACGCCGCGCTGCGCGAGGCGGAGGAGGAGCTCGGGGTGTCCGGGCTGCCCCGGCCCGTACCGCTGTTCCGGTTTCTCTACGAGGGCGGGGCCGACGGGCGGCAGACATGGTGGTCGGCCGTCTACGAGGTGCGCTGCACCCTGCCGGTGCGGCCACAGGCGGAGGAGGTCGCCTGGCACGCCTTCCTGCCCGAGGCCGAGGTGGAGCGGCGCCTGGAGGAGTGGGAGTGGGTGCCGGACGGGCTCGACGCGTACCGCAGACTGCGCGCGCACCGGGCCGGATGATCCACCGCGGGTAGTGTGCCGATGTGATCAGCATCGCGCAGACCCTGCGGCTGTGGTTCGCACCCGAGCGGATCGGCGAGGAGGGCGAGACCCCGGACTACCGGTTCTCGCTCGCCAACGAGCGCACGTTCCTGGCCTGGATCCGGACGTCGCTCGCCCTGGTCGGCGGTGGTTTCGCGGTCGACCAGTTCCTTCCGGACCTGCGCCGGGGCGTACGGGCCGGGCTCGCCCTCGCCCTGCTGGCGGCCGGGGTGCTGTGCGCGCTGCGGGCCGTGAACCACTGGGTGCGGTGCGAGCGGGCGATGCGGCGCGGCGAGGACCTGCCCGTCTCCCGCTTCCCCACCCTGCTGAGCGTGGCGGTGGCGGCGGTCGCCCTGGTCATGGTGGTGGTCGTCGTCTTCGGCTGGGCCGGGTGACGGGCGCCGTCGGCCGGGACCCGGGCCTCCAGCCCGAGCGGACCCGGCTCGCCTGGCGCCGCACCACGCTGTCCTGCACGGTGGCGGCGGTCCTGGCGGCCAAGCAGGCCCTGCACGCCGGCGGGACGGCTCTCGGACCGGTCGCCGTGGCCCTGAGCGGCCTGGTGTGGCTCGGCTTCCTGGTGGTGGCCCACCGGCGCATCCAGTCCCTGACCCGCTCCAGCCGTCCTGGGGTGCTGCGGCGCCGCGAGGCGGTCGCGGCGGTGGCGTGCGTGGCGGCGCTGGCGGTGTTCGCGGTGGCCGTACTGCTCTGAGCGTGCCGCCCCGAACGGGCCACGGCCAAGGCGCCGTCACCGTCCGCGTCGCGCAGGCGCGGCCGGGTCCCACGCACTAGCGTGGATGGCAAGCGATCTCCAGAGGTGAACGTCATGACCGTCCGCCACGAGGAACACCCCGCCCTCCACCAGCACGCGCACGGCCCCGCCTGCGGGCACCGGGCCGTGCCGCACGGGGACCACACCGACTACGCACACGACGGCCACCTGCACCGCGAGCACTCGGGGCACTGGGACGAGTGCGAGCCCGCCGGGCACGTCGCCCACGACGGGCACGCGCATGAACACGGCGTCGGCTGCGGCCATCACTCGGTGGTGCACGGCGACCATCTGGACTATGTGCACGACGGCCACCGGCACGCCGAGCACGAGGGCCACTGGGACGACCACTGAGCGGTGACCCCCTCGGTAGGGGTACCGATCCGGCTTCGGCGTCTGGACGACATACCGACTGGTCGGTAGCGTGTCTGTGACACGATCGCCGTTCCCGGAGGTATCCCGCCATGAGCACCGTCCCGCCAGGCCTCGACCCGGAACGGCTGCGCGCCCATCTCGACAGCGCGCGGCCGGGGCTCGTGAACGGGCCGCTGAGCGCCCGCCTCGTCGAGGGCGGCCGGTCGAACCTGACGTACGTCGTGACCGACGGCACCGGTCGGTGGGTGGTCCGCAGGCCCCCGCTGGGCCATGTGCTGGCCACCGCGCACGACATGAAGCGCGAGCACCGGGTGATCAGCGCGCTGCACCCGACCTCCGTCCCGGTGCCGGAGCCGTTGCTGCTGTGCGAGGACGACTCGGTGCTCGGGGCGCCGTTCTACGTCATGGAGTACGTGGCCGGGACCCCGTACCGCACGGCGGAGCAGTTGGCTCCGCTGGGCCCGGAGCGCACCAGGGCCGCGCTCCTCGGTCTGGTCGACACACTGGTGGAGCTGCACGCGGTGGACCCCGAGGCGGTCGGCCTCGGGGACTTCGGGCGCCCCGAGGGCTTCCTCGACCGCCAGCTGCGCCGCTGGGGCAAGCAGCTCGACGCCTCCCGCAACCGGGAGCTGGCCGGGATCGACGAGCTGCACGCGGCGCTCGGCCGCAGCCTCCCCGTCTCCCCCGCGCCGACCGTCATCCACGGCGACTACCGGCTCGACAACGTCCTGGTCGGGGACGACGACGAGATCAAGGCGGTCCTCGACTGGGAGATGTCGACGCTCGGGGACCCGCTGACCGATCTCGGGCTGCTGGTGATGTACAGCGCCGAGATCAAGGTGAAGGACTCCCCCGTCTCCACCACCGCCGGGGCCGCCGGACACCCCGCCCCCGCCGAGCTGATCGAGCGGTACGCCGCCCGCTCGGGCCGGGACACCTCGGCCATCTCCTGGTACACGGCGTTCGCCTGGTTCAAGCTCGCCGTGATCCTGGAGGGCATCCACTACCGCTACACCCTGGGCCAGACCGTCGGCGCGGGCTTCGACCGCATCGGGGACCTGGTCCCGGTCTTCATCGACCACGGCCTCACCACCCTCCAGTCACCGCAGGAAGGCTGAACTCCCGCCATGGACTTCGCATTCGACGCACCCACGCAGGAGCTGCGCGCCAAGCTCCTCACCTTCATGGAGCAGTACGTCTACCCCGCCGAGACCACCGCGCACGAGCAGCGTCTGCTCCTGAAGTCGCCGTGGGAGACGCCCGCCGTGGTGGAGGAGCTGAAGGCCGAGGCCCGCAGCCGGGGGCTGTGGAACCTGTTCCTGCCCGACGCCGAGCACGGCGCGGGGCTCACCAACCTCCAGTACGCGCCGCTCGCCGAGATCACCGGCCGCTCCCCGCACCTGGCGCCGACCGCCCTGAACTGCGCGGCGCCGGACACCGGGAACATGGAGGTGCTCGCCCAGTTCGGCACGGACGAGCAGAAGAAGCGGTGGCTGGAGCCGCTGCTCGCCGGGGAGATCCGCTCCGCGTTCGCGATGACCGAGCCGGAGGTGGCCTCCTCGGACGCCACCAACATCGAGACCCGGATCGCGCGCGAGGGCGGCCACTACGTCGTCACGGGCCGCAAGTGGTACATCTCCGGGGCGATGAACCCCGACTGCAAGATCTTCATCGTCATGGGCAAGACCGACCCGGACAACGAGGACGTCCGCCGCCAGCAGTCGATGGTGCTGGTGCCGCGCGACACCCCGGGTGTCGAGGTCCGCCGCGCGATGCAGGTGTACGGCTACGAGGACCACTCCCACGGCGGCCACGCCGAGGTCGTCTTCCACGGCGCGCGGGTGCCGGTGGAGAACCTGGTGGGCGAGGAGGGCGGCGGCTTCGCCATCGCCCAGGCGCGGCTCGGCCCCGGCCGGATCCACCACTGCATGCGGCTGATCGGGATGGCCGAGCGGGCCATCGAGTTGATGTGCCGGCGCGCGGCGGCCCGTACCGCGTTCGGCCGGCCGATCGCCCAGCAGGGCGTGGTGCAGGAGTGGATCGCGGACGCGCGCGTGGCGGTGGAGCAGTTGCGGCTGCTGGTCCTGAAGACCGCCTGGCTGATGGACACCGTGGGCAACAAGGGCGCCCACACCGAGATCCAGGCCATCAAGATCGCCACGCCCCGGACGGTCCTCGACATCATCGACAAGGCCGTCCAGGTGCACGGCGCGGGCGGCGTCGGCCAGGACTTCCCGCTGGCCGAGCTGTGGGCCTCCGCGCGCACCCTGCGCATCGCGGACGGCCCCGACGAGGTCCACCAGCGCTCGCTGGCCCGCCGGGAGCTGAAGAAGTACCTGTGAGACCCGCCCCGGTCAGGGGCGCAGGGCTCGCAGCAGCAGGTCGGCGAGGTGGTCGGCGACCTGCTGCGGGGTGAGCGGGCCGTCCGGCCGGTACCAGGTGGACAGGTGGTGGACCGACCCGAAGTGGTAGTCCACCACCAGGTCGGCCGGGGTGGCCGTGGAGAAGACCCCGGCCGCCTGGCCCTCCTCGATCAGCGCCCGGAACCGCTCGTGGTAGCGGCGCCGCTCGACCCGTACCTGCTTGTTCTTCTCGGGGCTGAGGTGGTGCATCGAGCGGAAGAAGATGGAGGCGTCGTCGAGGTTGTCGATGGTGGTGACCACCACGTCGGCGGCCGCGTCGCGCAGCCTCCGCTCGACGGGCGCGTCCGCGTCCGCGAAGGCGTCGAGCCGCTCCTGCTGGAGGCGCAGCACGCGCGCGTACACCTCCTGGAGCAGGTCCTCCTTGGAGCCGAAGTAGTGGTAAAGCGCCCCCTTGGTGACGCCCGCCGCCTCGACGATCTCCTGGACCGAGGTCCTGTCGTACCCGTTCTCGGCGAAGAGGCGGGTGGCGGCGGCGAGCAGCCTCTGGGGGACGGGGGTGCCGCTTCCGTCCGTCGTCCTGGCCATGCCGTCGCCGCCTCTCACGTGGTTCAACCGTCCTACCGGCGCTTTCGCGCCGTTCTAGTGGCGGGAACGCAGTTCCCGCCTCAGGATCTTCCCACTCGCCGTCTTGGGAAGCTCCGCGAGGACCTCGACCTGCCGTGGATATTTGTACGCCGCCAGCCGCTCCTCGCAGTACGCGGAGAGCTCGGCGGGCGTCGCCCCGGCGCCGGGGCGCAGGCTCACGTACGCCTTGACGTTCTCGCCCCGGTAGGGGTCGGGGACCCCGACGACGGCCGCCTCGCGGACCGCTGGGTGGCCGTAGAGCACGTCCTCGACCTCGCGCGGCCACACCTTGAAGCCGGACGCGTTGATCATGTCCTTCTTGCGGTCGACGACGTAGAGCCAGCCGTCGCGGTCCATGAACCCGATGTCGCCGGTGCGCAGTTCGCCGTCGGGGAAGGTCTCGGCGGTGGCCTCGGGGCGGCGCCAGTAGCCGGGCACCACCTGCGGGCCGCGCACCACGATCTCGCCCTGCTCGCCGAGCTCCACCTCCTCGCCGTCCTCACCGACGATCCGTACGACCGTGTCCGGGCCGGGCAGTCCTACCGAGAGCGTGCCCGAGACCGGGTCCACCGGCGCCTCCCGCTCGGGCGGCACCGAGGCGCAGGGCGCGGTGCACTCGGTCAGCCCGTAGCCGTTGCGCAGATACGGGCCGAAGGCGTCCCGGAACTTCTCCACCAGCGCGGGCGGCACCGGCGCGCCGCCGGAGGAGATCACCCGGAAGGAGTCGAAGTGCTCGCGGGTGACGCCGGGGGCCGCCGCGAGCGCCATGAAGGCGGTGGAGGGGCCGACCGTGTAGGCGGGCCGGTGCTCGGCGAAGGCGTCGAGGACCACGCCGGGGTGGAAGCGGTAGGCCAGGACCAGCGTGCCCGCGTTGGCGACGCACGCGGCGAGCTGGCAGACCATGCCGGTGATGTGGAAGAGCGGGGCCAGCGCGAAGTAGGCGGCGCCCTCGGGTATCGGATGGCCGGTGCGCTGGCGCTCGGCGTTGTAGGTGATGCCCCGGTGGGTGTTCATGGCGCCCTTGGGGGTGCCGCTGGTCCCGGAGGTGTAGCTGATCAGCGCCGTGGCGTCGGGGGCGGGTCCGCGGCCGTCCGGGGCGGGCAGCCCCTGCCGCGCGACGGCCAGCAGGTCGTCGGTGTCGGCGGGGCAGGGCAGCCGCTCGAAGGCGAGCACGCGCTCGTCGTCGCGGCTCTGGAGGTCCAGCTCGCAGGCGGTCAGCGCGATCCGGACGGAGGAGGCCGCCGCGGTGTCCCGCAGATACGCCTCCCACGCCCGGTCCGAGCAGATCAGCGCGGTGGCCTCGGAGTCGTCCAGGACGTGCCCGACCTCGGCCGACTTGTACATCGGGTTGAGCGGGACCACGGTCGCGCCCGCCTTCCACGCCCCGAGCAGCGCGATCACGAAGTGCGGGGTGTTCTGGAGCATGATCGCGACCCGGTCGCCGCTCCCCAGGCCCCGGGCGGCGAGGTGGCCGGCCACGGAGTCGGAGAGGGCGTCGGTCTCGCGGTAGGTGAGCCGCCCGTCGAAGTAGGCGAGGGCGGTGCGGTCGGGGGCGCGCAGGGCGGCGGCCCGGAAGGCGTGCACCACGCTCGCGGGCGGGCTCACCGGTGCCCGCTGGGCCTCGGTGAGCTGCCCGAGCCAGGGCCTGGCCGCGTACGGAGAGCTCATGCGCCGTTCGCCTCCCACTTCTGCTGGAGATGGTTCATGGAGGTGAGCCAGCGATCCGGGTCGCCCGCCCGGGCGCCGTAGAAGCCGGCCACCTCCGGGTGCGGCAGTACCAGGAACCGCTCCTCGGCCATCGCCGTGAAGAGCGCGTCGGCCACGGCCGCGGGCTCGATGGCGGTCGGCGCGAGGACCAGGTCCCCGGCCGAGCCGGTGGCGGCCAGCATGTCGGTGCGTACGCCCTGCGGGCAGATCGCGTGGACCTTGACCCCCCGGTGGCGGTAGGTGAGCGAGAGCCACTCGGCGAAGGCGAGGGCGCCGTGCTTGGTGACGCTGTACGGGGCCGCGCCGATCATGGTGAGCAGCCCGGCGGCCGACACCGTGGAGACGAACCGGCCACCGCCGCGCTCCAGCCACTCGGGCAGCAGCTCGCGGGCGGCGCGCACGTGCGCCATCACGTTCACGTCCCAGGCGGCCGCCCAGACGTCCTCGGGGGCGGCCTCGGAACCGCCGGAGCCCAGGCCCGCGTTGGCGCAGTAGACGTCGATCCGCCCGCCCAGCGCCTCGCGGGCGAGCGGGACGACGTCCGAGGCGTCGCCGGGGACGGCGATCGCGCCGATCTCCTCGGCCGTCCCGCGGGCCTTCTCCCCGTCGAGGTCGTTGACGACGACGCGGGCGCCCTCCGCCGCGAATCTGCGCGCGAGCGCGGCGCCTATGCCGCCGCCCGCCCCGGTGACCACTACTGCCGCGCCCTGGACGTCGCTCTCCGAACCCATCGGGAATCCGCCTCTCCACCTGTCGACCGATGAGCAGACTAACCAGTCGGTATGTACGGACGGAAGGGGCTGTCGCCAACCGTTGCGTGCGGCTCGTTCCCCGCCGCCCGCCCGCGCGCTACCGTGCCTGGCCATGACACCGCGCGCGACCGGGGCCGGGGAGGCACGCCAATGAGCCTGTCGAGACGGGGAGTGCTGGCGGGGACGGGAGCCGCGGCGGCGGGCGCGGCGGTCCTGGGCGCGGCCCCCGCCCGCCACGACCACCCCGCCCCCGTGCGGACCGGCTTCGACCGGCTGGCCGCCGACGGGTACCGGGCGCTGGAGGGCCGCGGGGTCGGCGTGGTCACCAACCCGACCGGTGTGACGGCCGGCGTCCGGCACATCGTGGACGTGATGCACGCGGACCCGCGCGTCCGCCTGACCGCGGTCTTCGGACCCGAGCACGGCTTCCGGGGCACGGCCCAGGCGGGCGGCTCCGAGGGGCGTCACGACGACCCGGCGACGGGGCTGCCGGTGTACGACACGTACGGCGTCAGCGGCCAGGCGCTCGCCGCCGTCTTCACGGCCTCCGGCGTGGACACGGTCGTCTTCGACATCCAGGACGTGGGGGCGCGCTTCTACACGTACATCTGGACGCTCTACGACTGCATGGCGGCCGCCGCCCTCGCCGGGAAGCGGTTCGTGGTCCTGGACCGGCCGAACCCGGTGACCGGGCGGGCGGCGAGCGGGCCCGTGCTGGACAAGGCGTTCGCGACGTTCGTCGGGCGCGAACCAATCGCGCAGGCGCACGGGATGACGGTGGGCGAGCTGGCGCGGCTCTTCGACGCCGAGTTCCTGGGCGGGCGCGTGGGGGTGCGGACGGTGACCATGACGGGCTGGCGGCGGGAGGACTTCTACGACTCCACCGGGCTGCCGTGGGTACCGCCGAGCCCCAACATGCCGACCCCCGACACGGCCCTCGTCTACGCGGGCACCTGCCTGTTCGAGGGCACCAACCTCTCCGAGGGGCGCGGCACCACCCGCCCGTTCGAACTGCTCGGCGCCGAGGGGATCGACGCCCGCTGGGCCGCCGCCGCGAACGCGGCGGACCTTCCCGGGGTCCGCTTCCGCGAGGCGTACTTCACGCCCGCCTTCTCCAAGTTCCAGGGGAAGACGGTCGGCGGCGTCCAGCTCCACGTCCACGACCGCCGCTCGTTCGACCCGGTGCGCACCGGGGTGGCGCTCCTGGTGACGGCGAAGAGGGCGTGGAGCGGCTTCGCCTGGCGGCCGGACCACTGGATCGACAAGCTCACCGGATCGGCGACGGTACGCACCCTCATCGATGCCGGCGCGGACACCGACGACGTGGTGGAGGCGTGGCAGAGCGGGCTCGCGGCCTTCCGCGCGACCCGGGCGCGGTATCTGCTCTACCGGTGAGGTCCCGGGGGAAAACCCCCGGCGGGAGACGGTGGCTGGCCAGATGGGCCCGCCCCCGCCCGGCCGGAAGGCTGGGACCATGCATCTGTTCCACGACACCCACCACCGGCCCCGCCAGGCCTTACTCCTGCTGCTCGGCCTGACGCTCGGATTCCTCACCGCCGCCGTCCCCACGGCCCGGGCCGCCCAGTCCCCCACCCCCGAACGGCAGTTGGCGCGGTCGGCGAAGCCGCTGGACGACCTGCGGCCGCTCGGCCGTATGGTCGGCCCGGCGGACATCGTGGGCCTGGGCGAGGCGACGCACAACTCGCACGAGTTCTTCGCGGCCAAGCGGCGCGTGTTCCAGTACCTCGTCGAGGAGAAGGGCTTCACCACCTTCGCGCTGGAGACCGCCTGGTCCTCGGGGATGCGGATCAACGCCTATGTGCTGCGCGGCGAGGGCGACCCCGAGCGGATCGCCCGCGAGGAGTTCCAGGGCTCGTACGCGATGTGGGAGACCCGCGAGTACCTGGACCTGATGCGCTGGATGCGCGGCTACAACCTGCGCCACGCCCGCAAGGTCCAGTTCATGGGCGACGACATGGGGTACGCGGGCCCGGAGCTCTTCGACCGGGTGAGCGCCTACACCGCGCGGCACTTTCCCGACCTGCTGCCCGAGCTCACCGCCCTCTACAAGGACTCCCGGCCCACCGAGGGCGTCGGCGCCACCATGGACGCCATGATCGAGCGCCCGCTCGCCGACCGCAGGCGGCAGGCCGACGAGGTGCGCCGGGCCTACGACCTGCTGAGCCGGCGCCCGGGGACGGACCGGGCCGAACACGCCTGGGTCCTCCAGTACGCGCGCACCATCGCCCAGACCGGCGCCCTGTGGTCCTTCGACTTCTTCGACCCGGACCAGCTCAAGGAGTCCCGGCTCTTCCGCGACCGGGTGATGGCCGAGAACACCGTGTGGTGGCAGCGCCGGACCGGCCACAAGATGCTGCTGTCGGCGCACAACGGGCATGTGGCGTACGCCCCGACGCTCTCGGGCGAGTACCCGAAGGCCCAGGGGGCCTACATCCGGGAGCTGGCCGGGGCCGCGTACATGAACATCGGCTTCACCTTCGGCCAGGGGTCGTTCAACGCGCTCGACCTGAACGACCCCGCCGAGCCGATCCGCGAGTTCACCGTCGGGCCGCCCGCGCCGGGCAGCAACGAGGAGGTCCTGGAGCGGGTCTCGCCGCGCGACTACTACCTCGATCTGCGCCGGGTCGCGGACCCCGCGAAGGCGTGGCTGGCCGCCTTCCGGCCGACGCGCTCCATCGGCAACTCCTGGCCCCAGGACGCGGAACAGATCCGGCTCGGCCCCTCCTTCGACGTCCTGGTGCACCTGCACCGGGTGACGGCGGCGCACCGGCTCTGACCTCCCCGGTCACCCCCCGCTCGCTCCCGCGTTCGCGTCCCTTCTGCGATGTCCTGCGTATGGTCAGCCCTCCGGTCCCGGCGGGACGATGTGAGGCCCACCCCCGCCCCATCGTCAGCGAACGGACCGGAGGGCCACGCCATGGCGGACATCGGAGTCGAGCCGTACAGAGAGATCACCTTCGACGCGGACGGCGACGCCGCCCCGGCCGGGCGGACCGCCCTCGCGGAGCTGGACGTCACCGATCTGGTGGTGTTCTCGCACGGCTGGAACAACACCCCGTCCGTCGCGACCGACCTGTACCGCCGCTTCTTCGCCCCCTTCCCCGCCCTGCTGGCCGGGGCGGGCGGGGCGGCCGCCGGGGTGCGCCTGGGATACGCGGGCGTGGTCTGGCCCTCCATCCGCTTCGCCGACGAGGACATCCCCGACTTCCCCCACACCGCGCTCGCCGCCGAGCCGTGCGCCGGTCTGGACCCGGCGACCACGGACGCCCTCAAACGGGCCTTCCCCGGGCACGACGCCACGGTGGACGCGCTGGCCGGACTGCTCGACGAACGCCCCGACGACGAGGAGGCGCTACGCCGCTTCGGGACGCTGACCCGCCGCCTGGTGGCCCAGGAGGCGCAGTCGCCCGGCTTCGCGGCCGACACCGTGGACCATCCCGGCGGCGGCGCGGTGCTCCTCACCGACGACCCGCTCGGGCTGTACCGGCAGTTCACGCTCGCCCTGCGCACCACCGGTATGCGGGTCGAACCGGGCCCGGCCGGACCCTCGTTCTCGCTGGGCCGCTCCCTCAAGCACCTGTGGGACGGCGCCAAGGAGGTGCTGCGCCAGACCACGTACTACGAGATGAAGCGCCGCTCGGGAAAGGTGGGGCAGCTCGGGCTCGGGCCGCTGCTCGGGGAGCTCGCCCGGGCCAGACCGGCGGTGCGGGTGCACCTGGTCGGGCACAGCCAGGGCGGGCGGCTGGTGGCGTTCGCGCTGAAGGGGCTGCCGGAGGGGGTGCGCAACGTCAGGTCGGTGACCCTGCTCGAAGGGGCCTTCTCGCACTACGCGTTCGCGGAGCGGCTGCCCTCCGGGCTGCGCGGGGCGGGCGCGCTCGCGGCCCTCCAGCGGCGGGTCGACGGCCCGGTGGTCTCCTGCTACTCGCGTTTCGACACCGCCCTCGCGGTGATCTACCCGCTGGCGTCCAGGCTGGCCGACGACTACCAGGGCGTGCTGGAGCTCGACCGCCGCTGGTGGGCGATCGGCCACGACGGCATCCAGTCGGTGGCCCCGTGCACCGAACTCACCCTGGCGGAGGTCCTGCGCGACGGGGTGCCCGCCTCGGGCTGCGTGAGCGTGAACGTGGAGTCGGTGGTCCGGGCGGGCGGCCCTCCGGCGGGCGCCCACTCGGACATCTGCCACCCGGAACTGGCGCGGGTGGTGCTGGCGGCGGGAAGAATCGGCTGCTCGTAGGCGCATGGGATCGCGTCCAGGGCCCCGCGCCCCTTCACCGCTCGGGGGCGCGGGGCTGTGTCGTTGTCGTGCGGCTCCGCCGCGTGGCCGCGTCCAGGTGTCCACGGCCCGCGGCCGGACGGCGGCTCACCGATGCGAGGCGAACTCCACCACCTGCTGATAGGTGGGCCGGTTCTGCCAGTTGACCGACTGATGGCTGATCCCGCCCAGCGGCCGCTGAACGATGGAGTCGGCACACCACTGATCCCCGGCAGAACACCCCGCGTCCCCGGGATACACCTGCGCGGGCGTCTTGGCGGCGGCCTGCTTCAGCGTGGCGAGCAGCGTGTCACGGCAGTCGGAGAGCTTCCCGTCGCCGCAGTACGTACGGGCCAGCGGCCCCCGCACGGACTCCCCCAGCACCGTACGCAGGTCCTTGTCCGCATAGCTCCACCAGCCGCTCTGGAACGCGGATCCCGCGTGCGCTCCGGTCGGACCGTGCCCGGCCGAGGGCGCCTCGTCCACGGACAGGACCGAGGTGAGCGCCGCGTACAGCCCGTCCCCGAGCCCCGGCCGGAACACTCCCTCGATCATCAGCGGCCACCAGGCGTCCATCAGCCGCACCGCGTCGGGGTGGGTGTAGGTGCGCGAGCCCTGGGAGGTCTCCCTGCGCTGGGACCCGTCCGCCCTCCACGACTCCAGCTGCTGTACGGCGGTTGTCAGTTGGGGATCGGTGACGGGGGCACTGCGGAGCACCTTCAGGAGCTCGGGCAGCACGTCCTCGCCCCGCAGATCGGTGACGGCGGCCTGCGCCATGGCCCGGGTGAGCGCGGCACGGGTCACCCCGCCCTGGGCGACCAGCGCCCCGACCCGGTCGTCGAGGAGGTCGCCCCGGTGCACCGAGCCGTGGCCGAACCCGGCGGAGGTGTACCCCTGGGCCTGCTTGTTGTTCCAGGAGATGTAGTAGTCCTGCCCCACCGACTGCGGGTGCTGGGCGGGCGGGGTGTAGTCGGCGGTGTTGTACGTCGGGTCGTAGCCCTGCCACTCGTAGGCGCGGTCGGCGGCTATCGGCAGCGAGGGGTCGACGGCCGGATTGCGCACCGGGTTCTTGCCGCTGTTGTAGTAGGCGGCCGTGCGGGAGTCCGCGTAGAACCAGTTGAAGGCGTAGTCGACGTGCTGGGCGGCCTGCTGGAAGGTGGCCGCGTCCTTGACGAAGCCCGGGTCGTTGAACATCTGGAAGCCGATGATCGAGTCGGCGTCGTGGCGGTAGGTCGAGCGCAGCGAGGTGTACGCGACCTGTTTGCCGCCGACCTTGGCGCGGGCGGTGACGATGCCGTAGTTGGTGCGCCACACCCGCATCCGGTAGGAGCCGGCGGCCGTGTTGTCGGCGGTGGTGGGCTTCCAGGCGTTGGCCTTCTCCAGCTTCTCCATCGGGGTGCACACGCCCCGCCAGAGGTAGTGGGCGTCGTCCTGGCAGAGTTCGACGGTGTAGGTGTCGGTGATGTCCTGTCCGGCGGAGGTGGCCGACCAGGCGTAGTCCTGGCCCCGGCCGAGCTGGACGTACATCCCGACGCCCGCGAAGGAGGCGCCCCGGGCGCTGATGCCGGGCCCCTGGATCTCCTGGAGCATCAGCAGCTGGGGCGCGAAGTAGCCGGTCTGCGGGCCGAAGACGGCGACCGGGTTGCCGCTCGCGGTGCGGCTGCCGGAGACGAGCAGCGCGTTGGACATCCCGCGCGGCCCGCCGATGTCGAAGCCGGGCACGGCGCCGTTGTCGAAGATCCCCTTGAGCGGCTTCAGCCGCTCCGGGACGCGCACTTCGGCCCTGGCCCCGGTGACGGCCGAGCCGGTGCGGTCGTAGACGAGCTGTTCGGGGACGACCGTGCCGGGGTCGGGCATCGCGGTGCCCTGCGGGTTCGCGGGCTTCGTCGCGTACGGGAAGCTCGTGCCGTCGTGGACGGTGAGGACGGCCTCGGGGTCGTTGCGCTCGCGGAAGGACTCCCACACCTTGGTGCCCTCGACGACGCCGTACCTGGCCTGGGCTGCCTGGAGGGAGAGCGCGGCCTGCACCTCGCCGCCACCGCCCCCGCCGAAGAGCCCGCCGACGACGGAGGCGAGCGCGATCAGGTCGGTGAGCTTGAACGGCTGGATCTCGCCGATGTTGGTGATGGCGTCGATCTTGCCGGTGAGGACGTACTCGCCGGGGAAGTAGCGGCCGTCCTTGGCCTGCTCGGCGTAGGCGTTGATGCCGTCCACGTACGCCTGCGCGTCGGCCATCGCCTGTTCGCCGCGCGGCCCGTTGGTGGTGCGGATCCGGTCGACCTGCGCCTGGAGGTCGGCCTCGGTGTACGGGGCCTGTGGCCAGAACTCCTGCTCCAGGCCCTGGTTGGCGAGCGCGCCGCCCGCGAACGAGGTGAGCTCGCCACGCCCGATGTGCCGGAACAGGTCCATCAGCCAGAGCCGGTCCTGGCCGGCGGCGTACCCGGCGCCGTACTCGGTTCCGTAGCGGGTGGTGCCCTTGATGTGCGGGACGCCGGTGGCCCTGTCGCGGGTGATGGTGACGTCGGGGCGCGGTGAGCTGGTGGAGGCCGCCTGACCGCTGGGCACCCCGAAGGAGGCGTCGTTGAAGAAGGCGTTGAGCTTGTCGTCGGTGAGCGAGGACTGGCCGGCCACCAGCGCGTCGTACTTGCCGAGCTGGTCGTCGCTGTGCGCGGGATGGGTGCCGAAGGCCTTGTTGCCGAGGATCTCGACGAGGGTGGCGTTGCCGTTCTCGCCGGGCGGCAGGATGTCGGCGCACCGCCCGAGGCAGTAGTCGCCGTTGGGGGGTTCGGCCGCGCCCGCCTGGCTGAGGGGGGCGAGGAGGGCCGCCGAGAGGGCCATCACGGTGGCGGCGGTGGCGGTTCTGAGCCGTGCGGTGGGTCGTCGCATGCGTGCTCCTAGGGAGGACCGATGCGGCGGAGGTTACTGAGGGGTACCGCAGGAGGGAAGATGAACACACGTCACCTTTCCCGAACGTGCGTGACCTCCCCGGAATCCCCACAGGGCGACGGGGTGGGGCGCTCGCGGCACTTCGGGGGCGTGCGACGGATTTTGGTCAGCGCCGTCTGATGGGGCCCATCCGATTTTCGATGGAGCCGGATCGGGTAGCCGTACGTCCATTCCTCGACGCCGAGCATTCGCCGAAGTACGAGCGACGGAGGTGGCAGGGCCATGGCTGGATTCCGAAGCCTTGCGAGACAGGTACGCGATCCACAGAACGATCTCGCACTGCGCCGGTACTCCCTGCGCAAGTGCCTTGAACGGTTCGCCCCTTATGGACACCGGGCGACCTGGGACCACTTGTGCGCCAGGCATCGCATCGGGCCCGAGGACCGGGCCCCCGATCCGGCGCGGCTGGTGGCCGCGCTCGACGAGCTGGAGGCGGCGCGGGCCGTCTGGCTCCGGTACGAAGCGGAGTTCGCCGCCCGCAGGAAGCGGGAGAAACACGCCGGTCTGCGGATCCCGGGCTCCTTCGACGACTGGCACCGGCGCACCTGGGGCGGTTTCGGGGTGGCGTGGTGCGAGGATCCGTCGGTGCACCCGGCGCAGCCGCTGGCCGAGGTGCTCCGGCGGATCATCGCGGCCCTGCGGACGGTGCCGGGCTCCGCCTGCCCGGTGTGCGAGGGGCAGCGGCTGGTGTGGCAGCGCGATCTGGCCCACGACCCGTGGTGCGGCCCGGTCTGCACCGGCTGCGGCATCCTGGTGCCCCAGCCGGTGCTGACCGCCGAGGCGCTGGTGCGGGCCAAGGCGGTCCGGCACCGGGAGCTGGCGTCGGTGGCCTGAGACTCGCGGGGGCGGACGCGGCCGGGGCCGTGCCGTGCCGCCCCCGCGTGGTCGGGGCGAGCACGGCCGCTCGGGGCCGCGGGGTCCGTACGGCTAGCAGGCCGTGCACGAAGCGGGGTCGGGCGCGGGCGCGGCCCGCTGCTGCTTCCTGCGCTCGGGCAGCAGCCGCGAGCCGGTGAGGCGCTCGCCGGAGATGTCGTCCGGGTTGGACAGGACACAGGTCTCCAGCGACAGGCAGCCGCAGCCGATGCAGTCGGTGAGGTGGTTGCGCAGCCGGTTGAGCTGCTTGATGCGCTCGTCGAGCTCGGAGCGCCAGGCCTCGGAGAGCCGCGCCCAGTCCTCGCGGGTGGGGGTGCGCTCCTCGGGGAGTTCGGCGAGGGCGTCGCGGATGGTGGCCAGCGGGATGCCGACGCGCTGGGCGGCCCGGACGAAGGCGACCCGGCGCAGCACGTCACGGCTGTAGCGGCGCTGGTTGCCCGAGGTGCGGCGGCTGCTGATCAGGCCCTTGGACTCGTAGAAGTGCAGGGCGGACACGGCCGCCCCGCTACGGGCGGAGAGCTGACCGACCGTGAGTTCATGGACCTTCTCCGGAATCTGCGGCACTCCTCGAACCCTACTGCGCGGGCGGATCACCGTTGACAGCGGGCACTGGCCCCAGCATGCTGAGCAAGCGCTTGGACAGTGGAGGCGCAAAGACAGCCGAAGCATGCGAGAGAGGCAGGAACCGGGCATGGCAGAGCCGAGGATCTTCACCTCCGCCGACGAGTTGAAGGCCGGAGTGGGCGAGCCCCTCGGGTACAGCGACTGGCTGGAGATCGACCAGCGCCGCATCGACCTGTTCGCCGATGCCACCGGGGACCACCAGTGGATCCACGTCGACCCGGAGCGTGCGGCGGCCGGGCCGTTCGGGACGACCATCGCGCACGGCTATCTGACGCTCTCGCTGCTGCCCGCGCTGGTACCGCAGGTGCTGCGCGTGGAGGGCATGAAGATGGGCATCAACTACGGCACCGAGAAGGTCCGTTTCCCCGCCCCGGTGCCGGTCGGCTCCCGGCTGCGGGCCACGGCGGTCCTCACCGACGTGGCGGAGGCGGGCGGCGGTGTGCAGGTGACCGCGAAGGTCACGGTCGAGCGCGAGGGCGGCGAGAAGCCGGTGTGCGTGGCGGAGTCGGTGTCGCGGTACTTCTTCTGAGGGCGTGGGCTCACCTGCGGGCGGCAGCGCCCCTAGGCGCCCGCCCCCACCATCCGCAGCACCAGGTCCGCGTAGAGCGCCCCCACCTCGTCCGGTGTGCGCCGGCCCTCCGTGTTGAACCAGCGGGCCACGTCGATGCAGAGCGAGAGGACCGCGAGCGTGGTGCCGGGGACGTCCGGCACGTCGAACTCGCCCGCCGCCACGCCCTCGTTGAGAATGCGCCGCACGGCCGCGTCGCTGCGCCGACGCAGCCCCACGATCTCGGTGCGGTGCTCCTCGCCGAGCGCGTCGAGCTCGTACTGGACCACGCGAGCCGTCATGTGGTGCCCGGCGTGCCACCGCACGAAGGAGCGCACGGCGTCCGCGAGGCGCTCGGCGGCGGTGCCCGGGGCGTCCGCCGCCGTCTCCAGGATCTCCAGGGCCTTGTCGTGGCCGATCCGGCTGATCCGGTGGAGCAGCTCTTCCTTGGTCTTGTAGTGGATGTAGAGCGCGGCCGGGCTCATCCCGGCGCGGCCCGCGATGTCCCGGGTCGTCGTGGCGTGGTAGCCGCGCTCCGCGAAGGCCTCCACGGCGGCGACGAGCAGCCTCCGGGCGGCCTCGGGCGTGACCTCGCCCCACGGCCTGTCCTCGCCCACCGCCATCTCCTCAGCCGCACCCATCGCCTGCCCCTTCCTTCGGACGAACACCATACCCCGAAGGTGAGCAAGCGCTTAGAGCCGGTGCCGCGGCACCGGCGTCACAGCTTCTGGAACGGGTCGTGCTCGGCGAGCAGCTTCTCCAGGCGGGCCTGGTCGACCCGGCTGACGATCTGCCCGGCCTCCTGGCGGTCGCGGACCACCTTGGCGAGCGTGAAGGCGGAGGTGACCAGGTACAGCACGGCTATGCCGAGGAAGCCGCGCACCCAGGCGTCGGCGTGGAGCCGGGTGATGCCGATGGCCGTGGCCCCGAGGGCGAGGGCGAAGGACGCGACGGCCTGTCCGTAGTACGCGGCCGTGTTCTGCTGCTTGACCGGTGTCTCACTCATGGGCCCAGCATGCGGCGCGGGTGTCCGGCGCCACATCCGCTCCCGTACTCAGGACGTACTCAGAAGGCCGAGACGCCCGTCTCCGCGCGGCCGATGATCAGCTTCTGGATCTGGCTGGTGCCCTCGTACAGCGTCATCACGCGCGCGTCGCGCAGCAGCTTGCCGACCGGGTACTCGTCGATGTAGCCGTAACCGCCGTACACCTGGAGGGCGTTGTTGGCCGCGCGCACGGCGGCCTCGGAGGCGAAGAGCTTGGCCTTGGAGGCGGCGGTGGCGAACTCCTCGCCCCGGTCGATGAGATCGGCGACCCGCCAGGTGAGCAGCCGGGCAGCGTCCACGTCCACGGAGATGTCGCTGATCAGCTCCTGGACCAGCTGGTAGTGCGCGATGGACCGGCCGAACTGCTCGCGCTGCCCGGCGTACGCCACCGCCGCGTCCAGCGCCGCGCGGGCGATGCCGACGCAGCCGGCCGCCACCGACATGCGCCCCTTGGCCAGCTCGGACATGGCGATCGAGAACCCCTTGCCCTCCGGTCCGAGCAGCGCGTCCGCGGGCAGCCGGACGTCCTGGAGGACCACCTCGGCGGTCGCCTGGCCGCGCAGGCCGAGCTTGCCGTGGATGGCGCGCCTGCTCAGACCGGGGGTGTCGGCCGGCACCAGGAAGGCGGAGACGCCGCGGTGCCCCGGGGTGTCGTTGGTGCGGGCGAAGAGCAGCACCACATCGGCCCAGGTGCCGTTGGTGATGAACATCTTGGAGCCGTTGATCACGTAGTCGCCGCCGTCGCGGACCGCGCGGGTCGCCAGGTTCCCGGCGTCCGAGCCGGTCCCGGGCTCGGTGAGCCCGAAGCAGCCCAGCGCCTCGCCGGAGGCCAGCCGGGGCAGCCAGGCGCGCTTCTGCTCCTCGCTGCCCCAGTGCGCGAGGGTCTTGGCGACCAGGCCGAGGGAGACGGAGACGATGCCGCGCACCGAGGAGTCGCCGCGCCCGAGCTCCTCGGTGACCAGGCAGTACGCGAGGTGATCGCCGCCGGAGCCACCGTACTCCTCGGGGAGGGTGAGGCCGAGGAACCCGAGCGCGCCCAGCTTCTTCACGATCGACTTGTCGACGTTCTCGGCCCGGTCCCAGGCGGCGGCGTACGGGGTGACCTCGCGGGCGACGAAGTCCTCGGCGAGCCGCCGCACCGCGGCCTGCTCCTCGCTCAGCTCCAGGTTCATCCCGCTCGCACCCCAGGTAGTCCGGGCGGCCGGTCGGCCACCATTTAATTACCACTGCTAGTTTTCCATGCGCACGCCTACTATGTGCCGCATGGCCCGACCGCGCAAGCCCCTCCTCAGCCACGACCGCATCGTCGCGGCGGCGAGCGCGCTCGTGGACGCCGAAGGGCTCGCGGCCGTCTCCACCCGCCGCCTCGCCGCCGAGCTGGGGGTGAGCGGGCCCTCCCTCTACAACCACTTCCGCACCAAGGACGAGATCCTGGAGGCGGTGGCGGACGCGACTTCGGCCCAGGTGGACCTGGCGATGTTCGAGGAGGGCGACGGCCGGGACTGGCGCACCGCGCTGCACGACTGGGCCCTCTCCTACCGGGCCGTTCTCAGCCGCCACCCCCACATCGTCCCGGTGCTCGCCCAGGGCCCCGGCCGCCGCCCGGCGGGGCTGCGGCTCGCGGACGCGGTCTTCGGCGGGATGGTCGCGGCGGGCTGGCCGCCCGCCCAGGCCACCCGCATCGGCGCCCTGATGCGCTACTTCGTCATGGGCTCGGCCCTGGGCTCGTTCGCCCGCGGCTTCGTGGCCGACGAGAGCGCGTACGACCCGGCCGACTACCCCCATCTCGGCCAGGCCCATCTGCTGGCCGAGCGCCAGGAGGAGATCGACGAGGGCGCGTTCGAGACCGGGCTGCGGGCCCTGCTCGACGGGCTCCAGGCGCAGTACGACGCGCTGCCCGGCCGCCCCCGCCCCCTCGCCCGCGGTTCGGCCCCGGCCGAACGGTGACAGCGGCATCCTTGGGGTATGACCACCACCACGGGATCCGGACTGGCGGCGTTCGCCGCGCTGCTCGCCGACGAGACCCGCGCGGCCTTCTGCCTGGCGCTCCTGGACGGGCGCGCCTGGACGGCCGGCGAGCTGGCGCGGCACGCGAAGGTCGCCCCCTCCACGGCCAGTGAGCACCTGGGCAAGCTGGTCGCGGGCGGCCTGCTCCGCGAGGAGCGGCAGGGGCGGCACCGGTATGTGTGCCTGGCCGACGCCGGGACCGCCCATCTCGTCGAGGAGCTGGCGGCCCGGACCTCGGCGCCGGACAGGCCCCGCACCCTGCGGGCCGCCTCGGCGGGCAGCGCGATGGCCCGCGGGCGCACCTGCTACGACCACCTCGCCGGCCGCCTGGGCATCGCCGTCACGGACGCGATGACGGTACGGGGGCTGCTCACCCAGGACGCCGGGTTCGCCCTGACGCGTGAAGGGGTGCGCTGGTACGGGGAGTTGGGGCTCGACCTCTCCCCCGGCGGCAAGCGCCCGCTGGTGCGCTCGTGCCTGGACTGGACCGAGCGCCGCCCGCATCTGGCCGGAGTGGCCGGGGCCGTGCTGTGCGCGCACGCGCTGGAGGCCGAGTGGTGTGTACGGATCGGGTCCGAGCGGGCGGTGCGGGTGACGCCCGCGGGCGAGGAGGCGCTCTCGGAGCTGCTCGGCGTGGAGAAGGCGAGCCTGCGGTGACCCGGCGGGCGCGGACGACGGTTCGGCGAGCGCCGAACCGTCGCGGCCGTACCGTCGGCACATGACGAACTCCTCGCACCCCGGGCGCCGTTGCGAAGGCCTCGCCCTCGCCGCCGCCGGAGTCTCCGTGGTGCTGTGGGCCTCGGCCTTCGTGTCGATCCGCAGCGCCGGTGACGCCTACTCGCCCGGGGCGCTCGCCCTGGGCCGGCTGCTCTCGGGCACCGTCGTGCTCGGCGTGCTCATGGCCGTCCGGCGCGAGGGGCTGCCGCCGCGGGCCGCCCGGCGCGGCACAGCGCTCTCGGGCCTGCTGTGGTTCGGGCTCTACATGGTGGTGCTGAACTGGGGCGAGCAGCGGATCGACGCGGGGACGGCCGCGATGGTCGTCAACATCGGCCCCGTCCTGATAGCCCTGCTCGGCGCCCGCTTCCTCGGCGAGCGGCTGCCGCCCCGGCTGGTCGCGGGCATGGGCATCTCGTTCGCGGGCGCGGTGGCGGTCGGTCTGTCGATGTCCGGCGAGGGCGGCGCCAACGCCCTCGGGGTGGCGCTGTGCCTGCTGGCGGCGGTGGCGTACGCGGCCGGGGTGGTGGCGCAGAAGCCCGCGCTCGCCCATGGCAGCGCGCTCCAGGTGACCTTCTTCGGCTGCCTGGTGGGGACCGCGGTCTGCCTGCCGTTCGGCGGGCAGCTCGTGAGTGAGGCCGCCCGCGCCCCGGCCTCGGCGACCCTCACCATGGTCTGTCTGGGCGTCTTCCCGACCGCGCTCGCCTTCACCACCTGGGCGTACGCCCTGGCCCGTACGACGGCGGGCCGGATGGGCGCGACCACCTATGCGGTGCCGACGCTGGTGGTGCTGATGTCCTGGCTGGTGCTGGACGAGGTCCCCGCCGGGCTCACTCTTCTCGGCGGCGCCCTCTGCCTCGCGGGTGTGGCGGTCTCCCGCTCCCGCCCCCGGCGCCGTACGGACCGTACGGAAGCCGTGGGTGCGGGCGTCCCCGTGGCGCCGGAGCCGGAGACCGCGGCCGGCTGGAAGACCCCCCTCTAGAAGAGCACCAGGGCCCGGCCGCCCTTGCCCGCCAGCATGTTCTCGAAGGCGGCGGGGATCCCGTCGAGCCCGATCCGCTCCGAGACCATCGCCCCCAGGTCGAGCCGCCCGGCCCGCACGTGCTCGGCGAGCACCGGCAGATCGCGGGCCGGGTCGCTGTTGCCGTAGACGCAGCCCGAGAGCGTACGGCCCCAGTGGAAGATCTCCAGGGCGTTGAAGGAGACCTGCTGGTCCTTGCCGCCGATGCCGACGACCGTGGTGCGCCCGCCGCGCCGGGTGGACTCCCAGGCGGTACGGATGGTCACCGCGCGCCCGACGCACTCCACGGCCACGTCCACGCCGTGGCCGCCGGTCAGCTTGCGGATGTCCTTGGCGGTCGTCTCCGAGGCCACGACGAAGTCGGTTGCGCCCGCCCGCCGGGCCAGCTCCTCCTTGGCCGGGGAGACGTCGACCGCCACGATCCGCGCGGCGCCCGCGATGCGGGCCGACTGGAGGGTGGCCAGGCCCACGCCGCCGACGCCGAACACCGCGACCGTCTCGCCCTCGCGCACCCGGGCGGAGTGGTGGATCGCGCCGTAGCCGGTGAGGACCGCGCAGCCGAGGAGGGCGGCCTCGGTGAGCGGGATGCCCTCGGGCAGCGGCAGCAGGCAGTTCTCCGCCACCACCGTCTCCTGCGCGAACGCGGCGACGTTGAGACCGGGGTGGAGGTCGGTCCCGGCCGCGGTGCGCGCGTACACCGCGCCGGCGCCGTTGAGCGCGTTCACGCAGAGCCACACCTCGCCCAGCGAGCAGGGGTGGCACGTGCCGCACGAGGGCGCCCAGTTGAGGACGACGCCGTCGCCCGGCGCCACCGAGGCGACCCCCTCGCCGACGGAGACGACCGTGCCCGCACCCTCGTGGCCGAGGACGGCGGGGACCGGCACGCGCATGGTGCCGTTGGAGAGCGACAGGTCGGAGTGGCAGACCCCGGCGGCGGCGAGGCGGACCCGCACCTGGCCCGGGCCGGGCTCGGGGAGTTCTATCTCGGTGACCTCCAGCGGGGAGCCGATGGAGGGAAGGACGGCGGCGCGGACCACGATGCTGCTCCCGGGTTCGGAAAAAGGCGATCGGAAAGGCGACAGGGGCGGGGCGTCGGAACTGCGGGGCCTCAGGCTGAGGGGCTTCAGGGCTGCGGAGTCGCAGAACCGCTCAGAACTGAAGGGACTTGGTCTGGAGGTACTCGGTCAGGCCGTGCGGGCCGAGCTCGCGGCCGACGCCGGACTGCTTGTAGCCGCCGAACGGGGCCAGCGGGTTGAACCTGCCGCCGTTGATGTCCACCTGGCCGGTCTCCATCCGCCGGGCGAAGGCCACGGCCTCGGCCTCGTCCCCGGCCCAGACCGCGCCCGCGAGCCCGTACACCGTGCCGTTGGCGATCCGCAGGGCGTCCTCCTCGTCCTGGTAGCGCAGCAGCGTCAGGACCGGACCGAAGATCTCCTCCTGGGCGATGGTCATCTCGGGGGTGACGTCGGCGAAGACGGTGGGCGCCACGTAGTAGCCCCGCTCCAGCGGTGCCTCGGCGCCGCCCGCGACGAGGCGGGCGCCCTCGGCCACCCCCTTGGCGATGTAGCCGCGCACCCGCTCCCGCTGCCTGGCGCTGACCAGCGGGCCGACGCGGTCACCCGCCGGGTACTTGGCGACGGCGGCCCCGGCGAGCTCCACCGCCTCCTCGTACCGGTCGGTGTGGACCAGCATCCGGGTCCAGGCGCTGCACGTCTGCCCGGCGTTGCTCATGACGTTGGCGACGCCGACGGCGACCGCCTTGGCGAGGTCGGCGGAGGGCAGGACGACGTTGGCGGACTTGCCGCCCAGCTCCAGGGCGACGCGCTTGACGGCCCCGCCCGCCGTGGCGCCGATCCGGCGGCCCACGGCCGTGGAGCCGGTGAAGGAGACGAGGTCGATGTCCTCGTGCGCGGCGAGCGCCTGGCCCGCGACCGGGCCGAGCCCGGTGACCAGGTTGAACACCCCGGCGGGCAGCCCCGCTTCGTGGACCGCCTCGGCGAAGAGCCGCGCGGTGAGCGGAGTGTCCTCGGCGGGCTTGAGCACGACCGTGCAGCCCGCGGCGAGCGCCGGGGCGACCTTGGCGACGATCTGGTGCAGGGGGTAGTTCCAGGGCGTGATCGCGCCGACCACGCCGACCGGCTCGTGGAAGACCGTCGAGTTCCCGATCCGCTCCTCGAAGGCGTACGAGGCGGCGAGTTCGGCGTACGAACCGGCGACCGCGATCGGCAGGCCGACGTGCACCTGCTGGGCGAACTGCGCGGGCGCCCCGAGCTCGGCGGTGACGGTCTCGGCGATCTCGTCCTTGCGCGCGGCGAGCCGGTCGCGCAGGGCGGCGATCAGCGCGGCGCGCCCGGCGGGCGGAGTCGCGGCCCAGCCCGGCAGCGCCGCGCGGGCCGCGCGCACCGCCGCGTCGACGTCCTCGGCGGTGCCCGCCGGGACGTGGGCGATGACCCGTTCGTCCGCCGGGTTCACCACGGCGATCGTGTCGCCGCCCGCGGCGGGCGTCCACCGGCCGTCTATGTACATCCCGTCGTGGGCGTTCATCGCACTCCTCCTGGGTCTGGGACAGTGCACCCAAACTAGCGCCGGTAGTTTTCCGGCACCAGGGCCACCTGCGGTCGGGGGCGCCGGAAGGAGGTTATGCGGTCCGGCCCGGGCCCCGGACGGCGGTCAGGTGGGCGAAGACCACGACATTGCTCTCGTAGCCCTTCTTGCGGTCGAACTTGCCGCCGCAGGTGATCAGCCGCAGCTCGGGCCGGTTCCGCGCGCCGTACACCTCCTCGTCGGGAAAGCCCGCCTTGTCGTACTTGCGGACCGCGTCCACCGTGTACACGGCCGTCCTGCGGTCGGCCCGGCGGACCTCGACGAGCCGGCCGGGCCGCAGCATCGCGAGGTTGGCGAAGACGGCCGCCCCGGTGCGGGTGTCGCGGTGGCCCACGGCGACGGCCGTGCCCGTCTCGCCCGGGGTGGGCCCGCCCTGGTACCAGCCGACCAGCTTGGGGTCGTCGACCGGCGGCGTGGCCAGGCGGTGCGCCCGGTCGAGGCCGAGGCCGACGACCGGCGCCCGCAGGCTGAAGTACGGGATGGCGAGGCCGGTCGCCCGGGACGGCGGCAGCGGCCGGGGCGGGCGGGGCGCGGCCCGGGGCCCGGCGGACCGGCCGCGCCCGCCCGGGACGGGGCGGCCCGCCCCCGGCTTGGCCCCCGCCACGCCCGGGGGCGCGGACGCCCCCGGGTGCTGCTCGTCCCCGTCGCCCCCCGTGGGGGCCGAGGGCGCCGTCGCGCCCCCGGCCCCCGGCGTGCCCATGACGACCGGTGCGACCGACCCGTCGTCCTGGGCCCACCAGACGCCGCCGACGACCAGGGTCACGGCCAGCGCCGCCGTCCGCGTCAGCCGGTAGGCGCGGGAGTGGTGGAGGGGCCTGGGGGGACCGTTACGCGGCGCCATGCGGGCGCCGGCGCAGCCGTCGCACGAAGAGCGCCCCGGAGAGACCGATCAGGCCGAGGGCCGCGGCGCCCGCCGCCGGGGAGACGCCGTCGCCGGAGCCGCCGTCGTTCCCGGCCAGACCGCCGCCGCCGGCGTTGGGGCCGCCGTTGGGCAGGATGCTCCTGGGGACGCCCGAGGGGCCGGTGACCGGGCTGCAGTCGACCTTGAAGACCTTCGTCTTGCCGGGGCCGGTGGCCCCGACGACGTTCCAGGTGAGCTTGTACTGGCCGTCCGGGAGGGTCAGCGGCAGGGTGTGGCCGACGCCGGTGGGCAGCGGGATGGCGCCGTTGAGGGTCGCGCCGCCCGCCCGCAGCGGCTGCGTCTGGATCGACCAGCTGATGTTCTGCTTCGGGTCGAAGTTGAACCCGTCGAGGTAGAACCCGCAGACCTTGGGCTCGTCGCGCTGGTCGGTGAACGGGGTGCCCAGGTTGTGGATCTTCACGTCGCCGTTGGCGCCGGGGGCGGCGTGGGCGGCGGGCGCCCCGGCCAGGACGGCTCCGGCCAGCCCGAGGGCGAGGGCCGCGGCGGCGGTGGCGGCGGGGCGGCGGACGGTGGGGCGCGGAGGTGAGGAGGCAGGCATGCGCTTTCCTTCGAGTCAGATTGTCATATAAATCGACCTTTCGTCTGACTCTCTTTCACATCCGCCCGGCGAAACGGCGGAGCAGCGCCGGACGAACCGCCCGATGTCGCCCGTCCGGCGCAGCGCCCCCTCCCCGCGCCCCGCTCCCGCGCCCCCGTCAGACGATCCCGAAGAGGATCCCGGCACCGAGGACCACCAGCGAGGTGAGCGCCGCCCACTTCACCGTGAACCGGGTGTGGTCGCCGAACTCGACCTTGGCCATGCCCACCAGGACGTACACGGCCGGAACCAGCGGGCTCGACATGTGCAGCGCCTGTCCGACCAGCGAGGCGCGGGCGATCTCCACGGAGGAGACGCCGTGCGCGGCCCCGGCCTCCGCGAGGACCGGCAGGACGCCGAAGTAGAAGCCGTCGTTGGACATGAAGTACGTGAGCGGCAGGCTCAGCACGCCGGTGACCAGCG
This sequence comes from Streptomyces sp. NPDC026377, assembly GCF_055567715.1. Taxonomy (NCBI): domain Bacteria; kingdom Bacillati; phylum Actinomycetota; class Actinomycetes; order Kitasatosporales; family Streptomycetaceae; genus Streptomyces; species Streptomyces sp. NPDC026377. The sequence continues at coordinate 311,289 of NZ_JBVHPV010000006.1, forward strand.
CCATGTGCGGGCCCATGGCGTCGGGTACGGCGCCGACCAGCCAGTCGGCCATGTGCTTGACCATGCCGGTGCCGTTGAGGACCCCGGTGAAGACGGCCGCCGCGAAGACCATGCCCGCCACGTTGACGACGTTCTCGGAGTGGGCGGCGATCCGGGCCTTCTGGTCCGGCATGTGCGGGAAGTTGACGGTGAGCGCGAGCGCCGCGCCGAGCAGGAACAGCACCGGGATCGGCAGCAACTCCATGATCATGGCGGTGAGCAGCACCACGGTGAGGGCCGCGTTGAACCAGTACAGCCTCGGGCGCAGCGTCGCGCGCCCGGCGTCGAGTCCCTGGAAGCCGTCGGTCCCGGACGCCTGCCCGCCCCCGCCGGATACGGCCGGGCGCGGCGGCTCGGAGCCGCCCGCCGCCACCAGGACGCTCTCGCTCTCCGGCTCCAGGACCTCGTCGAGCGTGAGGTGGCCGAGCCGTGCGCGCTCGCGGCGGCCCAGCGCGTACGCCAGGACGAAGACCGCCACCAGGCCGACCGCGAGGGCCGGGATCATCGGGACGAAGATGTCGGACGCGTCGAGCTTGAGGGCGGTGGCGGCGCGGGCGGTCGGGCCGCCCCAGGGCAGGGTGTTCATCACGCCGTTGGCGGTGGCGGCGACTCCCGTCATCACCACCAGGCTCATGCCCAGCCGCTTGTAGAGCGGGTACATCGCGGAGACCGTGATCATGAAGGTGGTCGAGCCGTCGCCGTCGAGGGAGACGATGGCGGCGAGCACCGCCGTACCGACGACCACCCGCACCGGGTCGGCCTTGCAGAACCGCAGGATGCCGCGGACGACCGGGTCGAAGAGGCCGACGTCGATCATCACCCCGAAGTAGATGATCGCGAACATCAGCATCGCGGCGGTGGGGGCGAGTTTGCCCACGCCGTCGACCACGTAGTCGCCGAGGTGGGCACCCTTGCCCACGAAGACGCAGAAGAGGGCGGGGATCAGAACCAGCGCCGCGATGGGCGACAGCTTCTTCAGCATGATCAGCACCAGGAAGGTCGCGATCATGGTGAAGCCGAGGACGGTCAGCATGGAGGACACCTAACGTTCACCCTTGAACTCCCACCAGGGGGCTGGCGGTGCGGATGACGTTAGGGCGGCCCTTCCGGCGTCAGCAAGACGTTGACGTGTGAGCAATACGAGCAAAACCCCAGGTCAACGAAGTGCGACGGCCTACGGAGTGCGACGGTCGGCGGGTGCGGCGGTCAGCCGAGTGCCACCAGCCCGACCGGGAAGCCGTTGAGCACCGCCGTCCCCGACAGCGGGTCGAGCCGCGAGCCGTCGAGCAGTTGGTTGACGTTGACCCCGGGCCGTCCGGCGGCGACCCCCAGCCGGGTCTGCGGGCGGTCGTGGCCCCAGCCGTGCGGCAGGCTGACGACCCCGGCGCGGACCGAGTCGGTGATCTCCACGGGGGCCGTCACCTCGCCGCCGTCCGCCGTGACGCGGACGAGGCCGCCCTCGCGCAGGCCGAGGCGCGCCGCGTCCTCGGGGTGGACGTGCAGGGTGCAGCGGTTGGAACCGCCGTTCAGGGAAGGGATGTTGTGCAGCCAGCTGTTGTTGGAGCGCAGATGCCGCCGGCCGACCAGGACGAGCCCGTCGGGGCGCGCGTCCAGCGCCGCGCGCAGCCGGGGCAGGTCCTGGGCGATCGGGGCGGGCAGCAGCTCGATCCGCCCGCTGCGGGTCCGCAGCACCTGCGGCAGCCGCGGCCGCAGCGGCCCGAGGTCGATGCCGTGCGGGTGGGCGAGCACCCGCTCCAGGCTGAGGCCCTCGGGGTCGGCGCCGAAGCCGTCGCCGTACGGGCCGAGCCGCAGCATCATGTCCAGACGCCGCTCGGGGCCGCTCTCACCGGTCAGTTGCGCGGCGAGCTCCTTGGCGTCGCGTCCGTGCACGGCCGCGTGCGGGTCGGCCACGGCCTTGGCCAGGGTGCGCTCCACGACCATCGCGTCCACGGAGTCCGGCGGGGCGCCGTGCATCCCGGTCGCCGCCAGGACGAGCCGGGCATGGATCTCGCACTCGTCGAGCGCGCCCTCGGCGAGCGGCACGGCGGGGCGGGTGTAGCGGACCTGGTTGCGTACGGCCAGGGCGTTGAAGGCGAAGTCGAAGTGGGCGCTCTGCGAGGGCGGCGGCGGGGGCAGCACGACGTCGGCGTGGCGCGAGGTCTCGTTGAGGTACGGGTCCACGCTGACCATGAAGTCGAGGCCGTCCAGCGCGCGGTCGAGCCGGTCGCCGTCGGGGGCGGAGAGCACCGGGTTCGCCGCGCACACGATCAGCGCCCGGATCTGCCCCTCCCCCAGGGTCTCGATCTCCTCGGCGAGGGCCGCGGCGGGCAGCTCCGACTTGGCCTCGGGGTGACCGCCGACCCGGCTGCGCCAGCGGCCGATCTCGAAGCCCCGGCCGGGCCCGGCCGGGCGCGGGGCGCGGTCGGTGGCGGAGAGCGGGAAGAGCGCGCCGCCGGGCCGGTCCAGGTTGCCGGTGAGGATGTTGAGGACGTCGACGAGCCAGCTGGCCAGGGTGCCGTGCTCCACCGTGCAGCTGCCGATGCGGCCGTAGACGGCGGCGGCGGGCGCCGCGGCGAGTTCGCGGGCGAGGGCTCGGATCTCGTCCGGGTCGAGGTCGCAGGCCGCCCCGACCGCGTCGGGGGTGAACTCCCTTACGGCCTCCTCGACTTCGGCCAGCCCCTCCACCACGTCCGCGAGTCCGCCGGGCGAGGTCAGCTTCTCCTCGAACAGGACGTGGGCGAGCGCGGCGAGCAGCAGCGCGTCGGTGCCGGGACGCGGGGCGAGGTGGCGGTCGGCCAGCTTCGCGGTCCGGGTGCGGCGCGGATCGACGACCGTGAGGGTGCCGCCGCGCGCCCGCAGCGCCTTGAGTCTGCCGGGGAAGTCCGGCGCGGTGCACAGACTCCCGTTGGACTCCAGGGGGTTGGCGCCGAGCAGCAGCAGATGGTCGGTGCGGTCGAGGTCGGGCACCGGAATGGCGAACGGGTCGCCGAAGAGCAGCCCGCTGGAGACGTGCTTGGGCATCTGGTCGAGGGTGCTGGCGGTGAAGAGGCTGCGGGTGTGCAGGGCGCCGAGCAGTACGGGCGGATAGAGGGCGCCGGCCATGGTGTGGACGTTGGGGTTGCCGAGCACCACCCCGACGGCGTCTGCGCCGTACGTCTCGACGACCGGCCGGATCCGCTCCGCGACCAGGTCGAACGCCTCGTCCCAGGTCGCCTCCACCAGCCGCCCGTCGCGGCGGACCAGGGGCGCGGTGAGCCGGTCGGGGTCGGCGTCGACCTCCCCGAAGGAGGCGCCCTTGGGGCAGATGAACCCCCGGCTGAAGACATCGTCCCGGTCGCCGCGGGCACCGGTGACCCGGGTTCCCTCGATGGTCAGGGTCAGCCCGCAGGTGGCTTCGCAGAGGGGACAGATGCGCAGTGCGGACATGGGGGTCCTCCCGGGGGCGGCGGCGGGTGACGCTCGGGCGGTCCGAGCATACCGACCGGTAGGCATGGTGGCGAGGGCCGCGGGAGGCCGTCCCCGCGCCCGGGGGTCGCCGGCTCAGCCCAGGGTCCGGGCCAGATACGCGTGCAGCAGCTCCCGGGTCTCGGAGACGATGCCCGCATCCCCCGCCGGGTCGGTGCGGAAGGCGAGCCGCAGCAGGGCGTCCGCCGCCTCGACCGCGACCAGGATCGTCAGGCGCAGCTCCGCGTCGGGGGCGCGGCCGAACTGGGCGGGGAGCAGTTCGGCGAGCCGCTCGGCCAGCAGGTGGTTGGCGTCGGCGGCGGGGTCGGCGACCGGCTGCGGGCCGCCGAAGTCCACCAGGTTGAAGCCGGGCACGGTCTTCTTCAGGACCAGGTACTCGTCCAGCACCGCGTCGACCGCCCCGCGCCAGTCCTCGGGCTCGATGGTGGCGAGCCGGGCGCCGACGATGTCCGCGAACCGGTCGAGGTTGCGGGCGGCGAGCGCCTCCGCGAGCGCCCGCTTGTTGCTGAAGAAGCGGTACACCGAGCCGATGGGCACGCCCGCCCGCTGGGCCACGGCCCGGGTGGAGAGGTCGTCGTAACCGGTCTCGTCCAGGAGCTCGGCGCAGGCGTCCAGGATCCGGGTGAGGCGCTCGGCACTGCGCTGCTGCACGGGGGCGCGGCGGAGATTCGCATGGGGCACGGCCCCATCATGCCGCGCTCGGCCGGTTCTGCCGTTGACGCGGTCCGATCCGAATCCTACGGTGACCCATAGGATTGCAGGATTCTTCAGCGGCGGGAGCGGCGGATGACCACCAGCAGCGAGCAGGCAAGGAAGACGGCGCAGACGCTGTCGTACTCCCCCGGGTTCGGTAACGAGCACAGCTCCGAGGCGGTTCCCGGCGCCCTGCCGCATGGCCGGAACTCGCCGCAGCGCGCCCCCCTCGGGCTCTACGCGGAGCAGCTGAGCGGTTCCGCGTTCACCGAGCCGAGGGCGCACAACCGCCGCTCCTGGCTGTACCGGATCACGCCGTCCGCCGCCCACCCCGCCTTCGTCCGCGCCGACAACGGCCGTCTGCGCAGCGCGCCCTTCACCGAGACCGTGCCCGACCCCAACCGGCTGCGCTGGAACCCGCTGCCGGAGCCGGCGGCCGGCACGGACTGGCTGGCGGGCCTGTGGACGCTGGGCGGCAACGGCGACGCCACCCAGCGCACCGGCATGGCCGTGCACCTCTACCACGCCAACGCCTCCATGGACCGGGTCTTCAGCGACGCGGACGGCGAGCTGTTGATCGTCCCCGAGCGCGGCGGGCTGCTGCTGCGCACCGAGTTCGGCCTGCTCGCGGCCCGCCCCGGCGAGATCGCGCTGATCCCCCGCGGGGTGCGCTTCCGCGTCGAGCTCCTCGACGAGACGGCCCGCGGCTATGTGTGCGAGAACTACGGACAGCCCTTCCAGCTCCCCGACCTCGGCCCGATCGGCGCCAACGGCCTCGCCAACGCCCGGGACTTCCTCGCCCCGACAGCGGCGTACGAGGAGGCGGAGGGCCCGGTGGAGGTGGTCAACAAGTTCTGCGGCAACCTGTGGACCGCGACGTACGACCACTCCCCGCTCGACGTCGTCGCCTGGCACGGCAACCACGTCCCGTACGTGTACGACCTGCGCCGCTTCAACGTCATCGGCACCATCTCCTACGACCACCCGGACCCCTCGATCTTCACGGTCCTCACCTCCCCCTCCGACACCCCCGGCCTCGCGGGCGTCGACTTCGTGGTCTTCGCGCCGCGCTGGCTGGTCGGCGAGGACACGTTCCGGCCGCCGTACTTCCACCGCAACGTGATGAGCGAGTACATGGGCCTGATCGAGGGCGCCTACGACGCGAAGGCGGAGGGCTTCGTGCCGGGCGGGGGCTCGCTGCACAACATGATGTCGGCGCACGGGCCCGACCGGGAGACGTTCGACCGGGCGAGCGCGGCCGAGCTGAAGCCGCAGAAGATCGACGACGGTCTCGCGTTCATGTTCGAGACGCGGTGGCCGGTGACCGCGACGGAGCAGGCGGCGTCGGCCGAGCACCTCCAGCGGGGGTACGACGACGTGTGGCGGGGGCTGGAGCGCCACTTCCGCGCGTGACCCGCGCGGCCGTCCCGGCGCGGCCGGTGCGCCCGGTGCGGCGCCCGGTGCGCCCGGCGCTCCGCCGCCGGATCCTGCCGGTGCCCCGCCGCCGGATCCTGAGCCGCACCTTCCGCCGCGCCCCGGAGCCTGATACGGAATGCCCGTGACCTCCTCGACCCCCGCAACGCCCCCGGCCTCCTCCTTCGCCCCGGACTCGCTGGTCCTGAACCGCAAGCTGCCGCTGTGGTACCAGGTCTCGCAGTCCCTGCGCGCCTCCATACTGGGCCGCACTCCCGACGCTTCGCTGCGGCTGCCCACCGAGGAGCGGCTGGCCGCGCACTACGGCGTGAGCGTGCTGACCATGCGGCAGGCGCTGAAGGAGCTGGAGGAGGAGGGGCTGATCACCCGGCACCGGCGGCGCGGCACGTTCATCGAGCCGGCCGCGCGGCGCGGGGCGCCGGTGCGGCTGCTCGGCTCGATCGACGCGATCGTGGCGCAGCAGTCGGGCGAGCCGACGACGGTGCTGGGGCACGGCACGGAGCCGGTGCCGGGGGAGCTCGCGGAGTACTTCCCCGACTGCGACTCGGTCGTCACCTACCGCCGGCTGCGCCGCGACGGGGAGAGTGGCGAGCCCACGAACTGGGCGGAGAACGCCGTCCGGCCCGAACTCGCGGCCGGAATCGACGTCCGCGACCTCGAACGGTGGCCGATGACGAAGGTGCTGCGGGATTCGGTGGGGGTGCGGATCAGCCGGATCACGGACACGGTGGAGGCCAGGCTGGCGGACCCCCGCACGGCAGAACTCCTGGAGGTCCCGCTGCTGTCCCCGATCCTGCACTACACGGGGGTGTCGTACGACGCGTCGGGCCGGGTGGTGGACGTGGCCCGCATCCGGTACCGGGGGGACCGCTTCTCGTTCTCGGTGACGGTGGAGGCTTCGCGGTAGCGGGGCGATGTCATGACGGCGGTTTGCTCTGTGGCTGAGCCCGCCCGGGCTCTCGTCTGCGGACCGGTGGTGGGTTGCCCGCGCAGTTCCCCGCGCCCCTCTTGGCCCGGCTCTCGTCTGCGGACCGTGCGTGGCCGAGCGCGCGGTTCCCCGCGCCCCTAGGTACTCAGGGGCGCGGGGAACTGCGCGAGCAAGCCACCACCCGCCCGCAGACGAACAACACCCCGGAGGCACCCCGAGCGGCGCGAGCACCCCCACCCCGCGGGTGGACCCGACCGGGGCGCAGGGGCGGAGCCCCGCCAGGGGGCCGGGGGCGGGGCCCCCGGAGAACGGCATTACCCCGCGCCCACCCCCGGAGGGTTCAGGGAAGGGGCGGGGAGGGGCCAAAACCCCCCGCCACCCCCCTAGCATGGGCCCCCGTGAGTGACGACCCGCAGCCGCTCGACGACCTGATGCCCTGGTCCGTGGCCCCCCTGCGCCCAGGCCGCCCCTGGCCCACCGCCCCGGACGCCCGCACACTCAGAACCCGCTGGACCACCCTCGTCCAAGCAGACGCCCCGACCCGCGAACTCCTCTTCCGCCCCACCCGCACCCGCACCCTGCACACCCGCGTCCCCGCCCTCCCCCTCCCCTTGCCCGTCCCGGACCCCGCGGGCACCGCCCCCCTCGCCCTGGAGTCCGGCCCCTGCCCCGCCCCCGTCCGCTTCACCCACGGCCCCTTCGACCAGCAGTGGCTGATACCCGATCACCGCCTCCTGGACGCCGCCCGCCCGGAGCTGTGGCGGGTCGCCGACGCGCGGCAGCTGTTCGCCGTGGAGCAGGGGCACCTGCCGAAGGCCCCCGGCCCCGCCCTCACCGTCTCCGCCCTGCTCCCCGACGGCCGCCCGCTGGCCGGGCGCCCGGGCCGCATCCGCCCCCTCTACCGCCGCCCGGGCGCCGCCGAGCCCAACATCACGCCGGGCCTGCTCGCCCTGCTGGGCAAGGAGTACGGGCAGGAGGTCGCCGCCGAGGACCTGTTCGCCTGGATCGTGGCCGCCGCCCAGCCCTCCCCCACCGGGTGCGCGGTCCCGCTCACCCCGGACCCCGCCCTCTGGGCGCACGGCGTGGAGCTGGGGCACCGGATCACCGAGCTGACCGTGCGCGGGGCGCGCGGCGGCGAGAAGCCCCGGCTGCCCGGCGGCCGGCGGCCGTACGTGCGGGCCGCGATCCCGCCCCGCCCCGACGCCCTGCGCTACGACCCCCAGGACGAGAGCCTGTACCTCGGCGAGGGCCGCGTCTCCCCGGTACCGCGGGGCGCCTGGGAGTTCGAGGTCAGCGGGGTGCGCGTCCTGGAGGCGTGGTTCGAGCGGCGCGCCCGGAACGGTGAGCCGGGCACCCTGGAGGCCCTGCGGCCCGCGGTCTGGCCGCAGGAGTGGACGTCCGACCTCCTTGAGCTCATCACCGTCCTGGCCCTGCTCGACGAACTGCGCCCGCGGACACGGGAGCTGGCCGACGGCCCCCGTCTGGCCCGCGCGAGGCTCGTCGAGGCGGGCGTCCTGCCCGTACCGCCGTCGGCCCGCCGCCCCGCCTCCGTACTCGACCACCCGGAGGAGGGTCCGGACGGCCAGCTGACCCTCCTCTGAGAAGAGCCGCCGAAGCCGTCGGACAACCGCCGCCGGGCCGTCCGTGACAAAAGTGCCCTCGCCACGATAAGCACGGCTCCATGAGCACTCCGCAGCCCCAGCCCCTCCCCCTGGACGGCATCACCGTCGTCGCCGTGGAGCAGGCCGTCGCCGCCCCCTTCGCCACCCGCCAGCTCGCCGACCTCGGCGCCCGGGTCATCAAGGTCGAGCGGCCCGACGGCGGCGACTTCGCCCGGCACTACGACACCGCCGCCCGCGGCCTCGCCTCGCACTTCGTCTGGTGCAACCGGGGCAAGGAGTCGATCGCCCTGGATCTGAAGGACCCGCGCGGACTGGACGTCCTGCGGCGGCTGATCGCCGGGGCCGATGTGTTCGTGCAGAACCTGGCGCACGGGGCCGCCGCCAGGATGGGCCTGGACGCGGCCACGCTGTGCGCCGCGCACCCGCGCCTGGTCGCGGTCGACATATCGGGGTACGGCGCCGACGGCCCGTACGCGCACAAGCGGGCGTACGACATGCTGGTCCAGTGCGAGGCCGGGCTGGTCTCGGTGACGGGGACGCCGGAGCAGCCCGTGAAGGCGGGCATCCCGGCCGCCGACATCGCGGCCGCCATGTACGCGTACTCGGGCGTCCTCGCGGCACTGCTGCGCCGGGGCACGACCGGGCGGGGCGGCCCGGTGGAGGTCTCGATGCTGGAGGCGCTGGCGGAGTGGCTGGGCCATCCGCTGCACCATGTGATGCACGGAGGGACGGAACCGGCGCGCACCGGGGTCGCGCACGCCGTCATCGCCCCGTACAACGCCTACGCGACGGCCGACGGGCAGGTGCTGCTCTCCGTACAGAACGACCGCGAATGGCGCAGACTGGCCGTACAGGTCTTGGAACGACCGGAGTTGGCCGATGACCCGGTGTACGCGACCAATACCGCGCGGACCGCGCACCGGGAGCGGACCGACCGGGCGGTCGGGGACGCGCTGGCCCCGATGACGGCCGCCGAGGCGGTGGCGCGGCTGGAGGCGGCGGGCATCGCCTGCGCCCGGCTCAACACGGTCGCCGAGGTCGCCGCGCATCCGCAGCTCGCGGCGCGGATGCGCTGGCGGGAGGTGGACTCGCCGGTGGGGCCGCTGCGCGCGCTGCTGCCGCCGGTCCGCCTGCCGGGCGGCCCCGAGCCGAGGATGGGCCCGGTACCGGCGCTGGGCGAGCACACCGAAGCGCTGCTGCGAGCCCTGGGGATGACAGAGGAGCTGACAGCAGCGCTGCGCCGGGACGGCGTGATCGCCTGAACATGGATCAGAAAGTTAAGGGGTTCTCGGGAATCCGGTTTCCCGGGAGCCGGATTCTCGGGAAGTCACTGATCGTGGGCTGTCGTGGACTTCAGCCGCGGCTGCCGAAGAGCGAGCGGCGAAGGCGCCGCAGCGGGGCGAAGAGCGAGACGCGAGCGCTCTTGCTCCTCCGGCTGTGCGCGACGTCCCGCGAGGTCAGCTCACGCATCAGCAAGGTCGCCTCGGCCGACTCCCGCAGCGGGACGGCGGGACCGCCCAGCACCGAGAGATGGCGGTCGAGCCGCGAGCTGGTCGCACTGCTCCCGCAGGTGATGGCAGGTACTCGCGCCCTGCTGCGCACTGTTATCTGTTCCATGTCACTCCCCACCCATACGAGGGCACCCGGCCCCGGGCAGGGTAACCCTATCGCCCCCGCGTCACACTCGTGTATCCCGGTGGTGGGATTCACCTCTCCCGGGGAGGGGTTGACAGATGGGTCCGGTTACTCTCTGAATATGCCTGATTCCAGGGCGAGTTGGACAACGCGTCCGAGGGGGCCGCTACCGCGCTGACCTGAGCTAACGTGGAGAGGATCCTCGGTAGCCGGCCGTGTTCGCGGTCGTCCCGTCGCCAAGGAGGCCCCGCCAGTGAGCGAAGTGCCGGGCAACGAACAGCGCGTGATCCAGGGACGCTACCGCCTGCTCTCCCCACTCGGCCGCGGCGGCATGGGCGAGGTGTGGCGGGCGCGCGACGAGGTGCTGGGGCGCGAGGTCGCGGTCAAGGAGGTACGGGCGCCGGCCGGGCTCGACTCCCCCGACGAGCAGCGCATGTACGCGCGCCTGGAACGCGAGGCGTGGGCGGCGGCCCGGATATCGCACCGCAACGTGGTGACGGTCTACGACGTGGCGGCCCACGAGGGACGCCCCTGGATCGTGATGGAGCTCGTCCGCGGGCTCTCGCTCTCCGAGGCGCTGGAGGCGGACGGCCCGCTCACCCCGCAGCGCGCCGCGCACATCGGCGCCGAGGTCGTCGCGGCCCTGCGCGCCGCGCACGAGGCCGGGGTGCTGCACCGCGATGTGAAGCCCGCCAACGTACTGCTCGCCAACGACGGCCGGGTGGTCCTCACCGACTTCGGCATCGCCATGGTGGCGGGCACCTCCACGCTCACGATGACCGGCGAGGTGATCGGGTCGCCCGAGTTCCTCTCCCCCGAGCAGGCGCTGGGGCGCACCCCCGGGCCCGCCTCGGACCTGTGGTCGCTGGGAGTGCTGCTGTACGCGGCGGTCGAGGGCAGCTCGCCCTTCCGCCAGGCCACCCCGCTCTCCACGCTGCGGGCCGTGGTGGACGAGGAGCTGCCGCCGCCGCGCCGGGCGGGTGCGCTCGCCCCGGTGATCTCGGGGCTGCTGCGCAAGGACCCGGCCGAGCGTCTGTCGCCGCAGGAGGCCGAGCGCCGGTTGCGGGTGGTGGGCGCGGGGGGCGAGGTGCGGGACATCCCGCCGCCGTACCCCGGTCCGTACGGCGTGCCGGCCGCTGCCCCGGGGACGCCCGGCGCGGACCGGACGCCGCCGCTGCCGTCCCGGGTGGCGCCGGGGGCGTACGGCCCCGCGGCCGACGAGGAGCGGCCCCGCCGGAACGGGGCGGGGGCCCTGCTGGTGGCCGGCGCGCTCCTCCTGCTGCTCGCGCTCGGCGCTCTGGTGTGGGCCCTGGCGCACAGCGGGGGCGACACGGACGCCGGGAGGAGCACGGCCACGACGTCCGTGCCAGGGCCGGCCTCGCACTCCGCAGCGCACAGCGGCGGCGGCGCCGCCACGAGCCACAGTGCCACCACCGGTGCCCCGAGCAGCACGGCTCCCACTCCGAGCCCGAGCGGTTCACGGACGCCCGCGCAGTCCGTGAAGGTCTTCCTGCGGGCCGTGCGCGGGAGTTACGAGGGGCGGTGCCCGCCGCCGGACGACGCCGCCCCGGCCGTGGTCGCCACGGTCACCGTGGGCCGTACGCCGGCGGAGGTCCAGTACCGCTGGGTGACGGCGGACGGGGAGTCCTCCGACCCTGGCTGGAAGACGCTGGACTTCGCGTCCGGCGAGGCCGGGAGCAGGCAGGTGCGGCACGTCGAGGCGGGGTACGAGGCGGGCGGGACCACGCGCAACGCGGTGCGGCTGGAGGTGCGCTCACCGGTCGCGGCGGCGTCCAACGCCGTGGCGTACACGGTGACGTGCGAGGAGGAGGAGACCCCGACGGGCGGGCCCCCCTCCTCGGCGTCCGCTTCCTCTCCTTCCTCTGCCTCGTCCTCCACGCGGCCGGCGGACGACGGCTCACTCCGTCCGCCGGCCGAGGTGACGAGGGGCGGGGATCAGGCCGCGTTGGCGAAGGTGGGCAGGTAGCCACCGGACTGGCCGGCGGCGGTCGGGTGGTAGGACTCGCCGATGTTGGTCCAGACGAGGCTGTTCAGCCAGGAGCTGCTGGAGCAGATCTCGTGGTTGGTGAAGGCGGGGACGACCGAGGCGAAGGTGTAGCCGTGGTCGGCCGCGCGCTTGGCGGTGACCGTGTTCAGCTCGTCCGCCGCGCTGTTGATGGCCGCGCGCGAGGTGTCGCTGAGCCCGAGGAAGCAGCTGCCGCCGATCTTGTAGAAGTGCGGATAGCCGATGACGACGACGTGGGCGTTGGGCGCCTTGGCCCGGATCGCGTCGTAGACGGAGTCGAGCTTCGCGGGCAGGACGGTGTCGGCGTAGGCGCGCGCCTGGTTGATGCGGTTGAGGCAGGTGGACTGCGAGTTGAGCACACAGGTGGTCATGACGTCGGAGAAGCCCGCGTCATTGCCGCCGATGGTGATCGAGACGAGGTCGGTGGCGGAGGTGAGCGGACCGAGCTGACCGGCCTTCACATCGTCGGTGGTCGCGCCGGAACAGGCGGTGAAGGCGAACGAGGCGGGGGCGTGGGACGCCGCCCACAGGGACGGGTAGGCCTTGGGCGAGCGCTTGCAGGAGCCACTGGAGCTGTCGTACGTACCGGTTCCCACTCCCGAGGAGTAGGAGTCGCCGAGCGCCACGTAGTCGGTGCCCGCGGCTGGGGCGTTGGCCGCGGCACTGGCCACGCCCGCCCCGGTGAGGGCGAAGGCTGCGGTCAGGAAGATCGACGACACATGGGCCGTCATACGGGAGAGCGTCATGTGGGGGCCTCCTAGTGCGGGATATCCGCCACAGATGTGGTACCAGCGAGTAGGGATCACCGGAAGTGGACATGCCAAGAACTTTCAGAAATCCGCTCCTCCGGGGGAAACCCTGACCATGCGTTCCCTTCAATTGACCTTGTCCGCACGGAACTTCCCTGCACGGCCCTTGCGTTGACGGCCCTTTTCGGGAGTGCCAAAAGACCGTGCGCCGCGGGGCGGGTTGCCGGATCATGGAAGCCATGTCCGCGAACCCTGAAGCAACGCTGCCGATCCGGCTGAACGTGGACGACAGCGACTCCCCCTCCGATGTCGTCGACGCGCTGTTCCTCGGCCGGTTCGCCACGGGCGAGCAGCCGTTCTCGCACAGCTCCTCCATCGACCGCGTCAAGAAGGGCGCAGGCCTGCTGCCGCCGGGGGCGACCGTGCTGCGCTCGGCGCGCGACGACGACCGCAGCGCCACGCTCGCCCAGGGCGAGGGCTGGACGCTGCTCGTCTCCCGCTGGAACCGGGGCGCGGACGTCACGGTGACCGCGACCAGCGAAGAGCTCGCCGAGAGGGTGCTCAAACAGGCCACCGAGGGCGCGGAGGACGAGCCGGAGCCGGTCCCGGAGAACGTGACCATGGGGTTCTGGTACGTCTCACCGCGCCGCGGCCCGCACCGCACCACCCGTCAGATCGCGGCCGGCACCTGGGAGGAGGTCCGCCCCAATTACACGGCGCCGGTGGCCGAGGCGATGGACCGCCTGATGAAGGTGACCCCCGACGACATCGCGGGCCGGCTGCTGCTGCTCCACGGCCCGCCGGGCACCGGCAAGACCTCGGCGCTGCGCACGCTCGCCCGCTCCTGGCGCGACTGGTGCCAGGTGGACTGCGTCCTGGACCCCGAGCGCCTCTTCAACGACGTCGGCTACCTCATGGACATCGCGATCGGCGAGGACGAGGGCTCGGCGAAGGGCCGCTGGCGGCTGCTGCTCCTGGAGGACTGCGACGAGCTGATCCGGGGCGAGGCCAAGCACACGGCGGGGCAGGCTCTGTCCCGTCTGCTGAACCTGACGGACGGTCTGCTGGGCCAGGGCCGCAACGTCCTGGTCGGTGTCACCACCAACGAGGACCTGGAGCGTCTGCACCCCGCGGTCGTCCGCCCCGGCCGGTGTCTGGCCCGTATCGAAGTGGGGCCGATGACCCGGCGCGAGGCGGTCTCCTGGCTGGGCACGGAGGAGGGCGTCGGCCGTGAGGGCGCGACCCTCGCCGAGCTGTTCGCCCTGCGCCGGGGCACGACACCGCCGAACGTCCCGGACCCGAGGGAGAACGCGGACGCGGGGCTGTATTTGTAGGGCGGGGCTGTATTTGTTGCGGCCGGGCTGGACTTGTGGGGGCCGGGCTGTATGTGTGGGGAGCGTCTCGGCCCCCGGCCGCTGCTCAGTCCCCGTACACCGCCCGCACCGCGTCCGCCACCGCCGCCTGCGCGGCCTCGCGGCCGAGGCCCAGGCGCCGGACCTCCTGCGCGTAGGTCCGGGCCGCCGCCGCGGCCCGGCGCTCCGCCGCGCCGCCCGCCGCCGCGACGAACGTGCCGTTGCGGCCGCGCGTCTCGATCACCCCGTCCGCCTCCAGCGCGCGGTAGGCCTTGGCCACGGTGTTGGCGGCGAGCCCGAGCTCCTCGGCGAGGCCGCGCACGGTGGGCAGCTTGTACCCCACGGGCAGCACCCCCGCCCGGGCCCGCTCGGCGATCTGGGCCCGCAGCTGCTCGTACGGAGCGTCGGCGGCTTCCTGGTCAATGACGATCTTCAGGGTCACAGGCCGATTCTGCCCCTCCCCCGCGCGGGACGAAAAGGGGAGGCGCCCGCCGTGCCCCACGCGTAGCGTCCGACGCGTCGACCACCCGCTGCGCCATGGAGACACGCCTTGTCCGCGAACCCGGCCGAACCCGGCTCCCTCCTCACCGTCACCCTGCTCAAGGGCGGCCGTACGAAGATCGGCTATCCGGCGACGGTGGTGGCCGACGACGGCGTCCGGCTCACCGTCCGCGCCCCCTGGGCCGCCGACGGCGTCCGCGACTTCGGGTTCGTCCGCTTCGAGCCGGGCGACGTCTTCACCGAGCACTACTGGCGGGACCGCTGGTACGCGGTGAAGGAGGTCCGGGCCGCCGACACCTCGCTCAAGGGCTGGTACTGCGACATCACCCGGCCCGCCGTGGTGCGCGAGGGGACGGTGGCCGTCGAGGACCTGGACCTCGACCTGTGGATCTCCGCCGACGGCGCGACCGTGCTGCGTCTGGACGAGGACGAGTTCGCCGGGAGCGGGCTGGCCGAGCGCGACCGGCAGGCGGCGGACCGGGCCGTACAGGCCCTGGACGAGCTGGAACTCCGCGCCAGGCTGGGCAGGTTCACGGAACTGATCGACTAGCGGTCGGGGCGGTGGGCAGTTCTTCGCGACAGGGCAAGTGGCCGTACGGCCCGGGCGGCCCTTCCCCCGGCCGGAACCCAGCCCTTCTTAACCGGCTCTCAGTCGTCCCTTAAGGCGGCCCTAAAGATCGCCGTCTCCCGCTCCCGGCAGCCGTTTTCGCAGGTTCCGGCGGCTAGCGTGCTGCACGCCCACCCCCCTGCCGCACCGAAGGAGAACGTCACGATGACCGCTCGCCGCCACGCCACCGCCGCCGCCCTCGCCCTGGCGCCGCTCGCGCTGACCGGGCTCGCGGCCGGTCCGGCCGCCGCCCACGGCTCGATGACGGACCCGGTCAGCCGAGTCTCCGCCTGCTACGCCGAGGGGCCCGAGAGCCCCCGCTCGGCCGCCTGCAAGGCCGCCGTCGCCGCCAGTGGCGCCCAGGCGTTCTACGACTGGAACGCCGTCAACATCGCCGCCGCCGCGGGCCGGTCGAAACAGATCGTCCCGGACGGCAGGCTGTGCAGCGCGGGCAACGACAAGTACCGGGGGCTCGACCTGGCGCGCGCCGACTGGCCGTCCACCCGGCTGACCGCCGGGCGCCACACCTTCCGCTACAAGGGCACGGCCCCGCACAGGGGCACCTTCGAGCTGTACCTCACCAAGAAGGGCTACGACCCCACGAAGCCGCTGAAGTGGTCGGACCTGGAGGCCGTGCCGTTCGCCAAGGCGGCGAACCCGCCGATGCGCGACGGGGACTACGTCTTCGACGCCACCCTGCCCGCCCGTTCGGGGCGCCACCTCGTCTACTCGATCTGGCAGCGCTCCGACAGCCCCGAGGCCTTCTACACCTGTTCCGACGTGGTGTTCGGCAAGGACAGCGGCGGCTCCTCCCCCGCCCCGGCGGCCTCGGCGCCGACGCGGCAGCAGGTCGAGGCCGGCGCCGCGAAGTCGACGGTGGAGCACCACGGCCACGGGGACGACGACGCGAAGACCGGCGCGGGCGCACCGGCACACCCGGCCGCCCACCGGCTCGGACAGGGCGGGCAGGCCGGACAGGGCGGGCAGGGCGGCGCCGAGGAGCGGTCGGACAACCGGCCGCACACCGACGGCCCGGCCGCGGCCCCCGCCCCCGCCGCAGTACCCCGCACCGAGAACCTCGCCGAGACGGGCGGCGGGTCCACCCCGTATCTCGCGTTCGGCGGTGCGGGGGCCCTGGCCGCGGGCGCCGCCCTCCTCTTCCTCGCCGTGCGCCGGCGCGGGCTCAGCCGATGACGGACGCGCAGGTGGTGGGGGTGGCGTGCGCGGGGTCGAGGGCGTTCACGACCTCGTGGTAGGTGACGCGGTCGGTGAGACCCATCGCCACGTGCTCGGAGAGGTCGAGGGCGCACTTGTCCTGGATGAGGACGTTGTGGACGTCCGGGCCGTTGAGGAACTGCGAGCGGTACGGGGTGACGACCTCGTCGTATTTGCTGGCGATGACGGTGTAGTGCACTCCGGGAACGGTGTCGCCGCCCGCGTTGAGCCTGGTCAGGAACGGTGATCCGGCCACCTGGTCGGCGAGGCCGGGGGTGCCCAGTCTGAGCAGCTCCTCGGCGCCGGGGAAGTAGGGCAGCAGCGCCGTCAGGCCGAGCAGGGTGGTGCCGTGGTTGTCGGGGGCGATACCGACCAGGGTGTTCACCTTGGAGGCGCCGCCCAGGAACTTCAGGTACCAGCGCGGCATCATCCCGCCCTGCGAGTGGCCCACGAGGTCGGCCTTGGGGGTGCCGGTCGCCGCGAGCACCCGGTCCACGAAGGCGGCGAGCTGCCCGGCCGACTTGTCGATGGGGCCGAGGCCGTTGAAGAGCGGTACGCCCGGGAGCTGGCCGTAGTCGAGGGAGAAGACGCAGTACCCCCGGTTGACCAGGTACGGGGCGAGGGCCAGCCAGTTGTCGACGGAGTTCCCGAAGGTGCCGTGGACCAGGACGACGGGGCGCGGGTGGGCGGCGGAGGGTTTGCAGGAGTAGTTGTTCCAGCCGCTGGTGGGGGCGGCGGACTGGGCGTGCGCGGCGGTCGTCGGTACCGCGAAGGCGGCGGCGGCGAGCAGCAGGGCCGCCAGCGGCCGGGCGAACGCGTGCTTGCGGGGGCGGCGGAGCTTGGGGGGCAGCATCGAGTGAACTCCTTGCGGCTCAAAGGGAGTTGCGGGGACATGCACCCTGTGATCCGGACCACAAGAACGGTTCGCCCGCCAAATTACGCACCAGTAGCCCGCGAAGTGAAGTTACGGGTCAGTAAAAACTGCCGTGACCTCCGTGCCCTCCGCGGCGCGCCGACAGGCCGACCGGCGGTCAGGCCGCGTCGGCCAGGGGTCCCCCGGAGCCGGCGCCCCGCGCCAGCGCCCCCGGCATGATCGCGGCCGGGCCGAAGCGGGCGCGGGCCCGGTCGGCGACGGCTTCGATGCGGCGGGCCCGTTCGTCCACGGGGTCGAACGTCAGCTGCCGGGAGGCATGCCGGACGGGGACGAGCCCCTCGGCGCGCAGGGAAACGCTCCGCACGCGGGCCCGCTGGAGGCCGAGCGACTCGTGGATCGCGTAGGCCGCCGCGACGAGCGCCGGGGAGTGGGCCGTGGGCTCGCGCAGGGTGCGGCCGCGGGTGGTGGTGGACCGGTCGGCGTACCGGACGGTGAGCGTCAGGGAGCGGCACACCTGTTCGGTGCCGCGCAGCCGGAGGCCCAGCTCCTCCGCGAGGGAGAGCAGAGCACGGCGCTGGCGGTCGCGGTCCACCTCGTCGTGGGGGAAGGAGCGTTCGGCGCCGAGGGAGCGGGCCGCCGCGTTCGGGACGACGGGGGTGCGGTCGATGCCCAGGGCCCGCTCGTGGAGCTCGCGCCCGGCCCGCGCGCCGACGATCCGCTGGAGGGTGGCGAGCGGGGCGGCGGCGACCCGGCCGATCGAGTCCAGCCCGTACGAGCAGAGGGTACGGGCGGTCGCGGGGCCGACCCCGTCCAGCGCGGCGACGGGCTTGTCCGTCAGGAACCGGGGCACCTCCGCCGGGGGCAGCACCAGGGTCGCGCCCGGCCGGGCGCCCCGGGCCGCCATCCGGGCCAGCATGGGGTTGGGCCCGGCCCCGATCGTGCAGTCCACTCCGCGGTGGGCGAGCGCCCTGACCCGGATGACGGAGGCGAGCTGGGCCGCGTTCCACCCGAAGTACCGCTCGGCGCCCCGGACGTCGACGAGCGCGGCGTCCGGCGGGAGCGCCTGGACGACCGGGGTGAGACCGCCGAGCATCGTGAGCAGCCCGGGCAGGGCGGCCTCGCACCCGCCGCCCGCGCCCGTGTCCCCGGGCGGCACATGGAACCGGACGCAGAGGATCATCCCGCGCTCCCCCGGCTCTGGTGCCACAGCTTGCGGCCGGTGGCGGCGACTCCCTCACCGGCGGGCCGGAGGTCGGCCCAGGGGTTCAGCCGATAGCCCGTGGGCAACTCGATGCGGCGGCCGCCGTCGGGCTCCTCCCCGGGCGTCCCCGTGCCGCCCTCACCGGCGCCTTCACCCTCGGGCGTCGGCGCCGACAGCCGGGCGGCGACCGCGTCCAGGCCGCCCTCGCGGCGCAGTTCGGCCAGCTCGGCCAGGTTCCAGGCAGCGGCGCCCACCACGCTGAGGCTGCGCGGACCGCGCCGCTGCACCACTCCGCGCACCAGCAGGAGCCAGGAGTGGAAGACGGTGTGGGCGCAGGCGGCGTGGCTGTCGTCGAAGAACGCGAGGTCGACCAGGCCCGTCCCGTCGTCCAGCGTGGTGAAGACGACCCGTCGGCCGGACCGGATGGGCGGGGTCTGGGTGGCCGCCTTGGCGCCCGCGACCAGGACGGTCTCCCCGTGCGCGGCCTCCCGCAGCCGCTTGGCCGAGACCACGCCCAGCTCCTTCAGGAACGTCTCGTGGTCCACCATCAGATGGCGGGAGGCGTCCATGCCGAGGACGCCCAGCTCGGCGCTGAGCCGCTCCGCCTCGTCGAGGTCGGGCAGTCCCGCGCGGGCCGTCCGCCGCCCGTCGCCGAGCGGGAGCTGACCCCCGCCGGACCCGGCGGCCCGCTGGGCGCGGTGGAGTTCGGCGAGGTGCAGCAGCAGGTCGCGCCGGTTGCCGCCGAACGCGTCGAGCGCGCCGACCTGGGCGAGCCGTTCGGCGACGGGGCGGCTGGGCCTCGCCCGCCGCCAGAAGTCGAGCAGTGAGGAGTAGGGCTGCTCCTGTTCGATCCGGGCGGTCTCGGCCTCGCTGATGCCCTGGACGTCCGCGAGGGCGAGCCGGAGTCCCCAGGTCCGGGAACCGGACACAAGTTCGACACGATGGGCGGCCGCCGACCGGTTCACGTCCACCGGCAGGATCGGCACCCCGCGCCGCCGGGCGTCCGCCAGGAGCAGCCGCTTGGGGTACATCCCGGGGTCGTGGGTGAGCAGCCCGGCGTAGAAGGCGGCCGGGTGGTGGGCCTTCAGCCAGGCCGACTGGTAGGTCGGCACGGCGAAGGCGACGGCGTGCGCCTTGCAGAAGCCGTACGAGCCGAAGGACTTGATGATCTCCCAGGTGCGGTCGATGACCTCGGGCGTGTACGAGCGCTCGGCCGCGCACGCGGTGAACCACAGGCGGATCTCCTCCTGCGACTCGGGGTGGGAGAGGGCGCGCCGGGCCTGGTCGGCCATGGCCCGGTCGCAGCCGGTCATGACGGCCAGCATGTTGATGATCTGCTCGTGGAAGACGACCACGCCGTAGGTCTCCCCCAGGACGCCCGCCAGGTCCTGGTGCGGGTGGCGCACCGGGGCCCGGCCGTGGCGCGCCTCGATGAACGGCCGGACCATGTCGGCGGCGACCGGGCCGGGCCGGAAGAGCGAGATGTCCACGACCAGGTCGTGGAAGGTCGAGGGCTGGAGCCGCCCGATCAGATCGCGCTGGCCCGGCGACTCGATCTGGAAGCAGCCGAGCGTCTCGGTGGAGCGGATGAGCCGGTAGGTCGGCAGGTCCCCCTCCGGGACCTGGCGCGGGTCGTCGAGGTCGAGTTCGCGGCCGGTGGTGCGGCCGATCTCGGCGACCGCGTGCGCCATCGCCGACTGCATCCGCACCCCCAGGACGTCCAGCTTGAGCAGCCCGAGGTCCTCCACGTCCTCCTTGTCGAACTGGGACATGGGAAACCCCTCCCCACTGCTCGCCACCACCGGGGTGCGGCGCAGCAGGGTGATGTTGGAGAGCAGCACGCCGCACGGGTGCATGGCGATCCCGCGCGGCAGCCCGTCCAGCGCCTCGACCAGCTCCCACAGCCTGCCGTGCCGCCCCTGCTCCGCCGCGATCTCGCGCAGCTCCGGCAGTTCGGCCATGGCGGTGCGGGCGTCGCGGGCCCGGATGTGCGGGAAGGACTTGGCGATCCGGTCGATCTCGGCCGGGTCCATCGACAGCGCGGCGCCCACGTCGCGTACGGCGTGGCGGACCCGGTAGGTCTCGGGCATGGCGACGGTGGCGACCCGCTCGGTGCCGAAGCGGTCCATGATCGCGCGGTAGACGTCGAGGCGGCGGGCGGACTCCACGTCGATGTCGATGTCGGGCAGCACATAGCGCCGGTGGGACAGGAACCGCTCCATCAGCAGGCCGTGCTCGACGGGGTCGGCGTGGGCGATACCGAGGAGGTGGTTGACGAGCGACCCGGCGCTGGAGCCGCGCGCGGCCACCCGGATGCCCATCTTCCGGATGTCGTCGACGACTTGGGCGACGGTGAGGAAGTACGCGGCGAAGCCGTGGAAGGCGATGACGTCCAGCTCCCGGTGCATCCGTTCCCAGTACGCGCGGTCGCGGTCGTAGCCGCGCAGCACCATGCCGGCGGCGGCGCGGGAGGCGAGGACCCTCTGCGGGGTGCGGTCGGCGGCGCCGACGAGATGGGGCTCGGGGAAGTAGCTGTAGGTCTTGATGCCCAGCTCCTGGGCGGGATCGACCCGGCACGCGGCGGCGCTCTCCTCGGTCGTGGCGAGCAGCCGGTGCGCGGCGTCCCGGCGCAGCCCGGCGGCCTCCGCGACCCGCTCGGCGGCGCGGGCCATGGCGGCCGGGCCCTTGAGCCAGCGCTCGCCGCTGTCCAGCCCCCGGCGCGGGTCGACGGGGACGAGCCGGCGGGCCGCGTCCAGGACGTCGGCGACCGGCCCGAGCCCGGCGTCCGCGTACCGCACGGCGTTGGTCAGCACGGCGGGCACGCCCTGGTCGGCGGCGAAACCGAGGGTGCGGGCGGCGAGCCGCAGCGAGCCGGGTCCGGTGCCCGGGCGCCCGTGGTGCACGACCTCAAGCCGCAGGGCGTCGCCGTACAGCTCGCGCCAGGGCGCGAGGAGGCGTACGGCGAGGTCGGGGCGGCCGGCGACGAGCGCCCTGCCCACCTCCGAGGCGGGTCCGAGCAGCACGGTGAGCCCTTCGGCGGGCAGCGCGGACCAGGACAGGACGGGCGGCCCCTCGGCGGTGTGGGCGGCGGTGATCAGCCGGCAGAGCTCGGCCCAGCCGGTGGCGCCGTCCCGGGCGAGGAAGACGGCGCGCGGCGCCGACTCGTCGACGAAGGCGCCGCCCCGCACCGGGGTGCGCGGACGCCGGACGGGAGCGCTCCCCCGCGTCTGTTCGAGGGGGTGTTCCGGGACGGCGAGGTCGGTGCCGAAGAGCGGGCGCACCCCCTGGGCCGCGCACGCCTTGGCGAAGCGCACCGCCCCGGCGAGGGTGTCCCGGTCGGTGAGGGCGAGCGCGTCCATTCCCTGCTCGGCGGCGCACTCGGCCAGCCGTTCCGGGTGGGAGGCCCCGTACCGCAGGGAGTAACCCGAAACCGTGCGCAGATGCGTGAAACCGGGCATCCGCACCTCCTGGACCGATCGTTCTCACTTCCCCCTCCTTTCACCATAGACCAATTTCGAACGCACGTACGACACAGGTGTTCGATACGGTCGGGCGCACCGGGCGGCGGGGTCAGCCATTCGGCCCACCCCCGACTGCGCCGCCCCGCCGCGCCCCGGAGCGTGAGGGACATGACGTTCGTCGACGAGGTGAAGAGCGCCGTCACCGTACGGGCCGCGCTGCTGGTCATCGGGGTACTCGGACTGATGGTCGCGTTCATCGCGTCCTACGCCGGGGCCTTCCACAACCCCAAGCCGAAGGACGTCCCGTTCGGCGTGGTCGCCCCCGCCGAGGTCAGCGCCCGGACCGTGGGGCGGCTGAACGCGCTCCCGGGCGGCGCGCTCGACGCCCGGGCGGTCGCGGACACGGCCGCGGCCACCCGGAAGCTGCGCGACCGCGACCTCGACGGCGTGCTGATCGTCGACCCGAGGTCCACCACCGACACCCTGCTCGTCGCGGGCGGCGGCGGGGCCTCCCTCGCCCAGGCGGTCGAGCTGGTCGTCACCTCGGCGGAGAAGGCCGAGCACCGGACCGTGAAGGTGGTCGACGTCGCCCCGGCCGACTCGCAGGACGCCCGGGGCCTGTCCTCGTTCTACCTGGTCGTCGGCTGGTGCGTGGGCGGCTATCTGTGCGCCGCGATCCTGGCGATCAGCCACGGCGCCCGGCCCGCCAACCTCCAGCGGGCGGTGATCCGCCTCGCCGTCCTCGCGGTGTACTCGATCGCCGCCGGGCTGCTCGGCTCGCTGATCATCGGGCCGGTGCTCGGCGCGCTGCCGGGCAGCTACCTCGGCCTCGCGGGTCTGGGCGCACTGGTCGTGTTCGCGGTCGGCGCCACCACCCTGGCCTTCCAGGGCCTCGCCGGGATCATCGGCATCGGTCTGGCGATCCTGGTCGTGGTGGTCCTGGGCAACCCGAGCGCGGGCGGTGCCTACCCGTACCCGCTGCTGCCGCCGTTCTGGAAGGCGATCGGCCCCGCCCTGCCGCCGGGCGCCGGCACCTGGGCGGCGCGCTCCATCGCGTACTTCCGGGGCAACGCGGTCACCGGCCCGCTCCTGGTCCTCTCCGCCTGGGCGGTGGCCGGGGCCGCGGTCGCCCTGGTGATGGCGTGGCTGCGCGGACGGGACGAGAGGACGGCGGGCGACCCGCTGGAAGCGGGCACCGGTCCGGCGTCCGGGCCCCGCACCGGGTCGACGACGGCCGGACCTCGCACCGGGTCGACGGCCGAACCCCGCACCGGGCCTACGTCCGAACCCCGGCGCGGCCCGGCGGCCGAACCCCCGCGCGGTCCGGCGGCCCCGTGAGCGCGGCCACGGCCCGGTGAGCGCGACCGCCGCTCACAGCGCGATCGGCGGCGGGTCCGCCGGGAGCCCCTCCCTGCCGGGCTCGGAGTGGGAGTGGACCGGCGCCTCCGGTCCGGGCGCCTCCGGCCCGGGCGCCTCCGGGGCCGCCACGCCCGCCCCGGGAACCCCCGGCGCCGTCTGCGGGGCCGCCCGCTCCAGGAACCGCAGCAGCTCCACCGGAAACGGCAGGACCAGCGTCGAGTTCTTCTCGGCCGCCACCGCCACCACCGTCTGGAGCAGCCGCAGTTGGAGGGCAGCGGGCTCCTTCGACATCACCCCGGCCGCCTCGGCCAGCTTCTTCGACGCCTGGAGCTCCGCGTCCGCGTTGATCACCCGGGCCCGGCGCTCCCGGTCGGCCTCGGCCTGACGGGCCATCGAGCGCTTCATCGTCTCCGGCAGCGAGACGTCCTTGATCTCCACCCGGTCGATCTGCACGCCCCACCCCATCGCCGGGCTGTCGATCATCAGCTCCAGCCCCTGGTTGAGCTTCTCGCGGTTGGAGAGCAGATCGTCGAGGTCGCTCTTGCCGATGATCGAACGCAGCGAGGTCTGGGCCATCTGGGAGACCGCGAAGCGGTAGTCCTCGACCTGGACGACCGCGTCCGCCGGGTCGACCACCTTGAAGTAGATCACCGCGTCCACCCGGACCGTGACGTTGTCCCGGGTGATCCCGTCCTGGGCCGGGACCGGCATCGTCACAATCTGCATGTTCACCTTGTGGAGGCGGTCGGCGAACGGAAGGATCAGGGTGAATCCCGGGCCCCGCACCGATCCCCTGAGCCGGCCCAGCCGGAAGACCACACCGCGTTCGTACTGCTTGACGACCCGGGCCGCCGCCATCACGAACACGATGCCGGCGGATCCGACGGCCACCGCCGTCGCCACCAATGCCTCGACCATCACGGCCCCCACGGGTCCGAATCGGACGTGTACTTCGACGGTAACTCCGCTTCCGTCCCGGGGGGAGTCCCGGTCACACTCCACTGAATGGGTAAAACGCGGGCGGGAGGGGAATGCCGCAACAGTCGATGCCTGTATACGACAAACGATATGGGCGGTACGAGGACGGGCCCGGCGATCGGTATCGCGATTCACTACCTCAGGGGGCACGCGTGCGCGGTCGGGTGCGAGCGGCCGACGGCCGGCATCTGATGGTGGAGCGCTTCGGGGACCCGCGGGGCAGACCGGTCTTCCTGCTGCACGGCACCCCGGGCAGCCGTCTCGGCCCCGCGCCGCGCGGCATGGTGCTCTACCAGCGGCGGATGCAGCTGATCGCCTACGACCGGCCCGGCTACGGCGGCTCCGACCGGCTGGAGGGCCGCAGCGTCGCCGACGTCGTCCAGGACGTGAAGACGATCGCCGACAGCTACGGCCTGGAGCGCTTCGCCGTCGTCGGCCGCTCCGGCGGCGCCCCGCACGCACTGGCCTGCGCCGCCCTGCTGCCCGAGCGGGTCACCCGCACCGCGGCGCTGGTCACGCTGGCGCCCCGGGACGCGGCCGGGCTCGACTGGTTCGACGGGATGACCGCCTACAACGTGGAGGAGTACACGGCCGCCACCCTCGACCCCGAGGAGTTCGCCGCCCGGCTCATCCCGCGCTCCGACGAGATCCGCCGCAACCCCATCCGGCTCCTGGACGAACTGCGCCACGACCTCACCCACGCCGACCGGATGGTGGTCAAGGACGCGGGGGTGCGCTCCATGCTGCTGCGCAACTACCAGGAGGCGCTGCGCACTTCGGCGTACGGCTGGATCGACGACGCGCTCGCCCTGAGCAGCCCCTGGGGCTTCGACCCCGCCGACATCATCGGCGAGGTGCTGCTCTGGCACGGCGTCAAGGACGTGTTCTCCCCGGTCGGCCACTCCCGCTGGCTCGCCGAGCGCATCCCGGGCGCGACGGCCGTCCTGGAGCCGGCCGCCGCCCACTTCGACGCGCTGCACGCCCTGCCCTCCATCCTCACCTGGCTGATCGAGGAGGACTGAGGGCCCGCGGCACCCGGCGGGGGGAACCGGTGCGATCACTCCGGCCGCACCGGCCGTTCCCCCGGCTCACACCGCCAGCGGCTCCAGGTCCCGCTGCACCCTGCGCTCGTCCCGGGCGATCCGGACGAACGCGTGCTCGTCGCCGAGCAGGCGCTGGAGCTCCTCCACGGCCTCCGTCCGCACGTGCGTCGCCTCCTCCTTGCGGCCGAGCCCGTCGAGCGTCACCGACATGTTCGACGCGCAGGCCAGCGTCTCGGGGTGATGGACCCCCAGCACCTCCCGCAGCCGTGCGACCGTGTGGCGCTCGATCTCCAGGGCGCTCTCCAGATCACCCATGTCGGCCTTCACATTGGCGAGGTTGATGGTGGCGAACAGCGTGTGCGGGTGGTTCTCGCCGAGTATGTCGCGCATCGTCCGTATGGTGTTCTCCAACAGGGTGTCGGCGGCCTCCAGCGCCCCGCAGCCCCACTGGTAGATGCCCAGGTTGTTGGTGGCCGCCAGGGTGTACGGATGCCGCTCCCCCGGCACCTTGACGTACTGGTCGACGACCTCCTGGGCGGCGTCCCGCGCCGCCGCCGGGTCCCCGGCCGCGAAGAGGTCGGCGGCCATGTTGAGGTCGCAGGCCAGCCAGTCGGGGTTGGCGGAGGTGTACTTGGCGCGGTAGCGGTTGCGGGTCGCGGTGGTCAGCCGCCGCGCGTCCTCCAGCCGGCCCGCCCGGCGCAGCGACACGGCGAGGCTCTTGGCCGCCGCGAGGGTGCCCGGGAAGGTCCGCCCCAGCTGCTCCTTGTAGAGGTCGTACGTCCGGCTGAGCAACGCCACCGAGTCCTCGTAGCGCCCGATCTCCCGCAGGTCGCGCGCGAGGTTCATCGCGGAGGAGAGGGTGTAGGGGTGCTCCGGGCCCAGCACCTCGGTACGCCGGTCGTAGACGTCCTGGTCGAGTTCGCGGGCCCGGGCGTACTGGCCGAGCATGCGCATGTTCAGGGCGAGGTTGTTGGCGGCGGCGAGCGTACGCGGGTGCGACTCGTCGAAGATCTGCCGGAACCCCTCGTGCGCCTCGGTCGCCAGCTCCATCGCCCTGCCGTACTGGCCGAGCGCGCCGAGGTCCATCGCCAGGGCGCTGGTGGTCATGTACGTGTGCGGGTGCGAGGCGCCCAGCACCTCCGTCTGGCGCGAGAGGGTCTCCTCGTCCAGCTCCATCGCCTCCACGTAACGGCCACGGGAGCGGAGGATGTTGGAGAGGTGGAAGCGCAGGTACAGATACTGGAGGTCGTGGGGCCCCAGCTTCTCGCGCCACTCCTCGCGCAGGTCCTCGGCGAGGTTGGCGGCCGCGTTGAAGTCGCCGCGCTTCCACAGGTAGCGCACACGGTCGATGAGGAGCCGACGGGTCTCCGGCTCGTCGCACAGCCGCGCCCCCGAGGGCGTCAGATGCGGCCAGATGGTGTTGAACTGCGCCCAGGTCTCCGGGTTGTCGATCGGCTCGTCGGCGTCCGGCCGGGCGCCCGCGAGGATGCGGTGGACCGCGTGCCGGGCATCCATCTGCTCCTCGTCGCTGAGCTGCGCCCGGATCACGGCCTGGACGAGCCGGTGCACCTGGATGGAGCTGCCGACCTGGTCGACCTTGGCGAGGGCGAACCGGCCGATCTCGCGGATGACCCGGCCGAGCACCAGCTTCTCCTGGAGCGTGGCGTCGTACGGCTTGAGGGCGTCGATCATCTCCTTGCTGTAGAGCAGGTTGGCGGAGATCGGCTCGGGCGCGAAGAAGGCGCAGAGCTGGAGCAGACGGACCGCCGCCGGTGAACGCTGCTTGAGCCGCTCGATGGAGACGTTCCAGGTGGCGGCGACCGGCTCGGGGTAGCCGGCGGGCTGGTTGAGCGCGAGGACGCTCGGGGCCTGCTGCGCCAGCTGCTCCAGATAGGCGGCGACCGGTGTCGCGGTCTCCGCGATCCACGCCGCCGCCTGCTCGACGGCGAGCGGCAGGTCTCCCACCGCGGTGGCGACCTGGTCGGCGTCGTCCACGGTGAGTCCGGGGGCGCGCCGCTGGAGGTGCTCGATGGACTCCTCGCGCAGGAACACGTCGACCGGGAGCGCGTCGCCGTACTGCGACCAGGTCTGGTTCCTGGAGGTCACCAGGACGTGGCCCGGGCCGCCCGGCGGGAAGAACCGCTTGAGCTGCTCGGGGTCGTCGGCGTTGTCGAAGACCAGCAGCCAGCGCGAGGTGGGCACCCCGCGCCGCAGGAGGTCTATGGCCTCGCGGGAGGCGGCGTTCATGTCGTCGCCGCCCTGCACCCCGAGCCGTACGCCGAGCTCGGCGAGGCCGGCCACCACCTCGTCGGGCTGCTCCGCGGAGATCCACCAGACCAGGTCGTAGTCGGCCATGAACCGGTGGACGTACTCCAGGGCCACCTGGGTCTTGCCGACGCCGCCGAGTCCGTACAGCGTCTGCGGCTGCGGCAGGACGACGGCGAGGCCGCCGCCGAGCTGGTCGCGCATCCGCTCCAGGACCAGCGAGCGGCCGGTGAAGCCGGGGTTGCGCGGCGGCGCGTTCCAGATCTTGGGGACGGTGCCGGGGAAGCGCGGCCCCGGCGCCACCCCGTCGCTGATCTGCACCGGCCGCTCCAGGGCCCGCAGCAGCGCGGTGGTGGCGTGCACCTCGTCGAGGCGGAACAGGTCGACGGGGTTGCGGTCGATGTAGGGCGCGGTGAGCCGGACGTCGCCCACGCGCAGCGGCAGCAGCTGGCGGCGGGCGCCCGAGGGGTCCTCGGCGGCGGCCCGGGACCAGATCTCCACGGCCCGGGCGGACTTGAGGTAGGCGCTGGAGAGCAGGACCACGGTACGGGCGGCGTTCTCGGCGGCGACCGCCTCCCCGTCGGCGCTGCTGGGCTCGGCCGACACGTCGCGGGGCACCACCCGGAACCCGGCCCGGGTCAGCACGGACTCGATCCAGTCGGCCCACATCCGGTTCTCGGCCACGTAGCTGAGGAACAGATCGGCCGGGAGGGCGGGCCTGCGGCGGGTGAAGGCGTCGCGGATGCGCAGCCGGATCTCCTCGTTGACGGTGGGCATCGAGGTGATCCGGCCCTCGGTGACCACGGAGGCCAGGCGCTCGAAGGCGGAGAGCAGTGAGTTGGAGAGCCCGGCCTCGTCGCCGAAGGTGGCCAGCGTCTCCTCGTAGGCGTAGTAGGGGCGGTAGGGGATCTCCACCGCGCCCCAGTACGCGGTGAGTTCGTCGCCGGAGAGCCCGGCGGGGAAGCGGTCGAACTTCAGGCGGGCCAGGGCCCGTCCGGCGTCCGCCTTCTCCTTCTCGCCCTCGTCGATGCGCATCGGGACCGGCAGGATGCGGATGTTCTGCCCGCTGTAGCGCTCGTCTATCTGGCGCGCCACCGAGGCCGCGCCGTCGATGGACTGGTCGCTGAGGGTGAAGCAGTCCACCAGGACGTCGGGGAGGTGGACGGTGCAGATGTCGGCGATGTCGCTGAGGCCCGTGCGGCTGTCGATCAGGACGTAGTCGTAGTTCTCCTTCATGTCCTCGCGCAGGGCGTCGAAGAAGTGGCCGCCGCCGAGCCGGTCGTAGAAGTTGTCCCAGTCGAAGGTGGAGACGGTCGCCGAGTACTCGCGGTTCTGCCGGCCGGCGGAGACGAAGTCCAGGGTGCCGCCGTCGGGGAACTGCCAGCCCAGCGCCTCGGGTGTGAGCGAGACCGCGTGCGGCTGGATGCGCGCGTAGTCGCGGTGCCAGTCGTCCGAGCGCGGCACGGGACTGGTGGCGGCCCAGGCGTATTCGGTGATGAGATCGATGACCCCGGTGGTGGCGCCGAGCGTCGAGGGGTCGAGGAAGGGGTGGAAGAAGCGGTGCAGCCCCGGGGCCTCCAGGTCCCAGTCCACCGCGAGGACCCGCTTGCCGTTGGCGGCGAGGATCCAGGCTGTGTTGGCGAGGGCCATGGTGCGGCCCGTACCACCCTTGTACGAGTAGAACGTGACGATGCGTCCGTCACGACTGGGTGTCATCCGTCTCCTCCGCATCGGGCGCGTGATCGAGCCTGTCGGGGATGTACTGCGTGGTGCCGAAATCGGTGCCCATCGGCCCGACCAGGCGCGGCCGTTCGGTGTGCCCGCCCCCCGCGGGCGGGTAGACCGTCGCGTGTCTCAGGTACTGCTGTGCCGCCGCCTCCACGACCTGGGGCAGTATCTGCCCGAAGGCCTCCATGCTCGGTACGCCCTTGGCCGCGGCCCGGCAGGCGGCCCGCCCCTGGCGCATCTTGGAGGGCATGGTCTCCTCCAGCCGGAGCGACAGCTCCGCCTCCGACGCCCGGCTCTGGTGGTCGTCGCGGTTCCAGGGGACGACCACGCTCACCCAGGGCCGGTGTTCGGCGTCGAAGGCCGCGAGCCGGGCCCGCCGGTCCTCGTCCTCCAGCGCCCACCGGTCCACCAGCAGGATCTCCGGCCGCGAGGGGGGCTGCTTGCCGTCGAGGTGCAGCACCTCCTCGTCGAAGGAGGAGACGGTGGTCTGGTAGTTGAGCGAGCGCACCATGTCCTCGGCCACCAGGGCCAACGGCCGGGCGGAGAGGGGGTGGTAGGGGTTCCACTCCAGCGGGCTGTCGCCGTAGTACGCCTCGTCGCGGCCCTCGGGCAGGTCGTGGCGGGTCGGCGCGGCCACGGTGACGTGCATCGGACGGGGGCCCTCGCCGGCGGACGCGCCGAAGGCGCTGGGCGCCAGCCGGTAGTCGACGTGGCGCCCGGGCCGGATCGCGGTGGCGTCGGCGACGCTGACGATCCGCTTGGCGAGCTCGTAGACCGCGCGCTCGTACTCCTCGGCGAATATGCGCAGCTTGATCAGCCCGTAGAGGCCGTCGGTGACATAGCGGTCACCGAAGGCCCGGTGGTTGAACTGCAACCGCTCGGCGGGCCCGGGCAGCTGCTCGGGCGGGACCGGCACCCACAGGGCCGGCACGATCGCCTCGGCCGGGCGGTTGGTATGGGCCTGGTGCTGGATGGTGCGCTGCTCGAACGCGTACCACTCGCGGCCGCACATCTCGCTGGCGAAGTAGCGCGGCGAGAACAGCGGAACGAACACCCGGCAGGAGGCGAGGACTTCGCCGAGACGCTCCGACCAGCCCTCGCCGGAGCGTATCTCCCGGTCCATGAAGCCGGCGGGCGCGCCGGCGGGCAGGTCGGTCATGGCCATCACATGGCCGCAGAGATCACGGAAAAGCCGCTCCACCCACATGTCGGGGTCCGGGCCGCCCGCCCCGTACCTCGGCGTGTGCGCGTAACTCAGAAAGAAGTAGGGCCGATGTTGGTCGGCCGGACGCGGCTGCGCTGATGCGTGCACACGACCCCCGTCCTGCAGTATTGAAGAACATCATTCCGGAGCGCACGGCGCTCCATCCCCTCACCGTTCGGTCAAACAAGGCCGCTTTTCGGTCATCCAGTCCACCGCGTGGTCCACCGCCCCCTTGAGCGAGAACAATCGGGCGGTTCTCCGTCCCAGCTGCCACTCTTTGCGCATTTCCTCCGGAAGATCGGCACCGACGGCTTCGAAGTCGCTGTCGTCGAGATCGACATCGGGATAGTGGAACCACCCCCGACGCCCACTCTCGTCCCGCACCACACAGCTGTACAGCTTCTTGGGCGGGTTGTTCGGATATCGGTATTCCGCGAGGTGAAAGGCGGTGCAGGCAGCGAATCCCACATTGATCATGAGTACTCGGGCGTCCGCGCGATAGAGCGCCCCGAGCGGTGATCCCTCCCCCAGATGGCAATCGGGTTCGTGCCCCTCCATCAGCTCCGGAGCACGGCATCCCCAGGCCGCGAAGGACGTCTGGGGATGGGAGCTGCGCACCGCCCCGTCCGAGGTCCGTACCCACTCCGCCAGCCGGCCCATGCCCTGACTGCGCGTCCGTTCCGGGTCGAAGGGTTCCATCCGGCGCTTGAAGTCCCTGTACGCGGCCGTGTTCCGCACGCTCCGGGCCCGGCGCAGATGCGCGGCGGAGGTGAGCGAGTTCTCCGGGGTGAAGGCCGGGACCACGAGGGTGCCCTTGAGCGGGCCGCCGACCGCCGCGCACAGGGCCCGCCCCAGCGCCCCCGGGCCGTGCCCCAGACCGCTCAGCGAGGCGTGCACCAGGAGGGTGTCCCCCTCTCTGACCCCCATGGCGGCCAGGTCGTCGCGTAACGCGCTCTCCAGCACTGTCCGGGCTCGCTCATCCACGGGCTGCCTCTTCCCACTCCAGCAGGACGTCGGCGACCAGGCTCTTCCCGCTCACGGTGAGTTCGGCCGCCCCCTGAAGAGCTTCCAGCGCGCGCCGGGTCTCCGCCAGAGTGCGTGCGCTTCTGTCGTACGCGGCGACCGCCACCCGCTCATGCGTTTCGGCCAGCAGGACCGAAACCGGTACCGGCTCCCGCCGCCAGCCGGCCCGGTGGCTGCGGCCGCCGTCCAGCGCGTACAGGTCCGCCACATCGCGCAGGGCCCGGAACCGCCCCCTGCGGAAGCCGCGCAGCAGCCCCAGCGCCAACGCGTCCCCCGTGAGCCCCACAGGCACCCCCAGCGCCCCGTAGCCGTGCCGTCCGGCCACCGTGTCGCCGGCGCCCGCGAGCGGGGTGAGCGTGGTCAGCCCGGCGGCGGCCGCCGCCGCGTGGCCCGGCACAGTGTCCGAAAGCAGCCCCCAGGCCGCGGCGAGGCGCCCGCTCCACTCGTCGGCCTCGGCGAGCCCGAGGCGCGGCAGCACCGCGGCGCCGAAGCAGTCGCGGTAGGGATCGAGGTCGTCGAGGGCCATGTCGGGCGCCCCGTCCCGGCCCAGCCCCCGCACCGGCAGCCAGTCGCCGCACGGCTCGCGCGGGCACTCCACCTCCTGCTCGAAGCGCCCGCCCACCACACCCCGGACGCGAAAGCCCTTCTCGGCCGGGAGCACCTCCACGCGGCCGGACGCGCCCGGCTCCGCGACCCTGAGCTCGCCGAGGGTGGGCAGCACCAGCCGGCCGTTCTCGTACCCCACGGTGACGGGGAGGTCGAGCCTGGCGCGCACGGCGGCGGCGGCGGTGTAGGCGTCGAGGCGGTGGGCGTGGGCGAGGGCGCCCGGGCGGTCCTCGCGCAGCGCGTCCAGGGCGGTGAGCAGCCAGCCGCGCGCGTAGGGGTGGGCCAGCACCTCGTCGAGGCCCGGCCCGTCCACGAGGGCGGCCAGCCGCCAGGCCTCGGCCCACTCCGCGCCGCCGCGCCCGGCCAGATCGGCGTGGAGGCGGGCGAGCAGGGTGCGGGTGAGCTCGTACTCGGCGGCGACGAGCTCCGCGGGGTCGGTGAGGGCGGCGGGGACGAGCCGGGCCGCCGTACGGGCCTCGATGCCCCGTACCAGCGCCTCCAGGTCCGCGCAGTAGACCGAGGGCCCGTCGAAGGGGTCGCGGCCCGCCGCCTCGTTGGCCGGGCGGTAGCGGTGGGTGTAGAGCCCGCCGCCGCAGGAGCGGACGACCGGGCACTCACGGCACTCGGGCCCCACCCCGGCGAGGCCGAGCTGGCGCACCCGGACGCCCGGGTGGGCGGCGACCTCGTCCAGGGAGTGGCGAAAGACGTCGAAGCCGGTGGCGGCGGCGCCGTCGTAGGCGCTCTTGAGCGAGTCGACCTGCTCCAGGGTGCCGTCGGTCTCCACCACCACCAGGTCGGTGGGGGCCAGGCCCAGGGACTCGGTGAGGCTGGGGCCGCCGTTCAACGTCGACAGTACGGACTCGAACAACCGGACCGGAACCGGCCTGCCCTGTTCCTCCCACCGGTCGAAGACCTTGAGGAGCCACTCGGCGTACTCGGTGGGGGAGCCGCCGGGCCGGGCCGGAGGTGTCTCCCAGGTGGCGTGCGGCAGCAGGTAGTCGATGCGCGGCGGGTCAAGGGCGATCAGCGCGTCATGGACGGCGACCGGGTCGTTGGCCACGTCCACGGTGCACAGCAGCCCGAGGAAGAGGTGGCGGTAGCGGTCGCTCCGGAGCAGTTCTACGGCCCTGAGGACCAGGGGGTGGCTGGTGCGGCCGTCGGCGAAGCGGCGGTGGCGGTCGTTGGCCGACCTGTCCCCGTCCAGCGAGATGCCGACGCGGACACCGAACTCGGCGAAGAGGTCGAGGTAGCGGGGGCTGAGCTGGAGACCGTTGGTGTGGATGCGCAGATCGAGCTCCGCGACGCCGTCGAGGGCGGCGGTCAGCTCCGCGCAGACCGTGCGCAGCCGGGCCGGACCCGCCAGCAGCGGCTCCCCTCCGTGCAGGATCACTGACACGGAGGGCAGTACGTGTTTCGCGGCGTGCTCGGCCAGTCGCCGGGCCGTCCGGGAAATCGCCTCGTCAGAGATTGCCTTGGGGCGGGTACGCCAACTCTGATCAGGGGCTTCGTAGATATAGCAGTGATCACAAGCGAGATCGCATCTGCTGTGAACCTTGAGCACGATCTCGCGGAATGGGACCACGGGTCCAGTCATTCCGCCAGTCTAGAGCTCTCCGACTGTCTAGAGCGCCGAGTTGAAGGTCGACGCCTGAACCGGGCGGCCGAGGGAGGAGGGGAGCACGCGGCCGAGCTTCCGGGCGGCTTCGGCGCCACGGACATCGATGTCGGCCAGGGGCACACGGCTCTTCTTCGCAGGGGCGAAGGAGAGAGAATTCACGGAGGTCTTCACGGCCGTCCTTGGTGGGTAATTCCTGCATGTGGACAGGGGTGCCGACGACATGCACCGTTGCAGTGTCGGCGGCACGACTTTACTCTCTTGGCCACTGTTGGCAACTGAGCACGACCGCTTGCCGCGAACACTCGGCCCAGCATGCCGGAAGGTGTACGGAATGGGTCGTTCCACCGAAAGAGTGATGACTAAAACCGCAGACAGGGGTGGATGTGACGGCGATTCCCGGTCCTCTGCAGAGCATGGTATTCCGCAACGCCGACCTGCCGGGTCTCTTCCATCACGCGGACTCACTCGCGGTAGGACGCCAGCGGGCCGCGGTGAACGACACCCGCTGGCGGCTCTGCCTGCTGGTGGCGGGAGCCGTGCTGGCGGTGCTGCCGTGGGAGATGACGCTCGGTGGTGACTTCCACCTGGCGAGCGCGCTCAGCGCACTGGCGTACGCGGGGGTGCTCGCGGTGAGCTTCCGCGCCGCCCGCGGGCACGCGAAATCGCATTGGCAACTGAATCGTTCGGCGGCGGAGTTCATCAAATCCATGTGCTGGCGCTATGCCGTGCACGGCGCCCCTTTCGATTCGCACGCCGCCGATCCCGAAGGTCTGTTCACCCTCCGTCTGGAGGAGGGACTGGGGGAACTGCGCAGGGTCGGCTGGCGGGATCCGCGCGAGGAGGGGGCATCGGACCTGGCCGCCGCCCCGCTCATCACCGCGCCCATGCGGGAGTTACGGGCGAAGGCGTTCGCCGTGCGCAAGGAGACGTACGTACGGGACCGACTCATCGAGCAGCGCAACTGGTACCGGCGCCGGCAGGAGGCGTCCCGGCGGGCCACCACGCTGTGGACCACGGCCATCACCCTGCTCACCGTTCTCGCGTTGCTCTTCGCGACGCTGCACATGTTCGGCGCGGCCGAGGGCGTGGAGGTCGCCGGGTTGCTCTCGGCCACGGCCGCCGCGTGCCTGGCGTGGAGCGAGATCCGCCGTCATCAGCCGCTGATCTCGGCGCACTCGCTGGTGGAGCAGGACCTCAAGGCCATGCACGTGGCCATGGAGAACACCGTCAGCGAGCGCGACTGGCCGGCGGCGGTCTACGAGACCGAGCGGGTGGTCTCGCCCCAGCACACCGACTGGCTGGCCCGCCTCCGCAGTTGATCACCCTGGGGGGCGGTCAGGGGCGCCGCACCCCGTCGCACCACACCACCGTGACCGACTTTCCCAGGCTGCGGGCGTACTGGACGATGTCGCCCGTGCCTCCGAGCCCGCGCGCGGGCTGGCCGTCCCAGACGGCGATCAGACGGTCGCAGTTGTCCGCGATATACGCGCCGGCCGCGTAGTAGGCCTCGTCGGTGGCGTGCGGGAAGTCCATCCGGACCTCCTGTGCGGCCCGTCTCCTCAGCCCCTGGTAGCGGGCGAGTTCGCCGGGCTCCGCGAAGCCCCTCTCGTAGTCGCCACTGGGAATGACGACGGTCAGGGCGGCCCCGCACTCCAGGGCGATGGCCGCGAACAGCTGGTCCGCTCCGGCCGCGAGGCTGGAGAACACCTCAAGGGAGCCGTCCTGGCCGCACAGCAGGCTCCGCAGGCAGGCGCGGATCTCCCCCAGCGCCTCGGAGGGAATGTCGCGGTGACCGGTCACTCCGATGCGTTTCACTGACTCACCCCGTGTGTCCGGTCGCCTCTCCGCCGTGAACATCCTCCCAAAAAGGCGCATCGCGTCCAGCCGCCACCGCAGGCACGGGCGCACGGAACGAGCCCCCGCCCGGTGGCCGGACGGGGGCTCGCCGCTGCCGGGGCAGCTGGATGATCAGCCGTCAGAACAGGGTGACGCCATAGGCGTTCATGGCCTCGACCACGGGCTGGAAGAAGGTCGTGCCGCCGGAGGAGCAGTTGCCGCTGCCGCCGGAGGTGAGGCCGAGCGCCGTCGAGCCGGCGTAGAGCGGGCCGCCGGAGTCACCGGGTTCGGCGCACACCGTAGTCTTGATGAGGCCGTACACGATGTCGCCGTTGCCGTAGTTCACGGTGGAGTTGAGCGCGGTGACCCGGCCGCTGTGGATGCCGGTGGTCGAGCCGCGCCGGGTGACCGTCTGGCCGACCGAGGGGTTGGCCGCGCTGGTGATGGACTGGCCGCCCACGGCGCTCGGGTGGGACAGCGAGGTGTTGTCGTACCGCACGAGGCCGTAGTCGTTGCCCGGGAAGCTGGTGCCGACCGTCGGGCCGATGCTCGTCGAGTGCGAGGAGCTGGTGTAGTAGTTCGGGTAGCCCTCGGTGCAGTGACCGGCCGTCAGGAAGTAGTAGGTGCTGCCCTTCTTGACGTTGAAGCCGAGGGAGCAGCGCCAGCTCGGCGCGTAGACGGCGTCGCCGCCGGAGAGCAGCTTGCTGAACCTGCCCGCGGTCCGCTCGACGCGTATGGCGGACGCGTTGGCGCCGGCCTGCCGTTTGATCTTGGCTATGTCGGCCTTGCTCACGGTGGAGTCGGCGGTCACGACGACCGTGTGGGTGGCGGGGTCGATGTTCCAGGCGGTGCCCGCGACGTCGGCGCCGAGGACGGCGGAGCTCGCGGCGGAGAGCTGGGTGGCGCTGAACGCCTGGGACGGGGTGGCGCTGGCGGTGGGGACCGCGAGGGCACCGGCGGCGAGGAGCCCGGCGGAGAGGGCGACTGCCTTGGTACGTCTCGCGAGACCGCGGGTGGGGGTGGTGCGCTTGATCCTCACTTCTGTTCCTCCCGAAGGGAATCGAGGGGCCCGAGTTGGGTGGGGGGACCCCGTGAGGCGCAGCCGGAGCTGGGGCAGCACTGGTGAGCGCAAGCCGTGCTCCTGACAAGCGCTGGGAGGGAGTATTCGGCCGCCCGGCCGTCGGGCGCAAGGGCGCCTTTCGGCCGGGCGGCCGGGGTTCTGTGAGCCCTGGGTCAGTGGGTGAGGACGGTCCGCTCGCCCGCTGTGACGGCCGTGTCGAGGGTGTTGCCGGGAGGCGGGAAGGGGCAGATGAAGTGCTCCGCGAAGGCGCACGGCGGAAGCAGCGCGCGGTTGAAGTCCGCCATGAGCCTGCCGCGCGCGTCGGGCGCGCCGGGGCGCAGGAAACGGAACCGGAACGTCGAGTCCCCGCTGGTCGCGTCGGCGAACACCGCCCAGAGCGCGCCGTCTTCCTCGACCGCCACCTGGAGGGTGTGCTCCCGGCCGCCGAGCGTGAAGGCGAGTTCACCGCCGAGACCGAGCCCGCGCTCCACCCCGTCGGCGTTGGCCACCCGTACCGTCCGCGCCTCGCCGTACGGGCGGAAGAGGGCGGGCACCGCCCAGCGCGGGTCGTACGGGGTCGCCTCGATGCCCGCGAAGGCGCGGCGGCGCTCGGCCCCGGGGTCCCAGACCCGTACCGCCCACAGCCCTTCGCGGCGCAGCACCACCAGCCGCCGCGCGCCCTGGGCCAGCCGGGACTCGGCGACCGGGGCGTGGTCGGCGGTCAGCCGCGCCTCGCCGGTGAAGGGGCGGCCGTCGAGGACGATCCCGTCCTCTTCGCTCGCCGTGAGCACCACCGCGCCGTCTTCTTCACGCCAGGTGCCCGGCACGGCCGGAATTCGCCCCTCCACGGCGTCGGCGAGCCAGTGGGTACCGGTCAGCGCCAGCGGACCGTAGGGCGCCGCGACGGACTCGACGCGCCGTTCGTGCCAGTTCTTCCACTCCTGTGCCGCGTCCGTGCTCATGTGTTCGATCCTTTCGTACGAGGCGGGCGGCCCCCGGTGCGAGCGCGGTGCCGGGCCGGAGTATTCCGTACGGAGGCTTCCGCTCCGCCCTGCGCCCCGCCGCCGTCGTCCGCGTACCGGAGCTCACCCTCCGAACACAAGTGACCGTACGCGCACGCTTGGTGACGGCCGGTCAGCAGTCGCAACCACAGTCGCAGCAGTCGCACCCCTCACAGCACTCGCAGCAGTTGCAGCAGCCGCAGTCACCGCAGTCGCAGTCGCAGTCCCGGCAGAAGCCCTCGTGCTTCCTGCGCGACCACGGGCCCTCGTACTCCTTGGCGCAGCACATCTGACAGGTGCAGCAGAGCCCGGTGAAGACCGCGCACCCCGTCAGGAACCCGCGCGGCGCGGGTGGCCGGGGACCCTCGCCCTGCGGCGGCGCGCCGTAGGGGTTGCCGGGCACCGGCGCGTACGGCCCGCCGGGCGGCGGCGCTCCGTAGGGGCCGGGCTGGTGGGAGCCGTGGGCGTCCGCGCCGCCGTGGGCGCAGCCGGCCGTGCCGAAGGACCGGTTGACCGACTGCGTCAGCTCGTGGGCGAGCAGGACGTGCGCCAGCCTGCCGTCGACGAAGTCCACCTCGCGCAGGGCGAGCCGGATGCCGTGCACCGCGTCGTCGGCCAGCCGCCGGGCCTCGGCCAGGTCGGTGCCGGTCGCCGTGAGCGGGTTCCACGCGCCCGCCGCGGCGTCGGCCGCCTGGTCCTCCACCGCGTCCAGGAGGTGCGCGAGCCGTCCGAAGAGGCGGCCGGCCTCGGCCAGCGGCTCGGCGTTGTGCGGCCGGCCGGCGAGTACGGCGGTGTGCGCGAAGGCGGCGGCGGTCGCCGTCTCGGTCGGCTCGGTGACGGTGAGCAGGGAGGTGCCCGGCCCCGCCAGCGCCTCGATCGCCCCCTGCCGGTCGACCGCGTCGACCAGGACCGCCGTGTCGAAGCCGAGGGAGGCGCCGGTGCGGGCGCCCGCCCGGTCCCAGCTCGCGGCGATCCGGCGGGCCGCCAGCGCCACCGGCTTCCGCTTCAACAGGCCGTCCCGGTCGGCGACGTGGTCGCGGACCTTCGCCGAGGCGAGGACCAGCGAGACGGCAGCGGCGAGCCGGGCGCCCTCGCCCCGGGCCACCGGAGCCGTCCGCATCGCGCGCAGCGGACAGGGCCCGGCGGTGCGTCTGCGCCCGGTGCGGCTCTCGGCCTGAGCCTCCGTCAGGACCGAGACGATCAGCCCGTCGTAGTTGGTCACGACCCGGGCGAGCTGGCCGTGGTCGGAGCGAAGTGCCAGGCAGAGGCCGCAGAGATGGGCCATCCACTCGGTGCGCAACCCCTCGGTGAGCCGATGCGAGCAGGGCCTGACGATTCCGAACACGACGCTCCCCCGGGTGCCGTGGGACACCTCGCCCCACGGTTCGTTCAACAGTGCGGCAGGCATCGTATCGGCCGATCCGTTCACCCGTACGTCTGCCGACTCACCCGTCTGGACGGACGGTCATATTTTGTACCCGTTACCCGTCATGCAC
Source organism: Streptomyces sp. NPDC026377 (assembly GCF_055567715.1). Taxonomy (NCBI): domain Bacteria; kingdom Bacillati; phylum Actinomycetota; class Actinomycetes; order Kitasatosporales; family Streptomycetaceae; genus Streptomyces; species Streptomyces sp. NPDC026377. Next base: position 350,308 of record NZ_JBVHPV010000006.1, read on the forward strand.
CGGAAGAAAGCTGACGATTCGCCACATCTTCTGCACCAGTCCCGTCACGAATCCCCTGCGCGGCGACTATCCACTTGGCGCGGTATCCGCATCATGGACGACCATAGGGATGCGGAACGTGAGCATAAGCAAGAAGTAGAAGTCCGCTGTGAGAGGAGGCGTCCATGGGATCGGTGCGCAAGGCGAGTGCATGGCTGGGGCTTGTCGAGGACAACGACGACCGCTACTACGACGACGAGTACACCGAGGAAGCCGGGGCCGGCGAAGCCTGGGTGACGGACCCGCGGGTGCGGGTGGCCTCCGAGGCGGCCCAGGAGCAGGGCCGCCGGATCGCCACGGTCACGCCGGACGGCTTCCGTGACGCGCGCGGCATCGGCGAGCTCTTCCGCGAGGGCGTCCCCGTCATCGTCAACCTCACCGCCATGGAGCCCGGCGACGCCAAGCGCGTCGTGGACTTCGCCGCCGGCCTCACCTTCGGGCTGCGCGGCTCCATCGAGCGCGTGGCGACGCGGGTCTTCCTGCTGACCCCCGCCGACACCCAGATCGTCAGCGGCGAGGCCTCGGGCCGCGCCACCGGCGGCTTCTTCAACCAGAGCTGAGCAGGGCGCTCACCGGACCGCCAGGGCGCCTAACGGAACGCGTCGAGCCCGGTGAGCGCCTTGCCCAGCACCAGCTGGTGCATCTCCACGGTGCCCTCGTAGGTGAGCACCGACTCCAGATTGGTGGCGTGCCGCATCACGGGGTACTCCAGCGAGATCCCGTTGGCGCCGAGGATCGTGCGCGAGGTGCGGCAGATCTCGATCGCCTCCCGGACGTTGTTGAGCTTGCCGAAACTGACCTGCTCCGGACGGAGCCTGCCCGCGTCCATGCGCCGCCCCAGATGATGCGCGAGCAGCACACCCTTGTGGAGCTCGACCGCCATGTCGGCGAGCTTGGCCTGGGTGAGCTGGAAGCCGCCGATGGGCCTGCCGAACTGCTCGCGGGTCCGCGCGTACGCGACCGCCGCCTCGAAGGAGGCGCGGGCCGCGCCCATCGCGCCCCAGACGATTCCGTACCGCGCGTGCGAGAGGCAGCCGAGCGGGCCCTTGAGTCCGGCGACGCCGGGCAGCACGGCGTCGGCGGGCAGCCGCACCTCGTCCATGACCAGCTCGCTGGTGACCGACGCCCGCAGCGACCACTTGTGCTTGATCTCCGGCGCGGAGAAGCCGGGGGTGTCGGTGGGCACGGCGAATCCCCTGATGCCGTCGTCGGTCTGCGCCCAGACGACCGCGACCGACGCGACCGAGCCGTTGGTGATCCACATCTTGCGGCCGCTGAGCACCCAGTCGGTGCCGTCCCGCTTGGCGTACGTCCGCATCCCGGCCGGGTCGGAGCCGTGGTCGGGTTCGGTGAGGCCGAAGCAGCCGATCGCCTCGCCCGCCGCCATCGAGGGCAGCCACCGCTGCTTCTGCTCCTCGGAGCCGTACTTCCAGATCGCGTACATCGCGAGCGAGCCCTGGACGGAGACGAGCGAGCGGATGCCGGAGTCGGCGGCCTCCAGCTCCAGACAGGCCAGGCCGTACTGGACGGCGGTGGCGCCCGCGCAGCCGTAGCCGGTCAGGGACATGCCCAGCGCGCCGATCGAGCCCAGCTCCCGGGCGAGTTCGCGGATGCCGGGGAGTTCGCCGCTCTCGTACCACTCGGCGATGTGCGGCAGGACCCGGTCGGCGGCCCAGGAGCGGACGGTGTCGCGGATCGCGAGGTCCTCGTCGCTCAGCAGGTCGTCGATCCCGAGGGGGTCGGCCGGGTCGAAGGGGGGCAGCTTGGCGGATGCGGACATGAGGATGCCTCCGGCGTCCCTGGGAACCTGTGCGGCCCAGCTAAAACTAGCGGTGGTAGTTATTGCTGACCGCTGACGTTACGGCTCAGTGTGCCGCGCGTCCAGACCCGCCCGCCGGTGCGGGGCGCCCGGCTCAGGGGCGGCCGGGCCCCGGGTGCGCCCCATCGGCGCCCGCCGCCGCGGGGATCCGCAGCTGGAGCTCGGCGCGCTGCTCGGGCAGGCCGGGCGCGGTTCCGGTGTGCTGCGTCCCGCACTCCATCACCCGCGGCAGCCGCAGCGCGGCCAGCGCGCCCAGGACCAGCAGTCCGGCGCTGACCAGCAGTGTCACATGCAGACCGTGGACGAAGGAGTGCTGTGCGGCGCCGCGCAGGGCGGCGCCCGCGGGGCCGCCGATGCGGTCCGCTATGGCGTAGGCCTCGCCGAGCGAGTTCGCGGCTCCGGCCGACGCCTCGCGCGGGACGCCGGGGACGGAGGCGAGCCCGGGGGCGTAGGCCGCGTTCATCACGCTGCCGAGCAGGGCGATGCCCATGCCGGCGCCGAGCTGGTAGGAGGTCTCGCCGATGGCGGCGGCCCCGCCCGCGCAGTCGGCGGGCGCCTCGCTGAGCATCGACTCGTACGCCCCGAAGAGCGTCGTCTGCAGGCCGAGGCCCAGGACGACGAAGGCGCCGGTGAGCAGCAGCGGCCGGTCGTGCTCGCCCATCAGGACCAGGAGCAGCACGGCGGCGGCGGTCAGCGCGAAGCCGGACGCGACCATCCGGCGCGGACCGAGCCGGCGCAGGGTGTACGAGCCGGTGGCCCCGGCGGTCATCGCGGCGAAGGTGAGCGGCAGCAGCCGCAGCCCCGTCTCCAGCGGGGTCAGCCCGAGGACCAGCTGGAGGTACTGGACGGCTATGAGTTCGAGCCCGACCAGGGCCAGCATGGCGAGGACGATGCACCCCACCGAGGTGGAGAAGGTGCGCCGGGCGAACATGCGCATGTCGACCAGCGGGTGGGTGCGCCGCCGCTGGCGCCGGACGAACACGATGATCAGGGCGGTGCCGGCGCACAGCGGCGCCAGGGTGAGCGGGTCGAGCACTCCGTGGCCCGCGCCCATCCGCTTGACGCCGAGGACCAGGGTGATCACACCGGCGGCGGCCGTCAGCGCGCCGAGCACGTCCCAGGGCCCGTCGGCGCCGCCCTTGGACTCGGGCAGCAGCCTGCGGCCCAGCGGCAGGATCAGCGCCATCAGCGGGATGTTGATCAGGAAGACCGAGCCCCACCAGAAGTGCTGGACGAGGAAGCCGCCGAGCACCGGTCCGGCGGCGGCACCTATCGCGGCGGTGGCGGTCCACACGCCGATGGCGGTGGCGCGTTCGCGGCGGTCGGGGAAGACCGCGCGGAGGATGGAGAGCGTGGCGGGCATGATCATCGCGCCGCCGACGCCGAGCAGCGCGCGGGCCGCGATCAGGAGCTCGGCCGTTCCGGCCAGGGCCGCCACGGCGGACGCCAGGCCGAAGATGCCGTAGCCGAGCAGCAGCACCCGGCGCCGGCCGACGCGGTCGCCGAGGGTGCCGAACAGGATGAGGAGGGCGGCGCAGACCAGCGGGTAGGCGTCGACGATCCAGAGCAGCGCGGTGGCGCTGGGACGCAGGTCCTCGGTGACCGAGGGGACGGCGACGTGCAGCACGGTCGCGTCCAGCGCGACGAGCAGCAGACTCACACACAGGACGACGAGGACGGTCCAGCGGTTGGCGGCGCCGGCGTTCGCACGCGCGCGTGCGGCGTCCGTCGTCGTTCCTGCCATGTGTGTACCTCCTGTACGGCGGCCCCGTGGGGGTCCCGGGACGCGCCGTCCTCGCGGTGGCCCGTCGTCCCCGCTCTCGGCGGACCCTGGACCGGTGCGGTCTCGGACGGGTCCGGCATCGACGAGCGAGTGATTCGTCAGCGTACGCGAGTTCCAGCCATCGGCACGTGGTACACCTCTCACCCCTTTGGGCACGCCCTGTGGTGTGCGCCACAAAGGAGGGAGGGGCCGGCCGGAGCCCGCCGCCATTAATGATCTTGGCACGCCGTGCCGGTGGATCCTGGCACCCGGTGTCAGACGTGATGGACGAACGATGAATTCCGTTCTGCTTCCCGGAAAATCACCCGCGGAAATCCCGCCGCGTTTCCGGAACGGTCTGCGGCGGAATTGTTTCCGCGCCCGTCCGCCCCTTTCGCAGCACCGGGAATAAACGGTGACGTGAGACATACTCCACATCACATCGTCATCACAAACCCGCCGGATCGGCCTGGGCCCTCACTCACTCGCTGTAACGTCGATTGAGTGCGTACCGACCGAATCTTCGCCCGTCTGGACCGGGAGCCCGAGCCGCCGAAGATAGCGATCCCGCGGATGAGCCGTCACCGCGTGATCCTCTTCAGCGCGACGATGGCGTTCTACCTCGCCATCGTCGTCGCCGTGCTCGCCTCGTCCTGGCTCGTCGAGCTGGACTGGAAGGTCATGCTGTTCCGGCCGTACGAGCAGTGGCCGCAGATGCACGCCTTCCTGGACTACTTCGTGGTCCTGGGCCAGCGCGGGCCCACGGCGGTGATGGTCGCGGCGTGGCTGGGCTGGAGGTCCTGGCGGCAGCACACCCTGCGTCCGCTCCTCGCGCTCGGCGCCTCGCTGCTCCTGCTCAACATCACGGTCGGCGCGGTCAAGCTCGGCCTGGGCCGCCTGGGCCCGCACTACGCGACGGAGATCGGCTCGGCCGAACTGTTCGCGGGCGGCGATATATTCCCCTCGGGCCACACCGCCAACGCGGTCGTGACCTGGGGCATCCTCGCCTATCTGGCCACCACCCCCACGGCCCGGCGCTGGCTGTCGGTCATCTCCGCCGTGGTCGCCCTGGGCGTCGGCGCCACCACCGTCTACCTCGGTACGCACTGGGTCAGCGACGTGCTCCTCGGCTGGGCCGCCGGGCTGCTCATCCTGCTGGCCCTGCCCTGGTGCGAGCCGGTGATCGCCCGCGCCGAGGCGCTGGTCTTCGCCCTGCGGGCCAAGTGGCGCGCCAGGGGAACGGCCGCGCCCGTCCTGCCCGTTCCCACCGCCACGCTGCCCGGTGTCTTCGCCCAGCGCACCGCGAGCGAGGACGACGCCCCCGTGCGCGAGCCGGTGGGCGCGGCCAGCGGCTCACGCCCCGCCGGCGTCCGCGGTCCCGCCCGGCCGCCGCACCACGGCCCCCGCCCCGAGCGCCCGGCGGCACCCCCGGTGGCCGGCCGGCGCCCCCAGCACAGCGAGCGCGCCCCGCGCCCGGCCCCGGCCCGGCCGCTGGGCGGCTGACGGCCCCGAAGCGTGCGGCGGGGCACGGTACGCACCACCACCCCGCGGGCGAAGGCCCCGGCACTCCCCTCGGAGCGCCGGGGCCTTCGCCTTCGTACGGGCGGCTCAGCCGCGCCAGCAGCGGATCACCCTGCCGTCGGCCACCTCGAAGTTCAGCCGCCCTTCCAGGTACTCCATGGTGATGATCGAGCCGGGCGCGAGCGATCTGACGGTGGTCCAGCCACGCGCGCGTGCCCGCCGCTCGGCGGCCTCGCCGGCCAGGCCCACATAGGCCTCGGGAGTGTCGTCGGGTTGTCCGCGGGGAGTCGGTACTGGTGCCATGCCAGCCACCGTAGGCGCCCCGGGGCGGAGGCGGAAGCGGGGCCCCCTGCCCTGCCGCTGTCCGCACCACGTCCCCCGCCGGTCACACTTGTGTCACAGGATCTTGGCCGGGTCCCTCTCGAACTGGGTCACTCGTACGGGGAGTTCCGGTCAGCCCGCCGGGGAATCCCACAGCCCTCGGCAGACCGTTCGAGCGCCTTGCGGAATTTCCCCGCCGAGGGCCCCGGAACATCGCACCGAATTTCCCCCGCGGCCCGGCCCACGGGAAATGGACGGGCCATAGGGAATTCACGGCATCCTTACACGATCCGCACCGGCGGGAGGATGTTGTTCACCCGTCGCCCTGGCCCGGCACGTTGGCTCGTATGCGCCTATCCCGGCCGCGCACGCGCCCTGTCGGACGGGCAGCCGCGCCGGGCGCGGTGGAGGGTCCGGGCGCGGTGGAGGGTCCGGGCCGAACGCGTGCGGCCCCGCCCGGTCGTGGGGCCGGGCGGGGCCGGTGAGCTGGTCGTGCGGTGGCCGTACGGCCTAGAGGGCAAGCCGCTCGCCGGGCAGGATCAGGTCCGGGTCGCCGCCGATGACAGCCTTGTTGGCCGCGTAGACCCTTTCCCACGTCGTGCCGTGCGCCCGGGCGATCGCGGACAGGGTGTCCCCCACGCGGACGGTGTAGTCGCCGCCGCGCGAGCCTCGGTCCGCCTGGACGGGCGGGCGCTCGGGCGCCTTCGCCGGCGCGGCCCCGGCCTCGACCCGGCCGGTTCCGGCCGCCGCGGCCTTCCGCTCGGGCCGCGCCGCCTGCGCCACCCTGGGCTCGGCCTCGGGCTTGGCCTTCGGCTTGGCCTTGGCCTTGTGGCCCGACGGCTTCGGCGCGGCGGGCGCGCTCCCGTAGGCCCCCGCCCTCGCGGAGCACACGGGCCAGGCGCCCCAGCCCTGGGCCCGCTGGAGCCGGGTGGCGACGGCGATCTGCTGCGCCCGGGACGCCCGGTCGGCGGTGGACGCGTACGCCCCGCCGCCGTAGGCCCGCCAGGAGCCGGCGGAGAACTGGAGTCCGCCGTAGTAGCCGTTGCCGGTGTTGATGTGCCAGTTTCCTCCGCTCTCGCACCGCGCGATGCGGTCCCACACCGCACCGTCCGCCGCGCCGGCCGGGCCGGCGGAGACGGCGAGCAGCGCCAGCGGCGCCGCCATCACGGTGGCGCCGATCGCCGCCACCGTGCCGCGGCCGCGCCTGGAGCTGGAACGACTGGTACCAACAGACATGAAGTCCCTCTTCCGAAGGACCCGGGACTCCCGGGCGGCAGGGTCCGTGACGCGTCCGGCGTCCCGTTCCGTGCCGCCCCGCCCGCCGGGGTCGTGCTCGTGCCTGTGGTGCGGTCGTACGCGTGGTGACGTCGTGCGGCCGTACGGGGCGGGCTGCCCGGGCGGTGCTCGGTGCACACGGCGTGGAATGTAGGGAGCGGATCGGTCCGGTATCAACCAATGCCCTGTCGCTCCAGGCCAGTTGCCGATTACCATGGGTAACGGCAATTTCCGGACACCCACTTGATAGGGGGATTTCAGGATTTGTCGACCTGCCCTCCCGCCGGCCTGTGACTCAGCTCACCGCGACAACTCCCTTGCGCATCCCAGAGGTTGACATGGAGTGAGGGGTTCCGGGGGCAGATTCACCCTCCGCGTGCGGTGGTTCGATTCCGTTCGCCCTGGGGCGTGACCCCTGCCACAGATCCGCCGTTGTCCTTTCAGGAGCCGGGAACCACCCGGCGCACGCATCCAGTAGGAGCCACCCGTGCCGCGCATGCTCGACGTCAGCGAGGACGTCCGCGCCGAGATCGGCGACGAAGAAGCCGACCGGCTGCTCGCCGGCGAGAACGCCCCGGGCAGCTACGACTGCACCTCCTGCCGCACTCCGGGCGACTCCGAGAACGAGGCCACCAGCACCGTGCTCTTCGTCGGTGAGGAGACCGCGGTCCTCGCCTTCGCCCACGCCTCCTGCATCCCCTCCCAGGTCGTCCAGGTCTCGGAGGAGCAGCTCCAGGGCGCCGTCCGGTCCATCACCGGCGACGAGTTCGGGGGCAAGGCCCCCCAGCAGGCCGTCCTCGGCATCACCAGTGGCCTGATCCTGATCGAGGGCGCGCTGCATCCGGCACTCGTCGTGGAGCCCACCGCCCCGATCGCCCGGCCCGGCTCGGGCGGCACCACGGACGAGTTCCTTCCGCTCCTGATCGAGCAGGGCTTCGTGCCGGTCACCGATGTCGGCCGAATGCCCTCGGTGCTCTCCGGCTGGTCGGTGCTGCTCGCCATGGGCCAGCTGCACGCGATCCTCCAGCCCGGCACGGGAGGCGGCGGCAGCCCGGTGTCGTGGTGGCAGGCCCACCAGCCGCTCCAGGTCACCGACGGCTGGCGCGCCGCCGCCAACCGCACCCAGCGCGTCCTGGTCTTCGCGGCCCCGGTCGGCTCCATCGGCCAGCAGCCCCGCGAGGACCTGCTGCGCGACGCCCTGGAGAAGGCGGCCTCGGACGGCACCCTGGTGTCGGCGGCGATGCCGCTGGCGGGCACCTGAGCCGTCCCGCACCCCAGCCCCAGCCCCCGGGCCCGGGACCGCTCAACCGGCCCCGGGCCCGCCCCTTTTACGAGCCTGCCGCGCCCAAAACGCCCCGGCTCGCCCGCCCCACCGCACCCGAGCACCCGGCGGCCCGGCCCGCTCCCGGCACCCCCGGCCCACCGCACCGGCCCGTCCCCGGGTCGCCCGGCTCCCCGCCCGGCCCGCTCCCGGGGCACCCGGCCCACCCCCCGGCCCCTACCCCTCGGGCCGCCCCGGGTCGCCCGGCGCCCCGCAAGCCCCCCACGCGCCCGGTACACCCCCTCCATCCGGGGATGCGCGATATCTGCCGTCAGCCCGCATCCGACGGCCGCCGGGGTCGTTGGCACATACGTGCACGCATACGAGCCCTCCCGCCAGCCGTACCAGTCGCAGATCCCCTCCATGCGCCCCGCCCAGGACCTCATCAGCGGCCACTCGGCCACCCCGATCTACGACGCGCTGTACTCGGAGTACCGCCGGTCCTTCCGGGCCCTGCCGGGCGACCGCAGCGGCGAGGACGACCTCGGCTTCCGGGGCTTCGCGGCCCTGGGGCACTCGGGGTCCGCCGGCTTCCGGGGCGCCCATCAGCACCACCAGCCGGCCCACGCCCAGGTGCCGCACCCCCAGACCGTCCCGGCCTTCCACCCGTACCCCGCGCACAGCGGCTCCCCCTGGCCGCTGAGCGGGGCGGCGCACAGCGGCACCGGGCACATGCAGGGGCGGCAGCACACCGGGCTCCATCCGCTCCCGGCAGCACTGCCGCCCGGCCCCCGTCGGGGGCTGTAAGACCGAGGCGGGGGCGCCGTGGAGCCGTAGCCCCCGGCCCCCGCGCCGGGGCTACTTCTTCCTGTTGCTGCCGCGCTTCTCGCGCACCCGCACCGAGATGTGGATCGGGGTGCCCTCGAAGCCGAACTCCTCGCGCAGCCGGCGCTCGACGAAGCGGCGGTAGCCGTGCTCCAGGAAGCCGGAGGCGAAGAGGACGAAGCGCGGCGGCTTGGTCCCGGCCTGGGTGCCGAAGAGGATGCGCGGCTGCTTTCCGCCGCGGATCGGGTGCGGGTGGGCGGCGACGATCTCACCGAGGAAGGCGTTGAGCCGCCCGGTCGGCACCCGCGTCTCCCAGCCCGCCAGCGCCGTCTCGATCGCCGGGACCAGCTTCTCCATGTGGCGGCCGGTCAGCGCGGAGACGTTGACGCGCGGTGCCCAGGCCACCTGCTGCATCTCGGTCTCGATCTCGCGCTCCAGGTAGTAGCGGCGCTCCTCGTCGAGGTCGTCCCACTTGTTGTACGCGATGACGATGGCGCGGCCCGACTCCACGGCCATGGTGATGATGCGCTGGTCCTGGACGCTGATGTTCTCGGTCGCGTCGATCAGGATGACCGCGACCTCGGCCTTCTCCACGGCGGCGGCCGTGCGCAGCGAGGCGTAGTAGTCGGCGCCCTGCTGGAGGTGGACCCGCTTGCGGATGCCCGCGGTGTCGATGAACTTCCAGGTCACCCCGCCGAGCTCGATCAGCTCGTCGACCGGGTCGCGGGTGGTGCCGGCCAGCTCGTTGACGACGACGCGGTCCTCCTTCGCCACCTTGTTCAGGAGCGAGGACTTGCCGACGTTCGGGCGGCCGATGAGCGCGATACGGCGGGGGCCGCCGGGGGCGGTGGAGCCGAAGGTCTGCGCCGGCGCCTCCGGCAGCGCCTCCAGGACGGCGTCCAGCATGTCGCCGGTGCCGCGGCCGTGCAGCGAGGAGACGGGGTGCGGCATCCCCAGGCCCAGCGACCACAGCGCGGCGGCGTCCGCCTCGCCCGACTGCCCGTCCACCTTGTTGGCGCACAGCACGACCGGCTTGCCGGCCCGGCGCAGCAGCTTGACGACGGCCTCGTCGGTGTCGGTGGCGCCGACCTTGGCGTCCACGACGAAGACGCACGCGTCGGCGGCCTCGATCGCGTACTCCGCCTGGGCGGCGACGGACGCGTCGATGCCGAGGACGTCCTGCTCCCAGCCGCCGGTGTCGACGACCTTGAAGCGACGGCCGGCCCACTCCGCCTCGTAGGTGACGCGGTCGCGGGTGACGCCCGGCTTGTCCTCGACGACCGCCTCACGGCGGCCGATGATGCGGTTCACCAGGGTCGACTTGCCAACGTTCGGGCGGCCGACGACGGCGAGGACGGGCAGCGGGCCGTGGCCCGCCTCCTCGATCGCGCCCTCGACGTCCTCGATGTCGAAGCCCTCTTCCGCGGCGAGCTCCATGAACTCCGCGTACTCGGCGTCGCCGAGTGCTCCGTGGTCGTGCTGGTCGTTCATGAAGTCCGTTCCTCGTTCTGCGTCATCGATGGACCGGGCGTCCGGTCCACTACTCAAGTCCCAAGTCTCGCTCAGCGCCCGGTGAGGCGCCTGGCGTTCTCCAGGTGGCGGGTGAGCCGCTCCTGGATGCGTACGGTCGCCTCGTCCAGCGCCGTACGGGTGCGCCGGCCGCTGCCGTCGCCCGCTTCGAAGGCGTCGCCGAAGACGACGTCCACCCGGCTGCGCAGCGGCGGCAGCGCCTTTATCAACCGTCCCCTGCGCTCGGTGCTTCCCAGGACCGCCACCGGGACGATCGGCGCCGCCGACCGCAGGGCGAAGTAGGCGAGCCCGGCGCGCAGCGAGGCGAAGTCGCCCTCGCCGCGGGTGCCCTCGGGGAAGATCCCGAGCACACCGCCACCGTCGAGCACCCCGACGGCCTGGTCGATCGCGGTCCGGTCGACGGTCGACCGGTCCACCTTCACCTGCCCGATGCCGCGCAGGAACGGGTCCAGCGGGCCGATGAAGGCTTCCTTCTTGATGAGGAAGTGCACCGGTCTGGGCGCGGTCCCCATCAGCATCGGCCCGTCGATGTTGTGCGCGTGGTTGACGGCCAGGATGACCGGGCCACTGGCCGGGACCCGCCAGGCGCCGAGCACCCGGGGCTTGAAGAGCCCGTACATCAGGCCGACACCGATGCGGCGTCCGACCTCGGCGCCACGCTCGGTGACGGGCAGGTGCGGCGCGGAGGGTCTCGGCGAGGTGCGGCCGGGCGACGGGAGGGCTGTCACTTGGCGGCTCGCTTCTCCTCGACGAGCGTGACCACGCACTCGATGACCTGGTCGAGGCTGAGCTCGGTGGTGTCCACCTCGACGGCGTCGGCGGCCTTGGCCAGCGGGGACGTCTTGCGGCCGGAGTCGGCCGCGTCCCGCTTCAGCAGAGCCTCGCGGGTGGCGGCGACGTCCACGCCCTTCAGCTCGCCGCTGCGGCGGGCGGCGCGCGCCTCCGCGGAGGCGGTGAGGAACACCTTCAGGTCGGCGTCGGGCAGCACGGTCGTGCCGATGTCACGGCCCTCGACCACGATCCCGGCCGGGGCGGCGGCCGCCGTGTCCCGCTGGAGCTGGGTGACGAGCGCCCGCACCTCGGGGACGGCGCTGACCGCGCTGACCTTGGCGGTGACCTCCTGCGTACGGATCGGGCCGGAGGCGTCGAGACCGTCGACGGTGATGGTCGGCGCGTTCGGGTCGGTCCCCGAGACGATGACCGGCTTGGCGGCGGCGGTCGCGATCGCGGCCGGGTCGTCGGTGTCGATGTCGTTGGTGATCATCCACCAGGTGATCGCCCGGTACTGGGCGCCGGTGTCCAGATAGCTCAGCCCCAGCTTGGCGGCGACCGCCCGGGAGGTGCTGGACTTGCCGGTGCCGGACGGGCCGTCGATGGCGACGATCACAGCTGCCGGGGCGGTCCGGGCGGCGCTTTCCACGGTGACGGACACCTTCCTGGTACGGGGACGGGGTGGGCGGGCAGGCATCCGCCCCCACACAAGGTTACTGGCTCGTGCGTGCGCCCAGATCCCCGCCCGCCCGGGGCCCCGGCCCGGCTCACTGCCGGATCGCCCAGCCCCGCTCCCGCAGCGACGCCGTCAGGCCCGGGACCGCGGCCGGCTCGACCATCAGCTGGACCAGACCCGCCTGCTGGCCGGTGGCGTGCTCGATGCGCACGTCCTCGATGTTGACCCCGGCGCGGCCCGCGTCGGCGAAGATCCGGGCCAGCTCGCCGGGCTGGTCGCTGATGAACACGGCGACGACCTCGTAGGCCGTGGGGGCGGAGCCGTGCTTGCCGGGGACGCGCTCGCGTCCCGCGTTGCCGCGTCGCAGCACGTCCTCGACGCCCGCCGCCCCGCCGCGCCGCTTCTGATCGTCGGCGGACTCCAGCGAGCGCAGCGCCCGTACGGTCTCGTCCAGATCGGTGGCGATCCGGGCCAGGACGTCCGCGACCGGGCCCGGGTTGGCGGAGAGGATCTCCACCCACATCCGGGGGTCGGAGGCGGCGATCCGGGTGACGTCGCGGATGCCCTGTCCGCACAGCCGTACCGCCGTCTCGTCGGCCTCCCGCAGCCGGGCCGCGACCATGGACGACACCAGCTGGGGGGTGTGCGAGACGAGCGCGACCGCGCGGTCGTGGGCGTCTGCGTCCATCACCACGGGCACCGCGCGGCAGAGCGCGACGAGCTCCAGAGCGAGGTTCAGCACCTCGGTGTCGGTGTCCCGGGTCGGGGTGAGCACCCAGGGGCGTCCCTCGAAGAGGTCGGCGGTGGCGGCGAGCGGGCCGGAGCGCTCCTTGCCGGACATCGGGTGTGTACCGATGTACGCGGTGAGGTCGCAGCCGAGCGCCTCCAGCTCGCGGCGCGGGCCGCCCTTGACGCTGGCGACGTCGATGTACGCGCGGGCCGCGTCCGAGCGGATCGCCCGCGCCAGGGTGGCGGCGACATGGGCTGGCGGCACGGCCACGATCACCAGGTCCACCCGGCCCCCGGGCGCCTCGTCGGTCCCGGCGCCGAGCGCGGCCGCGGTGCGGGCCTGGGCCGGGTCGTGGTCGGCGAGGTGGACGGTGACGCCGCGTGCGGCGAGGGCCAGCGCGGCGGACGTACCGATCAGGCCGGTACCGATGACGAGTGCGGTCCTCACGGAGGGTTCCTTGCGACGTGCGGCGGCTGCGCCGGGGCGGACGGGCGGGCTTGTTCCGTTCAGCCTAGTCAAGCCGCCGGGGCGGTGGCCGCCGCCGGGAGAGGCGGTGCGGTAGAACGGGGCCATGATCTTCCATGTGGTGCCCGCGCCGGAGTGGGAGACCGGGCCTGGCCCGTACGCCCCGGTGTCCTTGGTCTCCGAGGGCTTCGTCCACTGCTCGGCCGACCGCGCGTCCGCGCTGGAGGCGGCGAACACCCACTACGCGGACGCGCCCGGTCCGCTCCTGCTCCTGGGGATCGACGAGGCGCGCCTGGACGCCCAGGTCCGCTGGGAGGGGGCGTTCCCCCATGTGTACGGGCCGGTCGGAAGGGAGGCCGTGGTGGAGGCGGTGGAACTGCGCCGGGACGCGGGCGCCTGGGTTGCGCCATAGGGCGTACGGCACGCGCGCGTCACGGAATTCGCCGCCGGGTTGCACCAGGATGCCGCCATGACGACGCCAACCTCCCGCCGCGCGGTGCTCGCGGCGGCCGCGGGCACGGCCGCGCTGGCCGGCTGCGGCAGCAGCGACGACAAGGACACCGGTACGAGCGCGACGCCCACCGGCTCCGCGACCTCTCCCCCGGTCGCGTTCGCCCCCGACACCCCGCACGTTTCCGCCGCGTCCCCCGGCGGAAACGTGCTGGCCAGGACGTCCGACATCCCGGTCGGCGGCGGCAAGGTCTTCGCGGACCGCAAGGTCGTGGTCACCCAGCCCGAGGCAGGCACCTTCAAGGCGTTCTCGGCGGTCTGCACCCACCAGGGCTGCACGGTCAAGGACGTCTCCGGCGGGACGATCAACTGCCCCTGCCACGGCAGCAAGTACCGCGTGGCCGACGCCTCGGTGGCGGCGGGACCGGCGCCCCGGCCGCTCGCGGCGGAGCGGGTCACGGTGGAAAACGGGTCGATCCGTCTGACCTGACCGGCCACAATCGGCGGATGACACCGCCCGAGGAGCTGGTCCGCGACCACACCGTGTACTCCTGTGTGATGGGCTCGCGCGCCTACGGCCTGGCCACGCCGGCGAGCGACACCGACCGCCGGGGCGTCTACGCGGCCCCGGCTCCGCTCTTCTGGCGCTTCGAGAAGCCGCCGACCCATGTGGAGGGCCCGGCCGAGGAGCAGTTCAGCTGGGAGCTGGAACGCTTCTGCGCACTGGCCCTGCGCGCCAACCCCACCGTCCTGGAGTGCCTGCACTCACCGATCGTGGAACGGATCGACGACACCGGCCGGGAGCTGCTGTCGCTGCGCGAGGCGTTCCTCTCCCGTCGCACCCACACCACCTTCACCGCCTACGCGCTGGCCCAGCGCAAGAAGCTGGAGGCGGACGTACGCCGCCACGGCGCCCCGCGCTGGAAGCACGCGATGCACCTGCTGCGCCTGATGACGAGCTGCCGCGACCTGCTGCGCACGGGCGTCCTCACGATCGAGGTGGGCCCCGGCCGCGACCGCCTCCTGGCCGTCAGACGCGGCGAGGTGCCCTGGTCCGAGATCGGGTCCTGGATGACCCGCCTGGCCGAGGAGAGTTCCCTGGCCGCGTCCCGCACCCCGCTTCCCGAGGCCCCGGACGAGGCCCGGGTGGCGGACTTCCTGTTCCGGGTGCGCCGGGACTCGACGCGCAGGTGGGACCCGTACGACGGGGCGGCGCGGCCCGGCGGACCGGGGCGGTAGCGCGGGCCCCCGGCCGGGGTCAGGAGTCCCAGAGCGCTCCGAGGGTCAGCAGTTCGCTCCGGTACTCGATGCGCTCCGCCCACTCCTTCGGCCAGGCGGCGGCTCCGCGGTGGGCGCCCGCGAAGGCGCCGGTCAGGCAGGCTATGGAGTCCGAGTCGCCCTTGGTGCAGGCGGCCCGGCGCAGGGCGGTGAGCGGGGCGTCGGGGAAGAGCAGGAAGCAGACCAGCGCCGTGGCCAGGGCTTCCTCGGCCACCCAGCCGTCGCCCGTCTCCAGGCACGGGTCCGTCTCCGGAGACGGGTTGCGCAACGCCTTGAGGACCCGGTCCAGGGCGTCCAGGCACTCGTCCCAGCCGCGTGCCATGAAGGCGGCGGGCGACTCGTCGTGGGCGCGGGTCCACAGGTCGCCGAGCCAGCGGTCGTGGTAGCGGGTGCGGTTCTCGTACGCGTACGAACGCAGCTGGCCGACCAGGCCCACCGGGTCGGCGCCCTGGGCCAGCAGGAAGACCGCCCGCGCCGTGAGGTCGCTGGCCGCCAGGGCCGTGGGGTGGCCGTGGGTGAGGGCGGACTGGAGCTGCGCGGCGCCGGCCCGCTGCTCCTCGCTCAGACCCGGCGCCAGGCCGACCGGGGCCACCCGCATGTTCGCGCCGCACCCCTTGGAGCCGAGCTGGCTCGCCTGCTGCCAGGGCAGTTCGCTGTCGAGCAGTCCGCAGGCGACCATGCAGGTGCGGCCGGGGGCCCGGTTGTTGTCCGGGGAGTGGTACCAGCGCACGAACCCCTCCCGCACCGGCCGCTCCAGGCGGCGCGGGCCGAGCAGGCCGCGGTCCATGGCGGCCCGGATGCCTTGGCCGACCGCCAGGGTCATCTGGGTGTCGTCGGTGACGACCGCCGGCGTCGGCAGCCGCATCTCCCGCCAGGGGCCGCACTTGGCGAGGATCGCGGGCACGCCGATGAACTCGGTCGGGAAGCCGAGCGCGTCCCCGAGCGCGAGCCCGATCAGTGAGCCCGTCGCCGCCTGCTTGGCCCGGCTGTTCACGCGAGTGGTCATGAGGGTCGTCCTTCCGGCCGCAGGAGCGGGGGGTGCAGCGCGGTCGCCGCGCCCGCCCGGTACAGCGCGGCCGGCTTGCCCCGGCCGCCGGTCAGACGCGCGGCGCCCGCCACCGGCTCGACGAAGCCCGGGGTGGCGAGGACCTTGCGTCGGAAGTTGGGGCGGTCCAGGGCGGTCCCCCAGACCGTCTCGTAGACCTGCCGGAGCTCGCCGAGGGTGAACTCGGGCGGGCAGAAGGCGGTGGCCAGGCAGGTGTACTCCAGCTTGGCGCCGATCCGCTCGCGCGCGTCGGCGACGATCCGCTCGTGGTCGAAGGCGAGGCCCTCGTACGCCCCGAAGGGCACCCACTGCGCGTGCGCCGCGTCGCCGCCCCCGTGCGGCTCCGGCAGGTCGGGGACGAGCGCGGTGTAGGCGACGGAGACCACCCGCATCCGGGGGTCGCGGCCGGGGTCGCTGTAGGTGCGCAACTGCTCCAGGTGCAGGCCCGCGACGACCTCGTCCGGCAGCCCGGTCTCCTCGGCCAGCTCGCGCCGCGCCGCCTGCCCGGCGCTCTCGCGGGGCAGGACGAAACCGCCCGGCAGCGCCCACGCGCCCTTGTAGGGCTCCTCGCCGCGCCGGATCAGCAGGACGTGCAGGCCGCCGTCGCGGACCGTCCAGACCGCGAGGTCGACGGTGACCGCGAACGGCTCGAAGGCGTACGGGTCGTAGCCCTCCGGCGCTCTGGCCGGGCCCGCCGCGCTCACCACCGGCCCCCGGGCGGCCCGTCCAGGCCCCAGCCCTCGCCCCGGAAGGTGTCGACCGCGTCGACGGCGGCGCCCAGCAGTCCGCCGGGGCCCCCGCCCCGCAGCGCCACCGCGCGGCCGCGGCCGGGCAGGCTCCCGGGCCCCGGGCCCGCGAGCAGCCGCAGGTGACGCTCGGAGGTGAAGACCGCGTCCACACGGCCCCGGGCGCGCGCGGAGCGGACCGACCGGACGACACGGGCGCGCGGATGGACCTCGGCCATCCAGCGCGCCCGCGTCCGGGCCGCCACGAGTTCCCCGGCCGCCGTGCACACCATCACGGTCAGCGCCTCGCAGCGGTCCTCGGCGGTCCGTACGAGGTGGTAGTGGCCCGCGTGCGGCGGGCGGAACGTGCCGATCACCAGACCGTGCCCGTACCGCTCCACCGCCGCCACCCCCTCCCGCCGCACCGTCGCTTTTTAATAGTCATGATGACTATAAAGGCGTCAGGGGGGCGCGCACAACAGGCGTGCGCACGCAACCGTGGGGGCGCACGGCGCCCGCGCGGGCGCGCCCGCGCCCCGGCGGGCCGGTACAGAGCGCCCCCGCACACAGCGGCGAGCCCGGCCCCCGTCGGTCAGGGGCCGGGCTCGGTACCGGGGAGCGGGGGCGGCTACAGGCCGACCTCGCGCATCAGCATGCCCACCTCGGTGTTGGTGAGGCGGCGCAGCCAGCCGGACTTCTGGTCGCCGAGCGCGATCGGGCCGAAGGAGACCCGGACCAGCTTCTCGACCGGGAAGCCGGCCTCGGCCATCATGCGGCGCACGATGTGCTTGCGGCCCTCGTGGAGCTCGATCTCCACCAGGTAGTTCTTGCCGGTCTGCTGCACGACCCGGAAGGCGTCCGCGCGGGCGTAGCCGTCCTCCAGCTGGATGCCCTCCTTGAGCCGCTTGCCGATCTCGCGCGGCAGCGGGCCCGTGATGGCGGCCAGATAGGTCTTCTTCACGCCGTACTTGGGGTGGGTGAGACGGTGGGCCAGCTCGCCGTGGTTGGTGAGCAGGATGATGCCCTCGGTCTCGGTGTCGAGCCGGCCGACGTGGAAGAGGCGGGTCTCGCGGTTGGTCACGTAGTCGCCCAGGCACTGGCGGCCGTCCGGATCCTCCATGGTGGAGACGACACCGGCGGGCTTGTTCAGCGCGAAGAACAGGTACGACTGGGTGGCGACGGTCAGGCCGTCCACCTTGATCTCGTCGCGCTCGGGGTCGACGCGCTTGCCCTGCTCCAGGACGATCTCGCCGTTGACCTCGACGCGGGCCTGCTCGATCAGCTCCTCGCAGGCGCGGCGCGAGCCCATGCCGGCGCGGGCGAGCACCTTCTGCAGCCGCTCGCCCTCCTGCTCGGCGCCCGGGAAGGTCTTCGGGGTCCTGATCTCCGGCTTGTCCGCGTACCGGTCGCGGTTGCGCTGCTCGATCTTGGCGTCGAGCTCGCGCGGGCGGGCCTGGCCCATCCGCTGCCCGTGCGGGCCGCGGCGCACCGGGGTGCCGCCCTGGGGCGCCTTGGGGCCGCCCTTGGCGCCGCCGCGCGCCGCCGCGCCCCGGCCGCCGCGGGGGGTGCCTGCCTTGCTGTCGGAGCCGCCCATGTCGTAGGTGCGCTCCTCGGGGCGCAGCGGACGCGGCTTGCCGCTGCCGCTCTGGCGCGGGCCGCCGCCCTGGCGCTGGCCGTCCCGGCCGCCGCCGGAGCCGCCGCGGCCGCCACCGCTCCGGCCGCCACCGCCGCTGCTGCCGCGGCCGCCGCTGTTGCCACCACGGCTCCCGCCGTTGTTTCCGCTGCTGTTACTGCCGCTGCTTCGCATCAAATTTCCGTCTTGTCGTCTGCGTGGGTTTCCGGGGCGTCGGGCGCGTCCGGATCGAACGACGGCACACCCTCCAGGGTCTCGGCCTCGATCGCGTCCGCCTCCGGGAGGAAGGGCGCGAGCTCCGGGAGCTCGTCCAGACCGCGCAGGCCCATCCGCTCCAGAAAGTAGTTCGTCGTCCTGTACAGGATCGCACCTGTTTCGGGTTCCGTGCCCGCCTCGTCGACCAGACCGCGCTGGAGCAGGGTCCGCATGACCCCGTCGCAGTTGACTCCGCGCACCGCCGAGACCCGCGACCGGCTCACCGGCTGGCGGTACGCGACGACCGCCAGCGTCTCCAGGGCCGCCTGGGTGAGCCGCGCCTGCTGCCCGTCCAGGACGAAGCCCTCGACGGCGGGGGCGTACTCGGCCCGGCTGTAGAACCGCCAGCCGCCCGCCACCAGCCGCAGCTCGAAGCCGCGGCCCTGGACGGTGTACTCGTCCGCCAGCTCGCGCAGGGCGTCCGCGACGGCCCGCCGTGGCCGCTGCAGCACCTTGGCCAGGTGCTCCTCGGTCGCGGGCTCGTCCACGACCATGAGCACGGCCTCCAGGGCGGGCTTGAGCGCGAGCTCCGCCGCCGCGCCTTCGGGGGCTTCCCGGATCACGCCGTCTCCACTTCCACCACTCGGTCGAACTCGTCCGTGACGGCGGTCCCCGCCCCGTCCCCGCCGCTCCAGCGCACCACCAGCTCGCCCAGCGCCTCGTCCTGGTCCAGGACGACGGCCTTCTCCCGGTAGAGCTCCAGCAGGGCGAGGAAGCGGGCGACGACGGTGAGGGTGTCCGGCGCGTCCCGGGTCAGCTCCGCGAAACTGACGTCCCCGGCCTCCCGCAGCATCGCCACCACGACGGCGGCCTGCTCCTGCACGGAGACGAGCGGGGCGTGGATGTGGTCGACGTACACCTGGGGCCTGGCCTTCGGCTGCATCGCCTTGACCGCCAGCTTGGCGAACCCGTCGGGGCCGATGCTGATGACGACCTCGGGCAGCAGCTCGGCGTGGTGCGCCTCCAGCCCGACGGTACGGGGGTGGCGGCGCGCCTCGCTGTCGAGCCGCTCGCTGAAGATGTCCGCGATCCGCTTGTACGCGCGGTACTGGAGCAGCCGCGCGAACAGCAGGTCACGCGCTTCGAGGAGCGCGAGGTCGGCTTCGTCCTCGACCTCGGCGGCGGGCAGCAGGCGGGCGGCCTTGAGGTCGAGCAGGGTGGCGGCGACGACGAGGAACTCGGTGGTCTGGTCGAGGTCCCAGTCGGCGCCCATGGCCCGGATGTGCGCCATGAACTCGTCGGTCACCCGCGACAGCGCGACCTCGGTCACGTCCATCTTGTGTTTGGAGATGAGCTGGAGCAGCAGGTCGAAGGGTCCCTCGAAGTTCGCCAGCCGAACGGTGAACCGCCCGTCGCCGCCCTCACCGCCGGCCCTGCCCGCCACCTCCGGGCCCACGGAACCCTCGGAGGCGGAACCACCGGCCTCGGACCGCACCTCCAGCGGCGCGGGGCCCCCGAAGGCAGAACCATCGGCCTCGGGCCGCACCTCCAGGGGCGCGGCGGCCCCGGAGGCAGAACCATCGGCCCCGGGCCGCACCTCCCGGCCCACGGAGCCTCCGGACGCGGAACCCTCGACCCCGGGCCGCACCTCCAGGGGCGCGGGGAACTGCGCGACCGGCCCAGGACGGTCCGCAGGCCCCGACGAGAGGCCAGGAGTCCCGGCGGGATCGGGTCCGGTTCCAGCGGGTTGCGCAGCCCGGCGGGCCGGGGGCGCCGCTGTGCCCACCCGTGCCGCCCCAGCGGCACGACTGCCCACAGCGGGGGCGGGAGAGGCGGCGCGGCCGCCCACAGCAGGGGGAGGAACGGCGACACCGTCGCCCGCAGCGGCAGCGGGAACGGTCGCACCGTCGCCCACCGCGGCGGCGGGAGAGGCGGCGCGGCCGCCCGCAGCAGGGGGAGGAACGGCGACACCGTCGTCCACCGGCGCGGCGGGGACGTTCGCACCGTCGCCCACCACGGCCGCCGCACCCACCGGCCCCCGGAGGGTTTCGGGAAGGGGCGGGGTGGGGGAGGCAGCCCCCGGCCCCCGGCCGAGCGCGCGGCGGCCCTCCCGCGCGGCGGGAGCATCCGATTCGTCGGCGTGGGGCAAGGGGCGTTCCAAACGGGGAGCGGGCGGTACGGGGGCGCGGGCGGCACACGGCCGCACGCCGCAGGCTAGCCGCTAGCGCCCCCGCAGGCGCCGTACGAGAATGCTCGCGTCGCCCCGGGACTCCAGATCCGCGAGGACGACGGCGACGGCCTCGCGCACGATACGGCCGCGGTCGACGGCGAGCCCGTGCTCCCCGCGCAGGACCAGGCGCGCGTGCTCCAGGTCCATCAGCTCCTCCGCGGAGACGTACACCGTGATCTTTTCGTCGTGCCGCTCGCGCCCGCTGGGCCGCCGGTTGGCCGCCCGGGCCCGCCGCCGCTGCTGCGCGGTCCCGGAACCCGAGCCGGTCCCGGCAGCCGCCGGGGCGCCCGGACGGGCGCCGGCGGCCTCGGACGCCGCGGCGCCCCGGCTGCGCGGCTCACCCGACGCGGGCTCCTCCTCCGCGGCCGAGTGCTCGGGCCGCCCCGAGGACTCCTGCCCGGCGGGGTCGCTCTCGCCCGCGGGTCCGGGCACCTTCGCCTCGCCGTTGGTCCGCCTCGGGGCGGAGGACTGGAGTGCCATTCCTCCGGTCGTACGGAACAGTTCGTCGGCCCCGGGCAGACTCACTCGGCGTGACACCGGGCGAGCACCTCCCTGGCGAGCTGGCGGTAGGCGGCGGCACCGACGGAGTTGGACGCGTACGTCGTGATCGGCTCACCGGCGACCGTGGTCTCCGGGAAGCGCACGGTCCGGCCGATCACCGTGTGGTAGACGTGGTCGTCGAAGGCCTCGACCACCCGGGCCAGCACCTCGCGGCTGTGGACCGTGCGCGAGTCGTACATGGTCGCCAGGATGCCGTCGAGCTCCAGGTCGGGGTTGAGCCGCTCCTGGACCTTCTCGATCGTCTCGGTCAGCAGGGCGACACCGCGCAGCGCGAAGAACTCGCACTCCAGCGGCACGATCACCTTGTGAGCGGCCGTCAGGGCGTTGACGGTGAGCAGGCCGAGCGAGGGCTGACAGTCGATCACGATGTAGTCGTAGTCGGCCATCAGGGGCTTCAGGGCGCGCTGGAGCGTGGACTCCCGGGCGACCTCGCTGACCAGCTGCACCTCGGCGGCGGAGAGGTCGATGTTGCTCGGGAGCAGGTCCATGTTGGGAACCGCGGTCTTGAGCAGCACCTCGTCGGCCGACATGCCCCGCTCCATGAGCAGGTTGTAGACCGTGAGGTCGAGCTCCATCGGGTTCACGCCGAGGCCCACCGAGAGGGCCCCCTGGGGGTCGAAGTCGACGAGCAGCACCCGTCGTCCGTACTCCGCGAGCGCGGCACCCAGGTTGATGGTCGACGTGGTCTTGCCGACGCCGCCCTTCTGGTTGCACATCGCGATGATCTTCGCGGGACCGTGGTCGGTCAGCGGACCCGGGATCGGGAAGTACGGCAGCGGCCGTCCGGTCGGGCCGATCCGCTCGCGGCGCTGGCGTGCGGCGTCGGGTGCGAGGGTGGCCGCGTACTCGGGGTCGGGCTCGTACTCGGCGTCGGGGTCGTAGAAGTGCCCCTGGGGCACGTCCTCAAAGTCGGCGAGAGCAGCGGTGTCCCGGCCACTCTCGTTGCCGGCCATGGCGTTCACGTGTAGGCCGTCCATCATCCGTGGGGCTGTCGTCATGTGCGGGGTGGTTGCGAAGGCGCGGACCGCGACGGAGCCGACAGCCTCAGCAGGCCCCGAAGGGCCATGGCCCCGTGCGGGCATCCCTGGTTGACCACCTCCGGGAGTAAATGTCGACTCATTCACAAGTCGTCTTACCTCCTTGGAAGTGACCAGGAAACTTTATCGATAGGTCAGCGTGGCACCATGCCGACGGTTGGCGACTCTATGGCGTGTCACCGGTCCGCAGCAACACAATCCACCGGACCCGGCCGGATGTGTCGGCAACCGAACACCGCTCTGTCAAGGGCGTACGGGCATCAGAGCGCGGGTTTCAGGGGTGCGCGAAAAGGTTAAAGAGTTACGTTCGAGGCGAGTTGAGCGAGCCTGCCGCACTCCGGCGAAAGTGTCGCGATACACATCCGGCCGGACCTTGGGTCGCCAAGGTCCGGCCGGGTGCGTCAGGTTGACGACTCGCGTTGACGAACCGTTTCGTCAGGGGTCGTCAGGCGGTCGTCACGGCGTGTCGGCTCAGCCGAGGAGCGTGCTCAGCTCGACGGTGTCCAGGCCGTGGGCCTCGGCGACCGGGCCGTAGACGACCTGGCCGTCATGGGTGTTGAGGCCCAGGGCGAGCGCCGGGTCGCGGCGCAGCGCCTCGACCCAGCCGTTGTTCGCCAGCGACACGATGTAGGGCAGCGTGGCGTTGGTGAGGGCGTAGGTGGAGGTGTTGGGCACCGCGCCCGGCATGTTGGCGACGCAGTAGAAGACCGAGTCGTGGACCATGAAGGTCGGCTCGGCGTGGGTGGTCGGACGCGAGTCCTCGAAGCAGCCGCCCTGGTCGATCGCGATGTCGACAAGGACACTTCCGGGCTTCATCTTGGCGACGAGCTCGTTGGTGACCAGCTTCGGGGCCTTGGCGCCCGGGATGAGGACGGCGCCGATGACGAGGTCGGCCTCGATGACGGCCTTCTCCAGCTCGTAGGCGTTGGAGACGATCGTCTGCACCTTGGTGCCGAAGACCTTGTCGGCCTCGCGGAGCTTGTTGATGTCCTTGTCGAGCAGGGTCACGTGGAAGCCCATGCCGACGGCGATCTGCGTGGCGTTCCAGCCGGAGACGCCGCCGCCGATGACGACCGCCCGGCCGGCGTGGGTGCCGGGGACGCCGCCGGGGAGCACGCCGCGGCCGCCGGCCGAGCGCATCAGGTGGTAGGCGCCGACCTGCGGGGCCAGCCGGCCCGCGACCTCGGACATCGGGGCGAGCAGCGGCAGCGCGCGGCCCGCGGTCTCCACCGTCTCGTACGCGATGGCGGTGGTGCCGGACTCCAGCAGGGCGTCCGTGCACTCGCGGGAGGCCGCGAGGTGCAGGTAGGTGAAGAGCGTCTGGTCCTTGCGGAGGCGGTGGTACTCCTCCGCGATGGGCTCCTTGACCTTCAGCAGCAGGTCGGCGGCGGCCCACACCTCGTCGGCGGTGTCCAGGATCTCGGCGCCCGCGGCCACGTACTCGGCGTCCGTGATCGACGAGCCGACACCGGCGTTCCGCTCGATGACGACCTGGTGGCCGTGGCGCACGAGCTCGTGCACACCGGCGGGGGTGATGGCCACCCGGAACTCGTTGTTCTTGACCTCGCGGGGGATACCGACCTTCACGTCGATCACGGTCCTTGGCTCAGGGGACGAAGGGGGTGCAATACATACATACCCGGATGCACCAAGGCGCACCGGGAGACACCGCAAGAAGGTGCGGCGGAGCCAGTCTAATGAAGGTCTTCGCGCTGTCTACCCTTACAAACAACTAATCTTTGGCCGAAGCACTGCGGATTTCGTAGGCCGGAGCCTCTCCTTCCCTGTCAGGCTCAAGCAGCCGCTCCGCGGCGCCCCGGTGCAGCCTGGCCGCCGCCGGGTCGCCCAGCCGGTCGAGGGTGTCCGCGAGACGCAGCTGGAGCGCGGCCTGGAGACGCAGATCACCGGCCTGCCGCGCCCACTCCACCGCCTCGCGGCAGGTGCGCAGCGACTCCTCGGGCCGCCCGGCGTACTCCTGTACCCGCGCCGCCTCGCTCAGCGCCCGCGCCTGGCTCGGCAGATCCCCCAGGCGTCGGTATCCGGCCACCGCGGCGCGCCAACTGCGGAGCGCCTCGCCGTAGCGGCCCGCGTAGGTGAGCACCGCGCCGATGCGCCCGTACAGCCGCGCCTGGTCCTCCCGCTCGCCCCGGGCGAGGCGCTGGGCGAGGGCCCGCCCGTACCAGTCGGTGGCCCGCGTCCAGTCGCCCAGCTCCTGGTGGGCGCCGCCCACGGATTCCATCGCGCGTCCGGTGGCGTACGGGTCGTTCGCCGCGCGGCCCGCGTCCAGGGCCGCCCGGTAGCGGACGAGGGCGTCGGCGGTGCGCCCGGCCTGCGCGTCCAGATCGCCCAGATTGAGCAGGGCCGCCGCTTTCTCCCGGTGCAGCCCGTGCCGCTCGGCGACGTCGAGAACCAGCTGGTGCAGACCATAGAGGTCGGGGGCGGCGGCCTCGGTCCCCCGGTGCGCGGCCAGCGCCCGCACCAGGGCCGCGACCAGCCGCCGGGCGAGCGTGTCGAGCCCGCCGTCCTCGACCGCCAGCCGGGCCGCCGCGAGCAGCGCGGGACGGCGGGTCTCCAGCCAGGCGCCGGCCAGCCGCTCGCTGGGGAAGCGCAGGGCGCGGGGCAGCCCGGCGAGCTTCCTGCGGGCCGGGGAGCCGTCGGGCTCGGTGACCGCCCGGCACGACTGGAGCAGCCGTACGGTCCGCTCCAGCATCCGGGCCCGGGCCAGCTGGAGCTCACCGGGCCGGTCGGCGGAGTCCGCGAGCCTGTGCAGCAGCGGAGCCAGCCAGCCGGGCACCGCGTACTGCGCGGGCCGCTCCGCCGGGTCGCCGTAGACCCTCAGCAGCCCGTACGCGACGAAGTCCTCCAGGGTGTTCTGGGCCGCCGAGACCGAGCACCCGGCGAGCGCGGAGGCGGTCTGGGCGTCCGCGATCCCGGCGGGGGCGAGCGAGAGCAGCCGCAGCAGCCGGGCGTTGGGCCCCGGCAGCGACTCGTACACCAGCCGGAAGGCGCGCGCCAACGGCCGCTCGGCGACGGGAAGTTGACCGATGAGCGTGCTGTCGTCGGGCAGTGCGTGCAGCCGCTTGGCCACGTCGGAGACGGCCGCCTGGGGCCGCACCGCCAGCCAGCCGCCGACCAGGGCGACGGCCGCGGGCACTCCGGCGCACTCCTCGACCAGGTTCTCCGCGGTGCGCGGGTCCACCGTGATCCGCACCGCCCCGGTGAAGCTCTGCAGGAAGGCGACGGCCGCCTTGGAGTCGAGGCCGCCGAGGGTGCAGGGCCGCACGTCCGCGATTCCGGTGAGCGGCCCGCGGGCGGTCGCCACCACCAGGCAGTCGGCGTTCTGCGGGAGCAGCGGGTCGACCTGCTCGGCGTCGATCGCGTCGTCGAGCAGCAGCAGCGCCCGACGCCCGGCGAGCGCCTCGCGCACCAGCTGGGTCAGCTCGTCCGCGCCGCCGCCGGGCGGCACCGGGACCTCCAGGGCGTCGAGCAGGTCGCGGGCCACCCGCTCGGCCGGGACGGGCGTGCCGTCCGGCTCGCGCAGAGCGGCACGCAGTACCCCGTCGGGGTACTCGGCGGCGAGCCGGCGCGCCAGCTCCTCGGCGAGGGCCGTGCGCCCGGAGCCGGGGCGTCCGGCGATCAGCAGTACCCGGGCGCGCGGCGACTTGCGGCCGGACAGGGTGTCGAGCCCCGCCCGCTCCACGTCCTCGCGCAGCTCCTTCAACTCCCGCTGTCGGCCGAAGAACTGACGGCCGGTCGTCTCGGTCGTCCCCGGCCCGCTCTGCGCGGCAGAGCCGCCCACGTCCACCGCCTGATCCGTCACGGGCCACGCTCCGTCCGCTGCGCACGAGCCGAGCCCGGCGGGTCTCCGCACGGGCGTTCCGAGCGTAGTTCACCCGTGGTGGGAGGCCCGGTGGAGCGCGGCGGGCAGGTCGCCCGATCGGATCAGCGGATCGTCGGACGGACATACCGCGACTGGGCCGTCCGGGTCGGCGCACCGCCCGCGCGCCACCCGGAGGCGGCCGCTCCCGCGGAAGGCCGCTTCCCGAGGGAGCGCCGGCTCCCCGAGGGGGCGGCAGCTCCCCGGAGGAACGGCTGCCGCACCACGGGACGGCTACTCCTCGAAGGACAGCTCCTTCCCGAAGGGACGGCCACTCCTCCAGGAAACGCCCGCCCCCTCGAAGAGGCGGCTGCTTCTCCAAAGGCGGCTACTTCTCGAAGGGGCGGGCCGGCCAGGGCGCCTCGGCCGGGCGCAGCGACTCCAGGCCCGGCCCCGCCTGCGCGGCCGTGACCGCCAGCGCGCCCACCACCAGGCAGTTGTTGTGCAGCTCACCGGCGAGCGCGCCGCGCACGAGCTCCTCCACCGGCACCCGGGCCAGCTCCATGTCGGCCTCCTCCTCGGAGACCTCGAAGCGCTCGCCCTCCGCCTCGGACAGATCGCGGGCGAGGAAGATCCGTACGGCCTCGTCGCAGCCGCCGGGGGTGGGGTAGACGTCGGCGAGGACCCGCCAGTCCTCTGCCTTGACGTGCGCCTCCTCGTAGAGCTCGCGCTGGGCGGCGTGCAGCGGGTTCTCGCCGGGCACGTCGAGCAGGCCCGCCGGGATCTCCCACAGCTTGTGGCGCACCGGGTGGCGGTACTGGCGCAGCACCAGGACACGGCCCGCCTCGTCGAGGGCGAGCACGGCCACCGAGCCCGGGTGGACCTGGTAGTCGCGGCGGGCGACCGTACCGTCGGGCATCACCACGTCGTCGGTGCGGACGCCGGTCTTGGCGCCCTCGAACGGGGTGGTGCTGGCGACGACCCGCCATTCCTCGGGCGTGTCCTTGAGCTGCATCGATGTCCTCCCGCAAAACAGAAACCGGGGTACGCGTCCGAGAGGGACGCATACCCCGGCAACCGTAACGCCTGACTACTTGGCGCCGGACTCGCGCGCTTCCCGCTGACGCTCGACGGCCGCCTTGACCAGGCCCGCGAAGAGCGGGTGCGGGCGGGTCGGGCGCGAGCGCAGCTCCGGGTGCGCCTGGGTGGCGACCAGGTAGGGGTGCACCTCGCGCGGGTACTCGACGTACTCGACGAGCTTGTTGTCGGGGGACGTGCCCGAGAAGAGGATGCCCGCCTTCTTCTCCAGCTCGGCGCGGTAGGCGTTGTTGACCTCGTAGCGGTGGCGGTGGCGCTCCTCCACGTAGGGCTGGTCGCCGTAGACCTCGCGCACGATCGAGCCCTCGGCGAGCTTCGCCGGGTACATGCCGAGCCGCATGGTGCCGCCCAGGTCGCCCGCGCCCTCCACGTACGCCAGCTGCTCCTCCATCGTCGAGATGACGGGGTGCGCGGTGGCGGCGTCGAACTCGGTGGAGTTGGCGTCGGGGATCCCGGCCAGGTTGCGGGCGGCCTCGATCACGATGCACTGCAGGCCCAGGCAGATGCCGAGCAGCGGCACCTTGTTCTCCCGGGCGTACTGGATCGCACCGATCTTGCCGTTGACACCTCGGTCGCCGAAGCCGCCGGGGACCAGGATCGCGTCCACGTCGCCGAGGTGCTTGTGGGCTCCGGCCTGCGTCTTGCAGTCGTCGGAGGTGACCCACTTGACCTTGACGCGGGCCTTGTTGGCGAAGCCGCCGGCGCGCATGGCCTCGGTGATGGAGAGGTAGGCGTCGGGCAGGTCGATGTACTTGCCGACCAGCGCCACGGTGACCTCGTGCTGCGGGTTGTGGACCCGGTCGAGCAGGTCGTCCCACTGCGTCCAGTCCACGTCGCGGAAGGGCAGGTCCAGCTTGCGCACGACGTACGCGTCGAGGCCCTCGGTGTGCAGCACCTTCGGGATGTCGTAGATCGACTTGGCGTCGATGGCGGCGACCACGGCGGCCTCGTCCACGTCGCACATCAGCGAGATCTTGCGCTTGATGGAGAGCGGCACCTCGCGGTCGGCGCGCAGCACGATCGCGTCGGGCTGGATGCCGATGTTGCGCAGGGCCGCGACCGAGTGCTGGGTGGGCTTGGTCTTCAGCTCGCCCGAGGGGCCGATGTAGGGCAGCAGCGAGATGTGCACCACGAAGACGTTGTCCCGGCCGACCTCGTGGCGGACCTGGCGGACGGTCTCCAGGAAGGGCAGCGACTCGATGTCACCGACCGTGCCGCCGACCTCGGTGATGACGACGTCGACGTCGTCGGTGGCCATGCGGCGGATGCGGTGCTTGATCTCGTTGGTGATGTGCGGGATGACCTGCACGGTGTCGCCCAGGTACTCGCCGCGCCGCTCCTTGGCGATCACCTGTGAGTAGACCTGGCCGGTGGTGACGTTGGCCGAGCCGTCGAGGTCCACGTCGAGGAAGCGCTCGTAGTGGCCGATGTCCAGGTCGGTCTCGGCGCCGTCGTTGGTGACGAACACCTCACCGTGCTGGAAGGGGTTCATCGTGCCGGGGTCGACGTTCAGGTACGGGTCGAGCTTCTGCATGGTGACGCGCAGCCCGCGCGCCTTGAGGAGCGCACCCAGGCTGGAGGCAGTCAGACCCTTGCCGAGGGAGGAGGCGACACCCCCGGTGACGAAGATGTGCTTGGTCGTCGTGGCTGCGCTGTTGCGCATAGCCGTGGGCTGCATGGCCAAGAGGGGGCTCCCGTGGTCGCTGTCTGGAGTGCGTGCCGGTCACCCTCTGTGGATCCCGTCCGTCTGCGGTACGAGTTTCCGGGGGGCGCCGTCGCTGCGGTTCGGGGGTTTTCTCACCACCCGGCCACGGGCTACCAGGGTATCAGCGAGTGCGGCGCGCCGCTTCCGGCCACGCTCCGCACACGGCCGGACGACCCTGCGTGCTCCACTCACCCATATGGCGCAATGGCGTTGCAGGAAGGCATCGGCGGATCACCCACGTGCGTCGTATCCTGCTCGGACACTCGCCGCCGAGCCGCTGGTAGCACGGCACCACCCCGGCCGTCACCCACAACATGCGCTCGTTGGCTTTCCCTTGACCGCAACGCATTGGCAGTAAGCGCCCCGCGGGGCGGACATGGCCGTTCGACTGGAGATTGCACGTGGCCGGGCGCATCGAGGATTACGCACTCATCGGAGACATGCAGACCGCGGCACTGGTCTGCCGGGACGGCACGACGGACTGGCTGTGCCTGCCACGCTTCGACTCGCACGCCGTCTTCGCCGGACTGCTCGGCACCGATGAACACGGCTTCTGGCGGATCGGCCCGGCCCACGCGGCCGACGCGCCGCCTCCCCGGGCGGACCGGCGCCGCTACCGGGGCGACTCGCTGATCCTGGAGTCGGAGTGGGACACCCCGCGCGGCACGGTCCGCGTGACGGACTTCATGCCGCCGCGCGACGGCGCGCCGCAGCTGATCCGGATCGTGGAGGGCGTCAGCGGCCGGGTGCCGATGCGCAGCGCCCTGCGCATGCGCTTCAGTTACGGGCGTGTCGTGCCCTGGGTGCACAAGGTCGACAACCGTACGGTCGCCGTGGCGGGGCCGGACTCGGTGTGGCTGGACACGCCGGTGGACACCTACGGCAAGAACCTCACCACGTACTCCGACTTCACCGTCTCCCCCGGTGAGCGGATCGCCTTCACCATCAGCTGGCAGCCCTCCCACAAGGAGCAGCCCGCCCTCCCCGAGCCGGAGGCCGCCCTGGAGGCGACCGAGGACTTCTGGCGGGAGTGGGTGGAACACTGCACGTACCACGGGCCCTACCGCGAGGCGGTGGTCCGCTCGCTGATCACGCTCAAGGCGCTGACCTACGCCCCCACCGGCGGCATCGTCGCCGCGCCCACCACCTCGCTGCCCGAGGACATCGGCGGCTCGCGGAACTGGGACTACCGCTACACCTGGCTCCGGGACGCGGCGATCACCCTGTCCTCGCTGCTGCGCACCGGCTACCGCGAGGAGGCCCGCGCCTGGCGGGAGTGGCTGCTGCGGGCGGTCGCGGGCGACCCCGAGAACCTGCAGATCATGTACGGGATCGCGGGCGAGCGCGAGCTGGGCGAGGCCGAGCTGGACTGGCTGCCCGGATACGAGGGCTCGGCGCCGGTCCGGGTCGGCAACGGCGCCGCCCACCAGCTCCAGCTGGACGTGTACGGCGAGGTCACCGAGGCCCTGCACCTGGCGCACATGACGGGCCTGGCCCGCAACGACTACGCCTCGCTGCTCCAGCTCAAGCTCATCAACTATCTGGAAGACCACTGGGACGAGCCGGACGAGGGCATCTGGGAGGTGCGCGGCCCGCGCCGCCACTTCGTGCACTCCAAGGTGATGGCCTGGGTCGCGGTGGACCGCACGATCAAGCTGATCGAGTCGGGCGACGCGGACGGGCCGCTGGAGAAGTGGCGCGACCTGCGCGACGAGATCCACCGCGATGTGTGCGAGAAGGGGTACGACAAGGAGCGCAACACCTTCACGCAGTCCTACGGCTCCAAGGAGCTGGACGCCTCCTTGCTGCTCATCCCGCAGATGGGCTTCCTGCCACCGGACGACAAGCGGGTCATCGGCACCATCGAGGCGATCCAGCGCGAGCTGTCCACCCCGGACGGCTTCATCCTGCGCTACCCGACCACGGGCGCGGAGGCGGGCTGCGACGGTCTGGAGGGCGACGAGGGCGCGTTCCTGGCCTGCTCGTTCTGGATGGCGGACGACCTGGCGATGATCGGCCGGGTCGACGAGGCCCGCAAGCTCTTCGAGCGGCTGCTGTCGCTCCGCAACGACCTGGGGCTGCTCGCCGAGGAGTGGGACCCGGGAGAGCAGCGGCAGGTGGGGAACTTCCCGCAGGCCTTCAGCCACGTTCCGCTGATCGACACGGCGCTGCGGCTGACCGCGTCCGGGGCGTACGGGGGCTAGCTCGCCGCGCCCGGGTGGGGCGTGCCCGCTTAGAGTGGAGTTGTCCGATTCCCTCCGAAAGGGGGGTCCGATGACCACCCCCTCCAAGGCGGGCACGGCCCTCGCCGAGCTCCGCGAAGACCTCGCCGGTGAGGTCTTCGTCCCCGGCGACCCGGGCTACGACGAGGCCCGGCAGGTCTTCAACGCCATGGTCGACCGCCGTCCCGCCGTGATCGCGCAGTGCGCCTCGGACGCGGACGTGGCGACGGCCGTGCGCTTCGGCCGCGACCTCGATCTGAAGATCGCCGTCCGGGGCGGCGGCCACAGCGTCGCGGGTCAGTCCCTCAACGACAACGGCCTCGTCGTGGACCTGCGCCGGATGCACGACGTGACCGTGCACCCCGCCGCCCACGCGGTACGGATCCAGGGCGGCGCCACCATGAGCGATCTCGACCTGGCCACCCACCCCCACGGCCTCGCCACCACCGGCGGCCGGGCCTCCACCACCGGCGTCGGCGGCTTCGTCCTGGGCGGCGGCACCGGATGGCTGGACCGCGCCTTCGGGCTGGCCGTCGACAACCTCCTGGGCGTCGAGCTGGTCACCGCCGACGGCAGCACGGTGACCGCGAGCGCCGAGGAGAACCCGGAGCTGTTCTGGGCGCTGCACGGCGGCGGCGGCAACTTCGGCATCGCCACCTCGCTCACCCTGCGCCTGCACGAGCTGCCGGCCTTCTCCATGGCGCTGCTCCTCTTCCGGCCGCAGCTCGGCCCCCAGGTGGCGCGGGTCTACCGGGAGCTGATCGAGACCGCCCCGCCCGAGGCGGGAGGCGGGATCATCTATCTGACCGCGCCGCCCGAGGAGTTCGTCCCCGAGCACCTGGTGGGCGAGGTGCTGGCCGGTGCGCTGGTGACGTACGCCGGGCCCGCCGAACAGCTCACCAAGCTCGCCCAGCCGCTGCTCGCGCTGGAGCACGAGGTCGAGATCCTCACCGACCTGCCGTATCCGCAGATGCAGCGCATGTTCGACGACCCCACGGGCCTGCGGAACTACTGGTCGGCCGAGTATCTGACCGGCCTGCCGGACGAGCTGATCGACGTGTTCTGCGGCCGGGCCGACAGCCTCCCGGCGCCCACGGTCCAGCATGTGCTGTTCCCGCAGGGCGGCGCGATCGCGTCCGGGCCCACCGAGTACCCGGTGCCCTACCGCGACGCGCCGTGGGCGGTGCACCCGTTCGCGATCTGGGAGGACCCGGCGGACGACGAGCGCTGCCGGCAGTGGGTCAAGGACGTCCGCGCCGACGTCCGGCCCTGGTCGACCGGCGCGGTCTACCTCAACTTCACCGGCGACGAGGGCGCCGAGCGGGTGGTGGCGGGCCTGGGCGCGGAGAACATGCGCCGCCTCGCCGAGGTGAAGCGCGCCTACGACCCCGACAACGTCTTCCGCTACAACCACAACATCGCCCCGGCCTGACGCAGACGCAGAACCGTGTCGTACCGTGACCCGCATCACGTCCGGTACGGCACAACACGAGGTGAACCCAGTGGACAGCCAGGGTGGGATCACCGTGCGGCGCGCTCTCGAACTGCCGGGGCTGCGCGGCGGGCTCCCGGAAGTCGTGGCGGGCGCGGAGCGGCTGGGCCGGACCGTGCGCTGGGTACACGCGGGCGAGGTCCCGAACATGGCCTCCCTGCTCAAGGGCGGCGAGCTGCTGCTCACCACGGGCCTGGGCCTGGGCACCCGCCCCGCCGAGCAGCGCGCCTTCGTCCGGCGCCTGGCCGAGCGGGGCATCGCCGCCCTCGTCGTCGAGCTGGGCCCGCGCTTCAGCAGGCTGCCCGCCACCTTGGTGGAGACCGCGCGGGCGGCCGGGCTCCCGCTGGTCGCGCTGCACCGCGAGGTCCCGTTCGTGACGGTGACGGAGGAGATCCACACCGAGATCGTCAACGGCCACTACGCCCTGCTCCAGCGCGCCGAGGAGGTGCACCGGCGCTGCACCGGCGCCCTGCTCTCGGGCGGCGGCGTGCCCCAGGTCCTGTCGATCCTGGCGGACTTCACGGCCAACCCGGTGTTCCTGGAGACCCCGGACGGCCAGCTGCTGTACGCCGCCGCGGGCCCCGGCGAGGTGGGCGCCGACCCGCTCCAGGTGTGGGAGGGGCTGCGCGGCCAGCGCGAGTCGCGGGAGTCGGGGCCGCCCGCGGGGGCGGTCCTGGTGGACGTGCCGGGCGGTGGCCACGGCGCCGGGGCGGTCCGGGCCCGGCTCGTCCTGCTCGCCGTCGCCGGACCGCTCCTGCCGGTCCACCGGATGGCGGCGGAGCGGGCCGCGGGCATCCTCGCGGTGGTGCTGATGCAGGCACGCCAGGAGGAGGAGCTGGCGGCGCGCGGGCGCGGCGACTTCCTGACCGACCTCGCCGAGGGCCGTATCACCGCCGAGGACGCGCCCGCGCAGGCGAAGGTGCTCGGCTTCCGGCCGGGCGAGGGCCCGCTGCTGCCGGTGGTGATGCGGCTGACGGCGGACCTGTCGGGCTCCTCCCCCACCGGCACCTGGGCGGTCCTGGCCCGGGCGGTCCTGGAGGAGCTGTCCGCGGTCGGCGTGCCGGTGCTGCTGGGTGTACGCCCGGTGGAGGGCCGGGTGCCGCTGCTGCTCGGGCTGCGCTCGGAGTCGGAGCGGCACGCGGTCGCCGACCGGGTGGCGGCGGCGCTGCGCGCGGGTGTGGAGCGCGCCGGGCTGACCCGGGCCGGGGCCCAGCCGGTGGTGGTGGTCGCGGCGGCGGGCGGCTGGGCGGCGGCCTCGGCGGGGCTGCGGCACGCGGCCGAGACGGCGGCGGCGGCCCAGGGCCTGTCCGAGCGCCCCTGGTACGACGCCCGCCGCCTCGACATCGACCTGCTGCTGTGGCGGCTGCGCGAGCACCCGGACCTGGCGGCGTTCGTGGAGCGCGCCATCGGCCCGCTGCGCACCCACGACACGGCCTCGCGCCCGCCGCTGCTGCCGACCCTGGAGGCCTATCTGGCCCACGCGGGCCGCAAGGCGGAGACCGCGCGCGAGCTGCACCTCAACCGCCAGACGCTCTACAACCGCCTGGCGAGGATCGCGGAGCTGCTCGGCACGGACCTGGACGACCCGCAGACCGTCCTCGCGCTCTCCCTGGCCCTGCGGGCCCGCCGCCATGTGGCTCAGTGACCCCGGCGCCGCGTCAGCTCGTCGTACACGCTGAGCACCTGCGCCACCGTCTCGTCCTCGGTGGGCCAGCCTGCCGCCTGGACGAGCCCGGCCGCGGCCAGCGCGCGGCGCCGCCCGGGGTCGGTGAGCAGCCGCGCCACGGCGTCCCCGAGCGCCACCGCGTCCCCGTACGGGACCAGCTCGGCCGCCTCCCCCACCAGCTCCGGCACCCCGCCGACTGCGGTCGCCACCAGCGGCACGCCGAGCCGCAGCGCCTCCTGGGCCAGCAGCGAGCGCCCCTCCCAGCGGCTGGTGAGCACGGCCACGTCGGCGGCGGCCAGCAGCTCGCTGACGTCGTCGCGCCGCCCCAGCAGTTTCACGGGCAGCGCCTCGGCCTCGATGCGCCGCCGCAGCGCGGCCCGCAGCCGCCCCTCCCCCGCGATCACGAGCAGCGGTACGGGCTCGAACGCCTTCCAGCGGTGGACCGCGTCCAGCAGCACGTCATAACCCCGGTGTTCGACCAGGCTGCCGACCGTCATCAGCAACGGCCGGTCCACGGCGCCCAGTTCGGCCCGGGCCTTGCCGTCCGGGGCGGGCGTCCGGGGGCCGGGCACCGCGACCGCCGCGAGCCGGGCGTCCCGGGCACCGTGCCGCCGGGCCCGGTCGACCAGGTCGAAGGAGGTGCCGAGCACCACGTCGGCGGCGCGGGCCGCGCGCCGCTCCAGCATCCGCAGCACCCGGTGCTGGGCCCCGTCGGCGCAGGAGCTGGTGTGCCAGGTGACGACGAGGGGGATCGCGCGCCGGCCGCCCAGGGCCAGGGAGCCGCGCACCGCGGCGTGCGGTCCGTGCGCGTGCACCACGTCCGCGCCCGCGCAGACCGCCCGCAGGGCGCCCAAGGCCACCGGGTCGCCGCGCCGGGGCACGGCGACGAAGTGGGCGCCCCCGCCCCGGAAGTCGAACTCCCGCTCCAGCGCGGCCGGAGCGCAGACGGTGACCCGGACGCCCCGCGCGGCGAGGCCCGCCGCCAGCGAGCGCACATGCGCGCTGCTGCCCGCGCTGCCGCCGCCCAGCACTTGGACCGTACGCAGCTGTGACACGTGAACAGGCTCCCGGGTCGGCGGTGGGCGGGTGTGGACCCCGGCCAAGGATGCCAGCCCGTACGGACGTTCCGGCCCCGTCCGGGCGTTTCCCCGTGTCGGCGGCGGGCGGGCCGCGCCCGGGGACCACCCACACGGGTGAACCGTCACGCGGCGGTTCACCCGGCCGGGGCGCGGCGGTTCACGCGTCGGGGCGCGGCGGCTCAGCCCTCCGCGCGTGCCGTCGCCAGCAGCTCCTCGGCGTGGGCCCGGGCCGTCTCGGAGTCCTCCTGGCCCGCCAGCATCCGGGAGAGCTCCCGGACCCGGTCCTCGCCCTCCAGGACGGTGACGCCGGACCGGGTGACGGAGCCGTCGCTGGTCTTCTCCACCAGCAGCTGCCGGTCCGCGAAGGCCGCCACCTGGGGCAGATGGGTGACCACGACGACCTGCGCCGACTTGGCGAGCTTCGCCAGACGCCGGCCGATCTCGACCGCCGCCCGGCCGCCGACGCCCGCGTCGACCTCGTCGAAGAGGTACGTGGGCACCGGGTCCGTACCGGCGAAGACCACCTCGACCGCGAGCATCACCCGGGAGAGCTCACCGCCCGACGCGCCCTTGGCGATCGGCCGGGCCGGGGCGCCCGGGTGCGGGGCGAGCAGCAGCTCCACCTCGTCGGCGCCGGTCGGCCCGTACGCCACGGTCCGCCCGCCCACCTCGACGCCCTCGGCGTCCTCCACCTGCCGCACCGCGAACGACACCCGGGCGTGCGGCATCGCCAGCGACGCCAGCTCGGCCGTCACCGCGTCCGCGAAGCGGGCCGCGGCCTCGGTACGGGCGTCGGTCAGCTCCTGGGCCAGCACGGACAGCTCCCGGCGCAGCCCGTCGCGCTCGGCGGTCAGCTCCCCGATCCGGTCGTCGTCGCCGTCCAGCTCGGTCAGCCGGGCCGCGCCCTGCTGGGCCCAGGCGAGGACGGCTTCGACGTCGCTGCCGTACTTGCGGGTGAGGGCGGTCAGCGCCGCCCTGCGCTCCTCCACGGCGGCCAGCCGCAGCGGGTCGGCGTCGAGGTCGTCCGCGTAGCCGGCGAGCTCGCCCGCCACGTCACCGAGGAGGATGGCGACCTCGCCGATGCGCTCGGCGAGCGCGGCCAGCGCGGGGTCGTGCGACCGTACGGCCTCCAGGGCCCGGTGCGCGCCCGCGACCAGGGTGGCCGCGTCGACGCTCTCGGGGTCCTCGGGGTTGCCCGCGAGCGCGGAGTGGGCCAGGGCGGCGGCGGACGCCAGCGCCTCGGCGTGCCCGAGCCGCTCGGCCTCCGCCGCGAGCTCGGCGTCCTCGCCCGCCAGCGGTTCGACCGCCGCGATCTCGTCCAGCCCGAAGCGCAGCAGATCGGCCTCCTGCGCCCGCTCGCGCGCCCGCGTGGTCAGCTCCTCCAGCTCCCCGGCGACGGCCCGCAGCCGCCGGTAGGCCTCCGCGTACTTGGTCAGCGGCCCCGCCACGGCGTCCCCCGCGTACCGGTCGAGGGCCTCGCGCTGCCGGGCGGGCCTGAGCAGGCCCTGCTGGTCGGTCTGGCCGTGGACCGCCACGAGCTCGTCGGCGATCTCCGCGAGCACGCCGTTCGGTACGGAGCGTCCGCCGAGGTACGCCCGGGAGCGGCCCTCCGCCGAGATGGTACGGCTGACCAGCAGCGCGCCCTCGTCCAGCTCGGCCCCGGCCTCCTCCGCGCGGATCGCCGCGGTGGCGCCCGCGCGCAGCGCGATCCGCCCCTCGACGACCGCCGCCTTGGCGCCGATCCGCACCAGGGCGGGGTCGGCGCGTCCGCCGAGCAGCAGCCCCAGGCTGGTGACGACCATGGTCTTGCCCGCGCCGGTCTCGCCGGTCACCGCGGTGAACCCGGGCGACAGCTCGACGACAGCGTCGTCGATGACCCCGAGCGACCGTATCCGCATCTCCTCCAACACGCCCCCGACCTTACGAGGTCCCGGGCCCTGTGTGCGACGCCCCCCACGCGGTCACCCCAAGGGTTGACCCCCGTGCCCCGTTTTCCCCCACCCCGAGCCCGGGACAAAAACAGCCCTCCCGCAGCCAAA
The DNA here is from genome assembly GCF_055567715.1 of Streptomyces sp. NPDC026377. NCBI lineage: Bacteria > Bacillati > Actinomycetota > Actinomycetes > Kitasatosporales > Streptomycetaceae > Streptomyces > Streptomyces sp. NPDC026377. The sequence goes on from NZ_JBVHPV010000006.1 coordinate 387,575, forward strand.
ACCCAAGCCCCGAAGGGGCGCGGGGAACTGCGCGAGCCAAACACTCCCCCGCCGCCACGCCCCCCACCACCGCGCCCCCAGGCAAAACGGGGCACCCGGGACCGCAGCCCCCGGGAAACAGCACCGCACCCCTCAGTGCGGAGCCCCCCGCCACCCACTCACCGGCAACGCAAACTTCGCCACCAACCGGTCCGTGAAGGACGCGTGGTGCAGCCGGGCCAGCCGGACCGGCACCGCCCCGCGCCGCACCTCCACCCGCGCCCCGGCGGGCAGCTCCACCGTCCGCCGCCCGTCGCACCACAGCACCCCGTGCGGCGTGTGCGGCTGCACCTCCACCGCGAGTACCGAACTCGGCGACGTCACCAGCGGCTTGGCGAAGAGCGCGTGGGCGCTGATCGGGACCATCAGCAGCGCCTCGACCTCCGGCCACACCACCGGCCCGCCCGCCGAGAAGGCGTACGCCGTCGAGCCGGTCGGCGTCGCGTACACGATCCCGTCACAGCCGAACCCGGTCACCGGCCGCCCGTCGATCTCCAGGACGACCTCCAGCATCCGCTCCGGCGACACCTTCTGCACGGCCGCCTCGTTGAGCGCCCAGTCGGTGTGCACCACATCGCCGTTGCTGTGGACGACGACATCGAGGGTCATCCGCTCCTCGACCTCGTACGAGCGCGTGACCACCCGGTCCACGACCTTGTCCAGGTCGTCGCGCTCGGCCTCGGCGAGGAACCCGACCCGCCCGAGGTTGACCCCGAGCATCGGCACCCCCGACGCCCGCGCGAACTCCGCGCCGCGCAGCAGCGTCCCGTCCCCGCCGAGCACGATCAGCAGCTCGCACCCGTCGAGGCACTGCGGGGTCGCCTCCTTGACCGTCCGTACGGCCGCCGAGTCCGGCAGCGGGATGTCGACCGCCTCCGCCTCCAGGATCCGCACCCCGATGCCGCAGCGCAGCAGCCCTCGTACCACCAGCTCCGCGCTGCGGATGGCGGCGGGCCGCCCGGTGTGCGCGAGCAGGAACACCGTGCGCTCGGCCGCACCCCGCTCGCCCGTACCGTCCCCCCCGCGCGTCTCCTCCGCTTTCCCCAACGAGCTCAACTAGGTCCCTCCGCCACTGCACGGTCCACATCGGCCGGATCCAGCGCGGGCGCGCCGGCCCGCAGCCACAGAAAGTACTCGACATTGCCCGAGGGCCCGGGCAGCGGGCTGGCCGTGACCCCGAGCACACCTAGCCCCAGCCCGGCGGCCTGCCCGGCCACCGTGCGCACGGTCTCGGCCCGCAGCTCGGGGCTGCGCACCACACCGCCGCTGCCCAGGCGCTCCTTGCCGATCTCGAACTGCGGCTTCACCATCAGCACCAGGTCGGCGCCGGGCGCGCAGCACCGCACCAGCGCGGGCAGCACAAGACCCAGCGCGATGAAGGACAGGTCCCCCACCACCAGGTCGACCGGCTCGCCGTCGATGGCGTCGAGCGTCAACTCCCGTACGTTCGTCCGGTCCTTGACGGTGACCCGGTCGTCACTCTGGAGGGACCAGGCGAGCTGTCCGTACCCGACGTCCACCGCCACCACGTGTCCGGCGCCCGCGCGCAGCAGCACATCGGTGAAGCCGCCGGTGGAGGCGCCCGCGTCCAGCGCCCGGCGCCCCTCGACCTTCAGCCCCCGCGGGACGAAGGCCGCCAGCGCGCCGGCCAGCTTGTGGCCGCCGCGCGAGACGTAGTCGGGGTCGCTGTCGTCCTCGGCGACGACGATCGCGGCGGCGGTCTCGACCTGGGTGGCGGACTTGGTGGCGACCGCCTTGCCGACCGTCACCCGCCCGGCGGCGATCAGCTGCGCGGCGTGCTCGCGGGACCGGGCGAGCTTCCGGCGGACCAGCTCGGCGTCGAGGCGGCGGCGTGCCACTCCTGCCACGTTCGGTTCAGCTCCTGTTGTCGTACGTATGTGACACGGGGGACGGGACCGGCGGCCCCGGGCGGGCGTCCAGCGCGCTCAGCGTCTCGCGCAGTCCCCCGTGTACATCCTCGTACACCTCGATGTGTCCGTCCGTATCGAGGTGGGTGACGTCCGCCAGCCGCTCGACCAGCGCGTCCACCCGCGGGTCTCCGCTGGGCTCGCGGGGCACCTCCGCAAAGGAGGGGGCGGCGGGCTCCTCGGGGGCGCCGGCCTCCGCCCCGGGCTCCGGCATCAAGTCGCTCATGGCACGACGCTACCGCGTGGGCCTGCGGTACGGTCGGTCACGATGGCGACGATCGAGGAGTGCCGCGCGGCACTCGACGCACTTTCCCGCAGCCTGGCCGGCGCGCACGGCGACGTGCGCGCGGCCGCCGCCCTCGACCGCTCGCTGAGCTGCCACCTGACGGATCTGGACCGTACCTTCACCGGGCGTCTGCGGGACGGCCGTATCGAGGTCGAGCGGACGCTTCAGGGGCCGCCCGTCGAGCGCGCCCAGATCCGTCTCGCCATGACGGGCGACGACCTGGTGGCGATGGTCGCGGGCGAGCTGAACTTCGCCCGGGCGTGGACGTCGGGCCGGGTCCGCCTGGAGGCCGGGTTCCGCGACCTGCTCCGGCTGCGGACCCTGCTCTAGCCCACCCGCCCCCCGCCGGGGAGCCACGTTCTACGCCCCGGTGGCGGCCTGCGCCGCCTCCCGCTGCCGTGCCGCCGGGACCACCAGCGGCGTGCCGGTCTCCGGGTCGTCGATGACCTGGCAGCGCACCCCGAAGACGTCCCGCACCAGCTCCGCCGTGACGATCCGCGACGGCGGTCCCTCGGCCACGATCTCGCCGCCGCGCATCGCGATCAGATGCGTGGCGTACCGGGCGGCCTGGTTGAGGTCGTGCAGCACCGCCACCAGCGTGCGCCCCTGGGACTCGTGCAGTTCGGCGCACAGGTCCAGGACCTCGATCTGGTGCTGGATGTCCAGGAAGGTGGTCGGCTCGTCGAGCAGCAGCAGCGGTGTCTGCTGGGCCAGCGCCATCGCGATCCACACCCGCTGGCGCTGGCCGCCCGACAGCTCGTCGACGTACCGCTCCCCCAGCTCGCCCACGCCGGTCGCCTCCATCGACTCCCGTACGATCCGCTCGTCCTCGGGCGACCACTGCCGCAGCAGTCCCTGGTGCGGGTAGCGGCCCCGGGCGACCAGGTCGGCGACCGTGATCCCGTCCGGCGCGATCGAGGACTGCGGCAGCAGCCCCAGGGTCCTGGCGACCTTCTTCGCGGGCATCGCGTGGATGGTCTGCCCGTCGAGGAGGACCCGCCCCGCGCTCGGCTTCAGCATCCGCGACAGGGCGCGCAGCAGCGTGGACTTCCCGCAGGCGTTGGGGCCGACGATGACGGTGAAGGAGTGGTCCGGGATCTCCACCGACAGATCCTCGGCGATCACCCGCTGGTCGTAGCCGAGGGTCACCGATTCGGCGCTGAGGCGCTGCATGTGCGTACTCCTGGAACGGGGGTCCGTACGGGGACGGGGGACGTGCGGGCCGCTCATATCCGGCCCGCCTTGCGCTCGGTGACCAGCAGCCACAGCAGATAGAGGCCGCCGACCACCCCGGTGACCACGCCCACCGGCAGCTTGCTCTCGCCGAACAGCCGCTGGGAGGCCCAGTCGGCGGTGACGAGCAGGGTCGCGCCCATACAGCCGGAGGCCAGGATGTTGGGCCCGGTGGCACGGGTGAGGCGGCGGGCGAGCTGCGGCGCGGTCAGCGCCACGAAGGAGATGGGACCGGCCGCGGCGGTCGCGGCGGCGTTGAGGAGCACCGCGGCGAGCATCAGTACGGTCCGGGTCCGCTGGACGGGCACCCCGAGCGCGTACGCCGCGTCGTCGCCCATCTCCAGCATCCGCAGCGGCCGTCCGTAGGCGAGGATCACCGGCAGCGTCGCGGCGAAGAGGGCGAGCAGCGGCCACACCTGCTCCCAGTCGCGCCCGTCGAGCGAGCCGGTCAGCCACACCATGGCCCGGGTGGCGTCGACCAGTTGGGCCTTGGTGAGCAGGTACTGGATGCAGGCGGTGAGCATCGCGGCGGCGCCGATGCCGACGAGCACCAGGCGGTAGCCGTGCACGCCCTTCTTCCAGGCGAGCAGATACACCGCCACGCCGGTCGCGAGGCCGCCGAGCAGGGCGCCGACGGCGACGTCGGTGGCGTCACCGCCGAACCAGACGATGACGACGAGGGCGCCGACCGAGGACCCCTGGCCGAAGCCGATGATGTCCGGACTGCCCAGCGGGTTGCGGGAGATGGACTGGAAGACCGCGCCCGAGATGCCGAGCGCGGCGCCCACCAGGAGCCCCACGAGCACCCGGGGCAGCCGCAGTTCGTTGACGATGAAGTCCTGCTGGGTGGTGCCGGAGCCGAAGAGCGTACGGACGACGTCGAGCGGCGCGATGGCGAAGTCGCCGCTGCCGACGAGGACGACACCCGCCGTGAGGGCGGCGGCCAGCAGCGCCACGACGACGACCAGCGAACGGGTGTCGGCCCGGAAGGAGTAACCCCCGGGCGTGCGTACGGCCTTCACAGCTGAGCCATCCTCTTGCGGCGGACGAGAAAGATGAAGACGGGCCCGCCGATGAGCGCGGTGACGATGCCGACCTGGAGCTCGGAGGGCCGGGTGATCACCCGGCCGACCACGTCGGAGCCGAGCAGCAGCACGGGTGAGAGCACGGCCGCGTACGGCAGGATCCAGCGCATGTCGGGCCCGGTGATGGCCCGGACGACGTGCGGGACCATCAGGCCGATGAAGACGATCGGCCCGCAGGCGGCGGTGGCGGCCCCGCACAGCAGGGTGACGGTGACCATCGCCAGGACGCGGGTCCGGGTGAGGTGGGTGCCCAGCGCGCGGGCGGTGTCGTCGCCCAGGGCCATCGCGTTGAGCGGCCGGGCAATGAGCGCAGCGAGCACCAGACCGACCGCCACGAAGGGCACGATCTCGGTGACCGTGTCCGCGTTGGCGGAGGCCAGCGAGCCGACCGACCAGAACCGCAGCCGGTCGAGCGCGGCCGAGTCCATCAACTGCACGGCGTTGATGTAGCCGTACAGCGCGGCCGTGGCGGCGGTGCCCGCGAGCGCGAGGCGGACCGGCGTGGCTTCCCGGCTGCCGCCCAGGACGTAGACGAGCGCGGAGACGACCGCGGCGCCGGCGAAGGCGAACCAGACGTACCCCGTCAGGCTGGTGACCCCGAAGAAGCTGATCGCGGAGACCACGGCGGCCGAGGCGCCCGCGCTGACGCCGAGGATGCCGGGTTCGGCCAGCGGGTTGCGGGTGAGGGCCTGCATCACCGCGCCGGAGACGCCGAGCGCGGCCCCGACGAGCAGTCCGAGCAGGGTGCGGGGCACCCGGGTGTCGTGGACGATCACGTCGTCGGCGGTGCCGGAGTAGTGGAACAACCCGTGCCAGACGTCCGCGAGCGGGATCTGTTTGGCGCCGACCGCGATGCTCGCGAGCGCCACCAGGGCCAGGAACGCCAAGGCGGCGAGCAGTCCGGCGGCCCGCAGGGCGTGCCGCCGGGTGGTCGGGGCCGGGGGCGCGGCAGCGGTCTGCGCGCTCGGCGGGGAGGGGCTGTCTACCAACACGCAAGTTAGGTTAGCCTACCCTGCAAAGCGGCCGACAGTACCCTTGATCATGGCCGAAGCCCGGCCATGAAGGGGCGACTCCCAAGCCCCGTACCGAGAATCGGCCCCGAGCCCCGGCCCCCGCCCCCAGGCACCCTCCTCAGGGGCGCGACGAACTGCGCGACCAGCCCAAACCAACCCGCAGAAACCCACCGACCACACCCCGCCCCCCCCGGAGGGCCCCCTCACAACCCCAGCCGCTCCAGCACCTTCCCCGCGTCCAACTCGCACACGCCGTCACCCGCGTAAGTCCACGCCGCCGCGCACAGCGCCCGCAGGCCGTCCAGCGGCTCGCCCTCGCCGTCGAGGGCGAACGCCTCGTCGCGGATGGCCGCTGTCCACCCGCCGCACCCGAACTCACCGTCGTTTTCGGCCACGTCCGGCTGGCCGGTCAGCATCCCCCGCAGATCCGCGTCCACGAAGGTCGGCCGGTGCTCGGGGCGCGCGGCCAGCAACTGGGCGCCGTCCGTCACCCCGGTGAGGACGAGCAGCGAGTCGACCTCGCCGTTGAACGCCCCCTCGATGTCCGTATCCAGCCGGTCCCCCACCACCAGCGGCTTGCGCGCACCCGTACGGATGATCGTCTCCCGGTGCATCGGCGGCAGCGGCTTCCCGGCCACCTGCGGCTCGGCGCCTGTCGCGATCCGCACCACCTCCACCGCAGCCCCGTTGCCCGGCGCGATACCGCGCCCGCTCGGGATCGTCAGATCGGTGTTGGAGGCGAACCACGGCACCCCGGCCGCGACCGCGTACGACGCCTCGGCGAACCGGCCCCACGCCAGATCGGGCCCGCCGTACCCCTGCACCACCGCCGCCGGGTCGTCCTCGGCCGACTCGACCGGCTCCAGGCCGCGCTCGCGCAGCGCCACCCGCAGCCCCTCGCCGCCGATCACCAGCACCCGCGAACCCTCCGGCACCTGCTCGGAGATCAGCCGCGCCACCGCCTGCGCCGAGGTGATCACATCGCCGGACTCGGCCGGTACCCCGAGCTCGGTGAGGTGCGCCGCCACCGCGTCCGGCGTCCGCAGCGCGTTGTTGGTGACGTACGCGAGGTGCATCCCGCCCTCACGGGCCGTACCCAGCGAGTCGACGGCGTGGTCGATCGCCTCACCGCCCGCGTACACCACCCCGTCGAGATCCAGCAGAGCCGTGTCGTACACCTCACTCAACGCCCGCGCGCTCCCGCTCGGCCGGGTCCTGCTGGGCTGGCTCATCCTCATCCACTCCTCGCTCGATGCTCTCCCCCCGATCATCACGCATGCCCGCACCCCACTTACCATGCACCAATGACCACAACTGGGCGTACGGACGACGGGCTGCGCCTGATCCCCTTCCGAGGGCTGCGCTACGTACCCGAGCGCGTCGGCAGCCTCGCCGCCGTGACCTCGCCGCCGTACGACGTGGTGGTGCGGCCCGACGGCCTCCTGCACCTGGAGTCGGCGGATCCGTACAACATCGTCCGGCTGATCCTGCCGCAGGCCGCCACGCCCACGGCACGGCACCAGCAGGCCGCGCTCACCCTCGACGACTGGCTGGCCGAGGGCGTCCTCGCCCCCGACGCGGAGCCCGCGCTGTACGTGTACGAGCAGCACGACGGCACCCTGCTCCAGCGCGGCCTCATCGGGGCGCTCGCCCTCTCGGAGCCCTCCGAGGGCGTGGTGCTGCCGCACGAGGACGTCATGCCGCACGTCGTCGAGGACCGCGCCGCCCTGATGCGCACGACGGCCGCCCACTTCGAGCCGCTGCTCCTGACGTACCACGGTGACAGGGGCGGCAACGGCAGCGCGCCGACCGGCGCGGGCGCGGTCATCGAACGGACCGTACGGCGCGAGCCGCTGCTCTCGACGACCACCGAGGACGGCTACAGCCACCGGCTGTGGGCGGTCACGGACCCCGCCGACCTCGCCGAGATCCAGACCGAGCTGGCCCACCACCAGGCGGTGATCGCCGACGGCCACCACCGCTGGGCGACCTATCTGCGGCTGCGCTCGGAGCAGTCCGCGCCCGGCCCCTGGGACTTCGGCCTGGTCCTGCTCGTGGACACCGCCCGCTATCCGCTGCGGGTGCGCGCGATCCACCGGCTGCTGCACCGGCTTCCGGTCAGCGAGGCCCTGGCGGCGGTGGCCGAATCCGGCGCCTTCCGCATTCGTACGTTCTCGGTGCCGCTGCCCGACGCGTTGGACCTCCTCGCGGAGGCGAGCGCCGAGGGCAACGCGTTCCTGCTGGCGGGCGACGGGCACTTCCACCTCCTGGACCGGCCCGACCCGGAGCTGCTCGCCCGCACCGTCCGCACCGACCGCCCACAGGCCTGGCGCGAACTGGACGCGGCCGTGCTCCACTCCACGCTCCTGGACCACGTCTGGCGCATCCCGGACGCGCCCGAGCACATCATGTACATCCACGACACGACGGCCGCCGTCGAACAGGCGGAGCGGCGCGGCGGCACGGCGGTGCTCATGCACCCCGTCCGCGAGGAGGTCGTCCGTGACCTGGCCCGCCAGGGCGTCACGATGCCCCGCAAATCGACGTCCTTCGGCCCCAAGCCGGCGACGGGTCTGGTGCTGCGGAGCCTGACGGTGAACTGAGCGGTACGGGTACGCAGCCGCGAGCGGCACGCGCCCGCGAGCGCCGCATACACGAAAGGGCGGCACCCCGGTGGGGGTGCCGCCCTTTCCCAACTGCACTGCTCCCAGGCGCCTACAGGGCGCCTACGGAGACGGTGGCTCAGGCCTTGTCGGCCGAACCCTCGTCGGCCGAACCCTTGTCGGCGTCGGCGTCGGTCCCGACCACGGCGTCGGACTCGGCGTCGGCGTCCGCCTCGACCTCGTCGAGCTCGTCCGGCTCGTCGTCGTCCTCGGCGTCGCGGTCGTCTTCCTCGTCCTCGTCCGGCAGGCTGTCCGACTCGTCGGCGCTGTCGAGGAGGTCGGCGTCGACCTGCTCGTCCTGCCCCTCCTGCTCCTCGCCGAGGGCGTCCACGAAGTCCACGCCGTCCATCTCGGCCAGGCGGTCGGAGGCGTCGGTGGTGCCCTCCTTGTCGGACTCCAGCGCCTTGGCGAACCACTCGCGCGCCTCGTCCTCACGCCCGGCGGCGAGCAGGGCGTCGGCGTACGCGTACCGCAGACGCGGAGTCCACGGCTGTACCGAGTTCGAGGCCAGCTCGGGGCTCTGGAGGGTCACGATGGCGGCGTCCAGCTGCCCCATGTCCCGCCGCGCACCAGCCGCGACCAGGCGCATCTCGACCTGGCTGGCCTTGTCGAGCTTCTGCACCTCGGGCGCGCCGGCCATCTCCAGCGCACGCTCGGGGCGGCCCATGCCCCGCTCACAGTCGGCCATGACGGGCCACAGCTCGACGTGCCCGGTCATCCGCCGCGCGGCCCGGAACTCGGCCAGCGCCTCGGAGTACTTCTGCGTCGCGTACGCCGCGAACCCGGCCGCCTCACGGACCGCCGCCACACGGGAGGCGAGCCGCAGCGCGATACGCGAGTACGCGTACGCCTGCTCGGGGTCCTCGTCGATCAGCCGGGCCACCATGACCAGGTTCTGGGCGACGTCCTCGGCGAGGGTCTTGGGCAGGCTCAGCAGCTCCTGACGCACGTCCTCATCGATCTCGTTGCCGGTGACGTCCTCGTCGATCGGCAGCCGCTTGATCGGCTCACGGTCGCGGTCCCGCTCGCGGCGGTCGTCGCCGCCACGGAAGCCGCCGCGGTCGTCCCGGCTGTCCCGGCCCCGGTAGCCACCGCGGTCGTCGTCGCGGCGCGGGCCACGGTCGTCCCGGCGGAAACCGCCACGGTCATCCCGGCTGTCCCGGCCTCGGTAGCCACCACGGTCGTCCTCGCGGCGGGGCGCGCGGTCGTCCCGGCGGAAACCGCCACGGTCGTCATCACGACGGGGAGCCGGACGGTCGTCACGACGCCCGAAGCCACCACCGGGGGGACGGCCGCCACGGTCGTCGTCACGGCGGAAGGAGGGACGCTCGTCACGACGGTCATCGCGACGGAACCCACCACGGTCATCGTCACGGCGCGGGGCCGGACGGTCGTCACGACGCCCGAAGCCACCACCGGAGGGGCGGCCACCGCGGTCGTCGTCACGACGGAAGGAGGGCCGGTCATCGCGGCGAGGGGCGCGGTCATCACGACGGTCATCGCGACGGAACCCACCACGGTCGTCATCACGGCGCGGGGCCGGACGGTCATCGCGGCGGAAACCGCCACGGTCATCGTCACGGCGCGGGGCCGGACGGTCGTCACGACGCCCGAAGCCACCACCGGCACCCGAGCCACCACGGTTGTCATCACGACGGCCATAGCCACCACC